>JBFFOM010000076.1:0-7849 GCA_041574455.1 Woeseiaceae bacterium | reverse complement strand
GCCGCAGCTGTTATCGATAGTGCGTGACGGCGCACGCGGCGCGATTCCTTACGAACTCCATGGTCAGCTCGGCCTCGACCTGCCGCTGGCCCCTGCCGTGCGCTACGGCAAGGAAGGATCGATTCGAATTCAATAGCCGTTTGGTTTCCGCGGCAACCGATGCGGCGGTCCATTCCTTGTCCTATACTCGATGGCTCGCGGCGTTCCGGCGCCACTCCAGAAACCGATTTTCGGGGACCGCCTACGGGCGATCTCCAGAACGCGCATGACCGAGCATCACGTGAACAGCCTGCTGGATCCCGAACTGCACCGCGACAGCTGCGGCTTCGGGCTCATTGCCAACCTCGACGACCTGCCGAGTCACTGGGTCGTGTCGACGGCGATCGAGGCGCTCGCTCGCCTGACGCACCGTGGCGCTGTGGCGGCGGACGGCAAGACAGGCGACGGTTGCGGCCTGCTCATCAAGTTCCCGGAGACTTTCCTGCGCGCGCTCGGCGAAGAACTCGGCTTCTCGCTGGCAAAGCGCTTCGCCGCCGGTACGGTATTCCTGAGTCAGGAGGACAAGGCCGCCAGTGCCGCGCGCGACGTCATCGAGAAGGCTATCGACCACGTCGGGCTCGAGTTGGTCGGCTGGCGCGAGGTGCCGGTTGACCCGTCCGCCTGTGGCGCACAGGCGCTTGCCACGTTGCCAAAGATCGAACAGGTGTTCGTCAATGCGCCGGCCGGCATGCCGCGCGGCTCGTTCAACCGCAAACTTTTCCTTGCGCGGCGGCGTGCCGAGAGGCTCTTCGAGGACGAGGAAACCTACGTGGCCAGCCTGTCGTCGGTCACGATCAGCTACAAGGGAATGATCATGCCGGCGGCCCTGCCGGAGTTCTACCCGGACCTCAGGGACGAGCGCATGGAGTCCTCGGTCTGCGTTTTTCACCAGCGCTTCTCGACCAACACCCTGCCGCAGTGGAAGCTGGCGCAGCCGTTCCGATTCCTCGCGCACAATGGCGAGATCAATACGATCCAGGGCAACCGCAACTGGGCCGTTGCGCGCGCCAAAAACTACATGTCGGACAAGCTCGACGATATCTCCGACCTCGACCCGATCATCTCGCTGACGGGTTCGGACTCCCTGAGCCTCGACAACATGCTCGAAGTCCTGCGCGCGGGTGGCATGGACGTCATCCAGGCCATGCGCATCCTGATCCCGCCGGCGTGGCAGACCGTCGACAACATCGACCCGGACGTACGGGCGTTCTACGAGTTCTGGGACTGCCAGGGGGAACCATGGGACGGTCCGGCAGGCATCGTCTTGACCGACGGTCGTTACGCCGCCTGCTGCCTCGATCGCAATGGCCTCAGACCCGCTCGCTACGTCATCACCAGGGATCGCCACCTGACCGTGGCATCGGAAGTCGGCGTCTACGACTACGAGGAGAAAGACGTCGTCGAGAAGGGGCGGCTCGGCCCGGGCCAGATGCTGGCCGTCGATCTCGTCAACGGTGTCGTGCTCGACAATGACGAGATTCACGATCTCCTCAAGATGCGCGCGCCGTACAAGAAGTGGCTCAAGCAGGGCGTGCGCTACCTCGATTCGCTGCTCGTCGATCCACACATGGCGGCCGAGCCGTTCGACGCGGAGACCCTCGCGAGCTACCAGAAGATGTTCAACCTGTCGCGCGAGGAGATCAACGAGGTCATCGCGGTACTGGCGAAGGCCGAGATGGAGCCCGTCGGCTCGATGGGTGACGACACGCCGATGGCCGTGCTGTCGCAGAAGGTCCGCTCGCCGTTCGACTATTTTCGCCAGCAGTTCGCACAGGTAACGAACCCGCCGATTGATCCTCTGCGCGAACAAATCGTCATGTCGCTGCAGACCAACGTCGGTGGCGAGTCCAACCTGTTCGACATCGGCCCGAAGCACGCGGAGCAGGTGATCCTGAACTCGCCGGTCCTGTCACAGGCCAAGCTGCGCCAGCTCCTGGGACCCGACATGTTCGGCGACCGCCAGGTGTTCATCGACCTCAACGTCGATGAGTCAATGGCGCTTCCCGAAGCGCTCGACCGGATCTGCGCGCAGGCCGAGCAAGGCGTGCGCGACGGCGCGCTGATCGTCATGCTGTCGGATCGCTACCTGGAGCAGGGCAAGCTGCCGGTCCATGCCCTGCTGGCGGTCGGGGCCGTGCATCACCATCTCGTTGCGACCGGCCTGCGTTGTGACTGCAACATCATCATCGAGACCGGCGTCGCCCGCGACGCCCACCACGTTGCTTGCCTGATCGGCTACGGCGCGACCATGGTCTACCCGTATCTCGTCTACCAGTCGCTGCACGACATCGCGACGCGCGGCAACATCGACCGCCAGCAGCAGCTCGGTCGCAGCTATCGCCGCGGGATCCGCAAAGGGCTGTTCAAGATCATGTCGAAAATGGGTATCTCGTCGATTTCGAGTTACCGCGGCGCGCAGCTGTTCGAAATCGTCGGGCTGAGCGACGACGTCGTCAGGCGCTGTTTCAAGGGCACGATCTCGCGCGTGCAGGGCACCAACTTCGACGATCTGCTGTACGACCAGAAGCTGCTCGCCGCCGCCGCGTGGGAGCCGCGCGCAACCATCGACCAGGGCGGCCTCTACAAGTACGTGCATGGTGGGGAGTACCACTGCTACAACCCGGATGTCGTGGGCGCCCTGCAGAAAGCCGTACGCACGGGCGAGTACGCGGACTACGAGCAGTACGCGAAGCTCGTCAACGACCGGCCGGTGGCAACCCTGCGCGACCTCATGAACCTCAAGCCCGCCGGCGACCCGATTCCGCTTGAGGCGGTCGAGCCGGTCGAGGACATCCTGCCGCGCTTCGACAGCGCCGGCATGTCACTCGGCGCCCTGTCGCCGGAGGCCCACGAGGCGCTCGCCATTGCGATGAACCGCATCGGTGCGCGCTCGAACTCGGGCGAGGGCGGCGAAGACCCGGCGCGCTACGGCAATGAACGCATGTCGAAGATCAAGCAGGTCGCCTCGGGCCGCTTCGGCGTCACGGCCGAGTATCTCGTCAATGCCGAGGTCATACAGATCAAGATCGCGCAGGGCGCCAAGCCCGGCGAAGGCGGCCAGCTGCCCGGTCACAAGGTCAACGAGATGATCGCGAAGCTGCGCTACGCGAAGCCTGGCGTCGGCCTGATCTCGCCGCCGCCGCACCACGACATCTACTCGATCGAAGATCTTGCCCAGCTCATTTTCGATCTCAAGCAGGTCAATCCCGAGGCCCTCGTTTCGGTCAAGCTCGTGGCCGAGCCGGGTGTCGGCACGATCGCGGCGGGCGTCGTCAAGGCATACGCTGACCTGATCACGATTTCCGGTTACGACGGAGGCACGGGTGCGAGCCCGTTGAGTTCGGTCAAGTACGCAGGCAGCCCGTGGGAGCTCGGTCTAGCCGAGACACATCAGGTGCTGCGTTCGCAGGACATGCGTCACCAGGTTCGGCTGCAGACCGACGGCGGCCTCAAGACGGGCCTCGATGTCGTCAAGGCTGCGATGCTCGGCGCCGAGAGCTTTGGCTTCGGCACGGGCCCGATGGTGGCGCTGGGGTGCAAGTACCTCAGGATCTGCCACCTGAACAACTGCGCGACCGGCGTTGCGACACAGAACAGCGTGCTGCGCAGCGAGTACTTCATCGGGCTGCCGGAAATGGTCATCAACTTCTTCCACTTCATCGCCGAGGAGGTTCGGCGCCTGATGGCCGAACTCGGCATCGCAAGGTTCGAGGACATGATCGGCCGTACCGACCTGCTCGAGCCCAAGGCAGGCGAGAGCGTGCGCCAGGCGCGGCTGGATCTGTCGCCGATCCTGTCGACACATGGCCTGGCCAGGGAGGCACCACAATTCTGCACGGACCCGAAGAACGATCCGTTCGACAAGGGCGAACTGGCCGAGCGGATGGTCGAGGAGTGCCTGCCCGCGATCAAGGCCAAAAGCGGTGGCCGCTTCGGTTTCGAAATAAAGAACTTCAATCGCTCGATTGGTGCCCGGCTCGCTGGCGAGATCGCACGTCGTTACGGCAACCACGGCATGACCGATGCGCCGCTCGACATCATGTTACGCGGTACAGCCGGGCAGAGCTTCGGCGCCTGGAACCTCGGCGGCCTCAACCTCACGCTCGAGGGTGATGCCAACGACTACGTCGGCAAGGGCATGGGCGGCGGCCGCATCGTCATAAGGCCGCCGGAAAAAACCGGGTACATTGCGCGCAAGACCTCGATCATGGGCAACACCTGCCTGTACGGAGCGACGGGCGGCGAGATCTACGCGGCCGGGCGGGCGGGCGAGCGCTTCGCGGTGCGTAACTCCGGCGCAACCGCGGTCATCGAAGGTGCGGGCGATCACTGTTGCGAGTACATGACCGGTGGGGTTGTCGCCATACTCGGCAAGACGGGCCTGAACTTCGGTGCCGGCATGACGGGCGGCTTTGCGTACGTGCTCGATATCGAGCGCGACTTCGTGGATCTTTACAACCACGAACTCATCGATATTCACCGCATCTCGTCCGAACACATGGAGGCGCACCAGCATCATCTGCGCGCCCTGTTGCTGACCCATGTCGAGCAGACGGGCAGCGTCTGGGGGGCAGCGATTCTCGATGATTATCGCAGCTTCCTGCCCAAGTTCTGGCTCATCAAACCGAAGGCGGCCGATCTCGGCTCGCTTATCGACGCGCTGAGGCGGGCGGCGTAATGGCGAAGCATCCACTGCAGTTCCTCGAAGTACCACGCCGTGACCCCGCAAAGGAAGCGGCGGAAGGGCGCGTCAAACACTATGGCGAGATCTACGGTTCCTATGATGGCGCCGACGCCGCTGCCCAGGCCGGCCGCTGCCTTGCCTGCGGCAATCCCTATTGCGAATGGAAATGCCCGGTTCATAACTACATCCCGAACTGGCTGGCGCTGATCGAGGAAGGCAAGTTGTTCGAAGCAGCGGAACTGTCACACCAGACCAACTCGCTGCCCGAGATCTGCGGGCGCGTGTGTCCGCAAGATCGCCTGTGCGAAGGTGCGTGCACCCTCGAAGACGCCAACGGCGCGGTGACAATCGGCAGCATCGAGAAGTACATCACCGACGAGGCTGTCGCGCAGGGCTGGCGCCCGGACATGTCTGCGGTTACCGATACCGGGAAACGCGTCGCGATCGTCGGCGCGGGGCCCGCCGGCCTCGGCGCAGCCGATGTGCTGGCCCGCAATGGCATTCGCTCGGTCGTGTTCGATGCCTATCCCGAGATCGGTGGACTGCTGACTTACGGCATCCCGCCGTTCAAGCTCGAGAAGGAGGTCGTGCGTCGCCGTCGTGAACTCATGGAAGGCATGGGCGTGCAGTTCGTGCTGAACACGCGGATCGGCGACGACAAGCCCTTCGAGGAACTGCTCGACGAGTTCGACGCCGTGTTCCTCGGCATGGGCACCTACCAGTACGTGACGGGCGGTTTTGCGGGTGAAAAGCTGGACGGCGTTTACGACGCGCTGCCTTACCTGGTCGGCAACGCCTACCGCGAGCTCGGCCACGACGAATCCGACTGGCCCTACATCGACCTCGAGGGCCGGAACGTCGTCGTGCTTGGCGGAGGTGACACCGGCATGGACTGCAATCGCACCGCGATCCGCCAGGGTGCCACGAGCGTGACCTGCGCTTATCGCCGCGACGAGGAGAACATGCCGGGCTCACGCCGCGAGGTCGCGAACAGCAGGGAAGAAGGCGTCGTCTTCCTGTTCAATCGGGCGCCGCTCGAAATCCTCGGTGAAGACGGCAAGGTCACGGGCGTCAGGGTCATCGAAACGAAGATGGGTGCGCCGGGCCCCGACGGGCGTCGTCGCCCCGAGCCGATCGAAGGCTCGGAAACAGTGTTGCCCGCAGATGCCGTCGTCATCGCCTTCGGCTTCCGCCCGAACCCGCCCGGGTGGTTCGAAGACTTCGACATCGACACGCTCGACAGCGGCCGTGTGCTCGTCAAGTCGATGGGCGCCGTGCCCTACCAGACCAGCAACCCGAAAGTCTTCGCCGGCGGCGACATGGTCCGAGGTTCGGACCTCGTCGTCACCGCCGTGCACGAAGGCCGCGAGGCCGCCAAGGGCATCGCGAAGTTCCTCGGCGTCTAGTGCATCACGCACCAGGTGCTGTCGAAATGACCGCCACCTGGGTTCGACAGGAACGAGATCCAGTCCTGGCAGCCGATGTTTCCGTTGACGTTGACACCTGGTGAGGAAATTTTCACACCGGAGCCAAGCGCTGCATAGATTGCATGATTCCGATTGTCGTGCAAGTGCGTGGTACCGCGGAGGTCGACCAGGCTCTTGAAATCGACGTGGATGCCGACAACCGAGCTATTGAAGACTTTTGAGTTGTCGCCCCGCCTGTCCGAGAGGATTATCCGTGCACCGGCTTCCGCCACAATACCGTTGAGGGAATTGCTGATGGTCGTGTGTCTGAGTTCCAGCGTTGCCGCTTCAACATGGGCGCCGTCATCGCAGCTCTCATCATAGATGTCAATGCATGTGCCGATGATCTGGCTGTCCGCCAGCATGACGGCTGAGCTGCGTCTGACAACCAAGCCTGTACCTTCATTGCCGGCCAGCACCAGGTTCCAGCCGCTGACACTGCTGTTCCCGGTAACGCTTAGTCCATTGCCGGCTCCGGAAATTGTCATATCGTAAAAACGAATGTCCATTGCACCAAAGACACGCACGCTGCCATTGATGAGGGCACCGTCTTCCCCGGTAAACCAGACGTGATCGCGCCGGACATCAACGTACTGTTCGTTGCATGTTCCGCTGACAATGACCTCCAGCCGATCTGCGTTTCCCTTGGCTGTTGCGAGGGCCTGACCGATTGTGTCGCCCTCGTCGCAGTTGATGCGCTTCGTTACCGCATGCGCCGGCAACGCTATGAAGGTGATACTCACGAGCGCGGTGAGCAACATCTTTCCGTAGATGCTCTTCATCATTCTTCTCCTGCAAGTTAATTGACTATCGATGCGGCAGCCCGGCGATCTTGGGGTCTTTCGTGGCGCTCGAACGTCGCGGAGGAGGCGAGGACCCGTGGCTTTGCGTCTCCGGTTTTTACCGGATTTGCTCTTCTCGGGATGAATATCTGCCTGACGCAAGCCTGCGTCAATTCTGGGTTCTACCTAACTCAGGTATCGGCCAGAGGTCTGATGTGGACAGGTCTGCATCAACGCCTTTTCGAAAGTACATAGATTCGCTTTCGCCGCTTCGACCCTGGCCATGTCGATCTTGTTGATGACCTTCGGTCCGACAATCGCGGAAAGAGCCCCCACGATGTTTTCCCATAGCATCCACCAGTGCGGTCAATCACATACAGGGATGCAAACTTCGAGTCGCTGCAAAAAGGGTTCGGGACACGAGATTTGTTCCTGAAACATGCGGTCCGCGGTAACATCGGCAGGGTACTCCGTGTACCGGGGCCGGCGAGCGACACATCTACATTCAAGGATTCATCTCGTGCACCTTCGTTTCTGGGGCGCATTGGAGGAAAAGAATGCCAACTTTCAAACTGACCTACTTCGATATGGACGGCGGACGCGCCGAACCTGTTCGTATCGCGTTTCACGCAGCAGGGATCGAGTTCGAAGACCATCGCATCTCGTTCCCGGATTTCCTGGAGATGCGCACGCAGATGCGTTTTCACTGTACGCCGACGCTGGAAATCGACGGCGAAGTCGTTACGCAAAGCAATGCCATGTGCCGTTATGTCGGCAGAAAGGGCGGCTTGTACCCTGAAGATGACCTGCAGGCCATGTACTGCGACGAGGCACTTGGCGCGAGCGAAGATTTATTGCACCGGATAGTAGGTACGTTC
>JBFFOM010000075.1:0-9339 GCA_041574455.1 Woeseiaceae bacterium | reverse complement strand
TACCGGACACCCTATTACCGCTTCCCGTGGTTCAATCCTCACGGGATGGAAATAGGGTGTCCGGTACCCTATTATCCCGCTTTGCCACGCCCCCGCCTGCGGAGAACGCTCCAGATGTTCGACACCTCGAAGACGATCGGGTCGTTTGACCCTGACGTAGCCAAAGCCATCGAACTGGAGCACCAGCGCCAGGAAGAACACATCGAGCTGATCGCGTCGGAGAACTACACCAGCCCGCTCGTGATGAAAGCCCAGGGCTCGCGCCTGACCAACAAGTACGCCGAGGGCTACCCGGGCAAGCGCTATTACGGCGGCTGCGAGTTCGTCGATGATGTCGAGACGCTGGCAATCGAACGGGCGAAGGAACTGTTCGGCGCCGCTTACGCCAACGTGCAGCCGCACTCGGGCTCGCAGGCCAACGCCGCGGTCTACCACGCGCTGTGCGAGCCCGGTGACACGATCATGGGCATGAACCTCAACGAGGGAGGACACCTGACGCATGGCTCGCCCGTGAACTTCTCGGGCAAGCTTTTCAACGTCATTCCATATGGCCTCGATTCGGCCACCGGCCTGATCGACTACGATGAGGTTGAGCGCCTGGCGAAAGAGCACCAGCCGAAAACCATCGTGGCCGGCTTCTCGGCCTATTCGCAGGTTGCCGACTGGGCGCGTTTTGCCGAGATCGCGAAGAGTGTTGGCGCCTACCTGTTCGTGGACATGGCGCACGTTGCAGGCCTCATTGCGACAGGTCACTACCCAAGCCCGATCCCGCACGCCGACGTCTGCACGACAACCACCCATAAGACGTTGCGCGGACCGCGTGGCGGCCTGATCCTCGCCAGGGAAAATCCCGAGCTGACCAGGCGATTCGACTCGCTGGTATTTCCCGGAACCCAGGGCGGTCCGCTCATGCACGTCATCGCGGCCAAGGCCGTGGCGCTCAAGGAAGCGCTGGAACCCGAATTCAAGGACTACCAGGCCCAGGTGATCAGGAACGCCAAGGTCATGGCCGAGGTCCTGGCCGAGCGCGGTTACCCGATTATCTCGGGCGGCACCGAGAACCACCTGATGCTCGTCAGCCTGATCGAGCGAGGCATCACTGGCAAGGACGCAGATGCGGCACTCGGGCGCGCTTACATCACGGTCAACAAAAACTCGGTTCCCAACGATCCGCAGTCACCGTTCGTCACCTCGGGCTTGCGCCTCGGGACGCCGGCGATTACGACGCGTGGCTTCAAGGAAGACGAAACCCGGCAGCTCACGGGCTGGATAGCGGATATACTGGACGACCTTGAGAACGAGGAGACGATCGATAAGGTCCGTGAACAGGTACTCGAGCTTTGCGCCAGGTTCCCTGTTTACGGCTAACCGACACGATCGCTTGATGCGATGCACTGTCCGTTCTGCAGCCACGAAGAAACCAAGGTCATAGATTCACGACTCGCCGGCGAAGGCCGGCAGATTCGTCGTCGCCGGCAGTGCCTGAATTGTAACGAGCGTTTCACGACGTTCGAAACGGCCGAACTGGTTATGCCCCGGCTGATCAAGAATGACAACAGCCGGCAGCCGTTCGACGAGAACAAGCTACGCAATAGCATGGTGCGCGCGCTCGAGAAGCGTCCGGTGCCGTCCGACCAGCTCGAAGAGGCTATCGGCCACCTGATCCACAAGCTGCGCACGATGGGTGAACGCGAAGTGCCCTCACGCCTCGTTGGTGAGTTCGTCATGGAGGAGCTGCGTGCGCTCGACGAGGTTGCCTACGTGCGCTTTGCCTCCGTGTATCGCAGTTTCCAGGACATCACCGAGTTCGAAGAGGAGATCAAGCGGCTGCAACGTATCTCGGAGAGGGCCGCGAGCCGCGAGCAGATGTCCCTGCTGCCCGAACTTCTCGGCAAGAAGAAGCCGTGACGACCTTTACTCCTGTCGACAGTGCGCACATGGCGCGCGCGCTGCAACTGGCGGCGCGCGGTCTCTATTCGGCGCACCCCAATCCGATGGTCGGCTGTGTCGTCGTCGCCGGCGACGAGGTCGTCGGCGAAGGATGGCACGAGCGGGCAGGGGAAGAACATGCCGAGATCAACGCATTGCGCGAGGCCGGTGCCGCGGCGACCGGGGCCACGGTGTATGTGACACTGGAGCCATGCGCACACCACGGCAAGACGCCACCCTGCGC
Source organism: Woeseiaceae bacterium (assembly GCA_041574455.1). Lineage (GTDB taxonomy): Bacteria > Pseudomonadota > Gammaproteobacteria > Steroidobacterales > Woeseiaceae > UBA1847. Next base: position 7,166 of record JBFFOM010000075.1, on the reverse strand, counting down.
TGAGGCGCTGGTCGAGGCAGGCGTCGCCAGGGTGATTGCGGCGATGGAGGACCCGTACTCCGAGGTTGCCGGGCGCGGGCTCGAGCACCTGCGCAACGCCGGAATCGAGACTGCCGTGGGATTGATGGAATCCGCCGCCGCTGCGCTCAATGAAGGCTTCATCAGCCGCGTAAAGCATGGCCGTCCGTTTGTCCGATTGAAGGTGGCCACGAGTATTGACGGTGCTACAGCCATGGCCAGCGGCGAGAGCCAGTGGATCACGGGTCCGGCAGCGCGCCACGATGTGCAGAAGCTGCGCGCGCGCAGCGGCGCCGTCATTACCGGCATCGGGACCGTGCTCGCCGACGACCCCTCTCTGAACGTGCGCGACGAGCGCATCGACACACACGGTGTACAGCCTCTGCGGGTCGTGCTGGACACGCGCCTGCGGATGCCACTCGCCGCCACGATGCTGACGTTGCCCGGTAAAACACTCGTCTGCTGCATCGAAGGCAACGATAGTAGCGAGCTCGAGGCAGCCGGAGCTGAGGTAGTGGAAGTTGGCACCTATGTGCAGGAAAGTTTTGATGGCGAACGCGTCAACGTATTCGAAGTACTGGCGGTACTCGCAGAAAGAGGCGTCAATGACGTGCTGGTCGAGGCAGGGCCGCGCCTGGCCGGCTATCTCGTCGAAAAAGATCTCGTTGACGAACTTGTCATTTACCAGGCACCCCACATAATGGGTTCCAACACCCGGGAGATGTTCACCACGCCGGCATGGCAGGTGCTCGGCGATCGCAAGTCTCTCGATATCGTCGATGTCCGCAGGGTGGGCAGCGACATGAAGATTACGGCAAGGCCTATTGACTGATGTTTACGGGAATTATCAAGGCGAAGGGCACGATCGGCGCACTGGACAAGCGCGGCGGTGACGTGCGCCTGTCGGTCCGCTCCGACGGGCTGCCGTGGGCCGACTACGAGGTCGGCGAAAGCATCGCGGTGAACGGCGTGTGCCTGACGGCGGTCGCACTGCACGACGACGGGTTCGATACCGACGTGTCGGTCGAGACGCTGGATGTCACAGGTCTTGGCGACCTGGATGTGGGATCCTCCGTCAATCTCGAACCGGCCATCAGTCTCGGTGAACGCCTCGGCGGTCATCTCGTCAGCGGTCACGTCGACTGTACGGGCAGGGTCGTGTCGGTCGCCAGCGATGCGCGGTCAATTCGCCTGGGCATCGAAATCCCCGGCGAGTACGCGCGCTACGTGGCGAAAAAGGGTTCGGTCTGCGTCGACGGCGTGAGCCTTACCGTAAATGAGATTTCGGGGAATACGTTCGAACTGAATATCATTCCCCATACCGCGGAAGTAACTATCATCGGCGACTACCGCAACGGGACCGTCGTCAACGTCGAAGTCGACCTGCTGGCGCGTTATCTCGAGCGCCTGCTAACCCAGGACGACGACGGCATCACCATCGATTTCCTAAAGGCCCATGGCTATGCCTGACAATCCAACGACCCACCCAAGCGTGCACGACACACCGTTCAGCAGCATCGAGGACATCATTACCGACATTGCTGACGGCAAGATGGTGATCATGGTCGATGACGAGAACCGCGAGAACGAAGGCGACCTCATCATGGCCGCCGAGAAGGTGCGCGCCGAGGACATCAACTATATGGCCATGCATGGCCGCGGCCTGATCTGCCTGACGATGGAGCGTGAGCGCTGCAAGCAGTTGCGCCTGCCGCTCATGGTCAGCGAGACCGACCAGCATCACGCCACGAATTTCACGATCTCGATCGAGGCCGCGGAAGGCATCACGACCGGCATCTCGGCGCATGACCGCGCCAAGACGATCCAGGCGGCAGTTGCTGCCGACGCCAAACCCGAGCACCTGCGACAGCCCGGCCACATCTTTCCCGTGATGTCACAGTCCGGCGGTGTGCTGACGCGCGCCGGACACACGGAGGCGGGCTGCGACCTGGCGCGCCTGGCGGGTCTCGAACCCTCGGCTGCGATCGTCGAGATTCTCAATGACGACGGTTCGATGGCACGCCGCCCCGACCTCGAGAAATTTGCGCAGAAGCACGGTATCCGCATCGGCACGATCGCGGACCTGATTCGTTATCGCCTCGAAAAGGAAACCAATGTCGAGCGTATCGCGAAGCAGACCATCTGCACCGAGTTTGGTGATCTTACGATGTACTGCTTCGACGACCACATCAATCGCTCGGTGCACGTTGCGCTCGTCAAGGGCGACTTGTCGTCCGTCGAGGCGCCGCTGGTGCGCGTGCACCTGCAGGACACGCTCGGCGACGTCATTGGCGTCAGGAGCCAGTCCCTTGGCTGGCCGCTGCACAGTGCGATCGAGCGCATCACGAAGGAGGAGGTCGGTGTCATCGTCGTGCTCCGCGACCAGGAGTCTTCCCGGGATTTCATGGATGCCGTCGAGAATCTCGACACCCACCAGGACGAACTCCAGAGTCGTCGTTTCGGCGATTCTGTGCTGCGCACATATGGTGTCGGTGCGCAGATCCTGCGCGACCTCGGTCTTAGCAAAATCCGTGTATTATCTGCGCCTAAGCAAATGTACGCGATCTCCGGTTTCGACCTCGAAATCACCGAGTACGTCTGACGGCAACAATACCCATGGAAAATATAAGAACCACGCAAGGCGACCTGATCGTGCGCGACGCGCGTTTTACGATCGTCGCGTCGCGATTCAATGATTTTATTGTCGACTCGCTCATCAAGGGTGCGCTGCATTGCCTGCGGCAGCATGGCGCCGAGGACGGCAACATCGACATCGTGCGCGTGCCCGGCGCCTTCGAGATGCCGCTCGCTGTTGAGAAAGTGGCGGCGGCGCATCGCTGCGACGGCATCATCGCGCTCGGCGCGGTCATCCGCGGCGGTACGCCACATTTCGATTTCGTGGCTGGCGAGTGCGTCAAAGGCATCACGGCTGCGGGACAGCGCCACGGCATGCCGATCGGCAACGGGGTGCTGACTGTGGACACGATCGAGCAGGCCATCGAGCGCGCTGGCACCAAGGCCGGCAACAAGGGTGAAGAAGCCACGCTCGCCGCGATCGAGATGGTCAATCTCCTGCGTCGTATCGACTGATGGGCAAAGCCGCGGCGAAAGCAGCGGGTGCCCGTACACGCGCCCGTGAACTTATGGTGCAGGCGCTTTACCAGAAGCAGATCGCCGGTCATTCCACGACCGAGCTTGTGGCCCAATACACCGAGGATCCGGCGTACGAGCGCGTCGACCAGGCATTTTTCGACCAACTGTTCCCGGCAATCAGCAATACGCAGAGCGACATCGAAAAGACGATCGCTGGACTGATCGACCGCCCCCTGGAACAGCTCGACCCGATCGAGTTGTCCATTCTGTTGATTGGCGTGCACGAACTCGAAGCACGCGTCGATATCCCCTACAAGGTCGTGATCAACGAAGGCGTCAATCTCGCCAAGCGCTTTGGTGCCGTCGAGAGTCACAAGTACATCAACGCGTGCCTGGATCTCGCCGCGCAGTCACTTCGTGAAATCGAAGTGCAGGCCAGTGGATGAGTTCGGTCTAATCCGTCGCTACTTTACGCGCGACCCGCACTCGCCGGACGTCGTGGTCGGGGTTGGCGATGACGCTGCGATCCTCAAACCGACGCCCGGATTGCTGCAGGTCCAGGTTATCGACACCCTTGTCGAGGGCACTCACTTTCCGCCGGGCATGAACGCAGTCGACATTGGCTATCGCCTCGTCGCCGTCAACCTCTCCGACATCGCGGCGATGGGCGCGACGCCGCGCTGGATGACGCTGGCGCTGACGCTCTCGGACAAGGACGAGCAGTGGGTCGAGGAATTCGGCGCAGGCCTGTTCGCCGCAGCCGGTGAACACGACGTGGCGCTGGTGGGCGGCGATACGACCGCGGGAGACGTCGTGGTTGCCAGCCTTCACATCACGGGCGAAGTCGAGGAGGGCAAGGTGCTGTTGCGCAGCGGCGCACAGGTCGGCGACACGGTCTACGTGACCGGCACAATTGGCGATGCGGCAGCCGGGCTCGAGATGATCGAGAACGAGCGCCACGATGGCTTTCTCGAGCGACGCTTCCTCCGACCGACGGCTCGAATCGACAAGGGCCTCGAACTCGGGGGCCGGGCGCATGCAGCGATTGATATCTCGGACGGACTTGTTGGCGACCTGCGCAAGATGCTCGACGCAAGCGGCGTCGGCGCGACCATAGATGTCGACGCATTACCTTTATCGAAGGAGCTCCGTGCACAGTTCGGCATCGACGATGCCCGTCGCTTTGCGCTGACTGGCGGCGACGATTACGAACTGTGTTTCACGGCTGCGCCGGGCAGTGTGGACGATGTCGACGACATCACGGCCATCGGTACCGTCACTGGGGGCAGCGAGCTCGTCTGCCGACAAGACGGCGAGATTGTCGAGGTCGATGACAGCGGGTACCGTCACTTCGTATGAAGACGAACCCGAGAATCCCCGCGCGCACGGTTCTGACGGATCCCGTCAACTTCCTGGCCTTTGGTTTTGGCACCGGGCTTGCGCCCATCGCGCCCGGTACCTTCGGTTCGCTGCCGGGCGTACTGCTCTTCTGGCTGACCCTCGATTTTGGACTTTATGTTCAATTGGCTGTGGCCGCAGTACTGATCCTCGCCGGCATCTGGATTTGCGGCGCGAGCGCCCGGCGTATCGGTGTGCACGATCACGGCGGCATCGTCTGGGACGAGATAGCCGGGATGTACGTCACGCTTATGGTAGCCCCTGTGACCGTCACGGGTTTCGTGCTCGCGTTCGTCCTGTTCCGGGCCGCGGATATTGTCAAACCTTGGCCGATTCGGGACCTGGATCACAGAATACACGGGGGGCTGGGAATTATGCTGGATGACCTCGTAGCTGCCCTGTATGCCGCATTATTGCTGGCTTTGTATGGGTGGCTCATGACCTGAACAGATGAGACAAGATGGCCACGAAGGTTTCGGAAATCGAGCGCCCGAATGACGTACCCGAGAAGATTGGTAAGTACGTCATCATCAACAAGATCGGCAAGGGCAGCACGGGTACCGTTTACCTGTCTCACGACCCTTACTACCGTCGCGACGTTGCCATCAAGGTTTACAACCTCGAAGAAGACGTTGACGCCGAGCGCGCCAAGGTCTCGCGCAAAATGTTCTTCAACGAAGCGCATATGGTCGGGATGCTGCAGCACCCGAACATCATGCCGATCTACGACGCGGGCGAAGAAGACGGCGCCTACTATGTCGTCACCGAGCACATCCAGGGCGCGCGCACGCTGGCCGCCTACTGCCGGCCCGACAACCTGCTGCGCGTCGACGATGTCGTCGAGATCATCTACAAGTGCGCAAAGGCGCTTCACTATGCACACGGCCGCGGTGTGATTCATCGCGACATCAAACCGTCGAATGTCATGCTCACGATCGACAACGACGTGCGCATCATCGATTTCGGTATTGCCATCGTCAGCGACTCTGACGTCTCGCGCATCGAAGGCATCGCGGGCAGTCCGAGCTACATGTCGCCGGAGCAGGTGCAATCCGAAGAACTGACGCAGCGCTCGGACCTGTACTCGCTGGGTGCTGTGATGTACGAGCTGCTGACGGGTTTCCGGCCATTCCGCGCAGACAACCTGTCGAAGCTGTTGCATCAGATCGTCTATGCGACGCCGCCGCCGATTCACACGTACCGCGACGATCTCCCCGAGGAGCTCGAAGACGTCGTCATGCGGACGATGCAGAAGGAACCGGGCAAGCGCCTGAACTCGGGCAACGCCATGGCTGCCGAGCTGACGCGTGTCTACAAAGACCTGCGGCAGAAGTACGACAGCCTCGACAACCAGGAACACTTCGATCTTTTGCGTACGCTGCATTTCTTCCACGAGTTCTCGCACGCCGAAATCTGGGAAGTGCTGCGCGCCTCGGACTGGCACGAGTATCGTGACAGCGAGGACATCGTGCGCGAGGGCGAAGTCGACGACCGTTTCTACATCATCGTCGCCGGCAAGGTCGAAGTGCAGGCCAACGGCAACACGATCGGTACGCTGGCCAACGGTGACTGCTTCGGTGAAACGAGTTACGTACGCGGCGCGAAGCGCCAGGCATCGATTCGGGCCGACGGCCAGGTCACGATCCTGCGGGTCAGCTCGACGCTGATGGAGCAGATGTCGTCAGCTTGCCAGCTGCGCTTCAACAAGGTCTTCCTGCGTTCCCTGATCACGCGCCTCCAGGGCAACGGCGGCGCCAATACGTGATGTAGGAGGGCCTTCAGGCCCGAACCGGTTCGCGGCCTACGTGCCCTCGGGATATGAAGCCGCTCCTACTCCATAAGAAAAATATCACCCTCGATCTTCTCGCGCGTGAAGAAGAACGTGCGCCCGTCTTTCGACAGGTGCGTGTGATCGATCGTCTCAGCGAGATCGAAAACCTTTTCATGTATGTCTTGGTCGAACGGGCGAACGTGGACGACCTGATGATCGGACAGGTAAACGACATGCTTGCCGTCCGCCGACCAAAGACCATGCGCGTCCTGGGTCGGCGTCGAAGTCAACTGCCGCAGATCGGAGCCGTCTGCGCGCACGGCCCAGACGTCCCGGTTGCCTGTTGCGGTGGAGGTAAACAGCAGCCACTCGCCGTTGGGGGACCAGAGCGCGGTATGGCCCAGTACGCCGATGTCTGTCAGTTGCGTCGCATTACTGCCATCGACGTCCATAACCCAGACTTCGTTACTACCGCTGCGATCGCTCGTGAAGCCGATCCGTTTGCCGTCGGGAGACCAGTACGGATTGAGTTCATTGGAGTCTTCCGGCGTTACGACCACGGCAGGGCCGGGACCAACCGGCTTGATCCAGATATCGTTTACACCGCGCTGATTGGAATAGAACGCAATGCGCGACCCGTCGGGCGTCCAGACGAGCTGTAAGTCGGCGCCTTCCCAATCGGTTACCTGGCGCGGCTCGCTAGCGCCTTCGTCGAGCATCCAGAGATCGTATTTGCCGTCTCGATCCGAACTGAAGCCAAGTGTAGTGCCGTCTGGTGACAGGCGCGGCGCGATGTCGTTCCACGACGCGTACAAAACGCGTTGTGGCTCATCCGAGAAGTCGAAGGACTTCGGGTCGACGTCGACTTTCCACAGATTTTCCAGGC
>JBFFOM010000074.1:0-9537 GCA_041574455.1 Woeseiaceae bacterium | reverse complement strand
TGGCGCGGGCTACGCGATTGTCCGTCGGGCCAATATTGGCATGCATGAACGCATCGGGAAGCGTGCGATCGAGATAGCGCCAGAACAACTTGATCTTCTGGTAGAGATCCTCGTCGCTGACGCCGTCGCAGAACGGCAGCAATAGCTGGTCCAGCTGCCCGATGTACACGGGTATGCCGGTTACGGACGGCACGTGATGGTAGGCAATCATCAACGTGTTAATGGCTTCGTCCAGTGTCTCGGGAACCGGCAGCTCCAGGTACTCGCTGCCCTTGGCGAGGACGATGCTGTAGTCGGGCAGGACATAGCGCGGTTTGTACGGCGCGTGTCCCTCGTACATGTCGCAGATGACGCGCTGGTCCAGCGCCTCCTGCGTCTCGGCATCCAGTGCCGGGTAGGGCAGCATGTTCTCTGCTTCCAGCGAGAGATAGTGCCTCTTCTGCGCCGGGCTTAGCGTCGCGTCAGTGGCGATGCTGCGCAGCTTCCGGATAGAGTCCTGCATGACGTCGCTCCATTGAGTGATGACGCACGGGTCTATTATAGCTGCCCGGAGGGACGCTGAGTCTCGATGTCGAGGTTTGGCGGGAAGGCGGGCCGCCATATTCCGGGGGCATAGCCAGCCAGTACTCGTGCAGGCCCGTCTTCTTCAGCAAGTCGACCCACCTGGGATCATCGAGCAGCGAGTAGAACGCCTTGTCTCCGAGCAAATACGCGATTGATGCTTCCCTGTTTTGATAGGAAATCTCCAGCCACCTGAACGCGTCGTCTTTCTCGCCGCGCCAGGCGAAAACACTGGCAATAAAACCTGCGAAGCCGGCCTCCCCAAATTCTGAAATCAGCTCGTCGAGCTGCGCCTGCGCCGCGGCTTCCTGGCGCAGCGAGTAGTAAACCATGGAAAGAGCAACGTCCTTGAACTGGTTGTCCGGATTCTTCTGGATCTCGAGCAGGGCTCGCTCCGGATCCCCCTTGAACAACCAGGCCTTGCCCGTGTTGGAGTGAGCCCAATGATAATTCGGCGCAAGCTGGAGCTGCTTTTTGAAAACCTCCATCGCATCGTCGTAGCGGCCGACTTTGGTATAGGTGAGTCCGAGGGCGCTGTGCGCCGATAAGTTCAACGGGTCGATCTCCATGATCTGTTCGTACAACAGGACCGCCTCGTCAAGCTTGCCCAGCGATCCTGAAAGCGAGGCGAGCCAGCCGAGGATGATCTCGTTGTTGGGCTCTATCTGATGTGCACGGTTAAGGTCAGCTTGTGCACCCTCCCAATCCCAATAGAGATTCTTCTTGAAGAAGCCCTCGTGGGCGAGGATCGTTGCATCCTCGGGCGCCAGGTGCTTGGCATTGTCCATGGCCTGTCTTACGAGCGGCAATCCAGTCGCCCGCGGCATCAGACCGAAACCGACCATTTCGACGTATGCTTGACTCAATACGTCCCAGGCCATGGCATTTTCAGGATCGTGCTCCAGGGCTTCCAGCAGCAGGTCGCGGGCGATCGGCATGTTTTCCGGGCCCCTTTCGCGAAGAAAATGCAGCCCTCTCAGGTACAACTCATAGGACTCGGGATCCACGGCACGCGCCGCCTGGGTGTCTTCGAGCAGCGTTACGCGCAGCGCCCGGGACACCTGCCCGGCGATCTCATCCTGGATGACGAAGATGTCATCAAGTGTTCGATCGTAGTTTTCCGACCACAGGTGAAAGCCGTCATCGGCCTTGATCAACTGCGCGGTGATACGCACTTTGTTGCCTGACTTGCGAACACTGCCCTCAAGTACATGTGTGACGTTCAGTGCTCTGGCGATCTCGGCAATCGTCAGATCTTTTCCCCTGAATGAAAACGACGACGTGCGCGCAGCAACCCGCAGGTCCGGAATCTTGACCAGTACGTTGAGGAGTTCCTCGGAAAGGCCGTCTGCGAAGTACTCGTTACCCGTCTCTTCGCTCATGTTCACGAAAGGCAGTACCGCGATGGAGGGGCGGACGGCCTCGACCGAATCGAGCATGGCGGCATCGCGCCTGGGATCCATCGCGAACTTGTCGAATGCGAAATACACGAGCGCTGCCGACAGGGCGATGATGATGGTCTGGTTCAGCCTGCTGGTGCCGCGCGCCTGGGCCCGATCGTCTTCACCTTGAGAGTCCCGGCGCAATCCCTCCGGTGTCATTTCATACGCCCAGGCCATGACGAGCGCGATCGGGAAACCGAGCATCAGCACCGTGATAATCATCTTCATTACCCAGTCGGGCGCGAAGAAACTGTCTGCCGCAAGGCCCGCAATCTGGGCGATCAGCCAGGCCGTGATCAGGTAGGCGGCTCCTGCCCGAAACACGTTTCGGCGCTTCAGTTCTTCAAAGAAACTCATGACATCGCCTCGCCATGGACCGCCCGATGGTGCTCATAAGGTAATGCCCGGTAGCAGCTAAAACAACTTGCAGAGCCCGTAGCGCTTACAGACAAAGCCTCGCGTCTCCGGCATCGGGCCCAGTTTCTCGACGCCACCGCGCTGCATCTGGCGTTCGAAGCGAGCTATGCGTTCGTTGTACTGGCTCAGTAACTGTTCCCTGCGCTCTTTTGAAACGAAGGCATGCGTGAGCGAATTTCGACCAAGCATCTTGATCTCCTCCCACGACAACCTGAACTCTGTCGCGGCCACGTAGAACTCGTCGGTCATCGTCGACTCCCACATGCCGCGATCGTCACTCGACAACGCGACCGGTATCCCGGTGCGCAGATACTCGGGGAACGGGTGCTCGGAATAGTCGTTCACGTACTCGAGCAGCAGGTTGCTGATGAGGTTGATCTCGACGAGGTAAGGTCCGTGCCGCATCAGGAGCATGGTGTCGTCATCGGAAATCAGGTTGAGCCCGTGGCCGATGCGATCGGCACCGAGCAACAGGGTGTCGCGCACGTGCGCATTCGGCTCGTCCACCTCGCCGGCGTGGATCGAGAGTCGCACGCCGCTGTACTGCCGCCGCAGCTCGCGCAGGGTGGAAAGGAAGCGGGCAGGGTAGCCCTTGTCGTTGTCCTCGCGGCCCACGAAGTTGACCGCGACGAGCAGGTCGGGATTGTCGTGCACGAGTTTGTACGCACGCCGCAGCTGGTCTTCGGCGTTGGGCGCGAAGCGCAGAATGGCGAGCTGGAAGCGCACGGTGACGCCGAGATCCTGCACGTCCTTGCGCGCCAGAGTCTCGCGCAGGATATCGAATGCCTGCGTTGCGTCGATGGTCTCGCCGTCCGGACCCTCGGACGAGCTGGCGCCAACCTGGTATTCGACGTAGACCACGCCTTCGGCGGCATAGGCTTCGAGGTTCTTCACCAGGGTTTCCGCCTGCAGCCAGGGGTTGCGGACGAGGGCGTTGAGTCGCTGCCAGTGCGTCTGGAAGAACTCGTCACGGCCCTCCCACGGCTTGTCGAGCCGGATGCTGTTCATCCAGGCTGATTTCTCGCGCTCGTCGAGGTCCGCGAGCCGCTTGTATTCACCCTGCTCACACTCGTCGAGCCCTGCATACTCGAGCGCCGAGATAGTTCGGAACAGCAGCAAATAAGGGCCACGCGCGAAAGCGTTACCGCCGTATTCGCGACAGTTGTCGATGCGGACCTTGGTGTAGTACTCGTAGCCGCGTTCCTGCTGGGCCAGTGCCAGCTCGTACCACCACTCGGCGAACACGGCGCCCGACAGGTGATTGTGCAGGTCGCCCCCCTTGGGCATGTAGTAGAGCGTGCGATAGAGTGCTTCCCTGTCGTCGCCGTCGCGGATGTCATCGAACCAGTCGGCGTCGGCGACCAATGGCAGCAACAGCAGGATGAGAAATGTAGTGAGCCTGTTCCTGAAGTCCATGGAGCCAGAGTCTATGTAGCGTGTACAGTGCCTGTCCATACAAGGAATGAAGTTGTATGCCAGTTGTCGTCCTGAAAGTCGGGGTAGAACCTTGAGCAACGAAGTATCGGCAAAAACGATCCGCTGCCCTTACTGTGGCGAGCATGTCGGCATTCTTGTTGATGGTTCCCTGCCTGAACAGGAGTACGTGGAGGACTGCCAGGTCTGCTGTCGACCGATCGTCCTGAGTGTGACGGTCGATGTGGATGGCCATGCTGCTGTGATAGCGCGGAGTGAGAACGAGTAGCGGACTGACAATCCGCGTGTCGGTGGTTCATCCCAGCCGCCAATGGAGTCGCTCGGTCTGAACTACATTGTGACGGACGCTACTGAGTTCCAGCCGCGGCGCCGAGACGACGCAGCGCCCACCAGGCGACAATTGCCAGCACAATGAAGAGCGCAGCCATCGCTGCGTTGCCGGCCACGCCACCGCCGATCGTGACGTGCGGCGGCGCATCAATGGCGCGATAACTGCGTAACAGGGAATTCGCCGCCAGCAGCAACAGTACGGCGGTCGAAATCTGCGCAGCCAGCCGGTGACGGCGACCTGCCGCCAGGCCGCCGACGGCACCGCCTCCGTACCACAGCAGGCTCACGGTTGCTGCGGCACCGAAAAATATCGGCGCGGCGAACAAGACCGGCACCAGGAACGGGTTGGCGTTCTTTGCTTTGACCGCATGGAAGCACAGCACGAAGTTTATTGCTGCCCCGGCAAAGAACAACGTGTACTTGATTACCTGCATGACGTAGTAATAGGTGTCGTCGGCGTACAGTACGTCGACCAGGACCATGGCGTACAGCAGCCCGAACAGCAGGAACTTGCCAACGTAGCCATCGATGAAGAGTTCCTGCAGCGACGGCGGCCATCGATTCTGATGCTCGCGCAGCGCAGGGATGCCGCATACCAGCCCCAGCGCGATTAGCCAGGTGATCCCGATCGAAACGAGCGCGACCGGCGGTTGTGCGATCAGCGCGAACAAGCTTGGCGCGACACCGATGCCGTGCCCCACGAGCACGCCGGGGGCGCACAGCAACGCGATCAGGCTGGCACGAGCGACGCAGCGAACACTTTTGCTCTTGACGGGGCCGCAGGCATACCAGCCAATCAAGGCGCCGATTACGCTGAGTGCATAGAGCGAGAGCAGGATCATGAGTCACCGACGATAGCACATCATCAATCGCCTGCTGGCAGACGGCTGGCGCTTGCGGTGCCGCATAACACCCGGCCACCGATCTGTGCGAGAATCCGACAAGAAAAATAATAACAACAACAGAAACTTGGCTTTATCACCGGGGGTCGGATGTCGCTGTTTCAAGAGCTAAAACGCCGTAACGTCATTCGTATCGCCATCCTCTACGTGGTGTCGTCGTGGGTGCTGTTACAGCTCGCCGACGTTCTGTCGTCGCTGCTCAATGTGCCGGACTTCGCCGGCTCGATAGTCGTCATGCTGCTCCTGCTCGGCTTCGTTCCCGCGCTGATCTTCGCGTGGGTGTACGAGATGACGCCCGAAGGGCTGAAGCGAGAGCGTGATGTCGATCGGTCCCAATCGGTGACACAAGATACCGGCAAGAAGATCAACGTGGTGATAATCGTCTTGCTGGTGATCGCGATCGGCGGCCTGGTTGCCGACAGACTTATACCTGAATCCCGCGTAGCAGAGGGTCCGGTCCTTGCCGAGTCGGATGAGGCGCCGATAAGCGATCTCTCGATTGCCGTGCTGCCGTTCGCCGATCTTTCGCCGGCCGGCGACCAGGAGTATTTCTCCGACGGCATTGCCGAGGAGATTCTCAACGTACTGGTGCGCATCGAGGGCCTCAAGGTCGCCTCGCGCACGACGTCGTGGGGATTCAAGGGCCAGGAAGCGCTCGGCATCCCCTTCATGGCCGGGAAGATGAATGTGCGGCACGTGCTCGAGGGTTCCGTGCGCAAATCGGGTGACATGGTGCGGATCACGGCGCAGCTGATCGACGCCAACACCGACCAGCACCTCTGGTCGGAAACCTACGACCGCACCCTGACGGCCGAGAGTGTCTTCGCAATCCAGGACGACATTGCGACAGCCATCGTCGAGCAACTCGGCATCATCATGGACGCCGACGCCGTCGCGCCAAGCCATGCCGCGGACACCAGCAACATCAATGCCTATGAGCTTTACCTGGAAGCCTGGCAGCTGTTCATCGAGCGCCGCAGCCTGCGGCGTGCCATCGGTCTGTTCGAACAGACCGTTGCCACGGACCCGGAGTTCGCGCGCGCCTGGGCAGGGCTCGCCGCCATCTATAAAGTCGCCACGGGCTGGGGAATTGCCGATCGCGACTACGATACGCTGGCGCGCGAGGCCGCCGAAACGGCCATCCGCCTGGCACCGGAATTGTCGCTGCCGTATGCGGTACTCGCGCTTAATGAAGCCAATATCTGGCCGTTCGATTACGAGCAAACGCTGGCCTTGTTTGACGAGGCGCTGGCCAGGGATCCCAAGAACACCACGGCGATCCTGTGGCGCTTGATCGTTTACCTGGACTTAGGGTATTTCGATCGGGCGGAGCGAGATGCCCGGCAGTGCCTCGAGATCGACCCTGCTTACGACATCTGCCGCTCTTTCCAGGCGCTGGCCGCGCTGTTTGCCGGCGATACGGCACGGGCCCTGGAAATTCACGAGATGGCGCTGCGCAATGGCTTTTGGGGCAACACCGACCCGTTCCTGCACTTCTATGCGGCCACGGGTCAGGAACGTACAGCGCTCATCGCGCTGGCCGCCAATAATGCCGCCCAGGGGGTTAATCGGGCGACCGCTTATGAATATCGGGCGTTAACCGACCCGGCGTTCGATTACGAGGCCGAGAAGACGCTCATCGACCAGGCCTATGTCCGGGCCGGGGAGACGGAACCTGACTTCGACTTCGTGCATCCGAATGTTCTGTTCCTTTACCGCCAGTACGATCAGATTCAGAGTAACGACCTGCCATACTGGTGGTATCCCTACCCGCTGGAGTTCCGCAGCTCACCACACCGCAAGCGGTTGATACGTGAAGTGGGCTTGCCCGTGCACTGGCGCAAACACGGCTTTCCGCCGCAGTGCAAGCCAGTGGGCGAAGACGATTTTGAATGTACGCTGCCCGATATGCAGCGTCGTTCCTCGCGGAACCTGGTGAATTAGATCTACCTCTCCAAGTCCAAGCTGATCTCCGCCTGGCAGTGCCCGAAGCGCCTGTACCTCGAGAAATTCCGGCCCGAGCTCGCCGACATCACCGACGATATGGAAGCCCTGTTCGCCATGGGCCACGAAGTCGGCGCGATCGCCCAGGCGACTTATGGCACGTCCGAGTCGGTCGAGATCCCGTTCGATCGGAAGATGAGCCCGATGGTGGACGCGACGCGCGAACTCCTGGCCGGCGTCGCGCGCTTCCCGATCTTCGAGGCGACCTTCGAGTACGACGACATCCTCGTGCGTGCCGATGCGCTGATCCCGGATGGGGACGACTGGCGCCTGGTGGAGGTGAAGGCGTCGACGTCGGTGAAGGACTATCACGTTCTCGACTGCGCGATCCAGGAGTGGGTACTCCGCAACGCAGGCATCCGGCTGACGTCAGTCTCGTTGGCGCACATCAACAACCGGTTTGTTTACCAGGGCGACGGCAATTACGACGGGCTGCTGATCGAGCACGATCTTACGGGCGAAGTAAGCACCGTCGATCCGCGGGTAGAGGACCTGATCATAGCCGCGCGCAACGCCATCTCCGGGAGCATGCCGAGAGTGGCTGTCGGCGGGCACTGCAGCAAGCCGTACGACTGTGCGTTCCAGGGGTATTGCTGGCCGACGGACGCGAGGTACCCGGTTGCCGGCCTGCGCGGCAGCAAGGCCAAGCTCGGGGAATACGTGGCTGCCGGGTGTCGCGACATCCGCGACGTACGAGCCGACGACATCACGGCTGCGACGCAGCTGCGAATTCACGAGGTGACCTGCAAGGGCCGACCGGAGATCCTTGACGGCGCGAGGGACGTGTTGTCTTCATTGCCGTACCCGCGTTACTACCTCGACTTCGAGACCATCGGTCCCGCCATCCCCATCTGGGCCGGCACCAGGCCTTATGCCGCGGTACCGGTGCAGTGGTCGTGCCACATCGACGACGGCACGGACGACGGCTCGTACCAGCGCATGCGGCATGAAGAGTTTCTCGACCTGTCGGGCAAGCCGCCGATGCGGGCGCTGGCGGAGGCCCTGATCGAGTGCCTTGGCGATGCCGGCCCGGTTCTCATGTACACGAACTACGAAGAAGGTGTGATCCGCGGGCTGAGCGAGATGTTCCCCGATCTCGCCAAAGACCTGCAGAAGATTATCAATCGCCTGTTCGACCTGTTCCCGGTCGTGAAAGACCACTACTACCACCCGGACATGCTCGGGTCCTGGTCGATCAAGGCGGTGCTGCCGACGATCAATCCGGCAATGGATTACGGGAAGCTCGAAGGCATCCAGGAGGGGACGGCCGCATCGAACGGCTTCCTCGAGGCGATCGACCCGGAGACCGACATGGTGCGCAAGCTGGAACTCGAGGAGCAGCTGCTTCGTTACTGCCGTTTCGATACCGAGGCGATGGTCGAGATCGTGCGGTTTTTTACCAGTTCCTCGGGAACGCTTTAATCACAGCGCAAGCCACGCTATAGTCGCCGGGTTTTTTTGGGGAGCAGACGTGTCAACAGCCGGCGACGGGACCAGCACTGGAGCGCACGCGAACAGGCCGGTCCTGCTCCTCGCGGCTGTGGCCGGCATCCTGCTCGGCATCGGCGGCTACACCTTTTTGTATGCCGAGGGGCTCTCGTACATGAGCGACGATCCCGAAGTCTGCGTCAACTGCCACATCATGCAGCCGCAGTACGACTCGTGGCAGAAGTCGAGCCACCACGCGGTCGCGGTCTGCGTTGACTGCCACCTGCCGCACGACTTCCTCGGCAAGTACATCGCCAAAGCCGAAAACGGCTGGCATCACTCCAAGGCGTTCACGCTGCAGAACTTCCACGAGCCGATCATGATCAAGCCGCCCAACGCGCGCATTCTCCAGGACAACTGTCTCGCCTGCCACGAAGACCTCGTGCACGAGCTCGTTGTCGGCGTGAACGGGGCTGCGGAGGAAGTCCGTTGCGTGCAGTGCCACATCACGGTGGGCCACGGCGAAACCGTCGGGCTGGGCGGACCGGAATAGACAACTAAACAGACCAGAAACAGACCAGGATTGGGGTACATGAATCGATATCTACGCGGATGGAGCACGACCAGCATATTGGTACTCATCGTCATCGTCGCGGTTGCGACGGCTGGCGTTACGGCGTTACTCGTCAATATCGTCGAGCGCAAGAACGAGGCCGGTCAGACGTTCGTGCGCCTCACCGAAGTGACCGAAGACACGACGGACCCCGCGGTGTGGGGCATCAATTTTCCCCAGCAGTATGACTCGTATCTGCGCACGGCCGAGGCGACCCGCACGCGCTTCGGCGGTCACGGCGGCAGTGAAGCGCTGCCGGAGCAGAAGATCGAACGAGACCCGTGGCTGCAGCGCATGTTCCGCGGCTACGCGTTCTCCATCGACTACCGCGATCGGCGCGGCCACGCTTACATGCTCACCGACCAGGAAGAGACCGAGCGCCAGACCAAGCCGCAGACCGGTTCCT
>JBFFOM010000073.1:0-10164 GCA_041574455.1 Woeseiaceae bacterium | reverse complement strand
ATCATCGAGCATGCGTCGGTTGGCGGAACGCGCTATGGTTTCGTGGAGCACGACAACCCGGCGGATCCGGCAGTATCGATTCGTCGCAGTTTCGCAGCGACGAAAGCGCTGCTGTCGGCATAGGGAGAGAGAACAATAATGAAAACGATCAAGGGGCCGGCAATCTTCCTTGCGCAGTTTGCGGGCGACGAAGCACCGTTCAATTCACTCGACGGCATTGCGGCCTGGGCTGCAGGACTCGGCTTCAAAGGCGTGCAGATGCCAAGCTGGGACGGGCGCCTGTTCGACCTCGACCAGGCGGCCGACAGCAAAGCCTACTGCGAGGACCTGCAGGCGACGCTCGACAAACACGGCATCGTGCTGACCGAACTGTCGACCCACCTGCAGGGCCAGCTGGTTGCCGTGCACCCGGCCTACGACATGATGTTCGACGGGTTTGCGCCGGAATCCGTGCGTGGCAACCCGGGTGCGCGCCAGCAATGGGCCGTCGATCAGATGATGAAGGCTGCCAAAGCTTCGCAGAACCTCGGTCTCACCGAGCATGCGACGTTTTCCGGCGCACTGGCCTGGCCGTACTTCTACCCGTGGCCGCAGCGCCCGGCGGGCCTGGTCGAAACCGCCTTCGACGAACTCGCGAAACGCTGGACGCCGATCCTCGATGCATTCGACGAGGCCGGTGTCGACTGCTGCTACGAGATCCATCCGGGCGAGGACCTGCATGACGGCGTGACCTTCGAGATGTTCCTCGAGCGGGTCGGCAACCACCCGCGCTGCAACATGCTGTTCGACCCGAGCCACTACGTATTACAAGCGCTCGATTACCTGCAGCACATCGACATCTATCATGAGCGCATCAAGATGTTCCACGTCAAGGATGCCGAACTGAACCCGACCGGTCGGCAGGGCGTCTACGGTGGCTACCAGGGCTGGGTCGACCGCGCGGGTCGCTTCCGCTCACTCGGCGACGGCCAGGTCGATTTTGCCGGGATCTTTTCGAAGTTCGCAGCTTACGATTTTGCAGGCTGGGCGGTGCTCGAATGGGAGTGCTGCCTCAAGCATCCCGAAGACGGCGCGCGCGAGGGTGCGCAGTTCATCAGCGATCACATCATCCGCGTCACCGAAAGGGCATTCGATGATTTTGCCGACGCGGGCACGGACGACGCGGCCAACCGGGCGGCGCTCGGCATCGACTGAGGATCGGGGATGATTGAAGGACAAGACAACGGCCGTGGACCCGATCGCATTCGCCTCGGGATGATCGGTGGCGGGCAGGGCGCCTTCATCGGCGCCGTCCACCGCATCGCGGCGCGCATCGACGACCAGTACGAGTTCGTGGCAGGAGCGCTCTCGTCGAACGCGGAGCGCGCGCTGGCTTCGGCTGCCGAACTGGGGCTCGCGCCCGAGCGATCCTACGCCGATGTCGACGCGCTGGTCGCCGGCGAGACGAGTCGGAAAGACGGCATCGAAGCTGTGGCGATCGTGACGCCGAACCATCATCACTACCCGGCCGCGAAGGCCTGCCTCGAAGCCGGTATCCACGTGATCTGCGACAAGCCGTTGACGGTGACGAGCGCCGAGGCGAACGAGCTCGTGGAGCTCGCGCGCAGCAGGAAGCGCGTTCTCGCTGTGACCTACAACTACTCGGGTTACCCGATGATCCGCCAGGCTCGCGAAATGGTGCAGAGCGGTGAACTCGGCGACATCCGCATCGTGCAGGTGGAATACGTTCAGGACTGGCTGACCGAGCCAATCGAGCAGACGGGCCAGAAGCAGGCAGCGTGGCGCACCGACCCGGCGCAGTCGGGGGCGGGTGGCGCGGTCGGCGACATCGGCACGCATGCCTATCACCTCGCCGGTTTTGTCACCGGGCTGAAGGCCACGTCGCTGTGCGCCGATCTTGCGTCCTTCGTCGAGGGCCGCGTGCTTGACGACAACGTCAGCGTGCTGCTGCGCTACGACAACGGTGCGAAGGGCATGCTGTGGGCAAGCCAGGTCGCGCCGGGCAACGAGAACGGGCTGCGGCTACGGGTGTACGGCACCAGGGGCGGCCTGTCGTGGGCGCAGGAGGACCCGAACCACCTGCAGTTCGCGGCGTATGGCGAGGCGCCGCAACGCATTACACGAGGAGGCCCCGGGGCGGGCGACGCGGCGGCTGCCGTGACGCGCATACCTGCAGGGCATCCGGAAGGTTATCTCGAGGGGTTTGCTACTCTGTATAAAGAAATAGCAGAAGAAATCAGGGCGAACCGCAACGGCGACAGCACAGGTGCGCCGTTCCCTCGTGGGGAAGACGGCGCCAGTGGCGTCCTGTTCGTCGAGAAGACCGTGGAATCCAGCCAGGCTGGCGCGGTCTGGGTAGACGTCTGAGGAGAGAGACTGTGAGTGAGATCAATCGTACTCGCCTGTTCACGGCGAGCTGCACCGCCTTGCTGGTGACGGCCATGACGTTCGCGTTTCGCGCGCGCCTCGATACCGTGTTCGGTCCGGAAGGCGCAGGCCTGACGCTCGAGCAGATTGGCATCGTGTTCATGCCGGCGTTCTGGGGCTTCACGCTCGCGATGGTGATCGGCGGCCCCATCGTCGATTTCCTCGGCATGCGCAAGGGCATGTATTTCGCGTTCGTCCTGCACATCCTCGGTGCTATCAGTACGATCATGGCGACCGGCTTCGAATCGCTGTTTGCGGCAACCGTCCTGATGGGACTCGGCAATGGCATGGTCGAAGCGGTCTGCAACCCGCTCGTCGCGAGCTCCTACCCCGACCATAAGACCAAGATGCTGAACCGCTTCCACCTCTGGTGGCCGGCGGGCATTGTGACGGGCTCGCTCGTCGGCTATCTCGTCATGGACGTGGCCGGCATGAGCTGGCAGATCATGGTCGGCCTGCTGTTCATCCCGATCGCGGCGTATGGTTATCTCATCTTCGGCCAGGAGTTCCCGGTCACGGAGCGCGTCGAGATGGGCGTCAGCCACGGCGACGCCTTCAAATCGCTGTTCCGTCCGCTCTACCTGTTCATCGGCCTGTGCATGCTGATGTCGGCGGCGACGGAACTCGGCACCACGCAGCGCATCGAGACGCTGCTCGGCGAGACCGGCGTCAACGCGCTGCTGGTGCTCGCCTTCATCAACGGCATCATGATCATCGGTCGCGCCTTCGCCGGTAATATTGCAGAACGCATCGGCACGGACGGCATGCTCTGGTTCTCGGCCATCCTGTCGTTCGCCGGCCTGTGGCTGCTGGCGACAGCGTCCGGCTCGTTCATCTGGTTCGCGGCGGCCGTGTTCGGCGTCGGCATCACGTTCTTCTGGCCGACGACGCTCGGTTTCATCTCGGAAAACGTCCCCGAGAGCGGCGCCTTTGGTCTCGCCATTATGGGCGGTCTCGGCATGCTGTCGGTCTCGGTCGTGTTGCCGATCATGGGCCGGGTCATGGACCAGAGCCCCGAGACCAACGTCATCAGCATCATGAGCATCCTGCCGGGTATTCTCATCGTGCTGTACGGCGGCCTGTACTTCACGCGCAGAAGGGCACAAGCAAATGGCTAAGGAAACCTGGGATGCAATCGTCGTCGGCTCCGGTATTTCCGGGGGCTGGGCGGCCAAGGAACTGACGGAAAAAGGCCTCAAGGTCCTGATGCTCGAGCGCGGCAAGAACGTCGAGCACATCAAGGACTACGTCAATGCGCACAAGGCGCCGTGGGAGCTCAAGTACCGCGGGCGCAGCAGCAGCGCGATGCAGGATGAGTACCCGGTTCTGAATCGGGATGGTTTCGTCAGCGAACGGACCCTCGGCTGGTGGGCCTCCGAGAAGGAATCGCCGTACACCGAGGTCAAGCGCTTCGACTGGTTCCGGGCGCACATCGTCGGAGGCCGATCCCTGCTGTGGGGGCGGCAGAGTTATCGCCTGAGCGACTTCGATTTCGAAGCCAACGCGAAGGAGGGTATCGCCGTCGACTGGCCGATACGCTACGCGGATATCGCCCCCTGGTACGACCATGTCGAGAGGCACGCCGGCATCGCGGGTTCCCACGAGAACATGCCGCAGCTTCCCGACGGGCAGTTCCAGCCGGCCATGCCGCTCAATTGTGGCGAAGAACTCGTGGCAGGGAAGCTCGCCAGGCACTTCGACGGCAGGCGTCGCATCATCCCGGGCCGCAATGCCAACGCGACCCGGGCGCTGCCGGGCCGCGCGCCCTGCCAGTACCGCAACGCGTGCTGGCTCGGCTGTCCGTTCGGCGCTTCGTTCAGCACGCAGTCCTCGACGCTGCCGGCGGCGGTCGCGACCGGCAACCTGACGCTGATGCCGTACTCGATCGTGACCGAAGTCGTCTACGACAAGGATGCGAAGCGGGCCACCGGCGTGCGGGTCATTGACGCGCTCACCGAGAAGTCGACCGAGTTCAACGCGAAAATCGTGTTCCTGTGTGCCTCGGCACTGAACTCGACCTGGCTGCTGATGCGTTCGGCGACCGACGTCTGGCCGGATGGTCTTGGCAGCAGCAGTGGCGAGCTGGGCCACAACCTGATGGATCACCATTTCCGCGCCGGTGCGATCGGCTCGCTCCGCGACGCCTCACTGGCCGACAAGTATTACGAGGGACGCCGTCCGACCGGCTTCTATATCCCGCGTTATCGCAACCTGTTCGGCGACAAGCGCGACTACCTGCGCGGCTTCGGTTACCAGGGTGCCGCGAGTCGCGGCAGCTGGGAGCAAGCGGTGGGCGAGCTCGGCGTCGGCGGCGATTTCAAGGACCAGGCGGCCGAGGCCGGAGGCTGGGGAATCGGCGCCACCGCTTTCGGCGAGATGCTCCCCGAGCATGACAACAAGATCAGCCTCGATGAGGCGAAGACGGACAAGTGGGGTCTGCCGGTGCTCAAGATCGACTGCGAGTTCGGTGAAAACGAACGGCTGATGCGCATCGATATGGCCAACGACATGGCGGAGATGCTCGAGGCGGCCGGCGTGCAGGATGTCGTCACCTACGATACCGGGAGTTTTCCGGGCACCGCGATTCACGAGATGGGCACGGCCCGCATGGGTCGCGACCCGAAGACGTCGGTGCTCAACGGCTGGAACCAGGTCTGGGATGCGCCCAACGTATTCGTGACCGACGGCGCCTGCATGACGTCGAATGCCAACCAGAACCCGTCCCTGACCTACATGGCGATCACGGCGCGCGCGGCCGACCACGCGGTCGCCGAACTGAAGCGAGGAAATCTCTGATGACGAACAAGCAAGACAAGCTTCTTACCCGTCGCGAAGCGATCGCCCGCGTCAGCGCCATGTTTGGTGGTGCGGCCCTGGTCGGGCAATCCGCGCTCCTCACCGCGTGCTCCCACCCGGACCCCGAAGTCGAGGCGCAGGTGCGCGCCGGCGAGGGTCTGTTTTCGGCCGACGAAGTGGCATTGCTCGACGAGATTGCCGACACGATCCTGCCGGACACCGACACACCGGGAGCCAAGGCGGCCGGCGTCGGGCCGTTCATGGCGCTCGTCGTGAGTGACATCTATCGCGACGACCAGCAGGCGATTTTCCGGGCCGGCCTGGCCGAGGTCGACACGCGCGCAGGCGAGGCATTCGGCGCCGGCTTCATGGCGCTGTCTTCCGGCCAGCGCCTCGAACTGCTGACGGCGCTCGATGTCGAGCAATACGAATACATGCAGCAGCACGAGGATGGCCCGGTGCATTTCTTCCGCATGATGAAGCAGGTCGCACTCTTCGGCTACTTCACCTCGGAGATCGGTGCCACCCAGGCCATGCGTTACGTAGAGACCCCGGGCCGCTACGATCCCTGCGCCCCCTACAAACCCGGAGACAAGGCGTGGGCGCGACACGTCTGATCGCATTCCTGTTGCTGATCCTGCCGGCATGCTACGCGCAGGCGGGCGACGAGCAGTGGATCGAGCTCTTCAACGGCGAGAACCTCGACGACTGGATCGTCAAGATCCGCGGCTACCCGGCGGGTGAGAACTTCGCCGATACGTTTCGCGTACAGGACGGCCTGCTAACTGTCTCGTATGACGGCTACGACAAATTCGACGGTCGCTATGGCCACATCTTTTACAAGGAGCCGTTCTGGCATTATCGCCTGCTGGTTGAATATCGCTTCATCGGTGAACAGCCCTCCGGCGGGGCGGGTTGGGCGTGGCGCAACAGCGGCGTCATGGTGCACTCCCAGGACCCCGCAACGATGCCGGCGGAGCAGGACTTCCCGATTTCCATCGAAGTGCAGTTCCTGGGCGGGAAGGGCGATGGCAAGTCGCGGCCGACCGCCAACATGTGTTCGCCGGGCACGCATATCGTGTACGAGGGCAGGTTCACGAAGAAGCACTGCATCGAGTCGTCGTCCGCGACGTTCGATGGCGACCAGTGGGTGAGTGTCGAGGTGCTGGTGCTCGGCGACGAGCGCATCGTGCACTATGTCAATGGCGAGCAGGTGATGGAGTACACCAAACCGACGACCGGTGGCGGCGTCGTCTCGGGTCACCGGCCGGAGATGAAACCGGAAGGCGAACCGTTGACGTCCGGCTACATCTCGCTACAGAGTGAGAGCCACCCGATCCAGTTTCGGCGCGTTGCCATCCTGGATCTCGACAAGGAGCAAGCAAGTGACTGACATCCAGATGCTGAGCAGCGAGTTGCATCGCGATCTTCGGGTTGTGACCGGGCGTGGCGCCGAGTATGGCGAGGCCACACACATAGTGCCGGTTTCGGCCAGTGAGCTGCGCCACCTGGTGCTCGAGTATCCCGTGATCCTCGTTAGAGACAGTGATTCCGGCCGCTACCGCACGTGCGCGATACTCGGTTTCGAGGAGGGCGAAAACCTGTTCCTCGATGGCGAGGAGTGGGATGCGTCGTATGTTCCTGCCCACTTCCGGCGTCAGCCGTTCTCGCTGGTGTACACGGCCGAAAAGGACGGCAAGCCGGATCCCTCGAGCCTTGTCATCTCGATCGACATGGACAGCAAGCGAATCCGGAAAGACGAAGGTGAAGCGCTGTTCAACGAGGATGGCAGCCATTCCGACTTTCTGAAGCGCATCAACGATTTGCTCGTCCACATCGGACCTTCGGAGGTTGCTACGGAAGTCTTTATTGAAACGCTTGGCAAACACGACCTGATCGAGCCGGCGCGTCTCGAGGTTCAATTCGAGGGTGGCGAGACCAAGAGCTTCGACGGGCTGTACTCCGTGAGCGAGAAGAAACTCAACGAGCTCGAAGGCGATTCATTGGCTGAGCTGTTTAGACGTGGGCACCTCCAGGCAGCCTTGCTGATGCTTGCGTCGATCGGGAACGTCCGCAAGCTGCTGATTCGCAAAGCGCGCCAGGGTGCGGGCGGTGCCTCGTAAGTCGGTGACAGGTCGCTGTCAGGCAAGCGCAACCGACATGCGATGCGCCGCATCGATATCGATCGTGAGGTCGGCATAGTCCGGCATCGTCGCCAGCATGTGACACGTCAGGCGTTCATAGTGTCGAATGAAGCGCTCGAGTTCCGCCTCATCCTGGCCGGCTGAGAGGCTCTCGGCGCTCTGCCGCAGCTTCTCTTCCTGCAGTGCGCGCCAGGCGAAGACCATCTCGAAGGCAGGAATGCGCAGCATGATGAGGGCATCCAGCCGTTCCCAGAGTCCGGCGTACGCCCCACCCAGTTGCTCGTTCACGAAGTACCGCCAGGCACCGTCGGGGTCTTCGAGTTCCTCGAGCGTGTTGACTGGTGTCTCGAGCGCTGCCACGTCTTCCGGCCGGGCGCCGACGCACCAGCCTTCGAACAGCACGATGTCTACAGGCGCATCGACGACGGTCCAGTCGTGCTCGGGCACCCGGTCATCGACAGCCTTGTCGAACACGGGAAGCGCCACAGAATCGCGCGATGCACCGGGACTGGTGAGGCGGTCGAGGAGCTGCATGCCCAGTCTCACATCGTGCGTCCCCGGGACTCCGCGAGTCTGCAGCAGCGGATGCTCTGAATTCGCGAGCAAATGCCGGTCTGCCTGGCCGAGATACAGGTCGTCGAGTGACAGGCAGGCTGTCGCCAGCCCCGACTCCTCGATCAACCAGTGCTGCAGGAACAGGGCCAGGGTGGATTTGCCCGCTCCCTGGGCGCCGTTCAGCCCGATGATGACCGGCCGCGACCGTTCGGTGTGGCGCGTCGCGATCCAGCGGGCAACCGGGTCCACGACAGTCTGCATCTCATGGCGATAAGCGTCGGGCAGGCCTTCTTCGATGATCAGCGTCTCGGCCCATGCGGGACAGGCCTTGCGCTTGTTCAAGCGTGGAACTCCAGCACGCCGTCGTCGATCGGCTCACGCAGCAGGGCCTTTCTGTCCTTGCGGTAATCGTGCGTGACGACCCACGGGGCCTGTGAACCCTGGCGGGGCAGGTTGTTGGCGCCGCGATTGACGTATCCCGAATTCAGGCGGTTCATGATGCTCTCGGAAGAGGCCTGTACCGCAGCGCTGCGCGGTGTCGCGACCGCGGCGTCCGTCCTTTCGAGGTGCTCGAGCAGGCGGCACAGGTAGGCGCCGGCAATATCCACCTTGGCGGTCCATGCAAAGTTGATATAGCCGAAAATAACGGCGAGGTTTGGCAAGCCCTCGACGAGCAGGCCCTTGTACGTCATCAGCTCACTTGGCTCACGCACCTCAGCGTCGACCGATACGCGTATGCCGCCGAAGACCTTGAGGTTGAATCCGGTTGCCGAGACGATGATGTCGGCATCGAGTTCGCGGCCCGAGGCCAGCCGGATGCCGCCGGGTGTGAACGTCTCGATCGTGTCGGTGACCACACTTGCAGCACTGCTCCTGAAGGCATGCAGAAGATCGTCGTTGGGCAGGACGCACAGGCGTTCGTCCCAGGGAGCGTAGCGCGGTGTGAAGTGCCTTATATCGACATCAGGCCCGATCTCTTTGCGCACATGACCCAGCAGGAGTCTGCGCATGAAGTTGGGCCACCGACGACTGGCGGCAAACAGGATGTACTGCATCCGTTGATTGCGTCCGCGCGCCATTCGTGCGGCCAGCCTGGCGGGCAGGAACGGGCTCATGATCCTGTAGACCGGGTCGAGCGATGAGACGGGAAAGTAATACGAGGGCGAGCGCTGCAGCATCGTGACGTGCTTCGCGATCCCGGCCATCGCCGGGACGACGGTCGCGGCGGTGGCGCCACTGCCGATCACGACGACTTTCCTGTCGCTGTAGTCGAGGTCCTCGGGCCAGTGCTGCGGGTGGACGATCGTTCCCCTGAAGTCACCGGCACCCGGAAAGTCCGGGATGTGGGCGCGGTCGTAGTCGTAATAACCCGTCGCGACGACAAGGAACCTTGTCGAGAATTCCTGTCGTTCGTTACGTTCTGTATCAAGCAAGGTGAGTGTCCACAGCGATTGCCCGCTGTCCCAGTCCGCGGACTCTACCTGGACGCCATACTGGATCTTGTCACGGATGCCGAACTCGTCGATCGTCTCGCCGAGGTATGCCCGGATAGTTTGTCCCTCGGCGAGGATCTCGGGCCTGAGCCACGGCTTGAACTCGTAGGCATAAGTGAACATGTCCGAGTCGGAGCGGATACCGGGGTAACGATGCAGGTCCCAGGTACCACCGATCGCCTTGCGGCGCTCGAGGATGCCGATGCGCTTGTCGGGGAAACGGCGCGCGAGGCGGCACGCGACGCCGATACCGGAAACGCCGGCGCCGATGATCAGGATGTCGTATTGCGTGTCCACCTGGCGGTCGCTCTTATCGTGATGCGTTCTCCGCACAGTGCACGACGAGAGACGCGATTTCGTCCAGTCTAGCGCGGTTGGCATCGCAGCTGGAAATCGTGTAACTAACGGCTGCCGCGACTTCGCCATCGACCACGTTGAGCGATGCAGCGAAATCTTGTCTATTATTCGGAACTCGGGTTGCAACGATGGAACAACCGCATTACAGGGATCCCCATGTCGATAAATGAAATTCTTGCCAGGCGGCCGGTCGTGCCGCTGGTCCAGGCCGACGATCCGGCCGTTGCCGTAAAGACCTCGGAAGCCCTTGCGAGGGGCGGGCTGACGGTTGTGGAAGTGGTCTTCCGGACCGATCGCGCGCTCGAGTGCCTGCAGGCCGTCGCGGACGAAGTGCCCGACATGGTCGCCGGCGCGGGCACGGTGCTGAGCGCGGCGCAGGCGAACGCGGCGCT
>JBFFOM010000072.1:0-10368 GCA_041574455.1 Woeseiaceae bacterium | reverse complement strand
GTGCAAAAATCCTGACAGTCTCGATGTACCAACCGTCCGGATTCCATAATTCCAATCTGTGTCGTCGCGCTGCCGGACCAGTCTGATTCCTCAGCCGGACCACCATCTGGTGGAGGGGGTAGGATTCGAACCTACGTAGGCATAGCCAGCAGATTTACAGTCTGCCCTCGTTGACCGCTTGAGTACCCCTCCGGTACGCAAGCCGGGCATTTTGTAACCACACACGCCTACTGTCAACAGCTAAACGACTGTTTCTTCGTCTTTCCCTCGGGACCGGGATTGTACCCGAAACCATTGCCCCGTGGGCGCTCGACGCGCAATCAGACGCCGAAGGCCCAGTGCCAGGGCTCGTAGATGAAGCCAGCGGCGTTATTTCGCGGGTAGGACATGGAAAATCCGTACTGTCCGGCGTTCTGCGTGAGCCAGCCGAAGGCCTCGGATTCCTCGAATTCCTCGGTCAGCGGCCGCGATCCGGGCGTCGCGATGTCGACTGCTCTGCCCGTGTGATGCTCACTGTGGCCGGGCGCCGCATTGACTGCCAGGATTTCGCTAACCGATTGACCTGCATTGATTTTTTTTCGGATAAGGCGGGCCTGGTAGTCAATGCTTCGAAACCCTGAGACGAGCAGCAGCGTGATGCCGTCGGCTGCCGCCGCGGCTTGCATGTCGGCCCATTTTGCGGCCGCGGCCGGCGTCAGGCGCTGCATCCGCCCCACGAGATTGGGCCCGACCTCGACCAGCTCGGCCGCTTCCTCGTATGCGGGCCGGGTCCCGGCCTGTCCGTAATCCGCAGGAATGCCGAGTTCTGCATGAAGTTCGCGTAGCATAGGCGCGATTGTCCCACAGGCCCGCGCAATGTAGGAGGGCCTCCAGGCTCGAATCCATGACCGATGACAAGATTTACCAGGCCGAAGATGGCAGCGAGCCCTTCCGCTTCAACGAGAACGTCGCGCGCGTGTTCCCGGACATGCTGCAACGGTCGATTCCCGGTTACGCGGCGTCGCTAGAGGCAATCGGCTCCCTGGCGGCACGCTACGTACGTGCCGGGACCAGCTGCTATGACCTCGGTTGTTCTCTTGGGGCCGCGACGCTGGCCATGCGCCAGGGGATCGACGAACCAGCCTGCCGCATCGTTGCCGTCGACAAGTCGCGAGCCATGATCGAACGTTGTCGCACGATCGTTGCGGAAGATGACCGCCAGAATGGCCGGGAGACCCAGGTCGATCTCGTCGCAGACGATATCTGCAATATCGAATTCGTCAACGCATCGATGGTCGTCCTCAATTACACGCTGCAGTTCGTTGCTCCGGCAGAGCGGGATGCTTTGCTGACGCGCATTCATGACGGCCTGAATGCTGGCGGTATCCTGGTCCTCTCGGAGAAAGTGGTCGACGAGGATGCCGAAATGGAAGCTTTGCTCGTCGAGTTACATCACGAACACAAACGGCGCAATCACTACAGCGCGCTGGAGATTGCCCGCAAGCGCGCCGCACTGGAAAACATACTGGTTCCGGAAACCGTGGCCGAGCACCGGGCAAGACTCGGGCGGGCGGGATTCCGAAGATCGGCGGTATGGCTGCGCTATTTCAACTTCGTCTCGATCATCGCCTTCGCCTGACCGATATTTCCGGCATGTTTGACTTCGACGCACTCTCGACCCGTCTCGCGGAGCTTGGCCTTGAGCACTGGAACGAGGAACTCGTGCCCGTGGTTCGACGGCGGCTTGCCGGAGAAACGCACGGGGACTGGACGCGCTGGAACGCGGCCATCGAAGCTTTGCCCGCAGCGCGCGGCGATACTGCGCAGGTCGCACGGTTGCTCCGTGCACTTCACCCCTGGCGCAAGGGCCCGTTGCAGCTCGACGACGTCCTCATCGACGCCGAGTGGCGCAGCGACTGGAAATGGGCGCGCGTAAAGGACGCGCTGGATCCACTGCACGGTCGCCACATTCTCGACGTGGGTTCGGGAAACGGCTACTACGCGCTCGAGATGCGCAGGGCAGGCGCCGGGACGGTCATCGGGGTGGACCCGACGCTGCTGTTCGCCATGCAGTTTCTCGCCGTCAACGTGTTCGCCGAAGATCGGGGGATATTCATACTGCCGTGCAGGCTCGAGGAGACGCCGCCCGCGAACAACGCCTTCGACACGACGTTTTCAATGGGTGTGCTGTATCACCAGCGCAATCCGCACGCCCATCTTCGCCATCTCGGCGACACCCTGCGGCCCGGCGGACAACTCGTGTTGGAGACGCTGTTCCTGCCTGGCGATGACGTCCGCTTCGAGACGCCTCCTGACCGCTACGCGAGGATGCGCAACGTCTGGGCGTTGCCGACCGTGCCGCAGCTCGTGCGGTGGATCGAGGAGGCGGGCTTCGGGAATATCCAGATCATCGACTCATCCCGGACAACGGTCGAAGAGCAACGTAGCACAGACTGGATGACGTTCGAGTCTCTGCGCGAGGCGCTGGATCCCGACGACCCCACGCGCACGGTCGAGGGCTTGCCGGCCCCGCACCGGGTCGTCGTCACGGCCACCAATCAGGGTGACTGACACCCGGTTTCGTGAGTGTCTTCCGACCCCTTCCGGCTTTCGCGCAGAAACCACATGGCGCGGCTTGGTCCGCCTGACAGCGGGCCGCCATTGACGATGCCGGCCGGCCGCAGAAAATAGCCGCCCGGTGCGTACTGGCCTGCAAGTTCTTCTCCCAGCGCACACTCGACATGCTGATAATCCCCGGACACGAGATAGCCTTCCCGTTCGGCCGAGGACGATGCCCAGGGTACCGCTGCGTCCGCCTCGATTAGCAGCAGCCAGGTCGTCGCACCGGTACCGGGATCCTTGCGCAGTTCCTTTGTCGCCATGCCAGGGTGAGCGGTCGGCTGCCACTCGAGCAGCGCGGTGTCGATGATGATGGGTGAGCGGATGACGGCTTCGGGCTCGTCATCGCTGACCGAGTACAGGATGCGTGCCCCGTCGTAGGTCGACATATTGAAGCCGAGCGAACCGGCCGGAAGGTATGCATAGCCATCCGGTCCGAGTTCGATATCGGCGAGCGTCAGCTTACCGGCAAGCACGAAGATCTCCTGCGAGCGGCCCGGGGCACCGCCGCTCGTGCCGCGCCAGGCAGCGGGCAGATCGACACGATTACTGGTCCTGCGCGTCATCGGATCACCGGCGAGCGATTTCGCTCGCACGCCGGGAAGACTCGCCAGGAAGACCTCGGGGAGTTCGTCGACCTGGATGAATGCCGGGAACGGTGTTTTGGGCGGTCCGCCTGCGCAGCCTGCGAGAGTTAATACTAGTAACGAGAGATAGACGTTTTTGGTCATTGCCTTAAAGCATCCATGCATAACGTCGCTTTCGTGCATCCATGTAGTTGACTCGGGCCTTCGGCCCTCGGCCCTGCGGGCCAACGCGCAGGGCGTTGTCCAAAACTGCATGCAGTTTTGTCGCGACATAAACACATCCCTGTATAAAAAAGGCCGCCCAGAAACTGGGCGGCGCAGTAAGCAGAAGATGTATCTGGCTTGGACGCGATCACGTTCAAATGCCTGTAACTCAATGTCGCATACATTCGGCGTGGCCCAACGCCCGGCTTGCAATCCGCTTCACCAAAGGAACTGACCGATTGCAGGATTCTGGTCATACGGGGTGCGTGTTGAGAGGTGTCACGCGAAACCCGCCTTTGATTCACGCATCCGGCATGGCGGTTCGCCCGCGGTGCCTTCCTACATCTCATCTCCGTGCGTACCGGATCGGTACGCCGGGCATGCTACTACATCTTGTATTGAAACGCGAATAATCCACAACATCTGGTCCTGTTGCGAAAACAGGGACGATCCTGGCCGAAACAGGTAGGCTGTCGCACTGGATATTCGAGGGATCTGAAACTTGAATGACGCACACCAGGGGGGCCGCTCCACGCACCAGCTCGCCGGCCTTGTTCTCGGCCCTCTGCTCGCAGCAACGATGATGGCGTCGGGCGCACCGGACGGCCTGTCTGATGCCGGGTGGATGACGGCAGCCGTCGGTATCCTCATGGCGATCTGGTGGGCAACCGAGGCTGTGCCCATTGCCGTAACTGCCCTGTTGCCGATCGTCCTTTTTCCGCTGCTCGACGTGGCAACGATCCAGAACACGACATCGCCATACGCCAACAAGGTCATCTTCCTGTTCCTCGGCGGCTTCATCGTGGCTTTCGCGATGCAGCGCTGGAACCTGCACAAACGAATTGCTCTCACGGTCCTGCAACACGTCGGCGGCGACGGTCGCTCGCTGGTCGGCGGCTTCATGCTGGCCGCCGCAGCCGTGAGCATGTGGGTCATGAACACGTCGACGACGATGATGATGCTGCCAATCGCCGTGTCGATCATCGGCGTCATTCACGGCACCGTCACCGACCTCGACGACAAGGCGAAGAAGGACTTCCAGTATGCACTTCTGCTCGGCGTTGCCTATGGCGCAACGATTGGTGGCATGGCGACGCTCGTCGGGACGGCGCCGAACGCGATCCTGGTCGGATTCATGGAAGAGACCTACGGAACCGAGATCGATTTCGCAAGCTGGATGCTGGTTGGCCTGCCACTGACCGCAATGATGTTGCCGGTCGCGTGGTTGGTGCTGACCCGGGTCGCCTTCAAGGTCGACTTCCACACCTCGGGTGAAGGCAGGGCCGAACTGGCGCGCATGAAGGCAGAACTGGGCCCGATGTCGACGCCCGAAAAGCGCGTGGCAATTGTCTTCCTGTTCATGGCGCTAACGTGGGTGTCGCGACCCCTACTTGTCAGGATTCCGGGACTCGAGGCGCTTGATGACTCGGCCATCGCCATTGCAGGCGCGATCGCCCTGTTCGTGATCCCGAGCGGCGAGCGCAAGGATCCGCTATTGCTGCGCTGGCAGTACGCCGAGCAACTGCCGTTCGGCGTGTTGCTGCTGTTCGGCGGCGGCATGTCACTCGCGCGGCGCGTATCCGACACCGGGCTTGCGACATGGATTGGCGGCACCCTCGAAGCGGTCGGTTCGCTGCCGTTGCCTGTCATCGTCATCATCGCGGCGACGATGATCATCTTCCTGACAGAGCTGACGAGCAATATCGCCACGACGACGACATTCCTGCCCGTCGTTGGGGCCGTTGCGATCGAAGCCGGTTTTGATCCAATTGTAGTGACGGTACCCGTGACGTTCGCCGCCAGCTGTGCGTTCATGTTGCCCGTGGCAACACCGCCGAACGCCATCGTGTTCGGCTCCGGCATGCTTACGATTCCGAAAATGGTGCGAGCCGGCATGATGCTCAACATTGGCGGCATCTTCCTGGTGTCGCTGGTCGCGCTCTACCTCGCGCCGAAGTTCCTGTAGAGCTCCGCCAATGAGCAACGACTATGAAGTCAGCAGGCGCAACGAGGTTCGACAGCTGCGCGAGAAAGGACACTACGACCGCGATACCGTGCATGCGATTCTCGATGCCGGTTTCGTCGCGCATGTCGCGGTCATCCAGGATGGGGATCCTGTCGTTGTGCCCATGCTTTATGGACGCGACGGCGAGACCCTGTTCCTGCATGGTGCACGCAAGGCGCGCATCATCCGCATGCTGGAAGGCAGCGGCAATGCCTGTGTCAACGTGACGCTGCTCGATGGTCTGGTCTTCGCCCGGTCGGCATTCGCCTCGTCGATGAACTATCGTTCCGTTACGGTATTCGGGCCCGCCCGCCTTATCGATGATCTCGACGAAAAGAAACGCGCGCTGCACATCATCAGCGAACACGCGATGCCGGGGCGTCGCGCCGAACTGCGCCTGTCACACGAAAACGAACTCAAGATGACCGGCGTCATCGCCATCGCCATCGAGTCTGCATCCGCCAAGATCTCGGACAAGATGCCCGAAGACGAGCCCTGTGACATCGACGCGCCGGTCTGGGGCGGCGTGCTGCCGATCGAGACCCGGTTTACCTCGCTGCAGCCCGATGATCTCGTCAAGGAAGGGATCGAACCGTCCGCGGCGCTGCGGGCGATGGAAGGAAAGAAACTGTAGGAGCGCGCCATGCGCGCCATCTGTCGCCCGCATGGCGGGCTCCTACAGAAGATCGTGGGTGTGCTCGGCCTCCATGCGAAGCAGCGCTTCCTTGGTGTCCAGCCCGCCGCCAAACCCGGTGAGGTCCCCCGTGCTGCCGATGACCCGATGGCAGGGCACGACGATCGGAAGCGGGTTACGACCATTCGCGGCACCCACGGCACGCACGGCTTTCGGCCGACCTATCCTCCTGGCGATCTCGCCATAGCTCACCGTCTCGCCGTAGGGAATCTGCTGCAAGGCTTCGAGCACGCTGACCTGAAATTCAGTGCCGCCCAGCTGCAGGGGCAGGTCGAATTCCCGGCGCGTACCGTCGAAGTACTCGCTGATCTGGGTACGCGCTTTGTCGAGCTGCTTCTCATTGAAAATCCAGTCGGGCTCCGGTTGCCGGCGCATCGAGCCTTTGGGAAATCCGACCATCGACAGGCCCACATCGTCACCGGCCAGCAGCAGTTCGCCTATCGGCGTATCCAGGTAGCAGTAGTACATTTCAGCCTCCGGCTCCACTGTCGGAGCTCCAGATCAATAGTGCGGCATAGGCCCGCCATGGGCGCCAGTTCTGGGAGCGTGCTTCCAGTTCCGCAGGACGCAGTCGGCGGCCCTCGCTTGCATCGAATGCGCGCAACAGGCCGAGGTCGGCCGCCGGGAAGGCGTCCGGATTCTTCAGTGCCCGCATCGCCACGTACTCGGCAGTCCAGTCGCCGATGCCGCGCACGGCTGTCAGTGACCCGCAGAAATCATCGACCGCCTGCCCCGGATCGAAGCTGATGTTGCCCCTCATCACCGCCCGCGCCAGTTCGCGAATCGTCCGCGAACGACTACGAGTGATGCCGAGGTTCTCGAGTCGCGCGCGGGCAAGTCTCGCCGGCGGCGGGAACAGCTTCCAGTTATCGCCGGGGCCGTCACCAGGCTCGACGGGTGCGCCATAGCGATCGGCAATACGTCCGGCAAAAGTCGTTGCCGCCTTGACCGAGACCTGCTGCCCGAGCACGGCACGGACCAGCAGTTCCCAGGGGTCCCACGTACCGGGTACCCGGATACCGGGATTTGCCCGCATCCAGCCGGATAGCTCCCGATCGACGTTCAGTGTGTTCTTGATCTCGTCGATCGGGGCATCCGTATCGAACATGCTGCGCGCACGCTGTACCACGGTGAAGAGCGCATTCGTTGCGATGCCGTGAACTCGGAGTAGCAATGAATCCCCGGCGTTACGAACCTCGATCACCCCATTGCTGCCATCAACCTCGATGCTGCGACGATAACGCCCCCCCTCGACAGACTCGATGCCGGGCGTTGCCCTGGCCGCAAAAAAGTCGAGCAGCTGTCGCCATCCGTACGGCTCCCGGTACGGCAGCGATAACTCGAGCGCAGCCGATGGACCCGGTTGTTCCCGGCCGCGCCGCAACTCCCGTGGCGACTTGCCATAGGTCTGCCGGAACGTGTCGTTGAAGCGCCGCACGCTGCCATAACCCGCAGCTACCGAGATGTCCTTCAACGGCAGCGCCGTCTGGTCGATCAGGCGTTTCGCGAAATGCAGGCGTTGCGTGCGTGCTACGGCCAGCGGGCTGGCCCCGACGTGTCGCGTGAACAGGCGCCGCAGGTGCCGGCTTGTCACTCCCAAACGAGACGCAAGGCGTTCGACATTGCCATCGTCGAGCGCACCGTCCGCAATCAGGCGCAGGCCACGCCGTACCGTCGTCGACGTCCCCGCCCACGCCGGGGTCCCGGGCGCGCACTCGGGACGGCAGCGCAAACAGGGGCGAAATCCGGCCTCACCGGCAGCAGCGGCTGACGCGAAAAAAGTGACGTTCTCGCTGCGCGGAAGGTTGGCCGGACAGATCGGTCGGCAGTAGATTCCGGTCGTCTTTACGCCGACGAAAAAGCGGCCGTCAAACCGAGCATCGCGCGACAGGCGGGCCCGCTCGAAGACGTCGCTGTCGATTCCCGCTGCACTGTTCATGCAGCAAAGTATACGCCGGCACCGGGACCAAAGTAGCCAGAATCGGACTTCTATGCGGAATGCGGGAAAGCCGGGCGACCTGCAGGTCGCCCGGCGGTTCGGCGCAATTGCGCGAGGGACGCCAGGGCTTACGCGGCTCGCGCCGGGGCGCGTTCGGCCAGCCAGCTGGCCAGATCGTCCGACCCGCCTATGTGCTCGCCGTTGACAAAGACCTGGGGATAGGTCGTGCCCGTCGAAACGGCACGCAGCGTACGATCCGTGTAATCGCGATTCAGTACGAGCTCCTCATACTCGATACCCGCGTCCTCGAGCAGCGACTTGGCCCGCACACAGTGAGCGCAGCCTGCGCGAGAAAAAACCGCGACATCATAGGGGAGTTCGACGGCCGGATCGAGATACCCGAGCATCGTGTCGGCGTCCGAGACATGAAACGGGTCACCGGGCTCCTCGGGTTCGATGAACATCTTTTCGATTACGCCATCGCGCACGAGCATCGAGTAGCGCCAGGAGCGCTGGCCAAATCCAAGTTCTTCCTTATCGACCAGCAAGCCCATGGCGTTGGTGAACTCGGCATTGCCGTCCGGCAGGAAAGTCACGCGGTCGGCGTTCTGCGCGCGCTGCCATGCATTCATGACGAACGCGTCATTGACCGAAACACAAATGACTGCATCGATGCCGAGTGCCTGGAACTTCGGCACCAGCTGGTGGTAGCGCGGCACGTGTGACGACGAACAGGTCGGCGTGAATGCACCAGGCAGCGAAAAGACGACGACGCTCTTGCCGTCGAATATGTCGGCACTGGATACGTCGACCCACTCGTGATTGCGACGGGTCCGGAATGTCACATCCGGGACACGGTTTCCTTCGAGATTCTTGAACATTGATAAATCCTCACTTGATGGTTTTTCGGTCAGGCCAGCATGCTGCGCAGCATCCAGGCGTTCTTTTCGTGGATCTGCATGCGCTGCGTGAGCAGGTCTGCAGTCGGTTCGTCGTTTGCCGCATCGGCAGCCGGAAACGCCTCGCGTGCGGTCCGCACGATCGTTTCCTGGCCGATCGCAAGCTGCCGGATCATCTCTTCAGCCGACTCGTCGCCAACGCTTTCTTCGATATTCGTCAGTTGCGCATAAGCCGCGTAGGACCCCGGCGCTTTGACGCCGAGCGCGCGAATGCGCTCGGCAATCTCGTCCACCGCAGTAGCGAGTTCCGTGTACTGGTTTTCGAACATCTGGTGCAGCGTGTTGAATTGCGGACCGGTGACGTTCCAGTGGTAATTGTGCGTCTTGAGGTAGAGCGTGTAGCTGTCCGCCAGCAGGCGCGACAGTCCCGAGGCAATGGCCTCGCGATCCCGTTCGTTGATTCCAATATTGAGTTGCATGACGTTCTCCTGAATCGTGGGTCTATTCTGGGGCTCGCCAGTTGATAAATAAAATGGTTTAATTCAATCGATCTATGCGATTTTTTCGATGATACGGGCACCAACACTGAAGCAACTCCAGTACTTCCTGGCGCTGACCGAAACCGGGCACTTTGGCCGTGCAGCCGAACGCTGCTTCGTCTCGCAATCGGCTTTCAGCAATGCGATCCGTGAGCTCGAGAACAGTCTCGGCGCGGAACTCGTCGACAGGACCAATCGCAATGTCACGATCACGGCGACGGGGCAGGAGGTCGCCGTGCAAGCACGACTCGTGATGCGGGATGTCGAGACGCTGGTGGAATCGGCGCGCGGATCGGCCCAACCCCTGAGCGGTGAACTACGACTTGGCGTCATTCCGACGATCGCGCCATTCGTGCTGCCCGCTACCCTCCCACTTCTGCGCAGGCACTACCCGGACCTGGAGCTGTTGCTTGCCGAAGACCAGACCGAACGCATCTATCAACGCCTGATGACCGGCGAACTCGACGTGCTCCTGCTCGCGTTGCCCTGGGAAATGCGCGGAGTCGAGGAATTCCCGTTGTACCGGGATCGATTCTGTCTCGCCTGCCATGATGGCACGACGCGTGTCGATCCCGAGAACTATCGATTTACGCGGCTCGATGCCGACAGCATCCTGCTCCTGGAGGACGGCCACTGCCTGCGAGACCACGCGCTGGCGGCGTGTCGCATTCGGGGCACCGAAAAAGTACGGCGCTTTGGCGCAAGCAGCCTGCTGACACTGATCGAAATGGTGGATGCGGACCTCGGCATCACGTTCCTGCCCGAGATGGCGCAAGGCTCGGCCCTGTTGCGTAACACGCGTGTCAGGCTGTGGCCTATGAGCGAAAGCAGCTACAGGACCATTGGCCTCACCTGGCGCAAGGGCAGTCGCCGCGTCGACGAGTTTCGCCTGCTCGGCGATTT
>JBFFOM010000071.1:0-10429 GCA_041574455.1 Woeseiaceae bacterium | reverse complement strand
GGAAATTAGGTACCGGACACCCTATATTGTTTGTTCGCGACAAATAGGGTGTCCGGTACCTAATTTCCGTCCCGGATGACGACCGGGGCACCGCGGGCGCAGCCGAGGCCCTCGGCGGCGCTGCCTTCGGCACGCGCAACTTCCACGACGCCGAACGAGTTGATGAGTGCGAGGTAGTCACCGGGCTGAGCCAGGCCATATGTCTTTAGCATCGGCACGTGATGGCCCCCGATGTCGACCACGGGTTCGCTGAAGTCGGCGACCAGGCGGCTGTCGATGTTGCTGATCAGGTTGCCGAAGGCGTCGATCGTGACGACGATGCCCGCGACACGTCCCGCAGAGACCTCGGGTTCTTCGATCCAGCCAGGCGTCCAGTCTGCAGTCCTCACGGCGACGTCGCCGACCGTGTACTGCCCCGAGGCGAGGCCAGCCGCTACCGGCGCGAAGATATCGCGGCCATGGAATGTCGCGCTCGGCTCAGGTAAGTCCAGTCTGTCCGTATCGAGGCGTGACACCCGGGCATCGTCGTTACTGTCGATCAACTCTGCGAGCAAGCCGTTATCGGGCGCCATGAAGACATGGCCGCCGCACTCCACCACGAGGATGTCGCGCGCCGTGCCGACGCCCGGGTCGACGATCGCGAGGTGGACCGAGCCTGCCGGAAACCATTGCCACGAGCGGCTGACCCAGAAGCCGGCCTCGGGAGGCCACTGCGCCGGGATATCGTGTGCGAGGTCGATGATTTTCGCGGCCGGGAAGCGATCGAGTATCACACCCTTCATGACCGCGACGAACGGCCCTTTGTGGCCGAAGTCGGTCGTGATCGTGACGATACCCGAGGGCTGCATGCCCCTATGGTATCAAGCGGCGTTGGGCACCGCGCGTCTGCGGAAGGCGTAGCGGGCCCAGTAGATGAAGATGGTATCGATGGCGGCGATGACTATCTTGAACACATACTTGGCGGCGCCGAGCGCCAATGCCGTTTTGAGGTCCACGACGCCCCACCAGGCGACCAGTGAGTAGATCGCCGTGTCGACGACCTGGGAGCTCAGCGTGGACCCGTTGTTGCGCAGCCACAGCCAGCGGTCCCCGGTCAGCGATTTGATCTTGTGGAATGCCCACACATCGAAGTGCTGGCTGATGAAGTAGGCGAGCAGCGAACCAAAGATAAAGCGCGGCGTGAAGTCGACGATGGTCGCAAAAGCGTTGTGGATGGACGCGGAGAACTCGGCGGTCTGAGGATTGGTGCTCGGCAGGTACAAAAGTGCCAGGCTCATCATGAGCAACACGATGACGCTGACCACAAAGCCCATGCGCACAGCCTTGTTAGCCGCCTCCCGCCCGTAATTTTCGCTGAGGACGTCAGTAGCGAAGAAGATGCTCGAATAGAAGATGACGCCAAGGCTTGTCTGCAGGCCGAAGATCACCGTAAGCTTCGGGCCCTGCAGGTTGGCGAGCACGATGGCCAGGGCGATCGCGACCTGCAGGCCGGCCTTGCCAAACAAGCGATACAGCAGCAGCGTGCAGCCAAGGTCGGCAAACAGCGTCGTCAGCCACAGCAACTCCTGGTTGGCTGCGTAGAAGTCGACGACGGCCTGCGGGAACATGCCGTCAGGCTGCCAGCCGGCCCAGGTGCCAGTCCGCGTTGCCGAACATCCGGTTGATTGCCGTCAGGCGCTTGAAATAGTGCGCCACGTCGAGTTCCCAGGTGACGCCCATGGCGCCATGGATCTGGACTGCTTCCTCTCCAACATGCTGGCCCGCGGTGCCGACAAGGTACTTGATCGAGCTGATGGCGCGTTTCGTATCCGCGCCGTTGTCAGCGCGTTCGAGTACTGCCCAGATCAATACCGAGCGCGCCTTTTCACAGGCCATCAGCATGTCGACCATGCGGTGCTGCAGCACCTGGAACGTGCCGATCGGCACGCCGAACTGTTTCCGCTGCTTGGCATACTCGACCGTCTTCTCGGTCAGAGCGCGCATGATGCCGACGGCCTCGGCGCTCACGGCCAGTATGGCGTCGTCAATCGTCGCCTCGAGAACCGGGTAGCCGGCGTCCAGCTCGCCGAGCAGGTGCTCGCCACCGACCTGCACGTCGCGGAGTTCCACCTCTGCGGCACGGAGGCCGTCGATCGTCGCGTATCCGTTGATCACGAGGTCGGCCGCGGGCACGGCGAACAGCGAAATGCCGTCGCGATCGCGTTGTTCGCCGGACGTGCGCGCCGGGACAATGACGATGTCGGCCGTCGCCCCATACGGAACGACGCCCTTCGCGCCATTGAGGCGCCAGTTATCTCCGTCCCGCCGTGCCGATGTGGCAACGTCGGCGAGGTCGTAGCGGGCCTGCGGCTCGTTGAACGCAAGCGTTGCATGCAATTCACCGGCGACCATCGGGTGCAGCCACCGTTCTTTCTGTTCTGTGCTGGCGCAGCGCGACAGAACGCCGCCCGCCAGCACGACGTTGGCAAGGTAGGGTTCGACGACGAGGCCGCGGGCGAGGCTTTCCATCAGGACCATGATATCGACCGGGCCACCCCCGATGCCGCCGTCTTCCTCGCTGAAGGGCACCGCGGTCCAGCCGAGCTCGGCGAACTTCGCCCAGATCTCGTCGCTGAAGCCGCGTTCGCTTTCCGCCAGCGCCTGGCGCGTATCGAAGTCGTACTCGTTGTCGATGAACTTCGCGACGCTGTCCGCGAGCAGTTCCTGCAGTTCATTGAGCGTAAAGTCCATGCGACACCTATAGTCCGAGCAGATGCTTGGCGATGATGTTCCGCTGGATCTCGTTGGAGCCCGCGTAGATCGTCGCCTTGCGGAAATTGAAGTAGCGCAGCGCGCTGTTGGTCTCGTTGCCCTCGCCGACGAACGGGTCGGCTTGGTATGGCAGCGCATAGTAACCGGCTGCGTCCATGTAAAGTGAGTCGATTTGCTGCTGGATCTCGGTGCCGATGAGTTTCAGGAAGGACGACTCGGCGCCGGGAGCGCCGCCCGAGGAGACCGACGCCAGCGTGCGCAGTTCGATGAACTCGAGCGCCTTGAGCTCGACCTCGACCGACGCCAGGCGTCGCATGAATGCCTGGTCCTCGCACAGGGGGGCCGCACCGCGCACCGGTTGCCGGACCTGCTCGCGGAGCTTGCGCAGGCGATACAGGGAGCGGAACGTTTGGGAACCATTGGCGCGTTCGTGCTGCAGCAGCACCTTGCCGTAGGTCCAGCCCTTACCTTCTTCACCGACGAGATTGTCGACGGGCACTTCGACGTTGTCGAAGTGGATCTCGTTCACCTCGTAGGTGCCGTCGAGCAGCTTGATGGGCCTGACGCTGACGCCGGGGCTCTGCATATCGACGAGGAGGAAGCTGATGCCTTCCTGCCGACGAGCGACGTCGGACGTCGTGCGCGCGAGGATGAAGATCCAGTCTGCGTACTGGCCCAGGGTGGTCCAGGTCTTGGTGCCGTTTACGATGTAGTGATCGCCGGCAAGGTCGGCGCGGGTCTTCAGCGCCGCCAGGTCCGAGCCGGCACCGGGTTCGGAATAGCCCTGCGCCCACCAGGTATTGCTGGCGAGGATATCCGGCAGGAAACGCTCCTTCTGATCCTCGCTGCCGTAGGTGTAGATGACCGGGCCGACCATGTTGAGGCCGAAGGGAATGACGATCGGCGCATTGGCGAGACCTTCTTCGCGCGCAAAGATGTATTTCTGCAAGGGCGTCCAGCCCGTGCCGCCGTATTCGACGGGCCAGTTGATACCGGCATAGCCCTTCTCGTACAGCAGCTGCTGCCAACGGATCATCAGCGCGGCGGACATTTCGTCGCCCGAGTCCATGGCTGCACGAATGTCTGCCGGGTATTCGTTCTCGAAAAACGCGCGAATCTCGTCCCGGAAGGCGAGGTCTTCAGCGCTGAAAGTGACGTGCATGCTGTCTTCCCTTGGTGAGCCAGCGACGCAGCTTAGCAGACGAGCATGCGCGCGTCCCTTGGAGGTCTCGGTACGTCTGTTGGACGTACCAAGACGTCTGCTTCGGTTTGTAACGGAGCCGAGTTGCGGCAGAATGTGTCGATGCGGTCACCCCACGAACACAACCCGGAACGTGAAGTCATCCGTGATGCACTGCAGCGCCCGTTGCACGATCTCAGGATCTCGCTGCTCGACCAGTGCAATTTCCGCTGTCCCTATTGCATGCCCGAGGACGAGTATCACGCCGATTTCGAATTCCTGAGAAAGAGCGAGCGCCTGACGTACGAGGAGATCCTCAAAGTCGCGCGGGCAGCCGCGGCCCTCGGCGTGAGCAAAATGCGGCTGACCGGTGGTGAGCCCCTGCTCGACAAGAACATTGCCGGGCTGATTACCGGGCTGGCGGAGATTGCGGGCGTCGACGATCTTGCGCTGACGACCAATGCCATGCTGCTCGCCCCGATGGCACAGGCGCTGGCGGACGCCGGCCTGCACCGGGTCACGATCAGTCTCGACAGCCTTGATGGAGAGGTGTTCCGGTATATGAGCGGCGGGCGGGGCGACCTCGCGAAGGTTCTCGAGGGCCTGCGTGCGGCTGAAGAGGCCGGTCTCGATCCCATCAAGATCAATGTCGTCGTGCAGCGCGGCGTCAATGACCACACGGTGCTCGACCTGCTGGAGCACTTCCGCGGGACCGGCCACATCGTGCGCCTGATCGAATTCATGGATGTCGGCAACCGCAACCACTGGCGCTTTGAACAGGTCGTGCCTTCGCGCCAGTTGCTGGAACAGGTGCAGGCTCGCTGGCCGCTGCGGCGCATGGACCAGAACTACCCGGGCGAAGTCGCGCATCGCTATGCGTACGTCGACGGGCAGGGCGAGATCGGTTTTATCTCGTCGGTCACGGAGCCGTTTTGCGGCGACTGCAGCCGGGCGCGTCTGTCGGCGGACGGCATGCTCTATACTTGCCTGTTCGCGAACCGGGGAATCGATCTGCGGGAGTCCCTGCGCAACGGCGCAGACAAAGAGGAGCTCAAGAGCATCCTGTCCCAGATCTGGTTGCAGCGCGCGGATCGCTACAGTGAGCTGCGCCGGCCGGAAACGGCCGAGGCACACGTATTGCGCAAGGTCGAGATGTACCGGATTGGGGGATAAGGTGTCGAAACTCAGCCATATTGACGAAGCCAACCGGCCGACGATGGTCGACATCGGCGACAAGCAGGCCACGGCGCGTGCGGCCCACGCACAGGCCGAGGTGCAGTTACCCGACGTCATCGCCCGGCACATCGACGGCGATGAAATCGAGACGAAGAAGGGCCCGGTCTTCGCTACCGCGATCATCGCCGGGGTCATGGCGGCCAAGAAGACGCACGAGCTGATCCCGTTCTGTCATCCGCTCGGGCTCGAGAACTGCAAGGTCACGATCGAGCTACGAGGCAATACGGCCGTCATCGACTGCCACTGCAACGTGCATCACAAGACCGGCGTCGAGATGGAGGCACTGACCGGGGCGAGCGTTGCTGCCCTGACGGTCTATGACATGCTGAAGGCGCTTTCGCACGACATCCTGATCGGTCCGACACGACTGATGGCAAAGACGGGCGGCAAGCAGGACTTCCACCGGGATGAGTGAAACACCGGTATACGGTCTCGTGCTGGCCGGCGGCCAGAGCCGGCGCATGGGGCGAGACAAGGCCCTGCTGGAGCGCGAAGGTGTTTCACAACTGGCACACATGGTCGCGCTGCTCGAATCTCATGTTGAGCACGTCTTCGTATCGACCCGTCGTGATCAGCGGGACGAGGCCGAAAGACGGCGTTACGCGCAGATTGTCGATCAGTACGAGGACCTCGGTCCGCTTGCCGGCATCCTCTCCGCGATGCAGGCGTATCCCGAGGCCGACTGGCTGGTCGTGGCCTGTGATCTGCCCAACATCGACGACGCGACGGTGGCGCACCTGCTCGAACGGCGTTCGGCGCAGCATCCGTTCACAGCGTATATCAGCAGCCATGACGGTCTGCCCGAGCCGCTGTGCGCGATTTGGCGATCGGGAACCGATGAGATTATCCAGGGTTTCGTCAATGCTGGCCGCACCTGTCCGCGCAAGATCCTGATTCGCTCTGATACGCACC
Organism: Woeseiaceae bacterium; assembly: GCA_041574455.1. Taxonomy (GTDB): domain Bacteria; phylum Pseudomonadota; class Gammaproteobacteria; order Steroidobacterales; family Woeseiaceae; genus UBA1847. Next base: position 4,350 of record JBFFOM010000071.1, on the reverse strand, counting down.
TGATCGACCAGTTGGACCCGAGCTCCCTCGACAACATCAACACACCTGGTGACCTGGCAGGAAGCGTGCTGGAGCAGCAGCCATGAAGCGCATTACTGTCAGGTATTTCGCGATGTTCCGCGAGCACGCCGGGGTCGGTGAAGAAACGCTCGAACTCGATGCGGCAACGGCACGCGACGTATTTGTCGCGACGCGGCCGCGGCACGGCTCCGACGAGCCGGATGGCCACTGCAAGGTGGCGATCAATGACGCAATGGCGACCTGGGACTCGCCCGTAAATGACGGCGATACGGTGCTGCTGTTTCCGCCTGTCGCAGGTGGGTGATGTGATCGAGGTAACGACTGCGCCCATCGATATCGCGTCGCTGCAGCGCTCGCTCGTGAATCCCGCGGCGGGCGGCTTCTGCGCCTTCGAGGGCTGGGTGCGCAACGAGAACGAAGGCCATACGGTCGAGCGGCTCGAGTACGAAGCCTACGAACCGCTGGTCATCGCCGAGGGCGAGAAGGTCATCAGGGAGGCGCGGCGGCGGTTTCCGCATCTCGAAGCGCGCTGTGTGCATCGCGTCGGCATGCTCGAGATTGGCGAGTGTGCCGTCTGGGTCGGCGTGGCATCGCAGCACCGGGACGAAGCATTCAAGGCATGCCGCTACATCATTGACGAGCTCAAACATCGCCTGCCGATCTGGAAGAAAGAGCATTACACGAACGGCGACTCGGGCTGGGTCAACTGCGAGCGCTGCAACAGCCACGGGATTGCGGAGTGAGGCCGCATCAGGTATCACTAGCTGCGGCACGACGCTTGGGGAATTAGTTGCACACGATAGCTTCTATTGAAGACGCTAAGGCGCTCGAAGGCGTGGAGGTCGGCGTATCCGACTGGGTGGTTGTCGACCAGCACCGCATCGACCAGTTTGCGGAGGCGACCGGCGATTACCAGTGGATTCACGTCGACACCGAGCGCGCGGCGAAGGAAATGCCTGAGGGCAAGACCATCGCGCACGGCTACCTGACGATCGCGCTGATCCCGGCGCTGACCGGCAACTTTGTCGAGGTACAAAACCTCGAACGCGCCATCAATTTCGGCCTCAACAAGGTGCGCTTCTATACGCCTGTACCGGTCGGCGTGAAGATCCGCGCCCGGGCCACCGTTCTCCAGGCGCGGCAGCGTGCCGGCGCACTGTTGCTGACGTCCGAGACCCGGCTCGAGGTCGAGGGCGAGCGCAAGCCGGCTTGCGTCGCCGAGACGCTGGGTATGTACTTCTTCGGCTCCTAGCGTTTATGTAGCCACTTTGGCAGGAACGAGTAGGGGTCCCGGTCCGCGCCGGTATTCCACGCAACGTTATTCTCTTCCAGCAGCTTTGCGATCCTGCCGTCCTTCATGCCGTCGAAAAGGTCGGTCGCGCCGCCGAGATGCTGACCGCCGATGTAGATTTGCGGGATCGTCTTGAGGCCGGTGTCGGCTTCGAGCGCCTTGCGGATTTTCCCCCCCCAGTTGTCTTCCTGGTAGGCGACCGAATCGAGGTCAACCGCGCGATAGGGAATATCGTAATGCGCGAACATCTTGCGCACGGACCAGCAGAACTCGCACCACTCGAGAGCAAATAACACGACCGGGTTGTCATTGTCATGCCTTGCTTCCTCGAGAAATGCGACCGCATCGGCCGGCGCTTCGGCGGCTTCCTCCTCGGGCTCGTCGTCCGCCGGTGGTGGCGGCGCGGCACCGAAACGGAAATTCGGGGTCGACATCGAGATTTCGATCTCGTCCTCGTCCATCTCCTCGGGAATGTCCTCGAACAGCGGCGTACTCAGGTAGCGCTCGCCCGTATCGGGAAGCATGCAGAGCACGTTGGAACCGGGTTCCGCCCGCTCGGCGACCTGCAGTGCGCCCGACAGGGTCGCGCCCGCCGAAGTACCGACGAAGATGCCTTCTTCGCGAGCCAGCGCGCGGGACAGGCGCAGTGCCTCGTTGCCGTCGATCGGGATGATGTCGTCGATGTACTTCGCGTTGACGACGTCCTCGGTCAGTTTGGGGATGAAGTCCGGGCTCCAGCCCTGCATGAGGTGCGGGCGGAACAGCGGGTGACTGTCCTTGGGCGTGCCGTCGTCCAGGCGGTCCTGCGGGATGCCGCTGACGAGAATCTGGGAATTGTCCGGTTCACACACGATGACCTTGGTCTTCGGGCTTTTCTCCTTCAGCACGCGGGATACGCCCTTGAGCGTGCCGCCCGTGCCGAAGCCCGACACCCAGTAGTCGAGCTTCTTGTCACCGAAGGCCTCGAGGATCTCGGGCGCCGTCGTGTTCGAGTGCGCATCCGCATTGGCCTCGTTTTCGAACTGGCGCACGAGGAACCAGCCGTGTTTCTGGGCGAGTTCCGTGGCCTTGGCCAGCATGCCGCTGCCCTTGAGTTCGGCCGGGGTGATGACGACCTTGGCCCCGAGGAAACGCATCATGCGGCGGCGCTCGACGCTGAAACTCTCGGCCATGGTTACGACCAACGGGTAGCCTTTTACGGCACAGACCATGGCCAGGCCGATACCGGTATTGCCGCTGGTGGCCTCGATGACGGTCTGGCCGGGCTTCAGGGTGCCGTCCCGCTCAGCCGTTTCGATGACGTTGAGTGCCAGGCGGTCCTTGACAGAGCCCATCGGGTTGAAAGACTCGACCTTGACGTAGACATTGACGCCTTCGGGGCCGAGTTTGTTGAGCTTGACGATCGGCGTATTGCCGACCGTTTGCAGGATGTTGTCATAGAGCTTGTTCATCGTTCGTGCCTCGAGCGCTGTATTTCGATGGCGGTGCGTTATCGCGGCCGCTCGGTAAGGACATGACCCCCGCATGTCCTGTTCGTGACCAATGCAGGACTATAATGCCGCGGCAGGTCGAAAACAGCTGAAAAGGGGAAGAACATGACCCTGCTTGTGGCATTACTAGGTGCGCTGAGTGCCATCGCGGGCGCGGCAGGAATCCTGAGCCCGGCGCGCTTTCGCGGCATGTTCACTACGATGCCCGCGAATATCCGCTTTGTCCTTGCGGTCGTAATTCGACTCGTCATGGGTGCCTTGCTCTGGTTCCTGGCGGATGAGTTGCGCCACCCGCTGGTCATGCGGATTCTTGCCGTCATTGCCGTGGTTGCGGCCGTCATGATCCTCGTGATGGGGCAGGCACGGCTGGACCGATTTGTCGACTGGTGGCTGGCGCGGCCGGATGCGGTGATGCGGGTTTCCTGCCTGTTTGCTGCCGCATTCGGCGCGTATCTGGTGTATGTCTCTACATAGAGGGACGACGCGAGACAGGCAGCTGAACACGCCGCGCCAGAGATGAATGCCCGGGGAAAGCATCCCCTCACACGCCTGCGGCTATGGATTCGGGGACGCTTTCCCCGGCCGTCCGACACCTCTGGCGGCGACGCCGCCGGGATGAGGTGTCCGCACGCGAGGTCGTACAGGTATCCGAATCCATAGCCGAGCCATTGGCGAGGCGTGTTCGGATACCTGTACGACCTTGCCTTGTGTCAGTCGTCAAACTCGGCGGTGGTCTGCCGCTTCCGGTTGACCCGCAGGCTGACGACGTCGGGTCGCGAGTAGTGCCCGGCGACATCGAGACTATGGCGTTCTTCGAGGACGCGGACGTGGTCGAGTTCAACGACTTCGAGCGTTTCCTCACCGACGACGGGCTCGAGCACCCACGCGCCGTCGGGACCGGCGACGCAGGAGCCGCCATTCGCCATGACGTCATCGGCGGTCTCGATCAGGAGGTCGGCGTGGGGCAATGACGGGTCAATGTCCGATCGGCGCATCAGGCCGGACACCGACACGACGTAGGAGCGGCTCTCGCGGGCAATGAAGCGCGTGATGTCCTCGGTGTTGCGCAGGTTGCCGGGCCAGATCGCGACGTGGAGGTCCTCGCCCTGCGCGTAGAGAGCGGCGCGTGGCAGGGGCAGCCAGTTTTCCCAGCAGTTGAGCCCGCCGACCGTGAAGTCACCGAGCTTGTGGGTACGCAGGCCGTTGCCGTCACCGATGGCCCAGACGAGGCGCTCTTCGTGGGTCGGCATCAGCTTGCGATGCACAGACCCGATGCTGCCGGATGCGTCCACGTAGACCATCGAGCAGTACAGGCTGTGACCGCCGCGATTGGCGGCGCGTTCCATGACACCGACGTAGATCGCGATCTCGTACTTTGCAGCGATTGCGCAAAGCGGGTCGAGATCCCCGTCCTCGATGCACACGCCCTGGCTGACGTAGTGGGCGAACAGCGACTTCTGCAGAGCCGATTCGAAGCGGGCGCCCTCGGTGCGCTCGACCCAGAACGGGTAGCCGGGCACGAGGGCCTCCCCGAAAACGACGAGGTGG
>JBFFOM010000070.1:0-12048 GCA_041574455.1 Woeseiaceae bacterium | reverse complement strand
CCGTTTGCCCACCAGGACACGAGGACGCGCGTCTACATGTATCGGCAGGCCCGCGAGCAGGCAGCGGTACTGCTGGACCTGATCGATCAGCAGCTGCGCGGCTGACGACACCAGCAGGCGATTCCCCATTGCTTCCAGAGCAGGTAACAGTGTGCTGATTGCTATACTGCGCGACCGCGCGTGAACGGCCGAGGTGGCTTTTCAATACGCAGGCTTATCGAGATTCGGTCTACTGGGCGCGCGCGGCACGAATCTTGTTTTCAGTATGGGAAAACTTGATCTTGTAGCCGAAGAAATCCTTAGTTATCGTCACCTCCCCTCTGCAGTCCCGGGTACTGAATCGGTCATTGTCCCTTTGTTCCCAGACCTGGCCATTGTCGAGAAAGAAATGCCACTTGCCTGTCGGACCCTTGCGGCAATCTGTCAACGTAGCCCGAACTGTCCCCTCTGCCGGATCACTGGAGCTCGGCTGTTCGTCGCTGACAGCGTCCGAGGGCGGTGCGGATTGCTCTGGCGCACTTGATTCCGGGGACTCCCGAGCCGGGGTCGCCTCACCACCTGGCTCTGCCGTCTTCGCTGCCCGCTGGCTGACTTCGTCGTAACAAGACAAGCGCGCCTGCGGATCTTGGAGTTGCGCACACGCCTCCAGGTCTCCGGCTTCCTGCGCGCTCGCGGACGCAAACAGAAATATCGTCAACGCCCCTGAGCGCAGTGCGCTGGACATTGCCGTCCGACAAATCACTTCTCTCATAATTCGACACCCCCTGATTCGAGTTTTGCCCGTAGTGGCTCCAGCTGCTGTGCGAATTTCTTCCACTTGCCGACAGAGCGCGTGTGCGCCTTTTCCCGAACCTGTGTTGCGCTGGCCGTTGCGACGGGCCCGGCGCTCCGATCGAAATCCAGGCACTGCGCCTCAAACGGGATGTCCGTTCGTTCGAACAAGCGACGGATCTGTGCTTCCGGCTCGGCCACAAGCGCTTCGTATTGTAGCTCGATCAACCGGCCGCCGAGGACACTCTTCCAGTGCCGGCTCAGTCGATCGTAGGCGAGATAGTACTGCGCCAGGTCGTCGAGCGTATAGGCGAACCGGAAGAAGGACTGCTTGAACATTGCGAAACACGCATCCAGCGGGTGTCGGCGCAGGTGCACGATCCGAGCCTCCGGCCACGCGGCAGCAATGAAGCCCAGGTAGAGCAAGTTCTCCGGGAGCTTTTCGACGAAATAGGGGGCGGGGCCGAGGCGATGCCTGATCGCCTGCAGGTAAGCTTCGGCGATCGAGCGCGGATCCCGTTCTGCCGCAGCGCGAATCTGCTGTCCCGTGATCCCGACGTGATTACCTGCGTGGGTTCCGTCCCGCAGCACCATCTGCAGCAGCTGAGATTCGCCGGCGCTTTCTATCAGGGAATGGCTCGACAGAATACGATCGGTCAGTGTCGTGCCCGTCCGCGGCAGCCCGACGACGAAAACCGGCGTCCGGTCAGCCGGGGCGTCACTCAGTTGCTTTGACGCCAGCCAGTCGGCGTCGCAGGTTTCTATGATGGCATCGATGACTTCGATGTCCTCCTGAATGTCATACTGAGACACCTTCCTCGCTGCATTGCCGCCGCGCTCCAGGCACGCGAATGAATCTTCCCAGCGTTCCAGGTCCTCGTACTCCTTGGCCAGCGCATAATAAAGGAATATGTTCCGCTCAGGCGGAGCAGTACTCCGATCCAGGAGGTCGAGCATCTGCTGGATATGGCTGTCGTCCACGGCACGATCGATACGCGACAGCTCGTAATGCACCCTCTGGTGAGACGGATTCTGTTGCAGGATCGACTCATACAACGCCCGCGCCTTGTCGGTCTCACCGACGACGACCGCACAGGCAGCAGCATGCATGCGGATCGCCTCTGCATCCGGTGCGACCGCTAGCGCCTGCTCGAAGAAAGGCCAGGCGTCCCGGTGCAGGCCCATTGTGGAGCAGATCTGGCCCGCCATGTCCAGGTAGACCGGGTGCGCTCCGATCGATTTGCCGTAGCGGTCGATCAGCGCACGCGCTTCCCGGTACCGATTCAGCGCAAGGTGCTGATTTGCGAGCTCGATGCCGATGTCGAAACGCGAATCGTCGCGCGAGAGTGCCTCTTCGAAGGCGGCAGCCGAATCTTCGGCGCGCCCCGCCCGCTTCTCGATGACCCCCTGCAGGTACCAGCCGTCAGGGAGCGCCGGGAACGACCGACGCATTCTGTCCGCGAGGCCACTGGCGCCCGCGAGGTCGTTGTTCGCGAGCAGGCGGCCGGCTGTGGCCCGCAGTTCCTCAATCGACAGTGGCACCTGCTCCACCATCGGTACGGATACCGGCGGCCTCCAGCTGCCGGCGCAGAGGCTCTAGATGCCGCTCGAATCGGCGCCAGCGCTGCACAGAATCCGAGTAGACCTTTTCCCGTACCTGCACGGAGCTGGCCGTGGTCGAAGGCGCCCTGTGTTCTTCAAAACGCAGGCAGGCATCCTCGAAATCCAGCCCGAGGCCGTCGAGCAGACGACGCGTCTCCAATTCCTGGTTCGCAACCAGGTTCTCGTATTGGACCTCGACGAGCTGATCGCCCAGCACGTCGCGCCAGTGCCGGCACAGGCGCTCATACGCGATGTAATAGGCACCGAGTGTCTCGAGGTTGTAAGAAAACTTGTATGCCCAGGTGAATACCTGCTTGTACATCGAGAAGCAGGAGTCCATCGGGTTACGTTTCAACAGCACGATGGGCTTGCCGGGCCAGGCACGCGCGATGAAGCCCAGGTAAAGAACGTTGAAGGGCAGCTTGTCGATGAAAATCGGCTCGTCACCAAGACGATAGGCCACGGTATCCTGGTAGCCGTCGCGGATGACGCTCGCCGGCTGCCGGGCAGCCGCCTCGATGATGGCCGGGATCATCTTCTCGATGGTCGCGACGCCGCTGACCTTGCGGATCATCATCTGGATGAACTCGGTTTCGCCGATACTGGTCACTCGGGAATGACTGGCGATGATGCGTTCAGTCAGCGTCGTTCCGGTCCGCGGCAACCCGACAATGAACAGCGGCTGGCGTGAGGCTTCGTCCCCGTCTGCGCCCTGCTCGATCCATTGGCGATCACAGACTTCGATAACCTTGTCGATAATGCCGACGTCTCCGCTTACATCGTAGCCCGAAGCCGCGTAGGCGGCGTCGCCGCCTTTCTTGTAATAACCGAAAGCCTCGTCCCAGAGCCCCAGGTCCTCGTACTCCTTGCCGAGCGCGTAGTACAAGAAGATGTTGCGATCCGGTGGCAGCCTGGTGGTTTCGAGCACATGCAGCATCTCGTCGATGTGCTTGGTGTCGATGGCCCGTTGAATCCGCGACAGGTGGTAATGGTTTCTCTGGTGCGTCGGATTTTCCCGCAACAGCTCTTTGTACTTGGCTTGCGCCGCCTCCATCTCGCCGACGTAGACGGCACAGGCCGCAAGATTCCCCTTGAAAAGAGGAATCTCGGGTTGCAGCTCCACTGCCTTACGATAGAGGGGCCATGCGCGTTCAGGTAAACCGATTTCTGTATAAGTCGTCGCCGCCATGTCGAGATATTTCGGGCTGTTCGACAACTGCTTTTCATATTTGCCGATAAGTTCGGCGGCCTCACCGTTGCGTCGCGCAATCGACATCAGCGTGGCGAGTTCGACAGCGGCATCGTAACGCCGTGAATCGATGCGCAATACCGCTTCGAACGCATCCATGGCCTCTCGGGGGTTCTGTGCGGCTTTAGCGACCAGCCCGGCCAGAAAGTGGCCCTCTGGATGACCGCGATCCAGCGCCAGGATACCCTGGGCACAGCGTTGAACCGTGACCCAGTCCTGTCTTGCGCCGGCGTGTCGCCCGGCAATGCTCAATTCCTGAATCTGTTGCTTCATAGCTGATCTGTGATGCCGCACCGCGCATCGCGCGGTCTGAATGGAAACAGTCGCGTTATCCGGACTTCCGGCCGCTTGTTATAATCGGCAAACGGTGAATGTTTTCACAAATGGGATCTCATGGATAGGGCAGAACCAGGGTCGCAGGACAGCGGATGGAACAGGTACTGGGCCGGGACTGGCGCCTCGGGCGCCTATGGCGCCGGCGGTGTCAGCCATCCTGCAATAGACGCGTTCTGGAACAAGTTTTTCGAATCGACCTTCGATCTTCCCAAAGACGTAAGAATCGTCGATCTCGCGACCGGCAACGGCGCGATGATCGAGACGATGATTCGCCACGACATTAGCGCGGGTGTCATCACCTGTGTCGACCTGTCGCCTGCGGCGATCGAGTCAGTCGAAAGACGATTTCCCGGCGTCAAGGGCGTCGTGGCCGACACGAGGTCACTGTCCCTGCCGGACGGGCAGTTCCAGCTCGTAACGAGCCAGTTCGGTATCGAGTACGGCGGCGAAGGCGCGCTCTTGGCGGCGCCGGGACTCGTGGCGCCATCGGGAATACTTGCCATCCTGGCGCACGCGAAAGACAGCCTGATTTCGAGGGAGTCGACTGCCAATCTCGAGGCGATCGAAGCATTGCGCGCCACAGATTTCATCGTACTTGCATCGCGCCTGTTCGAGACGGGGTTTGCTGCGGTTCGCGGCGCCGACCGGGCGCCCTATGACGCAGCCGGAGAGGCGCTTTCTCCGGCCGCACGTGCCGTCGAAGCGATCATCGAACAGTTCGGGCCAGACGTCGCCGGCGGCACCATCGTCAGGTTATACGAGGACGTCGCCCGAATTCACCTGAGACTCCCCCATTACGATCCGGAGGAGGTCATGAGCTGGATCGGTGCGATGCGGGAGGAGGTCGACGAGTATGCGGACAGAATGCGGTCGATGCTGAGTGCCGCAATCGATGAAGCACGCTTCCGACAATACTGCGATCAACTGGTGGATCAGGGATTCGCCGTCAGCAGGGCCGACGCATTGACCGCTGAGGGCGGCGACCCGCTGGCCTGGGCCCTGGTAGCCAGGAATACGGATGCCGGATCATGAAAGACAACGAAACCCGACAGGCTGAACAGAAGCTGCGGGAGTGGTTACAAGATCAGCTCAAGAATGCCACCAAGCTGATCAGCGAGCGCGGTTTGATCGATGATCCGCTAATTGACGTCAAGCCGTCCTGGACTCTGCCGTTTTCACTATTGATCGGCAAGGTGCGCGCACACAACGATCCGGTCGCTTTCAAGTGGTTCATCTGTGGTGAGGTGCCGCTGGACTGCATCGATGGCGCGGTCGCCGATACCCCCCGCGATGCGATCCGCCACTTCTCGGTCAAGTGGCAGCTCGACGCCGAAAAGGCGGGGTCGCCCGAGCACTCGAAACGGCTGATCCATCTCGCCGAGTCGTTGTATCCACTCACCGAGGACGAGCGTCTCTGGCAATCGCTCTGATCCACGGCTGCGTATAAAACCAAAACCAGACAAACCCGGCGAATCCGACAAAAAGAAGAAGGGCCGCTTGCGCGGCCCTTCCCCTTGTTTCATCTACTACCGAGCGACGACTTATTCGAAGCTCTGCGTCAGACGCAGGTAGTAGCCACGACCGAACAAGCGGTACGTGGGCGGATCGGTGTTGGCATTGAAGCCGGTATCCATGAACGGCGGCTCTTCATCGGTCAGGTTGGTGAAACCCAGCGCAATGTTGGTGTTAGTCCGCTCGAACGTGTAGTCCGCGACGAGGTCGTGATAGAGCAACGCATCGATCTTCTGGATGTATTCACCATTCGGGCCATTGTTCGACGGATCGCCATCGCTGTCGCAGTTGCAGAACGTGTCCGCATCCAGACCGCTGATGTACTCGCCGAGGTAGCCGATCGAAAGGTTGCCAAACATCCATTGGACCGTGTAGTTGATCTTGTCGGTAGCATACGCACCGCCGTCTTCAGCAGTCGGATCCACGTAACGACCGGACAGATCTTGCTCCTCATCGCCCGGGAACGCGATCTTCCTGCGCTCGAGCAGGTGCGACCACAGCATCGATGCCTGCCACTGGCCGATGCTGGAATCCATGCTCCAGCGGATCTCGGTGTCGACACCGGTCGCGCCCTGTTCGGCAACGTTGATCGTGCCGTCGAGGATGTTGTTGATCGTGTAGTTCGCGTTACGCGTGATCAACGAACAGGACGAAGCGTTCTGGCGCACGTAGCAGTCCTCCAGCGTGTACTGCACACCCAGCGAGCTGATGCCGTCCTCGATCTGGATGTCCCAGTAGTCGAGGGTGACAGTGAAGTCGCTGCTGCCGAAGCTCGGCTCCCAGACCAAACCAGCCGTGAACGTCTCGCCCGTTTCCGGTTGCAGGAACGGGTTGCCGCCCAACTTGGCGTTGACCTGGTTGTCGAGCTGCGGGGCAACCTGCGCACATCCCGGGGAGCCCGCGAAGTTGGCCGCATTACACGGATCCGAGAACGTCGGGAAGCTGTCGATCTGACCACCGAACAGGTCGCTGACCGTCGGTGCACGGAAGATGGTGCCTGCCGTGGCCCGTAACTTGAGGCCGTCAAGCGCCTGGAACTCGAGGCCGAGCTGCCAGGTCGAGTCACCGTCGAACGCGTTCCAGTCGTCGTAGCGGAGGCCGGCCTTGACGTCGAACGCCTGCGTGCCGTTGTCGAACAGCGGCAGCAAGAATTCGGCGAAGACGCTCGAGTTGTACAGCGAGCCGTCCGTTCCGGCGCCGACGTTACCAGTCACAGCACCCGTCTGCTTGCCGGAATCCGGCTGGTAGGTGAAGTCCTGCTCCCAGTAGCCGACGCCGAAGGCCCAACCGATCTCACCGCCCGGCAGGTCAAGACCGCCGCCGGAGAGGCTGGCACCTGCCTGGTGCATCTTCTGCACGAAGGTATCGATCAGATTGACCTGCACGTAGTCGACCATGTCCTGCGTCATCGTGGTTACGGTCGGCTGGCTCGTGACCGGATCGACCTCACCGCCACCGAACAGGTTCATCGGGACGCAGCCCTCGATCAACGTGGCGGCATCGACGCCGCCCGGATCGGTACCGGCCTGTGCGTAGCACTCCGGCTGGCCGTCGCCATCGAGGTCGGCCGACGGGCCGAGCGCGTTGTTCAGGCGTGCGCCGGAGAACTGGCCGCCGTCGACGTCAGTGCGGCTACGGTACCCGTGGTTCCAGTGGACCTCCCAGTCCATGTCCCGGATCTCGCCGGTGAAGCTGATCACGGATTGGATCTGCGTGATGTCCTGCGTGAAATCGCGAGTCGTCTCGATCATGCGGCGACGCGGCTGGACCACGGGCTCGTAAGCCAGCGAGGTGCCGTTCGCGGCGTTATAGTTATCGACCGCCTGGCGCAGATAGTAGTTGTTCTCCGAAACACCTTCGTACGGCGTATTGACACCCGTGGCCGGATTCACGAAGAAGCCGTTGTAATACGGGTCGCCGCCCGTGTAAGGCAGCGGTGCCAGCTCCTGCTTCGACTGGCGGAAGTTGCCGCGCAGGCCGACGTTGAGCTGTACCTTCTCCGTCAGGTCGAAGTTGGCTTCGGCGAACAGGTTGGTGCGCTCATACGGCGTCTGGATGTAGTTGACCGGCGCATAGTTGTACGACGACGCGGCACCCGTGGCCATCAATCCCGATTCGTACGAGTTCGTCGCAGGTGTACCGATGTGGAACAGGCCCTGACCAGGGTAGTCCCCCGGCAACGGGTTGCCATCGTCATCCCGAACGCGTGCCGAGAAGAACGGCAGGCGGCTCTGCGGTACACGCGAGGAACCGATAGGATAGCAGCCCGTCGGATACGGCTGGGTCAGCTGATTCTCGCAGCCTTCCGGATAGATGTAGTACGAGTTCTGGAAGTATTCCCACGGAGCGTCGCTCTGGTAGGCCTGCTTCTGGTCAACGAACTCGGCACCGAACATGACGTTGCCATTGTCGAACACCTTACCGGCGATGAGACCAACAGATAGCTGTGCCCCGTCGTCCATGTCGAAGTGATCGGCGTTCTGCAGCGTGAACTCGAGACCTTCGAAATCGCGACGGGTGATGATGTTGACCACGCCTGCGACTGCGTCTGCGCCGTACACGGCCGAAGCGCCGTCCTTCAGGATTTCGACGCGCTCGATCATGTTGGCGGGAATGGTCTGGTAGTCGCCACCGTCCACCGTACGCATGCCATTGACAAGCGTCAGGGTACGGTCAGCGCCCATACCGCGCAGGTCGATCTGGACCGAGCCGTTGCCACCGTTGTTCGTCGTGGTGCCGATTGGCGAACCAGACATCGAAGGCATGCGCTGCAGCAGATCGCCAACGTCGGTAATACCATTCGAAAGCAGGACGCTACGATCGACGACCGTTACAGGACTGGCACTATCGAGATCGGCACGCTTAATGCGCGAACCTGTCGTGATAATCTCTTCCAACGGCTCATCACTTGCCGAACCTGCGTCCTGTGCTAGAGCACCGGGCGCAAATCCGACCGCGAGCGCGCCAGAGCCCAATCCCAGGCTCACACGGATCGCACTCCGCAGTTGGTTTTCTGAAAACATGAATGTTCCCCTTATGCTGTGATAAAGAACGTTGCGTTTTTCGCACAACGCGTACGGGGGCTTATACCACCAATCACCAAAACAGTAAATGTTTCTGATGAAATTCCTTATTCCAAAAGGGATTTAGCGCAATCGAGCCCCATCCCAGCGATTTCGAATTTTTGTGTCGAAAATGCAACAGGTATCCATTTTGGGGCATCCGGGACCGCGAAATCGGCCTGCTCGCCGCTCCCTGAAGCCTGCCGGCTCAATAACTACCTGAATTCCCTGAATTTCGTATGGAAAACGCCGGGGGCGCCTATTATTCGATTTGGGAATAACGGCGTTTACCGGTGGGCGGCCGGCACATCTGCTGCTAGCCTTCGCCAGACTGCAGGGGGGGTACCAACGATGAAACGACGCGTCCGTTTTGCGCACTGCTTATGTCTAATCGGCTTGATCGGCGCCGGTTTGCTGCCTGTGTCGGTCCTGGCGGGATGGGACAACCGTTACCCGAAGGTCGACGACTTCTCCCACCACGTCTACCTGGAACAGCACGAGTTCCCGTTCCTGTCGTCGGGGCCCGTCGATCCGGCGCCGGCACCGGACGGCAAGACCCTCGCGTTGGCGTCGCAGGGCTGGCTCTGGCTGCTGGATCTCGAAAGCGGCGTCGCCCGCCAGCTGACCGATGGCCCGGCGCTGGACGGCCGGCCGCGCTGGTCTGCCGACGGCGAGCGCCTGGCGTTCGTCAGGGACGACGGCCTCGACACCAGTATCGTCATCCGTGATCTCGGCAGCGGTAAGGAGCAGGTCCTCGATTCACCGGCCATCGAACTGGACCCCGAGTTCTCCGCCGACGGGAAGCACCTTTATTACACGTCGGCACGGAACGGCGTGCTGAGCATCTGGCGCCGCGATCTCGCATCCGGTCACGACGAGCAGCTGACCGACCTCCGGCGAGTAGAGCGCAATGCACGCCGAGCGCCCGGCGGCCGGGGCCTGCTCTACCTCAACCAGGCCTACCCCAGCCGCAATATTCATCTGCGCGATTTCATCGACGGCACCGATCGTATCGTTCGGCCGGACCGGCTGTCGCTGGCGATGAGTTTCGACGCACACCCGCAGGAGCGCTCGATCGTTCTGAGTGCACCTGAAAGCGGCGACTATCACATCATCGTCGCCGACATCGAGGATCCGGTTGCGCAGCGGCGGCTCACCCCGCCGGGCAGTTATGCGCTGATGCCGTCCTTCGGCGCCGACGGCACGCACGTCTATTACGTCACGCCCGATGACGAACAGCAGTTCAGGCTGATGCGTGTGCCGACGGTCGGCGGGGAGCCTCGTGAAGTAACAATCAGCGAATGGCGCTACGTGAGCAAACCCGGCACGCTGACGATCACGACCGCGGACGAGAACGGCGAGCCGGCGCCGGCGAGGATTTCCCTGCGGCGCGCGGACGGCCATCCGATAGCAACCGCCGACGGACCGACGTATCTCGACCCGCAGAACGGCTACCCCTACTTCTACAGTTCGGGAACGATCACCGTGACCGTGCCCGACGGCCGTTACGAGGTCATGGCGGCCCGCGGCCCGTTGAGCATGCCGGTCTCGACGACCGTACGAGCCAGGGCGGACAAGTCGCAGTCGGTGGATCTCGAGATAGAACGCTTGTGGGATGCCCGAGCCGCAGGTTACGTATCCGCCGACCAGCACGTCCACCTCAATGCCGACGGAAGTTACCGGATGACACTCGCGGACACGCTGCCGCTGCTCGCCGGCGAGGATCTCGACCAGCTGTTCCCGATGTCGTGGAACCGCCTGGACCGGTACGTCGACGTACCGATCCTCGGCGAACGCGTGTCGTCCCCGGACGGCCATGCCGTGCATCAGTCGCAGGAAGTTCGTTCGAACTTCCACGGGCACGTCGGCATGATCGGTGCCCGGGATGCGTTTCATCCGTGGTTTTTCGGCCCGAAGATGCCGCGTTTCGGCAGCCCGGACCGCTCCAACGGCGAAGCGATGTCGTTTGCCGAGGCAAACGGCATCCTCGCAACCTACGTCCATCCGATCGCGCTGGCACAGGATCCGTTCGACGACTTCGAGTCCAACCCGATCCCGCTCGAGCTCGTTTCCGATGCGGTGCTCAGCGACAACATCGGCATCGAACTCGTCTGCATGTGGACGAATCCGCTGGGCACGGCCGAGGTCTGGTATCGCTTGCTGAACATCGGCCGGCGCACGGTCGCAACCTCGGGGACCGACATGTTCACCGACTTCGTGCGGACGCCGGCCGCCGGGACTGCTCGCCTGTATGCCGAGGCTGTCGACGGGAAGCGCGATATCGACTCGATCCTGACGCAGGTGCGCGGCGGCCGGACGTTCTTCACAACCGGGCCCGCGCTGCTCTTCAGCATCGGCGGCGGTGCGCGGCCGGGTGACGTCACGCGCCCCGGCGAACAGGCCTGGGAGCTGACCCTGATCAGCAGCGAGGCGGTCGATGTCGTCGAGATCGTGGTCAACGGTGAGGTCGTCGAACAGATGGACGGCATCGGTGCTGGCGAGACGAAAGTGTATCGCGGCAGCCTGTCCCTGCCGGAGAACGGCTGGGTCGCGGCAAGGGCCCACGGCGGCGGCGGCGAATGGCCGAGCATGGCGGTCGACCAGTTCGCCCACAGCAGTCCGGTCTGGATCGGCAAGGTCGGCAGCACCGACCCCGTCGTCGCGAGCCGTGCCGCGGAGGATCTCATCAGGGCGATCGATTTCTCCCGCGCCAGGGCCCGCGACGCCTACGGCGAGACACCGACGCCACGACTCGAGGCACGGTTTGCGGACGCCCGCGAAAAGCTCGAGGCCTTGCTGCAGCCGGCGCCTTAGTCCTGAAGGGGCTCACAGGGTCGTAGGGTCGCGCTTCGAGAAGCGCTCCTACAGAAGCGCTCCTACTTGTAGGGTGGTCGCGCTTCGAGAAGCGCTCCTGCAGACTTGCCGTGGTACGCGCTATTACGAATAGTGTAAGGACCGGTCGAGCTCCGAGAATCGTGATCCTATGGCACGTTCGGACAGAAAGAATGCTGCGGCGAAATTCCGCCGTGCCGTCGCCCGCGGCAACGAACTGCACGCCGAATACCTCGGCGACCCGCAACTCTACGACGCCTACGATCGCTTTACCCGCTGGCAGCTCGGCTACATGACGCCGTTCTTCTCGGACCTGCTCGGACCGAAGGGCTACGCCGAGGCGGTCGACTTCATTGTCAGCGACCTCGCCGGTGTCGGCGTCAGTGCGCGCGACCGCGAGATCGAACGCGCCACCCCGGTCATCGTCAGGAGCTTGCCGGCGCACCCGCTCGCGACGGCTGCAGCCGCGGTCGAACTCAATGCGCGGGCCCTCGAGATCAACCTCGGCATCTGCCGCGAACTGCTGGTCGACGGCGAGCTACCGTCCGTTATCACGGAGAAGGACTATTTGGCGGCCTGCCGCACGGTGAGCTCCTACGATGAGTGCATGGATCTCGTGCACCTCGCGGTCGAGCTCGGCGAGACCCTGAAGAGGCTCGTCCGCGTGCCATTGATCGGCGGACT
>JBFFOM010000069.1:0-12147 GCA_041574455.1 Woeseiaceae bacterium | reverse complement strand
GCACCCGAAGTTCCTGGGCTACATCACGTCGTCGGCGGCGCCGCTCGGCGCACTGGCGGACCTGCTGGCCGCCGCGGTGAATGCCAACGTCGGCAAGTGGGACCTGTCGCCCGTGGCCAGCGAGATCGAGACCCAGGTCGTCCGCTGGCTCGCCGACTTCATCGGCTACGAACGCGATGCCGGCGGGCTCATGGTCAGCGGCGGCAACATGGCGAATATTCTCGGATTCATTGCCGGGCGCACGGCAAAGGCGCCCTGGGATATTCGCGCCGAGGGTAATTATGCCGATCCGCGCAAGCTGACGGCCTACGTGTCGGCCGAAACCCATACCTGGGTCCAGAAGGCAGCCGACGTCTGCGGGCTCGGTACCGACAGCATCCGCTGGATCGGGACCGACGATGAAGGCCGCATGCTCGTGAGCGAGTTGCGCGAGCGCATCGCTGCAGATCGTGGCGCCGGACGATTGCCGTTCATCGTCGTGGCCACGACCGGCAGCGTGAGTACCGGCGTCGTCGATCCGGTGCGGGAGCTGGCGAAGATCTGCGAGGCCGAAGACCTGTGGCTACACGCGGACGGCGCCTACGGTGCCCCGGCGGCCGCACTCGACGAAGCGCCCGAGGATTTGCGTTCGTTGCAGCTCGCCGACTCGGTGGCGATGGATCCGCACAAGTGGCTGTATTGCCCGCTCGAGGCGGCCTGCACACTGACCCGTGACAAGGACGCATTGAGTAACGCTTTTGCGTTCTACCCCGAGTACTACATGCTGGGCAGCGACAAGGAAGAGGGTATCAACTACTACGAGCTCGGCATGCAGAATTCGCGCGGCTTCCGCGCGCTCAAGGTCTGGCTGGCTCTGCGCGCAGCCGGGCGCAAGGGCTACGAAGAGTCGATACGGGGCGATATCCAGCTTGCCGAGCGCCTTTTCCGGCTCACCGATGCGCATGCGGAATTTGCGGCCTATACCATCCATCTGAGTATCGCGACGTTTCGTTACGTACCGGCGGATCTCGAGGACTCCGACGAGAACGAGGCCTACCTCAACGAACTGAACCAGGCATTGCTCGGCGAGATCCAGGCGGGCGGGGAACTGTATGTCTCGAATGCCGTGATAGCGGGCCGTTACGTATTGCGCGCCTGTATAGTAAATTTCCGGACCCTGCAGGAAGACATCGACGCGTTGCCGGATGCCATTGCGCGTATCGGTCGGCGCCTCGACCAACAACTTCGACCCGAAGGAACGAAATGAAAAAGTGGATCGGGCGGATACTCGCCGCTGTCACCGGCCTTGTTGCCGCCGGATTGCTCGTGCTTGCGCTCGTCATCAGTCACACGGAGGAGTGTCCCTCACCGCTACAATCGTCACTAAGCGAGCCGGGCTTTACGGCGGTGACCTATCGCTGCTACGGCTCTCCCGACAACCTCGTGTTCGAGGAGCAGGCAATCCCGGCGCCAACCGGCGAGCAGGTCCTGGTCCGCATCAAGGCGACCTCGGTCAATCCGCTCGACTGGCATCACATGCGCGGCTCGCCTTACCTGATGCGACTGGGGTTGGGTCTCGGGGCACCGGACGACCATCGCATGGGCGTCGATTTCGCGGGCCTGGTCGAATCTGTCGGCCCGGGCGTGACGTCATTCAAACCAGGTGACCGTGTCTTCGGCGCTGCCAACGGCGCATTTGCCGAGTATGTGCTTGCTAATGAGGACAGTGCCATCGTTGCACTGCCGGAAGGAGTCTCGTTCGAGCAGGCGGCGGCCTTGCCGATCGCCGCGGTCACTGCGCTGCAGGCACTGCGGGACAAGGGACGCGTCCAGCCTGGCGACAAAGTTCTGATTAACGGCGCGTCGGGCGGCGTCGGCACGTTCGCGGTCCAGATTGCGAAGTCACTCGGCGCAGAAGTTCACGGCGTCTGCAGTACGCGCAACATCGAGATGGTGACGTCTCTGGGCGCAGACCACGTGTGGGACTACACCCAGGAGGATTACACGGAGAGCAGCGAGGCATACGACGTCATCGTGGACATGGTCGGTAACCACTCGATCGGCAGGAACCGGGGCGTGCTCAAACCGGATGGCCGACTCGTCGTCGTCGGCGGGCCCAAGGGCAACTGGATAGCGCCGCTCATTCGTCCTGCAGGCGTGCTTCTGCAGTCACTGTTCGCGGACCAGGAACTGTTGCTGATTCTCGCGAAGCTGCGTCGGGAAGACCTTGCCGAACTTGCAAACATGGTCGCGGACGGCAGGGTCACGCCGGTGCTCGACTACGTGTTTCCTTTTGCGGAGGCACGCGATGCGATTCGCTATTCGGAAACCGGCCGCGCGCGCGGCAAGATCATCATCAAGGTTGATTAAGGGGTCTCGCCTGGTGTGGCATCAGTCTGCCGTCTCCAGGAAGACGACTGGTACCTCGGCGTACCAGGTGGCGCCCGCGGTGGTCGCAGCAATACGGATGCTGGCATCCGTGGAGCTGGGGGGCGCGATCAGCCCCTGCCACTCCGTGCCAGTGTCATTGGCGCGCGTCAGGGCGGCAGGGGCCTGCGCCTCGTCACCGTCGACCAGCCCGATAGCCGCAGTGTCAAGCGGGTGCGATGAGGTCACGGTCAACGCAAGCGACGTGGCAGCCCGCATCGTTGGGCGAATCGAGAGTTTAAAGTCGGCGTTCTCGAGGTCGCACCGACCACTGGCATACCGGCAGTTCGATTTGGCAACGAGGGTGTAGGTCGCGCCTTCCTTCGCCGCGTGCGGACGCTCGGCGACAAAGTAATCAATGGCGAACCAGGCGATGATCGCGAGCACGGGCGCGACCAGCATGGCGACGAGGACATGCCTGTTCGTCAGCATCCCGTCAATGCGCGGCTGCGGCGCCCGCGCCGGCCGGGACGCGAATATCCTCGACCAGGTGCTGGATATGCTCCGGTGGTGCCGCCGTTACTCTCGACACCGCCAGGGCCACGACGAAGTTGACGATCGCGCCGACGGCGCCGAAGGCGTTTGGCTCGATGCCGAGGAACCAGTTCGGCGACATGTCGCCGAGGAACGAAGTGCTGGCGATGAACATGATGCCCTTGTGCTGGAACACGTACAGCAGCGTCACGCCGAGACCCGCTACCATGCCGGCGATGGCACCTTCCTTGTTCATGCGCTTGTAGAAAATGCCCATCATGAGTGCGGGGAAGATCGACGACGCCGCGAGTCCGAACGCGAGCGCGACGGTGCCCGCCGCAAAGTCGGGCGGGTTGAACCCGAGATAACCGGCCAGCACGATCGCCCCGGCCATTGCAATGCGGCTTGCCAGGAGCTCCTGTTTCTCCGTGATGTCCGGTTTGAATATGCCCTTGAGGAGGTCGTGTGAGATCGCGGACGAAATCGCAAGCAACAGGCCGGCCGCGGTAGACAGTGCGGCGGCCAGGCCGCCTGCGGCGACGAGCGCAATGACCCAGTTCGGCAGTCCCGCGATTTCAGGGTTCGCCAGAACCATGATGTCCTGGTCCACCTTCGTCATTTCGTTGGTATCGGGATCGGCGTTATAGACGATCCTGCCGTCACCGTCCTTGTCTTCGAACACCAGCAGGTCCGTGGCCTCCCAGTTGCGAATCCAGTCAGGACGTTCGTCGTAGACCATTTGCTCTCCGGACGGCAGGTTGATCGTCTCGATCAGGTTGAGGCGCGCCATCGCGGCAACCGACGGTGCCGTGGTGTAGAGGATGGCGATAAAGACGAGGGCCCACCCGGCCGAGCTGCGCGCGTCCTTGACCTTCGGCACGGTGAAGAAGCGGATGATCACGTGCGGGAGACCTGCCGTGCCGATCATCAGCGACATCGTGTACATGAACATGTTGGTCAGGCTGAGGCGCACGTTCGTGGTGTACTCGAGGAAGCCCAGGTCGCGCAGGACCTGGTCCAGGCGGTCGAGGAGGAAGGTATCGGTGCCCGCCATCGTCGAACCGAGGCCGAGCTGCGGCACCGGGTTGCCGGTCAGGCTGAGCGAGATGAATATCGCGGGAATCGTGTACGCGAGGATCAGTACGCAGTACTGGGCGATCTGTGTGTAGGTGATGCCCTTCATGCCGCCCATGACCGCGTAGATGAAGACGATGCCCATGCCGACGAGCAGGCCGATGTTGTAGTCGACTTCGAGGAAACGCGAGAAGGCGACACCAATGCCCTTCATCTGGCCGATGACGTAGGTGACCGACGCGATGATCAGGCAGATCACCGCGACGATACGCGCCGCCTTCGAATAAAAGCGATCGCCGATGAACTCGGGTACCGTGAACTTGCCGAACTTGCGCAGGTACGGTGCGAGCAGCATGGCCAGCAGCACGTAGCCGCCGGTCCAGCCCATGAGGAACACGGATCCCCCGTAACCCATGAACGCGATGAGGCCCGCCATCGAGATGAACGACGCGGCCGACATCCAGTCGGCAGCCGTCGCCATGCCGTTGGCAACCGGGTGGACGCCGCCGCCGGCGACGTAGAAGTCTTTCGTCGAGCTGGCGCGCGCCCAGATGGCGATGCCGATATACAGCGCGAAGGTCGCGCCAACGACGAGGTAGGTCATGGCCTGCAGGGACACGATCTACTCCTCGTCGTCTTCGTGGACACCGTGCTCTCGGTCGAGCTTGCCCATGCGGTTGGCGTAGAAGAAGATCAGCGCCACGAATACGTAGATGGAGCCTTGCTGCGCGAACCAGAAGCCGAGCCTGTAGCCGCCTATCCTGATCGTATTCAGCGGCTCGACCAGGATGATCCCGAACCCGTAGGAGACGACGAACCAGATGGCGAGGCACAGGGCGACGAGCCTGAGGTTGGCGCTCCAGTAGCTGCGATTCCTGGACATACGAGCTTCTTCCTTTGGGATTTTTTTGTCGTTGTTGGCTCGCGAGTCTAGCAAAGGACAACCGTTTCGCGAATTGCATGGGCGCGTTCTGACAGTCGCGCCGGTTTTCCCGGCATGTCAGAATCCGGGGATGAAAGAAATCCCCGAGATCGCGGATTTCCTGCGCAGCTTGCCCGGCTTCGACCAGCTCGATGACTCCCTTCTTGGGCGTTGTGCGAAACGTATCGAAATCGCCTACTACCGGCAGGGCGATGACATCGTAACAGTCGGCGACGAGAATAGCCGCCTGCATATCATTCGCAGCGGGGCGGTGGAACTGCGCGACGAGGCCGGGGAAATGGTGACCCGCCTCGCCGAACGCGACGTCTTCGGTTTTCCTTCGTTGATGAACAACCGTGCGGCCGGCAGTACATCGGTCGCACTCGAAGATACGCTGATCTATCACCTGCATGGCGAGGCCTTTGCGAGAGCTCGTCACGAAAGTACCTGGTTCGATACCTGGTTCATTCGTGCGCTGTCCGATCGCCTCGTGATGCAGCCGGCGCGTCGGGCCCTGCGAGGCGTGGTTGGCGAGTCCGTGGGAAGTCTCGTCAGGCGTGAACCGGTGAGTATCGGGCGGGATGCCACGGTGCGAGAGGTCGCTGAGAAGATGGTCGACGAACGGGTGTCGGCCATGCTCGTCGGCGGGGATGAGGGCCTGGTCGGCATCGTGACGGATCGTGACATCCGTGAACGCGTCGTCGCCGCTGGACTGCCTGGCGACCATCCGGTTACAAAGATCATGAGCACAGAGCCGATTTCCCTGGACGGCGATGCCCATGCTTATGAGGCGGCGCTCGTGATGATGCAGCACAACATTCATCACCTGCCGATCACGAGTGACGGCAAGCTGGTCGGCATGGTGTCGCGCAGCGACTTCATGCGGCTCGAGACCGAGCACCCGCTGTATCTCGTCAGCGATATCGCGAGGCAGGAGACAACAGCGGGTCTCGTCGATGCGTGCGGGCGTGTTCCGGCACTGATTGCGGGACAGATCGAGTCCGACGCCAGCGGCGAACAACTGGGCAAGTTCATCACGACGATTACGGATGCGGTCACGCGGCAGCTGCTGCGCATTGCCGCAGCCGAACTCGGACCGGCCCCGTGCGATTACGCCTGGGTGGCGATGGGTTCCCAGGGTCGCTTCGAGCAGTCGGCGCGGAGCGACCAGGATAATGCGCTCGTGCTGTCCGATGATGTGTCGGATTCCGACGACGAATACTTCGCAGCCCTCGCCGCCATCGTCAACGACGGTCTCGACGAATGCGGCTACCGGCACTGCCCGGGTGATGTCATGGCCTCGAATACGCAGTGGCGGCAGCCGCTCAGGGTCTGGAAGCAGCACTTCAACCGCTGGATCACGGTGCCCGAGGAACAGGCGCTGATGCACGCCAACATCTTCTTCGACCTGCGCAGCGTTGCAGGCAAATCCTGGCTCGTCGACGAGCTGAAGAATAGTGTGCGCGACGATGCCCGCAAGAACGAGATCTTCCTTGCGCTCATGGCCAGGAACGCGATGCAGTACCAGCCGCCACTCGGCTTCTTCCGCCAGTTCGTGCTCGAAAAATCGGGTGACCACAGGAACACGCTGGACCTGAAGCTGCACGGCATCATGCCGATCGTCGAGATCGCGCGTATTCGTTCGCTGGCTGCCGGGGAACTGCGCACGAGCACACGCAGCCGGCTGCGGGCAGCGGCGGCGGCCGGGGAGATCACGGATGCCGATGCCGCCAACCTGATCGACGCACTCGAATTCATCGAGAAACTGCGCATCGAACACCAGGGCCGGCAACTGGGGGCGGGCCGTGAGCCGGACAATCACCTGGCGCCGGATGAGCTGTCGCAGCTCGTTCGCCAGAACCTCAAAGCGGCGTTCTCGCAGGTGCGAGTCAGCCAGTCGGCGTTGCTGAATCGCTTTCACCTGGCATGAGGTACGCGTGGCTGCAGGCAAGGCGCTGGTATCTTGCACGTCACACGTTCGAAGACCCGCTGCGCGCCTGTATGCGGGCAAACCTGCCCGCAACCGGGACGCCATTCGAGCAGGTCGAGTTTGTGGCCCTGGATATCGAGACTACAGGCCTGGATCCTGCGAGCGCGGACATGGTCAGCGTCGGCTGGGTCGTTTTGCAAAATGGCCGGGTCATGCTCGACACGGCGCAATCGCTGCTGGTTCGACCGAGCCGCAACGTCGGGAACAGTGCCTCGGTACACGGCCTGACCGATACCGTCGTCAGGGAGGGCACGAACTGGGGCATTGCCCTCGACAGCATCGTCGAGGCGCTGACGGGTCGGGTACTGCTCGTTCACCACGCGGGACTCGACAAGGGCCTGCTGGACCGCATGTGCCTGCGGCGCTATGGCGCGCGGTTGCTCGTGCCCGTCGTCGATACGATGGCGCTCGAGTTGCGGCGGCGCCAGGGCCGTCATCACCTGCAGGACGATGCGTCGCTGCACCTGGCGGACCTGCGCGAGTCTTATGGTCTGCCGCGCTACGCGGCGCACGACGCTGTCGCAGATGCCATAGCGACCGGTGAACTGCTGGCGGCGATGGTCGCCCACCGCCGGGCGACGACGCTGGGTGAGCTGCTCAGCTAGATGCGGTCATTGTGCTTGCGCTCCCCTATCAGTCGCGCGGCAGGTACCGCACCAGCATCGAGAACTCGTCGATACGTTGCTCGTCCACCGCGTCGGGTAAGGGGATACGCATGACATGGCCCGAACCGGGGGCGACGTCGGTCGCGTTGCCGTCTCTGTTGAGCATGGCCTCGAGCGGAAACGTCACATTGCCTGAGGGCATCACCAGTTCCATCAGGTCGCCGGTTTTGAACTTGTTCTTGACCTCGATCGTCAGCCAGCCGTCCTGTTTGTCCGCGATTTCGCCGACGAGTTGTTGCCGGTCCGAGGTTGACACGCCGCGTTCGTAGTTCTGGTAGTCCTTCGGCGGATGGCGCCGGTAGAAACCCTCGGTATAGCCGCGATTCGACAGGCCCTCGAGTTCGTCCATCATGTCCATGTCGAAATCACGACCCGCGACGGCGTCGTCGATGGCGCGGCGATAGACCTGCGCGGTCCGGGCCGTGTAGTAGGCCGACTTCGTGCGGCCCTCGATCTTCAGCGAGTCGATGCCCATTTCGGCCAGCTCGCGCACGTGCTGCACGGCGCGCAGGTCCCTGGAGTTCATGATGTAGGTGCCGTGCTCGTCCTCGTAGGCCGGCATCAGTTCCCCGGGACGCGTCTCTTCTTCCAGCAGCGCCACGGGCATCTCGCCCGGGTTGAATTCGACGGGCGCCACGTCGCCGGTGCTGGTCTCACGAGCTTCGTAGGTGTTGTATTTCCAGCGGCAGGTGTTGGTGCAGGCGCCCTGGTTCGAATCGCGGTGCGACATGTAGCCCGACAAGAGGCAGCGGCCCGAGTACGCAATGCACAGTGCGCCGTGCACGAAGACTTCGAGTTCCATGTCGGGGCATTCCTCGCGGATCTGCCGGACTTCCTGGAGTGACAGCTCGCGCGACAGGATGATGCGGGTCAGGCCCATCTGTTGCCAGAATTTCACGGCCGCGTAATTGACGACGTTCGACTGCACCGACAGGTGAATCGGCATGTCGGGGAACGCCTCGCGGACCATCATGATGAGCCCGGGATCCGACATAATCAGGGCATCCGGCCCCATCGCGATGACGGGCTCGAGATCGCGAATGTAGTTCTTCAACTTGTTGTTGTGTGGCGCAATGTTGCTGGCCAGGAAGAACAGCTTGCCGGCGGCATGGGCTTCCTCGATGCCCTGGGCGAGGATATCTTCCTTGCTGAACTGGTTATTGCGCACGCGCAGGGAGTAGCGCGGCTGGCCCGCGTATACGGCATCGGCGCCGTACGCGAATGCGTAGCGCATGTTCTTGAGCGTGCCGGCAGGTGACAGTAGTTCAGGTCGTTTCATATCGGGCCCTTATTCGGGTTCGGGATTATATACGGGAAATAGGCGAATCTACGTAGCGTCGAAGCCCGCAAAAAGCGCGAAAATCTCGCAGAGGACTCTCCAATCTGAGAGGTGAACGATGGATATGCCAGTCAAATCCACCGAGAGTCTCGACCTTTTCGTCAATGCTACACAGCAGTTCGAAAGGGCCCTGACCTGGGTCAACGGTATCAAGGAAGGCATCATCGACTTCCTGATCAATCCCAAACGCACCATCCATGTGCGCTTCCCCGTCAACATGGATGATGGCACAACCAGGACGTTCCACGGTTTCCGCGTCATGCACAGCGACGTGCGCGGCCCCGGCAAGGGCGGTATTCGCTACCACCCGAACGTGACCGAGGCCGAAGTGACGGCGCTGGCTGCATTCATGACGTGGAAGACGGCCGTGGTCAACATCCCGTATGGCGGCGGCAAAGGTGGCGTCGTATGCGACCCGAAGAAGCTGAGTCGCAGGGAGCTGCGCCACATCACGCGGCGTTTCGTTGCCGAACTCGGCGACAACATCGGGCCGCACACCGACATTCCGGCGCCGGACGTTTACACCGACGCCCAGACGATGGCGTGGATTTATGACACCTACGACCGGATGCATCCGGGAGGCAACAACCTCGCTGTCGTCACGGGTAAGCCCCTCGACATCGGTGGCTCGCTCGGGAGGGACGAGGCCACTGCCCGGGGCAGCTGGAATGCGACCGAACAGTTGCTGCGTCGCAAGGCCGTGCCCGGCCTCGAGTCGCTCGAAGGTGCCCGCGTTGCCGTGCAGGGCTACGGCAATGCCGGCTCGGTTTCGGCGTACCTGTTCCATGACGCCGGGGCTGTCATCGTCGCGGTCAGCGACTCGCGCGGCGGCATCGCCAATGACGACGGGCTGGACCCGCGCGAAGTGCTGAAGTTCAAGGCAGAGACGGGAACAGTCGTCGGGTTCCCGGGCGCGCGCGAGATCAGCAACGAAGACTTACTTGCGTACGATTGCGACGTGCTGATTCCTGCGGCGCTCGAATGTGCGATCACGACGAAGAACGCCGATAACGTCAAGGCGAAGCTGATCGTCGAGGATGCCAACGGGCCGACCACGGCCATTGCCGACGAGATCCTGAGGAACAAGGGCATTGTCGTGCTGCCGGATATTCTCGCCAATGCAGGCGGTGTCGTCGTCAGCTATTTCGAGTGGGTACAGAATCTCGAGTACCAGCAGTGGGCCCTCGACAAGATCGAGACGCTGCTGGACAAGAAGATGTGCCGCGCGGTCGACGAAACGGTTGATCGGTTCAACGAACTCAACGAGCAGTACCAGAAAGGCTTTAATAAAGGTAAACCGGGGCCAACGCTGCGGGATGCCGCGCTGGTGTCGGCCATCAACCGCATCGCGACCGTGGTCCTGCAAAGGGACATCTGGCCGTAATCGTAATTGCCGCCAGCCGGACGGACGTCCGGCTGGCGGTTCATAATCGACGCCGAGGAGACTCGCGCGAAGTACCGGGACCTGCGGCGCACGGCACGCGCCAGGAAAATCCAGCACGAGGTCCGCAAGCGTCAGAACATCAACGTGCCCCGCTGGTTTGTGAAATTAACAGTGTAAAATTCTTTCTGTGAAATTTGATGCCATTCTTTCGTAGTATCAGTTGCAACTGATCCTGCGAGGGGATGGCAATGCAGACACAGGAAGGATGGGACGTTCAGAAAAGCATACCGGTTGACGCGGGTTTGCTAGAGAACACGGCGAAGATTCTCGACAGCCTGGTGCCGCTGCGCAAAGCGAGTCATGCGGACGTCGTCGAGTATCGCGTCGAGATTCCGATGCGTTACGCCGAGTGCTACGCCGTGCTTGGGGACGGTCGCAAAGTTTCATTTGCCGACCCGCGCAAGTTTCTTGGCTGGTCCAGCCATACCGACCGTCGCCTGCTGCTGTTCCGCAATAACGATATTGCCATCGAGGTCGAGGTCGACAACCTGGCCGCCGAGCGCCAGTGCAGCACGGTGCGCAGCATCAACCTGCACGCGGCCATGCGGACGAGCGCAAATCGCATCCGGAAGTTCATCGGCATCGACGGCGACCTGCTGTTGATGCCGGCTACCTGACCGGCGGCGTCTCCCAGCCCGCAGGCGCGGGGCCCTGGTCCGAGATGATCTCGCGATGGGCGCTCCACGTGACCTGGATCGCCTCGGGCGTGCCGATACCGGCGCCACGCGGGTCCCCGCTTGGCCCAAACCAGTGATTCTGCGGTGCCCCGGTCGTGCGCGCGCACATGCCGGTGTACGTCGTGCCATTGACTGTTGCGCCCAGCACCTTGTTCTGGAACAGGATGTCGGCGCTGACGACCGCGGCGGTCAGGTGATGCGACATGCGTTCGAGCAATGACAGGACGGTATCGAGATCGTCGTCGCCGTAACGCACGATTACCTGGAACGGGCCGAACAGCTCTTTCGCGACCACGTCGAAGTGGTCACTGTCGAACTCGCTCAGCGGCACGCTGATCGCGGTAGGCTCGTAAGCACCGTAGCAGTCGGGGATGTTGTGCCCCGTCAGCGGTGCGCCGCCGAACAGGAGTTCCGTTCCCGGCACATCGAGCACGGCGTCGACGTGCTCCTGGATCTGCTTGTTGGTCCAGGTCAGCACGGGCCCTATGGTCAGGTCGTCCAGCGAACGTCGTGCCGCGAGCTCCTTCAGTTTGGGCACCAGCTGGTCGGCCCAGTTGTCGTGCACGAACAGCGCGCTCTGCGCCGAACACTTCTGCCCGGATGCGTTATACGCATCCTCGTCCGACTGCCAGGCAACGTAGTCGAGCCACTCCTCGTCGAAGTCGGGCCCGATGACCTTCCAGTCGAAACCCGCGTCCTCCAGCCGGACCTTGCCGTGCAGCGTCTCCGCCAGGCTTTCGGCCACCCAGCTGGAGCCCGTGAACTGCAATAGGCGTATCTCGTCGGCGGCCGAAGTGATGAGCTCGTTCATGCGCCGGCCCGGGCACTGGATCAGGTCGAGATCATGGGGATCCAGCCCGCAATGAATCAGCATGCGAATAAATTGCTCGATCACGACACTGACTTTCTCGGCAGCCTTGACCAGCGGGCGGTTGCCCATGAACAGGGCGCCCATGGTCTGCAGGGCAGGGATTTCCAGCGGGAAGTTGAACGGCGCCACGATGACGACCGGGCCGAACGGCCAGCGATAGCCGCGCGACTCCTGGCCCGGGTGGTCGCCGGGATTCGAGAAACCGCGTGCGAGGAAGCGTACGCCGTCGCCCGAGAAGTTCTCCAGGAACACCCGCGTCACGATGACCTCGTTCAGGCATTGTTG
>JBFFOM010000068.1:0-12407 GCA_041574455.1 Woeseiaceae bacterium | reverse complement strand
AGCTGCGCCATGGCGACGTCCTGCCACATATGTACGTGTGTCACACCGATGATCAGGTCTACACCGCGTCGCTCGAGCGATTCTATCGTGCGCTCGGCCGTACCCTTGTAGTCTCGATCGAACGAGACATAGTCGCGGGCATAACCGCCATCATCCGGGTGCAAGGTTACGGAAAAAACGCCGATCGTCTTGCCGCCGGCCTCGAACGTGAAGGCGGATTGCACCACCGCATCTGCCTGCGGATCACCTGTGTCCAACTCGACGTTGTCGCCCAGCCACACGAATTCCGAGGCCTGGATCGCGGCAATCAGCGGTTCAGATGAACGCGGATCGAATTCATGGTTGCCGATGGCGGCGTAGATTGGCGCAACGCCGTTCAGGAAGTTCATCGCGTCGACTATCTGCAGGCCGTCCCACAGCTGGCTCTCGAGAGATGGATACAGGAAGTCGCCACCGTGCGTGATACGCACCTCCCTGCCCTGCGCCTGAAGTTCACGCACAAGCGTCACGACGCGGCTGAAGCCACCTCGTGAGTCGTCCTCGACGGCGTCGACACGATACGTATCGTTGAGGTGGATGAACGTCAGGCCGGGATTCTGAGGCGGAGTCGCTGTCGCGGCGCACCCGGCAAGCACAAGTAAGGAGATTACAGTGAGGAGTTTCTTATTCATTGAGCCATGCTAACCTGAATCCATGAAGACTCACTACGTATTGTTCGCCGCGGTGCTGGTCGCCGGATGCACGGTAGTGCCGCAGGAAGAGAGTCCGGAACTCGGCGCCCGCTGGGCAGAGTATTCGGCGGAATACCAGGCAATCTCGGCCCAGGTCTATGCCCAGGCAC
This sequence comes from Woeseiaceae bacterium, assembly GCA_041574455.1. GTDB lineage: Bacteria > Pseudomonadota > Gammaproteobacteria > Steroidobacterales > Woeseiaceae > UBA1847. The sequence continues at coordinate 11,566 of JBFFOM010000068.1, read as the reverse complement.
GGCGCGATCTGCCTCGCCTCCTGGCTGACGCCGGGTGGAACGCGTTGCCGGGTCAGAATGATGTCGCCGACAAGCCGCCGGCAATCATCCTGGACGTCGATGAGACCGCGGTCAGCAACGCGGCGTATCAGAAGACGCTCGTACAAACGCCGTACACGCGCATCAGACATTTCGAGTGGATGCGCAGCAACGTTTCCATTCCGTTACGCGGAGCCGTCGAGACCATCGATGCCGCGCGCGCGGCGGGTGTCGACGTATTTTTCATAACCAATCGTGCCTGCGAAAAATTCGAAGGTGTCGAGGGCGACTGCCCTGCCGAGCAGGTGACGATCGACGACCTGCATGAGGCGGGCATCGAGGCTGACGCGGAGCACGTCCTGATGGCCTGGGAACAGCCTGGCTGGAGCAAGGAAAAGCTCCATCGACGTCAGTACGTTGCGAAGACACATCGCGTGATCATGCTGTTTGGCGACGACCTGCAGGATTTCGTGCCTTGCAGTCGAGAGAGACCGCTGCCGCCGTGTACCAAGCCGGCGACCAGGGCATCCCGGCGCGCGGCCCTCGACACTTACGCCGAGTACTGGGGCAACGGCTGGTACATCCTGCCGAACCCGATGCACGGTTCCTGGACAACTGTTCGCTAAACAAGGCCATTTCACTGGTATCATAGGCACGAAAACCCCAAGAACAATCAAGCACATCGGAAGGGGGACTCATGTCCAAGGTTAAGTGTGGCCTGATCCAGATGGCATTGAAGGGCGACGGCAACATGCAGCCGGATGAAATCCGGGACCGCATGATCGAGGCGCACGTTCCCTTTATCGAGGATGCAGGCAAGCAGGGTGTCCAGGTCCTGTGTTTCCAGGAAGTCTTCACGCAGCCGTACTTCTGCCCGAGCCAGGACCGCAAGTGGTACGCGGCAGCGGAGAAGATTCCGGATGGGCCGACGACGCAGCTGATGCAGGACTATGCGAAGAAGTACAGCATGGTCATGGTCGTGCCGATCTATGAAGAGCAGATGCCCGGGGTGTACTACAACACGGCTGCAGTCATCGACGCTGACGGCAGCTTCCTCGGCAAGTATCGCAAGACCCACATACCGCAGGTCGACCCCGGCTTCTACGAGAAGTTCTTTTTCAAGCCCGGCGACCTCGGCTATCCCGTGTTCGAGACCGCCTACCTCAAGCTCGGCGTCTACATCTGTTACGACCGCCACTTTCCCGAAGGCTGGCGCGCGCTGGCCCTGAACGGCGCGGAATACATCGTCAATCCGTCGGCGACGGTCGCGGGACTGTCCAAGTACCTGTGGGAACTCGAACAGCCGGCATCGGCAGCAGCCAACGGCGTGTTCATCGGCGCGATCAACCGGGTTGGCTCCGAGGAACCCTGGGCGTCGAGCCACGACATGGGCGAGTTCTACGGCTCGAGTTACATCGTCAACCCGCGCGGCACCATCGAGGCCCAGGCGAGCTACGGCGACGACGAGCTGCTGGTCCATGAGATCGACCTCGACATGGTCCGAGAGGTTCGCAACACCTGGCAGTTCTTCCGTGACCGGCGCCCCGAGACCTACGGGCCCCTGACTGATGACTGAGCTGCAGACGCTATCGACGCTGAAAACCGTCGGCGAGCATATCGAGCTCGAACTCGGCACCGACCTGCTCGAGAGCCCGCGCTACAACGACGACATCGCCCCCACGAAGGCGGCGCAGCGCACCTGGTCGCGCTGGAACGTTGCGTCCCTGTGGGTCGGCATGGCGATCTGCGTGCCAACCTACATGCTCGGCGGCGTGCTGACCGCCTATTTCGGCCTGTCGGTGTCCGAGGCACTGTGGACCATCCTGATCGCCAACGTCATCGTCCTGATCCCGCTGACGCTGAATGCTTTCCCGGGGACGCGCTACGGCATCCCCTGCCCCGTCGTCCTGCGGGCGTCATTCGGCATCATCGGCTCGAACGTACCCTCCCTGATTCGCGCGCTGGTCGCCTGCGGCTGGTTCGGGGTGCAGACGCTGTTCGGCGGCATCGCCATTCACCTGATGCTGTCCGCGATATTCCCTGCCTGGGCGGCGCTGGGCGGCACCGGCGAAGTCATCGGCTTCTTTATCTTCTGGATTGCCAACCTGGCAGTGGTCATCCGCGGCTCGGAATCGATCAAGCGGCTCGAGGCGCTGGCTGCCCCGCTGCTGCTGATCGTCGCCCTCGGCCTGCTGCTCTGGGCCGTGCCGAAGATCTCGCTGAGCGAGGTCCTGGCGACGCCGGCGACGCGCCCGGAAGGTGAGCCGATCACGAAGTACTTCCTCTCGGCACTGACGGCCATGGTCGGGTTCTGGGCGACCCTGTCCCTCAACATTCCGGATTTCAGCCGCTACGCACGGCGCCAGCGCGGCCAGGTGATAGGACAGATCATCGGCCTGCCCCTGACGATGTTGCTGTTCGCCGGGCTGGGTGTCGTGCTCACGTCGGCTTCATTCGAACTCACGGGCGAAACGATCGCGGATCCGATCAACCTGATCGGGAAGATCGATAATTCGGTTGGTGTCGTCATCGCGATGATCATGATCGTCATAGCGACGATTTCGACCAACACGGCCGCGAATATCGTGTCACCGACCAACGTGTTCCAGAACGTTGCGCCAAAACTGATCAACGAGGATCGCGGCGTCATCATCACCGGTCTGATCGGCCTCGCGCTGATGAGCTGGGAGCTCCTCAAGAAGCTCGGCTGGCTGGACACCGACGTCAGCGTCGAGAGCCTGTACTCCAACTGGCTGCTCGGCTACTCGAGCCTCCTCGGCCCGATCGCGGGCATAATGATCGTCGACTACTTCCTGGTGAAAAACCAGGAATACGACCTTATTGCGCTCTACAAGGACAATGCGGGGTACCCTGCCTGGAACGTGGCGGGATTCGTCGCCTTCCTGGTACCCGTTGCTCTCACCGTGTCCGCCATCGTCACCGGCAAGATGATGTGGTTCTATAACTACGGCTGGTTTACCGGTTCGATCCTGGGCGCACTGATTTATTACCTCGTAGCCAAACGCGGAGGTGCATCATGACAGTAATCATCAAGGGCGGCGCAGTCGTCAACGCCGACCGCACGTTCAATGCCGACGTCCTGTGCGAGGACGGCAAGATCGTCGCCATCGGCGAGGGGCTCGATACGCCGCAGGGGGCACGGGTCGTCGACGCCGGCGGGCAATACGTGATGCCGGGAGGCATCGACCCGCACACGCACATGGAACTGCCGTTCATGGGCACCGTTGCCAGCGAGAGTTTCGAATCCGGAACTGCAGCGGCAGCAGCCGGCGGTACGACCATGATCATCGACTTCGTCATCCCCAACCCGCAACAGAATCTCATGGAGGCCTACCACGAGTGGCGCGGCTGGGCCGAAAAAGCCGTGGCCGACTACACCTTCCACGTCGCCGTAACCTGGTGGGACGACAGCGTTTACGAGGACATGGGCACTCTCGTGCGCGAACACGGGGTCAACAGCTTCAAGCACTTCATGGCGTACAAGGGCGCCATCATGGCTACCGACGAGATCCTCGTGAACAGCTTCTCGCGCGCCATCGAACTCGGCGCCATCGTCACCACGCATGCCGAAAACGGTGAGCTCGTCTATCGCCTCCAGAACGCCCTCTACGAGACGGGTATGACCGGACCGGAGGCACACCCGCTCTCGCGGCCGCCCGAATGCGAGGGCGAGGCTGCGAACCGGGCGATCCGCATTGCCGAAGTACTCAAGGTCCCACTCTATATCGTGCACAACTCCTGCAAACAGTCCCTCGAGGCAATCACGCGTGCGCGCAACGAGGGGCAGCGCGTATTCGGGGAGGTGCTGGCCGGGCACCTGCTCATTGACGACTCGGTCTACCGGCACCCGGATTTCGAGGTGGCCGCCGCCCATGTCATGAGCCCGCCGTTCCGCGGCAAGGAACACCAGGATGCGCTGTGGCGCGGCCTGCAGTCGGGTAATCTGCAGACCACGGCGACCGATCACTGCTGCTTCTGCGCCGACCAGAAGGCCATGGGCAAGGACGACTTCCGCAAGATCCCGAACGGCACGGGCGGCGTCGAGAACCGCATGGAAGTGCTGTGGCACCACGGTGTTAACACGGGTCGCCTCACGATGAACGAGTTCGTTGCCGTGACCTCGACCAATGCGGCGAAGATCTTCAACGTCTACCCGCGCAAGGGCAGCGTCTCGGTCGGGGCAGATGCCGATATTGTCGTGTGGGACCCGGAGGCGACCAAGACGATTTCGACCAAGACCGACCACCAGAACGTGGACTACAACATCTTCGAAGGGATGGAGATCAAAGGCTGCGCCTCGCACACCCTCAGCCAGGGCAAGGTCGTGTGGGCCGATGGCAAACTCGATGTCGAGCGCGGCGCGGGCCGCTATGTCGACAGGCCGCCTTTCGCGGATTACTACGGCGCGCTGAAGATCCAGGCCGAGCGCGCCAAACCAGTACCGGTGCAGAGGTAAGTCGTGAGTGCTACAACCGAGCAACCCGATGTTCGCCCGAGTCGCCTGTCACGCGACGAGATCGAGGCGAACTTCGCGGACCTGCATCCGCCGCTGAGTCGCTCGGCAGCGCTGGTCGAGGCCGATCGCTGTTACTTCTGCTTCGACGCGCCGTGCACGGCAGCGTGCCCGACGGGCATCGACATCCCGGTCTTCATCCAGCAGATCCGCAGCGACAATGTCGAGGGCTCGGCGTATACGATCCTGCGCGAAAACATCATGGGCGGCATGTGCGCACGCGTGTGTCCTACGGAAGTCTTGTGCGAGGAGGCCTGCGTGCGCAACAGCCACGAGGAGAAGCCCGTCGAGATCGGCCTGCTGCAGCGCTACGCGACGGATCCGGTCATCGCGGCCGGCACGCAGTTGTTTCCGCGTGCCGCGTCGACGGGCAAGACCATTGCGGTCGTCGGTGGCGGGCCGGCCGGATTGTCCTGCGCGCATCGCCTCGCCATGCTTGGACACGACGTCGTCGTCTTCAACCGGGACGAGAAGCCCGGCGGACTGAATGAATACGGCATCGCCGCGTACAAGACGGTCGACGACTTCGCCCAGGCCGAGATTGACTACATCCTGTCCATCGGCGGCATCGAGGTCCGCAACGGCATTACGCTCGGCGTGGACATCCAGTTACCCGGTCTGATCGCGGAATACGATGCCGTCTTCCTCGGTGTCGGGCTGTCAGGCTCGAACGAACTCGGTATCGATGGTGAGGACAAGGATGGGGTCGTCAATGCAATTGACTACATCGCAGAGCTGCGACAGGCGAACGACAAAAGTGCCCTGCCCGTCGGCCGGACGGTCGTGGTCATCGGTGGAGGTATGACGGCCATCGATATCGCCGTGCAGAGTCGGCATCTCGGGGCCGAGCAGGTCGACATGGTCTATCGCCGCGGCCCGGAGCAGATGAGCGCCAGCGCATTCGAACAGGCGCTGGCCCAGACCGCAGGGGTGACGATTCACTTCCGTGCACCACCAAAACGTATCCTTGGCGACGCACACGTTACCGGGGTCGAGTTCGAGGCTGATGGCGGCAAGCTCGTCCTGGAGGCGGACATCGTCTTCAAGGCGATCGGCCAGCAGCTGGCAGGTTTTGACGAGGTCGAAATGAAAAACGGCCGCATCGTCGTGGATGCGTGCCACAGGACGTCGCTCGACGGTGTCTGGGCCGGCGGCGACTGCGTTGCGGGCGGCGACGACCTGACCGTCTGGGCCGTGGAGCACGGCAAGCTGGCTGCGATCGATATCGATCGCCACCTGGCCGCGGCAGATATTGATCGCGCACTGCGGGAGGGCTGAACATGGCAGACCTCAGAACAAGCTTCCTCGGGATCGAATCACCCAACCCGTTCTGGCTGGCGTCGGCACCGCCGACGGACAAGGCTTACAACGTCAATCGTGCATTCGAGGCCGGCTGGGGTGGCGCAGTCTGGAAGACCCTCGGCGAGGTCGGACCGCCGATCGTCAACGTCAGCGGGCCACGCTACAGCGCACTGCACAGCAACGAGCGGCGGGTGATCGGGTTCAACAATATCGAACTGATTACGGACCGCCCGCTCGAAACCAACCTCGACGAGATCAGGCAGGTCAAGAAGGACTGGCCCGACCGCGCACTGGTCGTGTCGGTGATGTTGCCCATGAACGAAGAGGCGTGGGCGAAGTACCTGCCGATGATCGAAGACACGGGATGTGACGGCTTCGAGCTGAATTTCGGCTGCCCGCACGGGATGTCGGAACGGGGCATGGGTGCGGCCGTGGGCCAGGTGCCCGAGTACATCCAGATGGCGACGGAATGGGCGAAGGCCGCGGCGTCAGTGCCGGTCATCGTCAAGCTGACGCCGAACGTCACCAATATCCTGCCGCCGGCGAAAGCCGCACTCGACGGCGGCGCCGATGCCGTCTCGCTGATCAACACGATCAATTCGATCATGCGTGTCGATTACGACTCCCTCACGATGTACCCGTCCACCGACGGCATGGGGACGCATGGCGGCTACTGCGGCGAGGCCGTGAAACCGATCGCGCTCAACATGGTCGCGGAGATCGCCCGCAACGCGGCCACCAGGGAACTGCCCATTTCCGGGATTGGCGGCGTCACCGACTGGCGTGACGCCGTCGACTTCCTCGCCCTGGGCGCCAGTAACGTGCAGATCTGCACCGCGGCGATGGTCTACGGTTTCAGGATTATCGAGGATCTCGTCGACGGGCTGAGCCGGTTTCTCGACGACAAGGGCATGACGCTCGAGCAACTCGTCGGCAGGGCGGTACCGAGCGTCACCGACTGGCAGTACCTGAACCTCAATTACGTCGAGAAGGCGCGCATCGACCAGGATCTGTGCATCGAGTGCGGCCGCTGCCACGTCGTCTGCGAGGACACCTCGCACCAGGCGATCACGAGCGTCGTCAACGGCGAGCGCCGCTTCGAGGTCATCGACGACGCGTGCGTCGGCTGCAACCTGTGCGTCAGCGTGTGCCCGGTCGACGGCTGCATCACGATGCACCAGGTAAGCGATGACAACGCCGAGAAGCTGAACTGGACACGGCACCCCAACAACCCCATGCGCAAGACGGACTGATTATGAGCATTGCAAACGAGGACCTGATCAGGGCGGCAACGGAAGCTCGCGAGCAGGCGTACAACCGCTACTCGCATTTCGCCGTTGGTGCGGCACTCGTGGACGAGGCCGGGCGCCTGCACGTCGGCTGCAATGTCGAGAATGCCGCCTACCCGCTCGGGTCCTGTGCCGAAGCCGGCGCGATCGCCGCGATGGTCATCGAGGGCGGATCACGCATCATAAAGATCGCCGTCGTCGGCGGCTCGGGTGACATCGGACCCTGCACCCCGTGTGGCGGCTGCCGTCAGCGCATTGCCGAGTTCGCTGATCAGGACACGATCATTCTCGCCGTCGATGACAGCGGCGAATGGCAGGAATACACGATCGAGGCACTGCTGCCGGCGTCCTTCCACCTGCCGTAATGCCGGTCCCGCTGGACAAGAACTGGATCAGGCGCGGGCTGGGCGAGCTGTTCCTGGTCATTGCCGGCATCCTGATTGCCCTGCAGATCGACAACTGGAACGACGACCGCATCGAGCAGCAGCAGATTGCCGAATACGCGCAGGCCCTGATCGTTGATCTCGAGCGAGACCTGGCGATGGCCGACGTCATTGCGCATGAAATCGATCTATTGATTCAGAAGATCGATGCGCTCGCTGACTATGTTGACGGCCGGTCGATTGATGCGATGCGCAATATCGATCTCTTCTACCTGATGCGCAGGCCCTATTACCGACCTTATTCGTGGAACCGCTCGACATTGGAGCAAATCATGAGCTCTGGCGCATTACGCCAGATGAGAAACCGGGAGCTTGCCAGCAGGATCTCGCGGTACGCTGCGTTTACCCGTCACCTCGATGACGACTTCGAATTCGATCGGGCCGCAGGCAGTACGGCTTTTTCGATGGGGGGAAGAGTCGTTGACATGAACTATCCAGACGTCGACGACCTGATGCCGATATCACGCCCCGAGGAGTTCAGGTTTCCGGACTCGGAGATTCACGAAGCCTACGCACAGCTCGATCGCGAGCTGCTGACCACCGATATCGCAGAGCTGCGCATCGCAGTAAATGCCTACCTCGCCCTGGGCGAGAAGCCGGGCATACGCCCAAGGGCCGAAGCGGAGATGCCAATGCTCCGGTCTGCCGCCCAGGAACTGATTGACGCGCTGAAGAACGAATACCCGCAGTAGCGTCCTATCGAGGCGCTCCTACCGGCGTCTTTTCATCTGCCCTGACTCGCGCCAGGGGCGCGTCGCATTCAAAATCGTTGTCCCCGACAGGACGACATTGCGGCGGGAATCCGTGCTTGCGCCAGTAGTCGGGGAGCCCCACTTCCTCGATCAGGCGTTTCCTGTGCGGTGAATTGCTGAATTCCTCGGGATAGGGGTGCCACCAGACTTGCTGTCCCAGCTCGAGTGGTACCTCGGCAAATGCACGAAATACCAAAGGACGGAACAGGTTATCCCTTCCCCAGTCAAGGTCTTGTCCGGTAACCGCCTTGTGGACTGCCTCGATCTCGTCCCGCTCGGCGGCGAAGTCGAAATCCGGGTCCGTCAGGGCCCGGTATTCATACTCGACAAGTTGATGGTAACCAAGGGAGCCGTATGCCGCCGCGAGGTTGGCAAGCACTAACGCGTGATTGCCGCGCGCCGCGTAGGCGGCAAGAAACATGGGATTAACGGTGGCAAAACCCCGTCGCCAGGCTTGTTCTATGTACGCCAGGGCCTCGTCGATGTCGCCCGCGAAAAGCGCGGCTCGGGCGCGGTGTCTGATGCAATTGACGTAGGCCGGATCCAGCGCGAGACAGCGACTGATGTCGGATTTTGCACGATCGAAATAGCCGAGAGAGTTGTTAAGAATGCCGCGCCACAACCACAGCGTCGGCTGCTTGTCATCGAGTTGCATCGCCTTGTCAAAAAGTGCGAACGCGTCCTCAAACCGTCCTTCGTCCGCCGCAACGTAGCCTGACACGGTGTAAGGCATGGCACTTTCGGGATCCAGCGCAATCGCCGCATTCGCCGCATCGATTGCCAGCGTGAAGTAATCCCGGTCGACTATGCCCCAGCTTGGCGCAACTGCATAGGCCGCCGCCAGCCCGGATTTTGCGCGGCCGAACTCAGGATCCGCAGCGACAGTCTGCTCGAACAATGCGATGGCATCGACGACATTCTGTACGCTGCTCCTTTCCAGGAATTGCTTGTGTGCCCTCAGGTACAACTCATAAGCAGTGAGATTTTGTGTGCCTGCCTCGACCGTGCGGTCTTCGATCAGGATGCCAAGCTTGCTGACGATCGCCTGCGCAATCTCATCCTGGATGGCGAAGATGTTCTCGGCCGTGAGTTCACGGTCGAAGGTGTCCGACCACAGGTGCGCATCGGTCTGCGCGTCGATGAGCTGCGCCGTGATGCGCACCGTGTCGCCCGCTTTGCGGACCGAGCCCTCGAGCACGTGGCGCACCTTGAGCTTGTCCGCGATCGCCGGGATACCGAGGGCCTCCTGGCCCTTGAAGCCGAACGAGGACGTGCGGGACGCCACCGTCAGGTCCTGAATGCGCACCAGCACGTTGAGGATCTCCTCGGCGATGCCGTCGGAAAAATACTCCTGGTCCCCGGCGGGCGAGAGATCGGCGAACGGCAGCACCGCGATCGACTGGTCACTGATCGACGGCTCCGCTGGCGCGACCTCGGTTGCCGCCTGAATTTCCTCCGCGTCGCGCGTCGGGTCCAGCACGAATTTATCGAAGGCAAAGTACCCGACCGCCAGGACGAGCACGACGATGATCAGTCGATCGACTTTCTTGGCGGTCGTCCCGGTTATCGACTGGCTGCGATCGACATCGCGCTCGAACTTGAGACCCTCGGGCGTCATCTCGAACGCCCACGCAAAAAAGATCACGATCGGGAACCCGAGGATCAGGAAGAACGCAAGAACCGAGTTGACCCAGTCGCCAAGCTGTAGCGCCGGCGCCATCGTGTCACCCACCTGCATGACGAGCCAGGCGATAAAAACGTACGCAGTGACAACGCGAAAGACGTTGCGGCGCTTAAGCTCGGCGAAGAGTCCCATGGCCCTATTCTAACGCTGCAGGCCCCGACCGGGGGTATACGGCACGCGCGCCTCGTCCATGGCCTGCTTGAGCCCCGCGTAGTCGGTTTCGACGAGCCGCGTCAGCTCCGCGACCACCTCATCATACAGTTTGCGCCCGATGCGCAGGGATTCCTGCTGCGCCGCCGTCGGTCCGTGTGCGCTCGTCGAGTTGTCGAAACGCGCATGCCACAGGCGGGCCATGACCGACATCTCGGGCAGGTCGTTGTAGGCATCGCGCAGCTCGTTGTCACTGATACGATCGCGCTGCGCCTTGATGCGCTGCTGGATGGAGTTTGCCAGCTCATACAAAGAGCCATCCGTTACGGACCGGTCCAGCGTCTCCTTGACGGCATCCAGTTCCAGGATGATCGCGTCGATGGCCGTCACGGATCCCATTGCTGCGCGGATCAATTCGTCCGCTTGCGACTCGAAGACCACGCGCTGTTCCTGGGTTGCGCCCGGCAACACCGGATCGGGCCGGATCGAAACGACGTCGAACGACTGGCTCTGGCCGATATCGACGAGTTCGCCGTCGACGCGATGCTGCATATCGACGGTGTAGCGCCCGGGAATTGCCAGCGTACCGGGCGCCTCGAATTCGTCATCGCCGTACAACGGGTTGGGCGGCGACCACGGCTGGACCGACGGGTAGCGCAGGTTCCAGGCAACGCGGTGGAACCCAGGCGACGCCGGCCCTTCGACCTGGTTCACCACCGCACCGCTCGCATCGCGAACCGTGAACACGATCGCGGGCGCGTCCTCACGTGACTCGCTGATCACGGTGTCCCAGCCGACGGCTGTGACGTCCTCGTTTTCCTTCTCTTTCTCTTTCTCCTTCTCGCGGCGGGCGTCCTTGCTGCTCTTCAGGCCCTCGGCGAGGTAGTAGGTGAAGGTCGCACCGAAATCGGGGTTCTTCGCCGTCCAGAACGAATCGCCCTGGCTCGCCTTGCAGCCATTGCCGAAGCAGCCGAGCGGGTTGCGCTCGACATACCACTTGGCTTCCCGTACCGGGAACAGGGTGCTGCCCGACCTGAGCATCTCGGCCGACACCTGCCGCAACGGCGTGTAGTCATCGAGAACATAGAAGCTGCGGCCGAACGTTGCACCGACGAGATCGTTTTCGCGTGTCTGGATCGCCAGATCGCGGAAGGACATATTGGGCACGCCGCCCGACAGCTTGGTCCAGGCGCCGCCGCCGTCAACCGTGAAGAAGACGCCGAACTCGGAGGCCAGGAACATCAGGCCCGGCCTGACGTGATCCTGCACGACGCGCCACAGGATGTGCCGCTCCGGCAGGTTCGAGGAGATGCTCTTCCAGCTCCTGCCGCGGTTCTCGCTCTTCAGGATGTAGGGTGCCAGATCGCCATGCTTGTGATCGTCGACGACGACGT
>JBFFOM010000067.1:0-12496 GCA_041574455.1 Woeseiaceae bacterium | reverse complement strand
CCCGGCGCCATGTTGCTTACGGCGTAAACGGTATGACTTTGACTTCAAGAATGAACTTGATGTTGCCCGCCCGCATAATCAGGTTGCCTTCGTGGTTGAAAGGCACGCTGGTGTCGAAGACTGCCTTGTCGACAAACTTGAGCAGGATGTCGGTCTTGTTCAATGCCTCGAGGTAATCGCCGGCAAGAAGTTTCGACCGAATATCCCTGGCCTTGACAAGTAACTTGTTCGCTTCGCCCTTCTTCAGGGCCTCGGCAGCCCCTTCTGCGCCCGCGATCAGTGCGTCGGTCTTGTCGAGGAGCAAGTTGACGAAAGCCTGGGTCTCGGCATCCGGCAGCGGATTCGGTCCCAGGCCGAAATCGATGAACATCCCGATAACAAAGAATGACATTCTGCGGGTCTTGCTGCGCGAGGTGCCACAGTCGTGCGTGACTTCGATCGCGCGGCCTTCGACGAGGTCGTTTTTGTCGGTCGTCTGCCAGACCATGACGTCCTGGAGCTGGCGATCGCTGACGATCGGCCGTTCGCATTCAAGCGCGTCAGGTGAGAACACTCCCGGGAAGCCGATGCTCAGGACCGTGCCTTCGCGAATGTCGATACCGCTCGTTTCCGTGACCAGCACGGTAAAACCGTCGGCGCCGCCGCAGAGGTGGCCCGGAATGATCAGTTCGCCATCGAACAGTGACAATGGCGTCACACCGTCGCACCGGCCGGTGACGATATCGACACGCGGGTCGACCTGCGGCACGGCCGTCTGGGTGATCGTCGCGCCGGCCGGTACGACAAAGTTGTCGGGCAACACGATCTGCTGACCGCCCGTCGGGTTGCAGCCCACCCCTGTCGTGGTGCAGTCGTCTGCAGGGACCGTGACAGGTGTCGAGATATTGGTGATGAAGGCGTCGAAGCTGCCGGCAATCGTTCCCTGGAAGGGAGTGAGCAACGGGAAGTCGGCGCTGTCGGTGCTGCCCGTGACAAACACGTTGCCCGGATTCAGCACTGTAATGCCGTTGCTGACGTTTTCTGAGCCCGATCCACCGAGGTACGTCGAGAAGTCGAGCGCGGAGCCGTCGGCTGTCATCTGCGTCACGAACACGTCCTGCGGCCCGGACAGGCTACCCTGCAGTGGGTCGAAGACCGGGAAGTTGGGCGACGTCGTAAAGCCGGTCACGTAGGGACGGTCCTCGATATCCATTTTCAGGCCCCAGGGGAAATCGTCTCCGCTGCCGCCGAGGAACGTAGAGAACCCGAATGACGTGAGGTCGGGCGACAGTTTCGTGATTACGCCGTCTCCCTGACCCGAACCGGGCCCGCCGTCACCGCCGTAGATCGGCTGGAACGCGCCGGGTGTTGTCGGGTAGTCCGTCGCATTGGTTCCGCCCGAAACCACGACGTTGTCGAAGCTGTCTACTCCGAGCCCTTCAAGAAATTCCGGGCCGTCGCCACCGAGATAGGTGCTTGCGAGGATTGCAGGCGGCGAGACGTTGATGTCAAGCTTGCTGACCCAACCGTCGGTGGGCAGGCTCAACCCACTCGAGTCGCCGACGAACACAGGTTGTACTACCCCAGCGGTCGTCGGGAAATCATTCGATTCCGTCCAGCCTGTCGCGAACAGGTTGCCGCTACTGTCGAAGGCGAGGTTGCGCCCGGCGTCGCGGCTGCTGCCGCCGAAGCAAGTCGAGAACAACAATGCACCGGTCGGCGAATACTCCTGGATGAAGACATCCGCCGAGCGCGGCTGCGCCGCTGCGACACAGGCCGTGGTGATAATGTCGGTGATGAAGAAGTCAGGGGCGCCAGTGTTACCGATCACGAAGATGTTGTTCGCAGCGTCGACGACGATGCCGCGGATCTCCTCGAAGGGATGGAAAGCATCGTTGCCGCCGACGAATGTCGAAAAGACCAGAGCGCTGCCGTCTGGTGGCAGCTTGGCGAGAAAGCCGTCCTCGACCGGGCCGGCATACGTTGCGTCCACGGCGTTTACGGTCGGGAAGTCGGGTGAGGCCGTCCGACCGCCGACGATGATGTTGCCGAGCGAGTCGAGTTCGAGGTTCTGCGGAAACTCGCTGCCATTTCCGCCAAGGTAGGTCGAGAAAATTAACCCGGAGCCATCTGCCGCCAGTTTGCTGACGAACACATCGTTAAAGAGCGCGTCAGCGAAGGAGCTTCCGGTGAATAACAGGTTGGCGTCGCTGCCCGCCTCCTTCAGTTCGACGTCGTCGAATGATACCGACGTCGAAGCCGGCATCGTCGAGTCGATGTCCTGAACGATGAGCAAGTTTATGAAAAACGTACCGGCCGGGATCTGCGCCGGTGTAAACGTGAAACTGCGCTGGACCCAGGTATTGGCCGGTTGCGTGAATCCCGACGGTCCCGTGGCACCAATTGTGCTAATCAACACACTGTTTCCGTCGAAGAACTGAATCGCCGGAATGTGCCCGATGCCGCCGTCCGCCGAATACACCCAAACGGATGCGGTGTATGTCTTGGTAACATCGATAAATATCGGGTTTTCGTACCGCCAGCCGGGATTGTTGAGAGTTCCTGTCGGCCTGGTGCTCGCCGTGATCTTCCCCGAAGATGAATCCGTGCGACCAAAGGACTGGTCCCACAAGAAAGTTGCGTCCGTGCCGTTCGGGTTGGGGAGCCAACCGTTGGGATTGGGACCGCCAGGGCTGCCATGTGCCGTCTGCACCGCGACCGCCAGCGGGAAGTCCAGGGAAACCGTACGCCCGGTGACCACGATCGTCCTGTCGACCGGGTCAATGCGGACAGACCGACCGCTGTCGAAGCCCGACCCGCCGAGGAAAGTCGAATACGAAATGACCGGATCGATGACGAGCGGCTGCGACCGGTCGTAGTCGGCCAGTGAAAACAGGACTTCGCGATCCTCGCCGATCTCGAATTCGGCGTCGATATTCACCCGGGAACCATCGATGTCCTGGTAGACGACTGGAGCCCGGTGGAAGATTTCGCCGGCGCCCGTAGCGAGTACGAGATCGCCGTTTTGGGCCAACGACAGGTCGGTGACGCCGTCGAAAGCAAGCCTGATCCGCCGCGGGTCGGTGCCGGGTGCGATATGGAAGTCGTAGCGCAGTTCGCCCTCGTGGCCGTGGAAGATTGCATCGATACCGGGGTAGATATCTTCGTATTTGAGTACGGCAAAGTTCGCCGCTCCTCTTACCCACCGCTCCGGATCGTTGCCACGAAAGTACGAGCTCTTTCCTGGCAGGGCATTCTCACCTTCGACGACGACTGAGTCATCCGCATCCAGGAATCGCATCTGCACGACCGCGGACGGCAAGCGCATGACCAGGTCGTCATCGCGGAAGTAGGTGGTCGTGCCACCCGCGCGGCTGACGAAGCGGACGCTCGGGTCGGTTTGTCCCCGGTTTTCCTCGAAGTAGAGCGGCAAGGACGGCGTCGAGACGACGGCCAGCGCCGGCTCATCTTCGCCGGTCGTGCCGAACGCGATCGGTGTTGACAAAAGCAATCCGACAGCAAACAGGGTCGGGATCTTTTTGGTGAAGGAGTTGCGGATTCTATGCGTAGCCGTGCGTTTCATGAGTGGACCCCCCCGTCAGTGCGCTTTATCGCCAGGATTTCGAGAGGCTGCAAGATCTGCTGCGCCGGACGTCCGGCAAGATTCTTAAGGCACTGTTTTAATGGACAATTTTTATTGTTAATTAGTGAGCTGTGAAAACCATACACCTGATCACTGACGAAACCAATTGTCTTGAGTTCATCATCGGTGTGTTATGTCAAGTTCAGCTGGTGGCTTTCCCCACTGGTCGTACAGCGAGGCAAGGCGTTGTTCCGTGCTATCGACGAACAGGGGTAGCGCGCCATCGTCCGCTTTCAGGATCTCATAACTTCCCAGCAGCAGCACTTCCGCCTCGTCGAATTTCCCGAGTCCCGTCAGCGCCTCCCCCTGGGCGCTCATCGCTATGGCCGTACGCCAGTGACTATCGCCGTATATCGACTCCACTATGCGTCGTGCATCTGTCGCGGAGTCGAGTGCTTCGTCATATCGATGTGTCGAGTTCAGGACGTTCGCCAGCAGGGTCAGGCTGCTCCCGATATCTCCATGGTCCTCCCCGAGCAGGCGCCGTCGCGCCTCGAGCGCGCCGCGGATCAAAACTTCCGCTTCTTCGTACTGTTTGGCTTCCATGAGCCACATCGCGAGGTTGTTCTGCGCGCTTGCGACGTCGGGGTGCTCTTCCCCGAGGCTTTGCCGATAGACGTCCAGCGCCTCGCGAGAGCTCTGCAGTGCGCCAGGCCAGTCGCCCTTGTCGTACAGGAGGTAGGCAAGGTTGATCAAAGCGCCGCCGATTTCAGGATGCAGATCACCGTACAACTGCCGGCGCATGTCGATGACCTCCCGGTACATCAACTCGGCTTCCTCATACTCGCCCTGGTCGTGCAGCACAAAGGCGAGATTGTTGATGCCGGTCGCGATCTCCGGATGAACGTCGGGCAACAATTTGAGTTTCATTTCCAGGGCTTCGCTATACAACCTTTCCGTTTCGGCATAGTCGCCCAGCTCATAGATTACGTTGCCGAGATTGCTGAGTGCTTCGGCGAGGTCCGGATGCGGATCACCCTGAACGTCTTTGCGTATGCCGACTGCTTCACGAAGCAGAATCGCCGACTGCTCGTGGTTGCCCTGCTCCAAAATGTTGACTGCGAGGTCTTCGAGACTCTGCGCGACGTCCGGACTCCTGTCGCCGAGCAATGCCCGCCGCATTTCGAGCGCCTGGCGCAGCCAGTCCTCGCCGGCCTCGAATTCGCCCATGCGCGTCAGCACGTCGCCGAGTTCGTTCATGCTGCGTGCGATATCGACGTGAGACTTGCCGAGCAGTTCCTGCTGCAGTTCGAGCGCCCGGCGGTGTTTTTCCTCCGCGAGCGCGTATTCGGCACGTAGCATTTGTACGCGCGCCAGGTGATTGAGGCTTTGTGCGACCTTGAAGTCGCGGGGCCCTCGAACCCTCTCCCGGGTTGCGAGGGATTTCTCCAGCAGGTCGCTTGCCCGGGTATAGGCGCCGAGGTTCGTGTAGACGCTGCCCATCGTGTCCATCAGTGTCGCCTGGATTTCGGGCTGGTCCGCCAGCTCCGTTTCGATCAGCGCCGCGCCTTTCTCGAGCAATTCGTCCGCCGTGATCTCGCGCGCCCGGGACTCGCTGGGATCGGACACCTTGAACAGGTCCACCAGGAAATTTGTCGTCTGCAACGCCGTTTCCGCCTCGGCCTCGGCGCGCACACGCTGCCGTTCCGCTTCGGCGCGAGCCAGCCATGCCGTCGCGGCGAGGGCGATGGCGATGACCATCCCGGTCAGCGAGGCCGCCGTAATAACGGCCATGCGTCGGTGGCGCCGGACCTGCTCACGCTGCCGGAGTTCGTCAAAACCGACGCCGAGCAGGCCGGAGATCAGCTTGAGCTTGGCGTTGTAGCGGCCGTCCTTACCCGATCGGGCATCTGCTGCGATCGGTTCCGCCGGCCGCGTGGACAAGCTGCCGTCAGCGTCCAGTTCGAACCTCAGCGCCTCGGGGAAACACTCCTCGGACTCCTGCCCCGGATGATCCGACGCATGGGGTTCGCCACCGACGATCAACGAGAAGATCCGATCACTTCTCCCGAGACGCTTGAACGCGAGGATTTCCTCGTTTACCCATCGAGAGCGTGCGGCCTCCGGCGAACAGATCACGATGAGCGCAGAGGACTGTTCGAGGGCCGCATCGACTTTCTGGCCGAGATCCGTGGCACTCGGCAACTCCTCGCGGTCCCGGAAGATAGGGCGGAGTCGCGCCGGAATTACGCCATGCTCCGCCTCCTGGCCGACGAGTCTTTTCGGGATGGAATAATTTTCCAGAGCCCTGTGCAGTCGCGCTGCCCAGTTTTCGTCGCGATGGCTGTAACTTATGAACGCTTTGTATTTTTTATTGTTCATCGGGCCGGCAGCAATTACCGATCATTCGATCAAGTATAGGTTATCAATGCTGATCTGCCGTCCCCACAGAAGCCATAGGCGCGCACTTGCGTATTCAGCCCCTTTCAAGCGATTGGGGGCTTAATGAGGCGCACAACGAGACAAGGTGAAATCTTGCAACGCTTTGATCAGGATCAAGGCAGGCTGGCGGTTGTTGGCTAGTTATTGACGCCCGCGGCAGTGTGGCAGCCCTGGCACTGCTCGTTGATGCGTTCTGCCGCGGCGCGCGCGGTTTCGATATCCTTGGCTTCCTCTATGGCTTTGGCTTCTTCGCGCATGCCATTCAGGTATGGCCGCCATTCCTCGCGTATGCCGCTGACCTCCTGGTGGCCCGACAGCCAGTAGGCAGCCGTCAAGGCTCCTGGCAGGTCGTTGTCGGCAAGCGCGAAATTCAGGTTGTCGAGCTGCTCGGCATGGGCATGCATGTGGTCGATGAATTCTGCGTCGCGCACGCGCTCTTCTTCTACTGCAGGCGGCTCCGCCGGAGCCGGTTCAGCCGCTTGCGGCGCGACTGCAGGCTCGGGCTCCTTTTTCTCGGCGCAACCCATGACGCACATTGCCAAACCGACGATCAAAAGCGCATGCAATTTCATAGTTATCCCCAAGCCAGGTACCGGTTTTCTGATTATTGAGTAGAATCTGGGGAGAGTTTAACGAAAAAAGCGGCCGGTTTCCGTGTCTGCGGCCACCAATTTTCAGGGCATGACGCCGCGTCGCGATCGAACGCCGGCCGCCGTGCCGCAACCGACCAGGCCTGTGATTCGTCCGGAAATACTTCCACACTCGTTTTATCTTCGTGACGACGTTGTCGCCGTCAGCCGGGATCTGCTCGGCAAGGTGCTGTGTACGGATATCGACGGGCGGCGTACCTCCCTGGTCATTACCGAGACGGAGGCCTACGCCGGCACTACTGACAGGGCGAGCCATGCCTATGGCGATCGCAGGACCCGCAGGACAGAGCCGATGTACGGTCCGGGCGGCATGGCCTACGTTTATCTATGCTATGGCATTCACCACCTTTTCAATGTTGTTACGAACGTGAGTGGCGTGCCGCACGCGGTACTGATAAGGGCAGGTGAGCCGCATTCCGGACTATCGGCGATGCTGCAAAGGCGAGACAAGCCGCATGCCGATCGCTCGTTGCTGGCCGGGCCCGGCTCCGTCGCCCGGGCGCTGGGTATCACGACTGCGTTGAGCGGCAGCAGCCTGCTGAACGGCCCGATCCGGATCGAGGATCACGGCCTGCGCGTAGAACAGGCTCGCATCAGCGCGAGCCCGCGTGTCGGAATCGACTATGCTGCGGAAGATGCCGGCCGGCCGTACCGCTTCCGGCTGGACCCGGGCATATCGAAGTCCCTGGTGGGCAGTGCACGGTAACGCGCCCGCCGAGGGATCCGACGCCGGCCTTTTGCGGCGCGCGTTAGGCGTCTTCGGCTATACCCACCGTGCGATTAATCTCGTCTGGACGACCAGCCGGCCGCTCACCGTTGCGCTCGCGGTGCTGACCATCGTCGCTGGCGTGTTGCCGGCAGCCATCGCGTGGGTCGGGCAACTCATCGTCGATGGCGTCGTCGCCGCGATGTCAGAGCCGAACCCCGATGCCGGCCCCGTGCTTCGGCTCGTGGGTCTCGAGGCGTTCATCGTCATCCTGCTGGCCGGGAGCCAGCGGGGCCTGTCGGCGAGCCAGTCGTTGCTGCGGGCGCTCCTCGGGCAGCGAGTCAACGTGATGATCCTCGAAAAGGCGCTAACGCTGCAGCTCACGCATTTCGAGGACTCGGAATTCTACGACAAGCTGACCCAGGCGCGGCGCGAGGCATCAAGCCGGCCTCTGAGCCTGGTCAACCGGACTTTCGGGCTGGTGCAGAATACGATCTCGCTGACGAGCTACGCTGTGTTGCTGTTCGCGTTCTCACCCTGGGCCGTGATCATCCTGCTCGGTGCCGGGCTGCCGTCTTTCTTCGCGGAAGCCAAGTTTTCGGGCGATGCGTTCCGGCTGTTTCGCTGGCGTTCGCCGGATACCCGCATGCAGATGTACCTCGAGACAGTCATCGCGCGTGAGGACGGCGTCAAGGAAGTCAAGCTGTTCCAGCTCGGGCCGAAACTCCTGCAGCGCTACCGGGATATCTTCAATCGACTGTTCGTCGAGGACCGGCGGCTCACGATCAGGCGCGATAGCTGGGGATTCCTGCTGGGTCTCGTGTCGACGGCTGCATTTTACGGGGCCTATGCCTGGATCATCCTCGCGACGATCGACAACCGCATAACGCTGGGCGCGATGACGATGTACCTCGTATTGTTCCGGCAGGGACAGACCGCGGTCGCCGCCATTCTCTCTGCCATCAGCGGCATGTACGAGGACAACCTGTACCTGTCGAACCTGTACGAGTACCTGGGGCAGCCGGTGCCGGCGAGGCAGGGCCGCACGCTGAAAGGCCCGGATCCTTTGCGGGGACTCGAATTCGAACATGTCTCCTTCGCGTATCCCGGCGCCGGAGAGAATGCGCTGAGCGACATCAACCTGCAGATACGGCGCGGCGAAAGTGTCGCGCTGGTCGGCGAAAACGGCTCGGGCAAGACGACGCTCATCAAGTTGTTGACGCGACTGTACGAGCCGACCGAGGGACGTATCCTGCTCGAAGGGCTCGACCTGCGGGAGTGGGACGTGGACGCCCTCAGGCAACGCATCGGCGTAATCTTCCAGGACTTCGGGCGCTACCAGTTCACCGTGGGTGAAAATATCGGCGCCGGCGACGTGCGTCACATGGAAGACACTGCGCGCCAGGCAGTCGCTGCTGAAACCGGGATGGCCGCGCCGTTCATCGAGACCATGCCGGAGGGTTACGAAACGCAGCTGGGGCGCTGGTTCAAGGGCGGACGCGAACTCTCCGGCGGCCAGTGGCAGAAGATCGCGCTGTCACGCGCCTTCATGCGCAGCGATGCCGATATCCTCGTGCTCGACGAGCCTACCGCGGCCATGGATGCGGCCTCCGAAGCGGCGGTGTTCGAACTGTTTCGGGCGGAGAGCCACGACAAGATGACGATCCTGATCTCGCACCGGTTTTCGACGGTGCGCGCCGCCGACCAGATCGTCGTAATCCACGGTGGCAGGATCATCGAACGTGGCACTCACGAGAGCCTGCTCGCAGAAAACGGCACCTATGCTCACCTGTTCGAGTTACAGGCGAAGGGCTACCAGTAAAGAGTGGCTTGGCAAGGGGATTTAGCGGTCGGTTCTGTCTTCGTAGTCGAGCCACCGCCAGTAAACCGAGGCGCACTTCGGGCAGGCATCCCTGACCGCGTAGCCAAAGGGTCTGTCCAGCCACTCGTGCCGACACCGGCAACAGCGGTTCATGGCGTTCTGCCGGATAACGCTTTTGTTGGCCGCGAGATTAAATGAGCGCACGAGTCGCTTCGCCTCCGGCAGTCATACGTCGCGCACGGCGCTACATGGGGGGAGGGCTGGCCGTTTCGGACCTTCTTGCCGCCCGCCGCGGATGTTCGCTTGCCGTGGCCGATGGTTCGCAAGATCCCGGAGCGACCTGATTCTCGATTACGCAGCCGACGTTGAAGGATCGCATGTCATGCAGTGTTTTCTCGTCGGGATCCGATGCGACCCGATAACGGACGGCGACACCGAACTGAAACGTCGCGCCGGCGGCCTTGTCTGGCGTCATGTGCGGATAGCTCGATTCGATGTCCATGGACTGCGAGACAAACTCATCGATGTCCCGTGACACCGTGATGCCCGGTGGGATGTCGATCGGCAGAGACGTCGTGTTGACCTGCGAGTTGTAATAAATCGTCTGCGCCGTAAGCGTAATGTATTCGTCCGTCGCGTTGGTGAACCTCAAGGACTGACGCTCGACAGTGACGTGTAGTTGATCATCCGCGAGGCCGAACATCGGGTAGAGCTTTTCGAAGTCCCGCGACAAGATGGTTACGCCGACCGGTAACTCCACAGGACCGTTTCCCGGGACGATGATTTGTTCCGGGCAGGTCACCGAAAGCAGGTAGTGGCCACTCACGGTATCTTCGCACCCTACATCATAGATCCTGGCACCCGGTGACATCATCGCCGACAGCCGTTCCTTGTGTGACCGGATATCCTGGCGCAACGCGAAAAGCGCGCTTTCCGCTGCCGCCGTGCAATGCCGGGCATCGCAGGGCAATGTATCCCGCTGCTGCAGATTTACTGTCGGCACTTCGCCATCGCCAACAAGCGTCAGCTCAATCAACCCGGCAAAGTCGATGTCGTCCTGATAGTAGCCGGTCAGTCCGCTGATGCTGGGCTGAACATCAAGCTCGACATGGTTCGTGCTGTTGCGCGTCGCAGATAGTTGTTGCGCCATGCTCGATAACTCGGCGCGCGCGCTTGCCGCTTCCTGCTCGTACGCATCGAGTAACGAGATCAGCTCGCGCCGCTGGGTGTCCAGACCGGAGTTCAGTAATGCTTCATCGACGGCCTGGTTGAACGCGCTTTCGTCGAAAGTAGTTTCATACGTCTGGGAAATGTCGGTGACCTTTCCTGCGGTTCCGACAGCGATACCGCCGTTGATGATCTTGTCGAGCATGCCCGTATCCTTGTCGCGAAACGGGTGGTTCGGGCTGCAACGGTGAGAGGCAGGATACACCTGCGGCGTGCACTCGGCGGCACGTGTGTCGAACGCCGGCGTGAGGTCGTTCAGAACCACGAGATATCCCGAATCAACGGCAACATCAGATGCGGTTACTGACGTGAACGTCCAGCTTCCACCGCGCTCGTTGGCGAGGTGCGCATAGACCGGGCGTGCGCCGATGAAAAAGCTGCCTGCCGGCGACGTCTCTGCCGACCGCGCGGGTTCCGGTTGTGGGTTGCTAGCGCACGCCGCGCACAGCATGAACAGGCACGCGGCTGACGCTGTCCGCGCACGATCGAATCGGAAAGTCATTGGCCCAAACGCTTTCAGAACTGATAACGCGCGGAGTATATCGAAAATCCTCACACATTCCGTGGGGATTTCTGTCGCAATTCGGCGACGGTCGTTACCTTAACAATGTCATCAGGCTATAGCGTAATCGTTGCCGTGATTGCTGAAGCCACACTGGAACGTGCGGTTTTCGCGGTCGAACCAGGTGGCGTTGATCGGGTCCGAGGTCCTGTCCCGGCGTCTCCACACACCGATTTCGACTTTGTAACCCGTCTTTGCCGGCTGGTCGGGGGTGAATTTCGTGACTGGTACTTTGGGCGAAAGTCGATAGTTTAGCCGTCGGAGTCTTCGTGGCCGTCTCCGTCCCGACGCTTCGCGGTCCGCTTGGCGATCGCGCTGACAAGCATCTTCGTGTCCTCCGGTCCGATCCGGTCGATAGATTTTCCGAGCGAATCGTAGGTTGCCATGAGGAGGTTACGAAGCTTGCGAAACGCTTCAGGGTTCTTACGGCCGCAGACGGTGGCGTCGTCCTTCAGGATTCGATCAATGACACCCGGGTCACGCAGGCGTACGTCACAGGCGATGGACAGGCGCAGGAGTTCATTGGCAATTCCGTCCAGATGGCGCTTCCAGACGGCATGCTTGGTGTCAGTCATGGCTGTTCGTGTCCATGATTTGATGGATGGACGAGACTAACATAGCGCTTGCCCGGTGCGCCGCTTAGGTAATATTACGCATTGCATGGCGTTGACGGCAGCACAAATCTAACAGGACGGCAGTCGGCGGCATTGAGCGCCCATGCCGCTGTCGAACAAACTGAGAAGTGGTGAAACCAGATGCCCGTACTAGACCTGAATCCGGATATCGTCCGGTTCGTTATCGACAAGGTGCACGAATTTCACTCACGCGAGGACGTAACGTTTCCGGAAGAGGATGAAGTTCAAGCCGTGAACGAGGACCTGGCGGAGCAGTTTGCCACCGATTTCGCGGGCGATCCTTATTACCAGGAACTGATGACGACGATCGGCGACCTCGAACCGGACCAGCAGATGTCGCTGGTCGCGCTGATGTGGGTCGGGCGAGGCGACTATGCGCTGGAGGAATGGGACGAGGCGCTGAAATTCGCCGAAGAAAACTGGACGGACCACACCGCGGATTACCTCGTTGGTACACCCTTGCTCGCGGATTACCTGGCCGAGGGCTTGCAGCAGTTCGAAACCGAGAGCGAAGAATAGGCCGGCTGCGGAATTCCTGATTGCGCGTGAGACCGAGTGTTTCCCGCTCGTCCGAATCTTTTGCTCTCGGGCTTCCTGTCCCGGCGTGGCGGCGTCAAATAATAGTCAGGAAATTCATAAGATTAACAGCCACATCCGGTGCTGCCAGCCGGTCTTCCCAAACCTCGCCCGGCAGACGATTTATTGCTTGACAGCGCCCCCGTTCGAGCGCTCAATTCGCGCGATTTTTACTTTGACGCCTGGAGTACGGGGACTTGTCGAGGAAAACCACGCGGCACAGCGCCGCAAAGTCGAAGCCGCAGGGCAAGGCGGTCATCAGGGGTTCTATCGGTCCGGTCGAGGATCTCGAGAGTTACGTAAAGGCGGACTGG
>JBFFOM010000066.1:0-13236 GCA_041574455.1 Woeseiaceae bacterium | reverse complement strand
GAATTGGTTCGTATTCAAATTGAGCAGGCGCGATCTGATACGTATGTTGCATGGCAAAGGGAAGTCGCATCAGGTGATCACGTTGCACCGCTGTTCGCGAAATTGGAGGTAAAGGATGGCGGTCTTTTCAGCAACCTCGATTTGACACAGCTCGACCCGGTTGAAATGGAACGAATTCGAGCGGTCGCAGCGGCACGATTCTATGATTACGAAACTCTGTACGCGCAATACGAGCGCGGCTTCGTGAGCGAGGAGTACTGGCAACAGCGAATTGTCCCAGTTATCCGCAATTGGGCGCCCGTTTGGGCGAAACTTTTCCGTTCCGGTGAATTGTCAGTGCGACAGGATTTCAAGGATGAAATTGCTCGTATTAATGCAGAGCAAGACTAAGGTTTTGATAAATTGGGACGGACCAAAGACATGCCTCCAGAACACAGGGAAAACTATCTGAAGCTGGCGCTTCGCGTTTGTGGCGCTGGTTTTTTGCTTATCTACCCGATGAGCCTTATCTGGCCTGCCGGCATTGTCTGGCATGGGGGTGAAGGCGCTTATTACTTCCAGATGTTGCTCGGTATCTATGCGGTTCTCGGCGTGTTCCTGTTAGTCGCCGCCAGCAGGCCCCTGGAGCATCGCAGCCTGATCTGGTTTACGGTTTGGTCAAGCGTCGTCCATGCCTTGATAATGACGGCACAGGCACTTGGCGATCCCAACGAAACCGCTCACCTTTACGGTGATATCCCTATTTTGCTGTTGGTCGCAGCGGTATTGGGCCTGCTGATGCCGCGTAGGCCAGCAACAGGGTAGTCAAGCCGCCACAACCCATTGCAGATAGTGCTTTCCCTGTATGGGCGAATTGGATGATTGGGCACGCTTCCTTGCGGGGACCTGGAGTTGATGAACGTGCAGCCGATGATTTTGATCATCGCCTCGACCACGATCGCTGCCTGCAATTCTGGCAGATGACTGCCTCAGGCAGATTGGACAATCACGCTGAGGGGCGACACGTCTACAGAGAAGATGCCCGCATCGAGAATCAGAACCAGGTCATGGTGATTCAGTGCAGGTAACGGCGGGCTTCGGGTCTAGGATTCCAGCGGCTCGGCCAGCACCTCGATAATGAGCCGATCGACATCGAGATCCGTCTCGCTGTCGACGACGATCGTGTGCCGGAGTTCGTCCGGGCCAAGCGGATCGGAGTGTTCGTGCTGGTAGTCCAGCACGGCGACATTAGCCTCGGATACATCCGTCGCGCGCCGTGTCCTGTCCCGCAACCGCTGCAGCAGCGCCTCTTCCCGCGCGCGGACATCGACGACGGCGACGGTGACTTCGTGGCGGCGGGCGAGCTCGTAGAAAGCGTCGCGGTCGCGACGATCAAGGAACGACGCATCGACGATGACGTGATGGCCAGCATCGAGCAGTAAAGCCGCCAGTTCAGCAAGCCGATCATAGACACGATGGCGTGCAGTCGGCGCGTATTCGGCATTACCGGGGCCGGCACCGGTCTGGTCCGACTCCTGCAGGCCGAGCATGCGCTTGCGCTCGATATCGGAACGCAGGCGAATCGCCGGCAGGCGCGCCAGAATTACCTGCGACAGCCAGGTCTTGCCGGATCCCGAGTAGCCGTGCATCAGCACGAGTCGCGGCACGCGCAGAACGACCCAGTGTCGTGCCACATCGCAGTAGTAGCCCATCTCTTCCAGGTCTATCTCGGTGTCAGATTCGAGGTCGCGCTCCACGCTGCGGATCGCGGCAATCTTGGCCCGGATCAAGGCGTGATAAACGTAGTAAAGGGCGAAGACCGACATGCCGGCATAGTCACCGGTGCATTCGAGATACCGATTCAGGAAGCAATAGGCGAGATCCTCCCGGTCATAGGAAACGAGATCCATAACCAGGAAGGAGACGTCGCTGATCATGTCTATGTCGCGCAGTGCCGCGCTGAATTCGACCGAATCGAAAGCAGCGATTCCCGTCGGGAGCCTGACCAGGTTCGCCAGCTTGAGATCGCCGTGGCACTCGCGCACGAATCCCTCGTCCTGCCGCTGCAGCAACGTCGGCCACAGGTCTTCGAGCGAGGTTTGCGTCCACGTGGCCAAGGGCTCGAGTTCGTCCCAGGTCATGAAGTCCCGCAGGTGCTCGATGTTCTCGAGCATCGGGTGTTGAATCAGCGTGCGCGCATCGTCGGGCCCGAGCTCACGACACGTGTTCGTCAAGTCGTGCTGCCTGGCGATCATCTCAGCCAGCGCCAGCATATCGTCTTCGTAGAGCTGGCCCTTCTCGAGCTGAACGTCGAGCTGCGCCTGCTGCGGAAACTGACGCATGCGCACGGCGTACTCGATCGGCTCGCCCTCGCCGCCCACCGAGGGCGCGTCGAAACTGCCGGTTATTGGCACGACATCAACGTAAAGCTCAGGGGCCCAGCGTCGGTTCAGGCGCAACTCCTCGTCACAGAAGTGCTTGCGGTGCTCGAGTGTCGAGTAATCGAGGAACTCGAGTTCGAGCGGTTTCTTGATCTTGTACGCGTAGGGGCCGGTCAGGATGACCCACGAAATGTGCGTGTTGAGCAAGCGCACGTTGCTGACGGGGTGCGGGTAAGCGCCCTCATCGAGCAGCGCTTTGATCAGCGCTTCCTCCCGGCTGACTTCCGCAAGGTCGATTGTCGTCTCGGTCACACTCCGGCATCCCGTTTCTTCTCGCTGCGGTTTTGGTTCATCAGGGCATCCAGGCGTTTATACCGCGGCAGATCCCTGAGGCTGTCGAGGTCCGAGTCGTTGCGCACCCATGCAGGACTGACGGCACCCGATTCGATGACCTTCTCCAGGTAATCGAGCGCGTCGTCCGGTTCGTCGATTGTTGCGAGATTGCACGCGACGTTGTACAGGACGATCGGATCGTCCGGGTCGATCTCGATAGCGCGGTGCAGCCACCGCTTTGCACGTTCCGTGTCTCCCATCGCAACGAGCGAGCCGGCACCGAGATGGAACGCGCGTGCGTCATCCGGGTTCCATTCGAGGTTCTTGAGCACCACGTCAACGGCTTCACGCGCCTCTTGGGCTGCCTCGACGTCGCGCCCCTTGCCCCTGAGGATCTGCACCCTGAGACAGCGCGACTGGTAGTCACCCGGATCCATCTCGGCAGCCTTCTTGAACAGATCGGCTGCCATGTCCAGGTCGCCCTGGTGAAAGCGCGTGCGGGCGTAGTAGTAATACGCTTCGAACAGGCGCGGGTTGAGCCTGATCGCTTCCTCGAAGGACCTCTCTGCCTTGGCAAACTCGTCGTTGATGAGATGCGCAAGACCGCAGGAGGCATGCGCTTCGGCTGAATTTGGCGCCAGTTCGAGTGCGCGCTCACTGGCCGTGCAGGCGATATCGCAGTACTCGGGGTTCGGGTCCGCATACATCACCAGCAGCGAATGGCAGTCGGCAAACGCCGCCCACGCCAGGGCAAACTTGTCGTCGATTGCGATGGCCTGCCGGAACATCTGCCGAGCGAATTGGATATTTTTCTTGCGTAGCCGCTTCAGGAACTGTCGGCCCCGCAGGTAATACTCATAGGCCTTCACGCTGCTCGTCGAAGTGGTCTTGAGCACCAGTTTTTGGCCCGGCGACAGGGCCTCGAGCAGTGCCTGTGCGATACCGGTCGCGATCGCATCCTGGATCGCGAACACATCTTCCAGCTCCTCGTCGAACGTCTTCGACCAGAGGTGATAGCCATCGGCCACTTTGACGAGCTGCGCCGTCACCCGGATCCGGTTGTCCGATTTGCGGACACTACCTTCCAGGATCGTGCTCACGCCGAGCTCCCTGCCGATTCTGCGCACGTCGCCGCTACCGGATGCGTATTGGAACGACGATGAGCGAGCCGCAACATTCAGCTTCTGGATCGTCGTGAGCGCATTGAGTATTTCCTCCGCGACGCCTTCGCAGAAATAGCCCTGGTCCTTTTCGGCACTCATGTCGACGAACGGCAGCACTGCGATCGACGGGCGGCCGTCGTCCACCACGGCGGGGCCCGTGTCGCGGCGGATACCGGCAGGCGTAATATCAAACAACCACGCGACGACGACGACAACCGGGAAACCCGCAATGACCAGGGCGATCAGACTGACCATGACCCAGTTAGGCAGACCGAGCGGCTGGAACGTGATCTCGCCAATTTGCAGGAGAATGAAGGCGACCACCGCGTAGGCCGCCGTGACGGGGTAGACCCCCCGGCGTTTCAGCTCGGTGGAAAGCTCTTGCCAGTTCTGGACCCACGGTTTGGGAGTATTAGCCACCCCCCAAGTTTACGGCAAATCGAAGACCCACGGTGCGCGGCGCCTCGAGGAACGGGGCTCCTGGGCCGGGATCAGTAAACGGATTGCCCGTCGCGGCCGCCGCCTGGACGTCCTGGTCTTCGAGGTTTTTTACCCACAGGCCCACGGACCAGCGGTCATCGGCTGCGTGGTAGGTCAATGCGGCATCCGTTTTGGTATAGGCGCTCTGGTAGATGCCCGACGAGTGGGCAAAATCGCCCCAGAAGCCGCTCTCGTAGCGCGACACGAGGTCTGCACGGACCCGGGCACCGCCGGCGAGGTTCCAGTCATGGACAATACCGAGCGTCGCCGTCCAGTCAGGTGCGTTCTGCATCTGGTTGTCATTGAAGACGTCGAGTTCGTCGAGCAGGAAGTCGTCGTAGCGTGCGTGCAGATAACCGACGGACAGCGAGAAACGCGTGTCGGGCAGGCTGTCCGGCTGGTACCAGAGGTCCAGCTGGTCGCCGTAGATGTTCACGTCGGCATTGGTGAGCCGGTTCGTGCCCGTGGCGGCGTCGAAGGCCTGGATCAGCAGGTTGTCGTAGGTGTAGTGAAACACCTCGTTGTTCAGCACCAGCTGTCCATCGAGGAAGCGGTGTTTCGAACCCACCGTAAAAGCGAGCAGCTCGGAGTCCTCGATAACGACGTCGGGGAACTGGTCGAAAGTGCCCGGCTGAAACCCGGTCTGGGCGGTTGCGTACACCAGCGAATCATTACCCGTGTCGAACTCGACGCCGAGCTTCCAGTCCACCTGGTTCCAGTCCTCGCTGTTGTCGTAGGTCGCCGGTGCAAGGCCGGTAAACAGTGCGACGGGGTCTTCCTCGCCCACTGCAGGAGCAACCACAATGTCCGTCTGGAAACCGCGACCATCGCGCTCGTCCCTTGACGCGCGGCCACCGACGACGAGGCGCATAGTGTCCGAAAGCGAGTAAGTCAGCTCGCCGAACAGGGCCGAGCCGCGAAGCTCGTGGTCGCGCACGTCGACCGCGTTCAGCCACACGCCGGCGGGCGAGCCCGGGAACAGCTCGTCGGGACCGAACTGGATGAACAGCTGTCCCGACGTCTCGATACTGTAGTCGTAGAGCCCGGCGATCCAGCTCACGGCGCCGTTCTCGAAGGCGAGCCGCAGCTCGTGAGTCCGCTGGTCGATGCTGGCGTTGAAGTCGCCGTCCTTGTGCGTAAGCCAGTATTCCTGGCGCCAGTCGAAATCGAGCCAGGAAGGAATGTAGGTCAGCGTCAGCCGGTCGCTGATCGCCCAGTTTAGCTCGCCACCAACGAGCGTCGTCTCCCAGTCCCGGTATTGCGCCGTGATCGGGCCGAGTGTAGCGAACTGCTCGAGATCACCGAGCAGGCGGTCGTCCCAGGGATCGGGATTCGGGAAAACCTGGCTCTTCGAGTTGTCATTGCTGCCCTTGCTGACCAGGTTAGCGGCCTCACCTTCCCGGCTCTCGATGTGCGTCCAGAGGTGAATATCGACAGCATCCGACGGCGAGGCCAAGAGCGACAGGAATCCGGCGACATCGTCCGCGGAGTCCGCCCCACTCTTCAGGTAGCCGTCGTGTTCGTGGTAACTCAGCGAACCGCGCAACGCGACGTTGTCGCTCACCGGAATGTTCTGCGTCACGGTGGCGCGCAGCAACGAGTAGTCGCCGGCCTCTACCATCGCGAGCGTCTCGTATTCATCGCCGGGGCGCCGCGTGATGGTGTTCACGACACCGCCGATCGTGCCACGGCCATAGAGCGTGCCCTGCGGTCCCGGCAGCACTTCGATGCGCTCCACGTCGACGAGCGTTGCCGAGCTCACTTCGCGCGGGACATAGACGCCATTGATGTTGTAGGCGTTCGGCGGCTCGATCATTGGCACGTCGAGCGTCGAGCCGACGCCGCGAATGTAGATCTCGGTCGAGGCCGACTCCTTCTGCAGGCGCACCGACGGAATCAGGTTCTGCGCGTCGGCCAGCGTCGTCACGCCGCGCGCCTCGAGGCTGGTCGCATCGAGCACGGTCACGGCAGCCGCGATTTCCTGCAGCGTCTGGCTGCGTTTCTGCGACGTGACGACAATTTCGTCGATCGCGGCCAGCTGGTCTTCCCGGGCAGCGGCGAGCAGCGGAAGCAGCAGGCCGCAATATGCGAATCCGTGGCGAAGCCGCCTCGGCAGATGTGTCATTGCTTGGGTCCTTTCAATCTTTGAATGGCAGTGCGGTATCTGTCTTGATTTCCTTCAGGACGATGTTCGAGCGCACCTGGGATACGCCCGGCAGCTTGAAGATGAACTCGTCGAGGAAGCGATTGTATGCGTCGATGTCCTCCACGACCACCCGCAAATGAAAATCCGCCTCGCCGCTGGTCGCAAAGCACTCGAGCACTTCCGGGTGCTGCAGCACTTCGTGGATGAACTGGTCGACGTTGGCATGCTCGTGGCGAGCCAGAGAGATTTGCACAATCGTTGCCAGCCCGAAGCCGGCTTTCTTCGGGTCCACGATCACGGCATAACGATCGATAATGCCGGCCTCTTCGAGACTCTTGACCCGGCGCCAGGTTGCCGAGCTCGACATACCGACCCGGTCGGCGAGCTCCTGCGTGGTCAGCCGCGAATCGCGCTGTAACTCGCTGAGAATGCGCCGGTCCTTGGTACCGAGCATTGATCCCTCCATAGCACCCTGATTCGGAATATTTTATCATTTTTATCATTTTTATGAATTTTTAATCCGTTTTAGTCGCTAAAAACGGGAAGATTGGTACCGATTCGCGGCCGGTATCTGAGACACTGTGCGTAAATCGACGTCCGAAGCACACTTATGGCCACCGCAGCACACGAGATCCGCCCCTCCTACCCGCTCGACAACTACGAACTCCTCGACCGTTACCGGCGCGAGTCCGGGCGCGTCTTCCTGACTGGCACCCAGGCGCTGGTGCGCATCGCGCTCACGCAGCGCACGATGGACCGCGCCGCCGGCCTCAACACGGCCGGCTTCATCAGCGGCTACCGAGGCTCGCCGCTCGGGGCGGTAGACCAGGAGCTCTGGCGCGCCAAAGCCTTCCTCGACGAGGCCAACATCGAGTTTCTCCCCGCCGTCAACGAGGACCTGGCCGCGACCGCGATCCTCGGCTCGCAGCAGGTCGAGACCGACCCGCACAAGACCGTCGACGGCGTCTTCGGCATCTGGTACGGCAAGGGGCCGGGCGTGGACCGGGCCGGCGACGCACTCAAGCACGGCAATGCCTACGGCAGCTCGCCGCGCGGCGGCGTGCTGGTCGTGGCGGGCGACGATCACGGCTGCGTATCCTCGTCGATGCCGCACCAGTCCGACGTCGCGTTCCTGACTTTCATGATGCCGCACCTGAACCCGGCCAACGTCGCCGAGTACCTCGAGTTCGGCCTCTGGGGCATAGCGCTGTCGCGCTTCTCGGGGATGTGGGTCGGTTTCAAGGCTATCTCGGAAACCGTCGAGTCGGCGATGTCACTCGAACTGCCGCCCTACCCCGTGTTCGCGAAACCCGACTTCACGCCGCCGCCGGACGGGCTGCATTACCGCTGGCCTGACCTGCCGGGCCTGCAGATCGAGGAACGCTTCGAATACAAAAAGGCCGCAGCCCTCGCCTTCGCCGCGGCCAACCCGATCGACCGCAAAATCTTTGACAACCCGAAAGCCCGCTACGGCATCGTCACGACAGGCAAGGGCCATCTCGACCTGATGGAGGCGCTAAGGCTTCTGGAAATTGACAAGCGCGAGGCCAAGCGCATCGGCCTCGACGTCTACAAGGTCGGCATGGTGTGGCCGCTCGAGCATGACGGCGCACTGGACTTCGTGCACGGTAAAAAGGAAGTCCTCATCGTCGAGGAGAAGCGCGGCATCATCGAGAGCTGGTTCAAGGAGTACTTCTACGACTACCCGGGACGCAAGCCGGAGCACATGGTTGGCAAGTTCGACGAACACGGCGAGAAGCTGGTGCCCTGGGTCGGCGAACTTAGCCCGATCCAGCTCGCCGGCATCATCGCGCGCCGGCTGGACGCGCAGTTCCCGGGGCTGAACCTCAGGGCGCGGGCGGACAAACTCAAAGCCGACAGCGCCGACGTCATCCAGATCGAAGGGGCCACGCGCATGCCCTACTTCTGCTCGGGATGCCCGCATAACACGTCGACGAAAGTGCCGGAAGGCTCCGAAGCGCTGGCCGGCATCGGCTGCCACTTCATGGCCAGCTGGATGAACCGCGAGACCTCGGGGCTGATCCAGATGGGCGGCGAAGGCGTCAACTGGGTGACGCGCGCGAAGTTCAACGGCAACCGCCACGTGTTCCAGAACCTGGGCGACGGCACCTGGTACCACTCGGGCTCGACCGCGATCCGCCAGGCCGTCGCGGCCGGCACCAACATCACCTACAAGATCCTGTTCAACGACGCGGTCGCCATGACCGGCGGCCAGCCTGTCGACGGGCCGATCACGGTGCCGGCCATCGCGCACTCGGCGCGCGCCGAGGGTATCCAGCGTATCGCTGTCGTTTCGGACGAACCGGAAAACTTCCGGGCTGCCGACTTCCCGTCGGGCACGACGATCTCTCACCGCCGCGAGATGGACGCGATCCAGCGTGAGCTGCGCGAGATTCCCGGCGTCAGCGTGTTGATCTACGCGCAGACCTGCGCCACCGAGAAACGCCGACGCCGCAAACGCGGCACACTCGAGGACCCTAACACCTTCGTCGTCATCAACGACCTCGTCTGCGAAGGCTGCGGCGACTGTTCGGTGGAGTCGAACTGCCTCTCTGTCGTGCCGAAGGAAACGCCGTTCGGCCGCAAGCGGCAGATCGACCAGAACTCCTGCAACAAGGACTACTCGTGCGTCAACGGCTTCTGCCCGAGCTTCGTGACCGTCGTGGGCGGCGAGCTCAGGCAGCGGCAGGGCCAAGGGCCGGTCGAGGTGCTGGAGGAGGCCTTGACGACGTTACCGGCGCCCGCGGCCGTCGATCTCGCGCGTGGATTCGACCTGCTGGTCACCGGCATCGGCGGCACCGGCGTCGTGACGGTCGGCCAACTCGTCACGATGGCCGCGCACCTCGAGGGCAAGGGCGCCAGCGTGCTCGACTTCATGGGCTTCGCGCAGAAGTTCGGCACGGTGGTCAGTTTCATTCGCCTCGCCGACGAGCCGAGAAACATCAACCAGGTTCGCATCGAGCAGGCCAGCGCGGACGCCCTGATCGGCGGCGACATCGTCGTCAGCTCCTCGCCACGCGCATCGTCGCGTTTTCGCAAGGGACACACGCGGGCGATGCTCAACACGGCGGAAATGCCGACTGCCGACTTCGTGCAGTACCGCGACGCGAGCCTTCGCGTCGGCGACCGTGTCGGAGCCATACGGGACATCGTTGGCGACGACAACGTGATCACCGTCGATGCCAGTGCACTCGCCGAAAAGCTGCTGGGCAACACCATTTATGCCAACGTGCTGCTGCTCGGCGCCGCGTGGCAGCAGGGCCTGGTCCCTGTCGGCCACGATGCGATGATGCGCGCCATCGAGCTGAATGGCGTCGAGGTAGAGAGGAACAAGCAGGCGTTCGGCTGGGGCCGGCTCGCAGCCGCGAGCCCTGGCGCAATCCCCGGCGGGAGCGGCTTCGGCCGCGACGAGACCCTCGACGACCTCATCCAGCGCCGCGCCGACTTCCTTGTCGACTACCAGAACCAGGCGCTTGCAGAGCGCTACCTTGCGCTCCTGCACCGAGTCCGCGACGCGGCGAACGACGATGCATTGACTGCCGCCGTGGCGAAAAGCTACTTCAAGCTGCTCAGCTACAAGGACGAATACGAGGTGGCTCGCCTGCACACGCAGACAGGGTTCCTCGACTCGGTGCGCGCCGCGTACGGCGGCAAGGCAAACATTCGCTTCCACCTGGCGCCGCCGTTGCTCAGCCGCAAAAAGGACGCGCGCGGCCGACCGCTGAAGAAGGAATTTGGCGGCTGGCTTAAGGTTCCGATGCGCATACTCGCCGGCATGCGCCGGCTGCGCGGCACGCCTTTCGACGTATTCGGTTACACCGCAGAGCGGCGCATGGAGCGCGAGTTGATCAACGAGTTCGAGACGCTCATAGACACGCTGCTGCCCTCGCTGAACGGCGAGAACCTCGGTGCCGCCGCCGAACTCGTCGGCTACTACATGGACATCCGCGGTTACGGCCCGGTCAAGGAACAGGCCGTCGGGGAAGTTCGCGCAAAGATCGCCTCGCATGCGATCATGCGCGGATGACCGTCCGCTACGAATTCGACTTCAAACCCAAGCACGGCGCCGTCTACGACGTCGTTGACGGCATTCGCTGGCTGCGCATGCCGCTGCCGATGGTGCTCGAGCACATCAACCTGTGGCTGCTCGATGACGGGGATGGCTGCGTGATCGTCGATACGGGCGTCAACATCGATTCGAATCGCGAGGTCTGGGCCAACACCTTTGCCGGTCCGCTGCAGGGAACGGCCGTGACCCGAGTGATCGTGACCCACCTGCACCCGGACCACGTGGGGTGCGCAGGCTGGCTGGCACGCGAGCATGGTGTCGAATTATGTATGACCCGCGAGGAATACTTTCTCTGCCGCATCCTGATAGCGGACACCGGCCGCGAGGCGCCCGAGACCGGCCTGCATTTCTACAAAGCGGCCGGCTTAGCGGACGAAGCGCTACAACGCTACCAGGACATGTTCGGCATGTTCGGACGGTACGTGTCGCCGCTGCCCGAGGCGTATCATCGCCTGGTCGATGGCAACAGCATCACTATCGGCGGTAGTCAGTGGGAGGTCATCGTCGGCAGAGGTCACTCACCCGAACACGCGTGCCTGTATGACGCGGAGCGAAACCTCGTGATTTCCGGCGACCAGATCCTGCCAACGATCTCGTCCAACGTCAGCGTCTACCCGACGGAGCCGCACGCGAATCCGCTGCAGGACTGGATGAATTCACTCGAACACCTGAAGACGCGCCTGCCTGAGGACGTGCTCGTGTTGCCGGCACATGGCAAACCGTTTCGCGGCGCCCACGAGCGCCTCGACGAGCTCATCCACGAGCACGACACGGGCCTCGAGAAATGCCTGGAGCTGTGTGCCGAACCCAAGCGCGCCGTCGACGTGTTTACCGCCCTTTTCAAGGGCCGCATCTCCGACGGCAACCTGATCATGGCGACGGGCGAGTCCATAGCCCACCTGAACTATCTTGTCGAAGCTGGACAGCTGCAGGGTGAGGCTGACTCTGATGGGGTGCTCTGGTATCGGCGCTGTTAAACGAGGTTGCTCATCTTCGCTGCTACCAGAATTACGGGCTGCTCAGGCCGATTCCCGACCGACACCATTACCTTTACATTGACCGTCCGTCGACGTGTTTAGGGCTCAAAGACCTGGGGTCTAGCCCTTGTAGCGTATTGACATTGATCGCTGCGATCTCCGTACCATCGGGCATGGCTCCGTAAGCGAAACTCTGTATGCCGCACGTCTTGCAGAACAAGTGTGCGATAGCTCCCTTGTTGAATCGATACTCCGTAAGGTTGTCTTCGCCCTTCAAAAGCTTGAACTGCGAACGCGGGGCGAATGCCAGAACCGCGCCGAGGGGCTGACATCGCGAACAATTACACGTAATGCATTCATCGACATCTACTTCGACTTCATAAGCCACCGCACCGCACTGGCACCCACCATCGTAAAGTTTTTCCATCGTTAGTCTCTTCAGGTATCCGATTCGCCATCATGACGGCAAAGATGTTGCAGAGTTAGCAGCTCGTGCCATTAAGACACCAACTATTTAGAGTCATACACTCATCCAGTCGCAAGCACAGGCTCCACGGCGAGATTTACGTTCCCCGAGCTACGCCCAAATTTCCTCTGTATACAGAGTACTTCGGCAACAGCTCAGTTGATCCTGAATGTACCGGTGCCATCGGAGGGAAATTCTCCAGGAACTATCCAGAAGAATTCTCCACTCTCATGCATGTGACGACCAAACCATTTGGCTAATTCTGGATAATCGTCATTAACTTCGGTGACCACTCCGTTCGAGCGCCAGACTCCGCTTTTCCCGGGCCGGTTCGTCGTGGTACCGGCATTGTATCCGGCAATAAGCAAGGTAGAACCGCTTGCATCCCAGATTTCCCATCTCTCTTCGAAGTGCGTGACCTGCCCGGTAACGGAAAACGGCACGACCATCCACCAGCGTATTATTCCTTCGATGTCGCCGCTGGTGGTTCCTTCCCAAGCCAACAGTCTTCCCTGGGCATCAAACTGCAGCAGATGACCTACAAATTCATACTCGAGCGTGGCATTCAGCGGTGCGGGATCTTTTGCTTCAGCCGTCGTTGCAAACGCCAGAAGAGCAGAGACTAAAAACAATTGCATCAGTTTCATAACAGGCCCCTTTCTACTAACCATGATTACAGCGTTTATGGACACGAAAAGATTTGGCTTTCCGTTGTGCTTCGGCGGCCCGGCGATCTTGGGTCCTTCGGGGGTCATCCATGGCTTCCCGGAGGAAGCGAGGACCCGTGGCTTTGCGTCTCTGAGTTTTCTCAGATTTGCCTTTTTCTTATGTGACTACGGTTTATCCAGAGCAAGGGAAGACGGGTCAATCAGGGGATGTACCTAAATTGGAATGAGTCCAATTAGCAGGCGGCGCTGCAGAACAAATGGCGAACGTCCGCTTTTCCCAATAGCAGCCGTTCGATCAGACTAAAGTCGCCCAAATGTGACGGCAGCTAACGGCCAGAAGCAGCCGCCCCAGGCCATCGGCTCCGTACTTTACCTATTGCGGCTTCAGTCGCACCTCGCGCGCAAATCTGGTACCGAGGAATTGTGTATCTGCGGTTGTTTTCAGGCGATCAAGCCGTTCGAGAAATTCCGGCCTGTCAATTGTTTCGGCGTCAATCGCTGCCCAATCTTCCCAAAACGTATCGTAGGAGGCCATGTTCGGGAAGATTTCTAT
>JBFFOM010000065.1:0-13748 GCA_041574455.1 Woeseiaceae bacterium | reverse complement strand
GATAACCGCTGAAAGCATCTAAGCGGGAAGCCCCCTTCAAGATCAGATTTCCCTGGAGCCTTGAGCTCCCTGAAGTGCCCTCGAAGACTACGAGGTTGATAGGCTGGGTGTGGAAGCGCAGTAATGTGTGAAGCTAACCAGTACTAATTGCACGTGAGGCTTGATCATATAACGCCAAAGCATTTTGGCGTCCGTGACATGTAATGCGACGCTTGATAACTCTCAGATTGTCAGAAATATCCAAGTTGTTATTTATTCCCGGAAATTGGGTACCGGATACCCTATTTCCGACAGGAATTTAGGCTGGTTACCTGAAATAGGGTGTCCGGTACCTAATTTCCTAAACCAGTTTTCCTGGCGGCAATAGCGAACGGGAACCACCCGATCCCATCTCGAACTCGGAAGTGAAAACGTTCAGCGCCGATGGTAGTGTGGGGTCTCCCCATGTGAGAGTAGGACACCGTCAGGATCTTAATTCGAAAAGCCGCACCGGGTTTCCGGTGCGGCTTTTTTCATTATGGGGTCGGCATTAATCTGCAACAGAAAGTTGTTTGCAGTCTCGTTTTTGTTGGCTTGAAGGTGGCTGTTAGCTACACTCTGGCAGCATAGTGGACAAAAGTATCAAAAATGAGGGGGCCACGATGAGTCGGTCAGAGCACCGTATTCCCAAGCTCAGAACGCGGGGCCGGCAAAACCGTCAGCGCCTGATGGCTGAGGCCGAACGCCTGCTGCTGGAGAGCGATGGTCGGCCGCTGCGCTTCAGCGACGTTTTCGAGGCCGCCGGTGTGTCGCGCGGCTCGGCGTATCGAATCTATATCGGTATTGATGACCTGATGCAGGACCTGGCCACGGAGTGGGTCAACAATTTCGTCGACTATCTGAATTCCGATGATTCGATGAGTACGCCCGATAACTGGGGCGAGCTTTCCGATCATATCGTGCAGCGTTGCGCCGATTACTGGACGGAGACATCGAGCACCCTGCGTGTCATGCCGAGAATCCGGTCTGTTGAGCCATCCAGCTATCGCGCGGCAATTCATGCGCTCAGCGAAGTGGTGTCGCTACTGTTCAATCGCTACTTCGTCATTC
Organism: Woeseiaceae bacterium; assembly: GCA_041574455.1. GTDB lineage: Bacteria > Pseudomonadota > Gammaproteobacteria > Steroidobacterales > Woeseiaceae > UBA1847. The sequence continues at coordinate 12,659 of JBFFOM010000065.1, read as the reverse complement.
CGGATGTGGATGCCTGGCTCGCCAAGATGGCTTTCTATATTCAAATCTGTGACATTACGTTTTCCGACGCGGTGCGCAGCGAACGGCACATCAGCGAGCAGCGGGTCAGCGAGGCACAGGCGCTATGCCGCACCTATCTTTCGTTCTTCCTGCCCAACTGGTTGCCGCCGTGCAATCCGGTCAGTAAAGAAACCGCACCCTGAACCTGGATACCCGGAAACTCCTCATGCTGAGAACGCGTTCTTCGGCAGCGCTCAGAGGGAGCCTGCCTCTCCTTGCCTTCTGTGTAATCCCCGCTCTCGGGGCAGACAACGGCGAGGAGGAGGAAATTACCGAGATCACGGTCAGCGCCCAGCGCATTGCCAACGTGCGGCCGGCCGGCACCTATGCCTCCCCTGCCACAACGTTGCGGTTTGACCCGTTGACGGAGTTGCAGTCTCGCGGACTTGCCGAGGGCCAGTCCGACGTCACCGTGCGCGGCGGGGTGTTCGAAAACACCGGTTTCAAGACGGGAGCCGTGACGATCATGGACCCGCAGACCGGTCACTATGTGGCCGGGTTGCCTGTCGCTCCCGCGCTGTTGTCGACGCCCGCCATCTATCAGGGCATCGATGGTGCAATCGAAGGTTTCAACTCGGCTATCGCGACGGTTGCCTACGGTATCCGGCGAGTCTCCAGCAGTGGCAATGTCATGCTCGGCATCGGCAGTGACAGTCTCAGCTACCAGGGCCTTCACTTTGGACATCTAACCGACAACGGATTCGGTGTTGCCTTCAGCGCTGCCCGCTCGAAAGGCGACGGCACGATCCCCAACGGCGACCATGAATTCGCGCGCTACAATTTCCAGCTGCAGATCGCGGACGACCAGGTACAGACCGACCTGCTGGTTGCATATCAGGACAAGTTCTACGGCTGGCCGGGCGCATACACGGGTTTTGCCTCGCTGCCCGAGATTGACGATACGCAGACGACACTCGTGTTGTTCAACCAGCGCAGGGAGTCCGGAAGCAGCTGGTTCGAATACGGTGCTTATTATCGCCAACTCGAAGACGATTACGACTTCAACCGGGCCGATTTCGAAACCGGTGTGCCTGGCTCGTTCGAGCACGAGACGAAGGTGATAGGGGCAGGTTTCCAGGGCCTGCAGCGCACGGGCGAGATCAGCTGGCGTTACGGTGGCCAGCTCACGCAGGACGAACTCGTGCGGTCGACGGATTTAACGAACGGGACTTTCACCGAACGTTCGTACGCGACAGCAACAGTCGTCCCTTCGATCTCGCGAGAACTCGCCAGTGGCTCGGTCCTGACGTGGCGAGCCGGCCTGACGGTGGACTACAGCAACCGCGACGGGTCCGAGCTGTCGCCGCTCGCCGGCGTCTCGCTCGAGCAGGGCGACGACACGGGCACGACGACCTGGTCGCTCGAGTACGCGGCGACGTCGCAGCTGCCCGGCTACACGGCATTGAAGTCGAACCCCACCGGGCTCTTCGGTGGCAATCCGGACCTCGGCCGTGAAACGGCCAGACAGCTGTCGGCTTCCGTGACGCGCGATGCGGGTTCCTGGCAGGCGCGCGCGACGATCTTCGTGCGCGAAGATGACGATCTGGTCGACTGGACGTACTCAACCGGGGCCCTGTTTGCGCGGCAGGCCAATCCCGTCGATCTTGACGTTACTGGCTTCGAAGCGTTCATGACGCAGGCGTGGGATAACCTGGATCTTGCGTTCGGTTACACCTGGCTGGACAAGGATCCGAACTATGGGGATGCGCAGGTCGATGCGAGTTTCTATGCGCTCAATTTTGCCAGGAGCCGTGCGACGCTGGCATTGCGCTATCGCTTCGCCGAGAAGATCGAGCTGTGGCTCGACAGCGAATATCGCCAGCAACAATCAAACCCGTTGCGCACGGGCAATGACAGCGCGTTTGTCGCGTCCGCGTCATTGCAATGGAATCATGCGGCCGCAGATGGCCTGGCCCTCGCATTTGTCGCTGATAACTTCACCGACGATGATTTTCAGATGTTCCCGGGCACGCCAGCCTATGGGCGACAGTACAGTGTCAACGCGAGCTGGCGCTGGTAGATTGCGATGATTGATCTCTACTACTGGCCGACACCGAACGGACACAAGGTGTCGATAATGCTCGAGGAGTGTGGCCTCGCGTACGAGGTAAAACGGGTGGACATCGGTGCGGGAGACCAGTTCGCACCAGGGTTCCTGGCGATCAGCCCCAATAACCGCGTGCCTGCAATCGTCGATCACCAGACAGGCATATCGGTATTCGAGAGTGGTGCCATTCTCGAGTACCTGGCGGACAAGACCGGTCGCTTCCTGCCGGGCGAGCTTCAACCTCGTTACGAGGCGTTGCAGTGGCTGTATTGGCAGATGGCCAACCTCGGCCCGACCGCGGGGCAGCTGAGTCACTACGTCAATTATGTGAGGGAAGACGTTCCCTACGCGCACGAACGGCACAGGATGGAATACGATCGCCTGCTTGCGATCATGGACGTGCGTCTGCGTAACCGCGAATTCCTGGCCGGTGAGTACTCTATTGCCGACATGGCGTGCTTTCCCTGGGTCCTGCCATATCGACGCTACGGATTCGATCTCGATCGCTTTGCGAACCTGCGCCGCTGGTTCGATACACTCAAACAGCGGGATGGCGTCCAGAACGGCGTCAACCTTGGCAAGAGCTGGCCACGTCACGAGTCCCGCAACGAGCAGGCGCGTGCCCTGATGTTCGGCCAGGATTCGTCGACCGTATACCATGCGGCCAAAACACTGGAGGACTGACGTGAAATTCTATGACTGTAAGACGGCCCCGAGCCCGCGGCGCGTCAGAATCTTCCTGGCGGAAAAAGGCATCGAGCTCGAGACCGAGGAAGTCGATCTCGGTGCGGGCGAACAGCATAGTGAAGAATTCGCGGCCATCAATCCGGAACGCGCCGTACCGGTCCTGCAGCTCGACGACGGCAGCTACCTGAGCGAAGTCGTCGCCATTTGCCAGTACCTGGAAGAGCTGTACCCGGAACCGGCATTACTGGGCACCACGCCCGAGGAGCGTGCGCGCGTCACCATGTGGAATGCCAAGGTCGAACAGCTGGGGCTGCTGGCGGTCATGGAAGCGCTGCGCAACTTCGCCAGGGGATTCAAAGGCAGGGCGATTGCCGGAGCGACGGGTTACGACCAGATCCCCGAGCTTGCCGAGCGGGGAAAGAAACGTGTCCTCGAGTTCTTCAGGCGCCTCGACGGCGAGCTGGCCGCCAAAGACCATGTTGCCGGCGACAACTACTCGATGGCCGACATTACGGCGCTCGTGTTCGTCGACTTTGCGAAGTGGATCAAGGTCGAGATTCCTGCTGAGTGCGCCAACGTACAGCGCTGGTACGACACGGTATCGCAGAGGGCCGGGGCGGCGGTCTGAACTCAGGTGCGCTCGGAGAGCGAACGAAAGCCGAGAAACAGCAAGATCGCGATCTTCACCAGTTCGAGCGTCGAGTAGATCGCATGGACATAGGACGGCGGGGGCTCGCCACCTGCCAGGATGATGTCGGTACGGGCGGCGAGTTCCGGTATCAGCCAGGCGCCCTGCGCCAGCACGATGAGAACGAGTATGCTGCACCACGCCCAGAGATCGCCGGCGCGCCCACCGATTCGCACGACGAGGAGCAACAATACGAGGGCTGCGAGTTCCGCCTTGTTGAGAGCAGCAAACACGACGCGTCCGACGTCGAGCGCAACCGGGCGTGTAATGGAACCGGCAGTGAAGCGTACCGGCGTCGCGATCACCGAAATACCGCCGGTTAGGCCGACCCAGGTGAAGCAGATCCAGGCCGGTGATAGAAGAGCATTGCGAATACTCTGTGACACGGACTTATAATGCACCAGAAATTGCCCAATGACATCAAGGCCGGATGACATCATGACCAAGCCAGACGAATCTCAACTGGCGTCGACTGTGTTGATGATTCGGCCGGCCGGATTTGAAAGCAATCCGCTGACTGCGGCCTCGAATCGCTTCCAGGGCAACACGTCTGCGACGCCCGCCGAGCAGCATGCAAGTGCCCTGCGGGAATTCGATGATCTCGTTGCCGCATTACGGCATGCCGATATCGAGGTTATCGTCGTCGACGATACCCCGGAACCGCATACGCCCGACGCGATCTTCCCTAACAACTGGATCAGCACTCACGCCGATGGTCGTGTCGTACTGTATCCGATGGAGGCCGAGAACCGGCGCACCGAGCAGCGTATCGATATTGTCGATATGCTCGTGCGTGATTATGGCAGGCACGTGGCGGAAGTCGTCGACCTGACCGGGCACGTGGCGTCCGGACACTATCTGGAGGGGACCGGGAGCCTGGTACTCGATCGAGCGAATCACGTTGCTTATGCCTGCCTCTCGTCGCGAACGCACCTGGATCCGCTGGGCGACTTTGCGCAACGACTCGACTACGACGTGGTTGCGTTCGATGCTGTTGATCAGGACGGGGATCCGATCTACCACACCAACGTCTTGATGAATGTCGGTGAACGGCTGGCCGTCATCTGCGACGAGGCTATACCGCGTGAAGAACAACGCACAGCCGTGCTGTCGAGTTTGCGAGATACAGGGCACGAGGTCGTGAGACTGAATTACGCTCAGCTGAACGCATTTGCCGGCAACATGCTCGAGTTGCTAAACCGTAACGGGGAGCGGGTGCTCGCGATGTCGCAGCAGGCATACGATTCTCTGGACGAGGAGCAACGCGCGGCGCTGCGCGCCAATAGTCAGATCGTCAGGTCAGGGATAGACAATATAGAAGCCTCGGCAGGTGGCAGCGTGCGTTGTATGCTGGCTGAAGTTCACCTGCCTCTACGGAGCCGTGCATGAGCAAGGACCGGATCCTGATGTGCCCACCGGATTTCTTTACGGTGGACTACGTGATCAACCCGTGGATGGCGGGGCAGGAAGAATTGCTCGATCTCGCTTGCGCCAATGAGCAATGGACCAACCTGCGCGACCAGATCGGTGAGTTCGCCGACGTTGTTACGATCGAACCCCAACCGGCACTGCCGGACATGGTGTTTACCGCCAACGCCGGAGCGGTCTATGGCGACAAGGCGATAGCGAGTCACTTCATGCCGCATGAGCGACGCCCCGAGGAACAGTTCTTCAAACAGTGGTTCCGTAACAACGGTTTCGATCTTCTCGATCTCGATGACAACATCGGTTTCGAGGGCGCGGGCGACTGCCTGCTCGACCGTCGTGGTGCGTGGTTGTGGACAGGTTACGGTTTTCGCACGGAGATCGAAGCGCATCGGGAGATCCAGGCGTTCTTCGACATCGAGGTTGTGTCCATCCGGCTGACCGATGCGCGCTTCTATCACATCGATACCTGCTTCTGTCCGCTGACCGACGGCTTCCTGATGTACCATCCGCCCGCGTTCGACTACGACTCCCGTATTGCAATCGAGAGCCGTATTCCGCCCCACAAACGCATCATCGTCGACACGTTCGATGCCGGCAACTTTGCGTGTAATGCGGTCAATATCGGCGACCGCGTGATTCTCAACAGCGCCTCGGAGCCGTTGAAAGCGCGCCTCATGCTGGCCGGGTTCCGTGTCCACGAAGTAGAACTCAGTGAGTTTCTCAAGGCCGGCGGATCCGCCAAGTGCCTGACGCTCAGGCTCACCGAACCGGTGCGGGAGGGTTCGCGATGACCGCCCATCACCGCTACGCGATCCGACCGCTCGATCCTGCGGCACACCTCTTTGAAGTCCGCATCAGCGTGTCCCGACCCGATCCGGCGGGCCAGGAGTTCGCGATGCCCGCCTGGATCCCCGGCAGTTACATGATCCGCGATTACGCCAGGCACGTCGTCGCTGCACGCGCCGAGTCGGATGGCCGCGATGTCGCGCTCAGAAAGCTGGACAAGAGCCGCTGGCGAGCCGGCGCCGTCGATCGCGAACTGACACTGGTACTCGAAATCTACGCGCACGATGAAAGCGTGCGCGGCGCGCACCTCGACCTGACACACGGCTTCTTCAACGGGACCTGCGTCTTTCCCGCTGTCGTCGGACAGGAGGACATGCCTTGTATCGTCGACATCCTGCCGCCGGACAAACCGGTGGGCAGGAAATGGCGCGTCGCCACGGCGATGCGGCGACAGGATGCGCCCGAGTACGGATTCGGTACGCATATCGTGAACGATTACGCGGAGCTCGTTGATCACCCGGTCGAGATCGGCCAACTGTCCATCGGGGAGTTCGAGGCCAACGGAGTGCCGCACGCAATCGCGATTCGCGGCAACACGCGTGTGGACATGGCGCGTCTCTGTCACGATCTGCAGACGATTTGCGAACAGCACATGTCGCTGCTCGGGGTACCGGCCGACCTGGATCGCTACCTGTTCCTGTTGCACGCGCCGGGCAAGGGTTACGGCGGTCTCGAACATCGCTGGTCATCGGCCAACATATGCTCGAGAGACAACCTGCCGGCGCGCGGTGACGAAGGTGTGTCCGACTCGTATCGGACCTTCCTGGGGCTGGTCAGCCACGAGTATTTTCACCTCTGGAACGTCAAGCGCATGAAGCCCGCGGCTTTCACGCCGTATGACCTGTCACAGGAGACGCACACGAGCCTGCTCTGGGTCTTCGAGGGCGTGACGTCCTATTACGATGATCTCGCACTCGTGCGCAGCGGCATGATCGAACCGGAAAGTTATCTCGAACTGCTCGGGCAGACGATCACGCGTGTCCTGCGTGGCAGCGGGCGCCGCCGCCAGAGCGTCGCCGAATCGAGTTTCGATGCCTGGACCAAGTTCTACAAACAGGACGCGAACGCGGCCAATGCCATTGTCAGCTACTACGCCAAGGGTGCGCTCGTTGCGCTTGTGATTGACCTGCAGCTGCGCCACGAGACCGCGGGCAAAGTCTCGCTGGATGACGTCATGAAGGCGGCCTGGCAACGCTGGGGAGAGACGGGCGAGGGCATGCCCGAGGATGGTTTCGAAGCGTTGTGTGTCGACATGGCCGGGGTCAACATTCGCGACTTCCTCGATGCCGCGGTACGCGGCACCGGCGAGTTGCCGCTCGAGTCACTGCTCAAGTCGGTCGGCGTCGACTATCACGTGCGTCGTTCTGGTGGCGCAAAGGATAAGGGCGGCCAACCCGGCGGTGAGGGTCATCAGCCTGACGTCTGGCTTGGCGCCGACCTTGGTGGCGACGGCAAGCCGCGGTTCGCCGTCGTGCACAACGGCGGTCCGGCCGAACGTGCAGGCATCGCACCCGACGACGAGCTCGTAGCCCTGGACGGCTTGCGCATCAGCGCCTCGGGCGCCGAAGCTCGCGCGCGCCGCTACAAGCCGGGGGACAAGTCAGAGATAACGGTGTTTCGTGGCGACGAGCTGATGACGCTCCACCTCGTCTGGGAGGAGGCCCCGCTGGACACGTGCTATCTCGCCATGACCGACGAAGCGGCCGAGGAGGTTGTCGCCAGCCGCAAGGCCTGGCTCGGGAGCGAATGACCCGGCTCGGCAACCCGACGCTGCGTCTCTTCATCGGGGCGGCGTTGATCAGCCTGTCGCCGGTCTGGGTCAAGCTTGTCGATGTCGGGGCCACGACGAGCGCTTTCTGGCGGCTTGCGATCGGCGGCCTCGTGATCGCGGCCTGGTTGCTGATCACACGCAGGCGCCTCATGTTGTCGAAGCGCGTGTGGGGCGTGCTGACGCTGGCCGCCCTGTTTCTTGCCGCCGACCTCTGGTTTTATCACCGCAGTATCCAGCTCATAGGGCCCGGCCTGTCGACGCTACTGGCCAATTTCCAGGTGTTCGTCATGGCGGCGGCCGGTATCGTCGTCCTGCGGCAGACGCCAACGGCAAGACAACTCCTTGCCATTCCACTGGCGTTGTTTGGCCTGGCGCTGATCGTCGGCATGGACTGGAACGGGCTGCCGCCGGACTACCGCACAGGGATCGTCTTCGGGCTTGGCGCTGCCTTGACTTATGCGGGCTACCTGCTGGGCATGCGTCATTCGCGTCGTGATGCGACAAACCGTGTGCCGACCCGGGAAATTGCGGTGGTGTCGCTCGCCGGTGCTGTCATGCTGGGTGTCACGGTGCTTGCCGAAGGCGGCTCGCTCGCGCTCACGGGTCGCGAGGACCTCGCGTGGCTCGTTTGTTACGGTGTGCTGTCTCACGGGCTCGGTATGCTGTTCATCGCGAGCAGCCTGCCGCACGTCTCGACGACGCAGGCGGGCATTGCACTGCTGCTGCAACCCACGTTGAGTTTTGCCTGGGACGTTTTGTTCTTCGCGCGCCCGATGACGATGACGCAGCTACTTGGCGCAGCTATTGCCCTGCTCGCGATCTACCTGGGCTCGAGGTCGCCGTCACAGGAGGCGCAGGGCAGCCGGTAGCAGGGAAATCTCGAAACGCTGGCCCGGCGGCTGCATCTCGCCATCGAGATGCGAAGATACGGGGTCGTCTGCCTCGATCAGCAGATGGTCGACGTGCACGTGCGTGATTTCTACTTCGTTGAAATGCTGACCGCGCATCAGTACCGGCAGCAGCGAGAGTATGCGTGTGCGCGATACGGGCGCCGCGATCACGAGGTCGAAGATGCCGTCACCGTTATCTGCCCCCGGCGCGATGTGGAACATGCCCCCGACCCACGGGCCACTGGCCACGTTGGCGAGGGTTATCGGTCCGTCCCAGATGAGTTCGTCGGTCGTCAGGCGCATGCGCGGCGTGGCGATGCCTTCCGCCATGCCCCGGAAAATCGCAAACAGGTAGACGAGATCGCCGATCGGCCAGCGATACGAGCGGGCGATCTCGGTCACTCTCGCATCGAATCCGATGCCGGCGCCATTGGCGAAATAGCGCTCATTCATCCGGCCGACGTCGACGATGCGGCCCGGCTCGCCGCGAGCGAGGCGATTCGCAAGCTGCTCGGCCGCCAGCTCCCAGTCGAGCGGGATGTTGCTGCCCTTGGCGAAATCGTTGCCGGTACCGGTCGGGATCAGGCCAAGTGCGGCCTCGCCGCCGGCACGCATGATGCCGTTGGTCGCTTCGTGCACGGTACCGTCGCCGCCCGCAACGACGATACGTCGGGCGCCACAGCGTACCTGCCTGGCAACCTGGTCCTCCAGGTTGCCGACGTTGGTGCTCAAATGGACCTCGAGCGGCTGACCGCAGCTTTCAAGCAGTTGCCGGATACGTGGTTCCCGTTTGCCAGCGCGACCTCGGCCGGCAGCCGGGTTGAGGAAGAAGTGCACGGTCTCGGCGCTCATGCGCCGATGCTACAATGTGGCGGACTGTTGCCGCAAAACGAACCGCGATGCTGGAACTCGGCGTCAAATTCCTGATCAGCTATTTCATCGGCTCGCTGATGGGCGCACTGATCGTCGGCAGATTGCGCGGCGGTGTCGATATTCGAACGATGGGCAGCGGCAATGCCGGTGGCACCAACGCGCTGCGCACGCAGGGATTCCTGTTTGCACTCGGCGTCGTGGTAATTGATGTCGGCAAAGGGGTGGTTGCCGCCGGTATCGTTCCCGGCCTCCAGATCCCGTTGGTGCCGGAGGACCCCGCCGTATCGCGTACCTGGCTGACGCTGTGTTGTTCTGCCGCTGCGGTGTTCGGGCACGTCTGGCCCATCTATTATCGGTTCCGCGGTGGCAAGGGCGGTGCCACACTCGTCGGCACACTCGTAATCCTTGCGCCCCAACTGATCATCGGCGTACTGATTGTGTTCGCACTGGTCCTCGTCGCGTCCGGTTACGTGGGCCTTGCGACGATGTCGGCCGCGACCGCGTTGCCCGTCTGGCTCGCGATCACCCGCCTGCCTGAGGACCAGCCACTGTTTATTTATCTCGCGCTGATGGCCGGCTGCGTAATCTACTGGCACCGCTCCAATATCGCGCGGATGCGAGCCGGCAACGAGCACCGCAACCACAAGCTCATGTTGTTCAAGCCGCAGGCGGCGACGCCCGACGATGAACAGGCTTGATGCGAACGTGATACGAGCGGGGCTTGGCGACCTGGCAAGCTCGAGGCTTGCGGCGATCGAGACATTTGCCGAGATCGATTCAACCAACAGCTATCTCATGCAACGCGAAGCACCCGCGCCGGGCTGGTTTCGGGTAGCGCTGACGGACAACCAGACGGCAGGACGCGGGCGGCACGGTCGCCGCTGGACGTCCCCACCGGGCGCGGGGCTGTGCCTGTCAATCGCATACACGTTCGTACAGCAGCCCGAGAACCTTGCTGCGCTGACGTTGGCCATCGGCCTCGGGGTCGTCGAAGGTCTCGAAGGTCTCGGCGCGCAGGGTATCCAGCTCAAGTGGCCGAACGACCTGATGGCAGACGACGGCAAACTCGGCGGCATTCTGACGGAGACCCAGTCCCGGTCGAATGGTGCCATCGCCGTCGTATCGGGTATTGGCCTCAACGTCGAATTGCCCGGGAAACTCGATGTCTATGACGACCTCGATCGACCGCAGCACGTGGTGGATCTCGCGGGCATCGCGGGCCAGGTGCCGCCGCGCAACCAGCTGGCGGCGTGTATCGTCGACCGGCTTTGTATGACCTGTGTGGCATTCGAACAGGGTGGCTTTGCCGCGCATGCAGCGCGCTGGTCCGCGCGTGACTGGCTGCTTGGCCGCAAGCTGACGGTGCACACGCCGGGACGACAATTCACGGGCATTGGGGCAGGCGTTGCCGAAGACGGAGCCCTGCTCGTGGATACGGGCGCCGACGCGCTTAGCCGGGTAACGTCAGGGACGGTAACGGTCACGGACAACGGAACATGACGGCACTACTCCTCGACGTCGGCAATACGCGGCTCAAGTGGGGCGTCCTCGAGGACGGTAAGATCCGTCGCACGGGCCATGTGTCCCAGGAGCGTATACGTGACAAGGGCCTCCAGGTGCTGACGACGCGGATTCCGCATGGCGTCGACGAGGTCATCGCCAGCAATGTCGCAGGCACGAGTTTTGCGACGCGTCTTTCCGGTGTCGTCGGAGCGCACTGTGGCTGCGACGTGCGTTTCGCGCGCACGCAACGTTCGGGTTGGGGGGTGACCAACAGCTACTCGCAACCGCGGCGCATGGGCGTCGATCGTTGGGTAGCAATGGTCGGCGCATGGGCCGAAGTCGATTCGGCCTGTCTTGTCGTTGATGCGGGCACGGCGATCACGATCGACGCACTCGACGATTCCGGCCGCCATCTCGGCGGGCAGATCATTGCCGGCGTGGCGACCATGGCCAATGCGCTGGCTGCGGCGACCAGCGACATACCGTTGGTCAAGCCGGGAACAGGCCGTGCGGAAAAAGGTCTCGACATGTTCGCGAGCAGCACTGCGACTGCGGTGCGCAAGGGCGCCCACAACGCGGTCACCGGAGCCGTGGATCGCGCGATTCGCGCTTTGCAATCAGAGTCTTATGATCCCGTGCTCGTCTTGACCGGGGGTGACTCCTCGCGCATTCTTGACGCGCTTGGGGAAGCACCGTTACATCGCCCGCACCTGGTCCTGCAGGGTCTTGCACACATGCTGGAACACACTCGATGAAAAACCTGCTGTTGCTGCTGATCGTCGCGAACATCCTGTACTTCCTCTGGGGGATGTATCCGATGAACGACCCGCAACCTGGTGTGGCCGTCGTTGACGAATCGGACCTTGGGCCGCCGCTCGAAGTGACGACAACCCAGGAGAACATCGCGAGCGTTGGTGCCGTGCTGGGATCGGGAGACCCGTCGGATCTCGAAGCCGTGGTCGGCAGGGCATGCGTGACGATCGGGCCGTTCCGGGTCGCTGCAGATGCCGATACGGCCGCACTCGAGTACCGCAACGAGGGCATGAAGACGGCTGTGCGTAATGGCAAGGCCCAGGTATTTGTCGGGCACTCCGTCCAGGTCGCCAACGTCGAGAGTCGGGCAGCCGGCCGCGAGATGGTTGCGCAGCTCGAAGCACAGGGGCTGGACGGTCCCTTCATCGTCGGCAACGAGGAGATCGGTTTCGCGATTGCACTCGGTATCTTTGCCGATGCGGCGAATGCGGAGAAAGTCGAGCTGCAGGCGCGGTCAGCCGGGTTTGACGTAGCGACAACGGCCATGACGCGCGAGCGGGACGTGTTCTTCGTTGACATCGGGTTGCCGCCGGGCAAGGGCGCAGGTGCGATCGTCGGGAAACACGGCGAGGATCTGGTTGCGCTGCGCGATGCGGCTACCTGCCCGCAGTAACTGCAACCCTTGTATCGCCGGGCCGAAAAGCCAATAATGCGCCCCCCTTGGCCGGCTTAGCTCAGCTGGTAGAGCAGGGGTTTTGTAAACCTCAGGTCGGCGGTTCGATTCCGTCAGCCGGCACCAGTAACAGAAAGGCCCCGCCCGGCGGGGCCTTTCACCATTCAGTCCTTGGGTTGGCCCGGGAAAGTCGTCTCCAGCATGTACTCGACGGCTGCGTCGACGACTTCGTCGGGCAGGTCCGGTTTGCCGCCTCGGGCCGGCATGTCGTAGTAGCCCTGTTTGGCGTGCTCCATCAGGATCGCCTGCCAGAGCGACGAGCGAAATTCCCATTCGGCGGGCGCGCCGATGCGGGGCGCACCCTGCGCGCCGTCTTCATGACACCCTGCGCAATTTTCGAGAAATGCGGCTTCGCCGTCGATCGCACCGTTGTTGGCGGT
>JBFFOM010000064.1:0-14770 GCA_041574455.1 Woeseiaceae bacterium | reverse complement strand
CCCGCCCCTCTGTCCTTTAGTACCTGAGAGATGAGTGACGTGCCCGTCACTTTCCCCTTCGGTGGGCCATTGAGGCCTCTCTCCAGAGCTGATCAGCGTACACGGTCCTTCTGCCTGAGCGTTTCCGAGCGAGTTGCGCCTTCGGCGCCCCGATTGAACGAGGTCTCTTCCAGGCACGCTATGGATCAGTGCGCGCATCATAGCCAATGCCCCCTGCAGTTGCCACCGACGGTGCATGAGGTAACAATGCGGAGCTTCGGCAATCAGGGGGTTGCGATGAAAAAGACCGGAATCACATTCACTTTGCTATGGCTCCTGGCAGCGGGGCCCGCGCTCGCCGACGCCACGTCGGACTTCCAGGCGCTGCTCGACGAACACTGGCAATGGGCCCTGAAGAACGCGCCCTTGATGGCGTCGATGATGGGCGACCGGCGCTACAACCGGGAATGGACCGACAGCAGCCTCGGGGCGATCGAGGGGCGTAACAAGCAGACCCGGGAATTCCTGAGCCGCGTATACGCGATCGATCGTTCGGCGCTGTCCGAGGAAGACCAGCTCAACCACGAGCTCTTCCGCCGCCAGCTCCAGGACGACGTCGACGAATACCAGTTCAACGGGCACCTGATGCCGTTTAGCCAGCGCGGCGGCGTGCAGAACCTCGACAACCTGACCAACCAGCTCCGACTGGTCTCGGTGGAAGACTACGACGACTGGATAGCGCGGCTCGCCAAGATCGATGACGTTGTCGACCAGACGATCGCGCTGGCCGAAAAAGGCCGCAAGTCCGGATACACGGTGCCGCAAATCCTGATGCAGCGCTTGCCGGAACAGATCGCGCTGCAGATCGTGGAGTTCGCTGCCGACAGTCCGTTCTTCAAACCCTTTGCGGCCCTGCCGGAATCCATCGCGTCGGCAGATCGCGAGCGCCTGCGCGCGGAGGCAACCGAGGTCATTGAAAAAACCGTGTTGCCAGCCTATCGCAAACTCGATCGATACTTTAACGAGACGTACCTGCCCGCCGCGCGCGAGAGCATCGGCCTGTCGGAATTGCCCAACGGCTCGGCCTGGTACGAACTGCGCGCGCAAACCTACACGACGACACGCCTGTCACCCGACGAGATTCATCGCATCGGCCTCGACGAAGTCAGGCGCATACGCGACGAGATGATGAGGGTCATCGAGGAAGTCGAATTCGACGGAACATTCGGTGAATTCCTGGAGCATCTCAGAACCGACCCGCAGTTCTACTTCGACAATCCCGATGACCTGTACCAGGAGTACCTGGCCACCAGCAAGCGCATCGACCCGGAACTCGTCAAACTCTTCGGAAAGTTGCCGCGCATGCCCTACGGCGTGAAACCGATTCCCGACGCGATCGCACCCGACACCACAACCGCGTATTACGGTCGCCCTGCGGCCGACGGCAGCCGCGCCGGCATCTATTACGTCAATCTGTACAAGCCCGAGGTGCGCCCGAAGTACGAGATCGAGGTGCTGAGCGTGCACGAAGCAATGCCCGGCCATCACCTGCAGATCGCGCTGCAGCAGGAACTCGGCGATGTGCCGATGTTCCGCCGCTTCATGGGATTCACGGCCTTCTCCGAAGGCTGGGGACTCTATAGCGAGCGCCTCGGCTACGATCTCGGCCTCTACCAGGACCCGTACTCACGCTTCGGCCAGCTGACCTACGACATGTGGCGCGCGGTGCGCCTGGTGGTCGATACCGGCATGCACTACAAGGGCTGGACGAGGCAGCAGGCCATCGATTTCTTCAAGGACAACGCGGCCAAGACCGAGCACGACATCGTCAATGAGGTCGATCGATACATCTTGTGGCCCGGCCAGGCACTGGCGTACAAGATCGGCCAGCTCAAGATCCTGCAGATTCGCGAGCGCGCCGAGATCCAGCTTGGCGACAAATTCGATATCCGCGCCTTCCATGATGAACTGCTTGGCGGAGGCGCGCTGCCACTGGATCTGCTCGAGCAGCGCATGGACAAGTGGATGGCGTCGCAATGAGCGATTCCAAACTCAGGCAGTGGCTCGAGATTGTCGGCATTGGCGCCGTCGTCGCATCACTCGTGTTCGTCGGCGTCGAGATTCGCCAGTCTGCTCGCGCAGCGCTTGAAGATTCCTTCGTTGGGGATCTCGACACAATCATCGGGATCGAGGAACTGGTCGTCGAGAATGCGGACGTATGGCTGCGTGGTTGTCGCGGCGAGGAGCTCAGCGATGCAGACCAGATGCAGTTCACGCATATCTACCATGTCTACGAGTTCATGTATTTCATGCGCTGGTTACGGGGCACGCGGGGCATCGCCGCCGCAAACGACGCGCTGACGATCGACAACGTGGCCTGGAACCTCTACCGCAGCCAGGGTCTGCGCCGCGAATGGGATCTGCACGGTGCCTGGCGCCCCCACGTAGCCGACGAGATGCCGTTCCAGCAATGGCGCGCGCTGGTGGAAGCGCGCATGGCAGAGTACCCGAACTTCGAACCCGAGCCGATCGACAACGTTTTTCGCTGTGGCTTGAACTAGTCTACTTCGACCAGTTCAAGCAATTCGTCGGTCAGGACCATGTTGTCCTCGAGCAGATTTCCCGAAATAGTCAGATTCGTGATCCAGAAACGAAGGCTTTCGATCAATTCGACGTCGCTGGCCAGCCGCTCTAGCAGCACAGTCCCCATGTCATCATCGATCGGCAGTTCGCAATCCACGAGGGCCTGGTTGTCGCCCAGGCCCAGATGGCATTCCTCCCACACGTGTCGCTGGACGACGAGCGGCATCATGCCACGCACGTGCTCACGGTACCTGGGCATGTACAGAAACAGGTGCTCCGCCTGCAGGCTGTTCGCGTAGACGTAGTAGGTCGCGAGTTTCGAACGCAGTTCGGCATTTCGAACGAGACTCAGCTCGCCGGCGGCTTTCATTTCGTCATACGTCGTGGAGACGGACGTGTATGGGTCCACCTGGCTTGCCTGGAAATAGGCCAGCACCGTCTGGCTGACGGAACCGCGATACAGATCGCCGGTTTCAGCATGCCTGATCGCGGCCTCACCGTACTCAATGACGCGGCCCCAGAAAACCTGCCGAGCCTGTGCCGCGCTCTGGTCACTGACGAGGTCGGCACGAATGCGTTCGAGGTATTCCTGTGAGCGATCGTCTTCCTGTCTCGCCTCGTTCCAGTTACTGACCTCGATACCGACGTAAACGCCGACGACGACGATCACAAAGTCAACGAAAACGGCGAACCAGTTTTCATTGACGATGTGATGCTTGATACGTCGTAGCAGCACGCCTAGTCAGCCGACCAGCGCCGCCAGGAATGTGGCGATTAACGGGCATCCAATCGCAGTCATGACGGCTTCCTTTCCGATTTAAATTCCCGCCGCGCAGCGGCGGCCCGCTCCGGCGGCGACGCGGATGCATCGAAAAATTCGTCAATGCGCTCGATCCGGCCCGCCAGGCCCGTACCGTTCGCAATCTGGATATTGAGGCCTGGCCGCGCGTTCATCTCGAGCACCAGCGGACCGAGGTCGCGGTCGATAACCATGTCGACGCCGAGATAGCCGAGCCCGGTGACGTCGTAGGCCTTCGCGGAAGACTCGAGAATGAAATTCCAGTGCGGTATCTCGAGACCGGCAACGAGCGCACCGGTGTCAGGGTGCTCATCGACAATCTCGTCGTCCAGGACACCGTTCAACGTAACGCCGCTACCCATGTCGACGCCGGCCCCCACGGCGCCCTGGTGCAGGTTGGCCTTGCCGTCCGACGCCTTCGTCGGGAGACGTACCATGGCCATCGCCGGGTAGCCCCGGTAGACCACAACGCGAATATCGGGCACGCCCTGGTATGAGACCTCTGAAAAGGTCGGGTCAAAACGCACGCAATACTCGATCAGCGCCTTGTCGGGGTTACCGCTCAGGCTGTACTGACCGCCTACGATATTGGACAGGTGATAGAGAATCTCGTCCTTGGCCACGATCAGACCGCTGGCCAGCCGGAATGAACTCCGCTTGCGCTCGCTGCGTCCCGTGACGACAAGAATGCCGTCGCCACCGCTGCCCCGCGCCGGCTTGATCACGAAACTCACGTGCTCGGCGACGATGTCGGCAAAGCGTCGTACTTCGCCCTGGTTCTCGATGACGCCGTAGAGTTCGGGCACCGCCATCCCGGCTGCCAGCGCCAGCTCCTTGGTTTTCGCCTTGTCGTCCACGCGCGGGTAGAGGCGCCGCGGATTGAGGCGCATGATGACGTCGCAGTTGCGCTCGTTGAGACCGAGTACACCCGCCTCGCGTAGCTGCTTTGCAACTTCCAGCATCAGCCACCCCCCAGCGCCCTGAAGCGCTGCAACTCGGTCAATCGGTAGCCGGTGTAGCGTCCGGCAACGACGACGAGCGCCAGCACCACGAGCAACAGCTCGGGGAATGTGAATACCAGGTGCTCGAGCCACGCCATGCCCATCAGCATGTATGCAGCCACGGCGATGACGAGGCTGCCAAGCCCGGCCCGAATCGCGTCGGGCGCGCCGCGCTCTTCCCACACTACCGACATGCGCTCGATCGTCATGGCAATGATGACCATCGGGAACAGCGCGACCGAAAGACCCGTCTCCATGCCAAGACGATGGGAGGTCAGGCTGATGAATAGCATCAACAGCACAACCACGATAAGCACGGCACTGAGTCGCGGCACGAGCAACAGGCGCAGCCGCTCGAGCAGGAAGCGGATACTCAGGCCCAGGGCCACGAGGAGCGTAAACAGGATGACACCCCAGAGCAGCCGCGTCTCGCGAAACGCGAGTGCGATCAGCACCGGCATGAAGGTGCCGAATGCATCGATGCCGACGATGTTGCGCATCACGACCATTGCGAGCGCGCCTATCGGAATCATGAGCAATACGGCGTACACGGCCTGGGTCTGGATCGGCAGGCTGTAGAGCGAGAAGTCGACGACGCTCGCGCCCTGTTGCGCCGCCTGCGTCTCCGCGATAGCAACCGCGTCGAGATTGTTCTGTTGCACGGCGAATTCCACGGTGACATTGCTGCCGCCCTCGACACTCACGAGATCCTCGCTGCCACGCCACCAGACAAAGAACCGGTCGGGCAGACTCTGTTCGCCCGTCGCCGGGTCGAAGTACAGCCACTGGTCCCCGTCATGCACTTCGAGCCAGGGCAGCAACGTTGCCGTACGCTGCCGGCCGGCGAGCGGCAGGCCGTGGACAATGCGCGCCGGAATGCGTGCGGCCGCGAGCAGGGTTGTGGCAATGCCAACGAAATCAGTATCGGTCTGAACCCCCGACAGCAGCAGTTCGACGTTCGGGTCGGGCGACGGGTCGTTGAGTCGACGTAGCAGCTCGGTGGTGAATGACGCCGTGTCGGCCGACCGGTCACGCACGTCGGAAACCAGTACTTCGACGGCCATGTTCAGCGGTTCATTGATGACCGGTAGTGGCGGGAACGGCGGTACGGTATCCGACAGGTCGACACTCGGATCCTCGTACACCGAGATGCGGTAGTAGATCGCCTGCTCGCCGTCAGCGCGACGAATGGTCCACCGGGCTTCACGGCCGCCACTGCCGTAGTTGAGACTGAAGCCATAGCCGCGCGACACGGAATTCTCATTGAGCATGCGAAAGCCGGGTGTCAGCGTGGGGACGTGGAGCTGTACCTTGATCGTCCCGGGTCCGCTGTCGAAGCGCACGGACGACTCGATCGTCCACACCAGTCGTTCCTGATCTGCACCGATCGGGAAACCCAGTACCTGCCACTTGTACCAGAATATCGACAGGCCAATGACCGTCAGCAACGCGGCAAGTGCGTAGACGTATCGTTGCTTCATTGTCCTCCCAGTGAACGTCAGTCGACGCCCAGCGCTACCTTTACGGCACGTTCTCTTATAGGGCCGCTGCGGCTGAAGACCCGCATGCCGGCCGTTCGTATTCCTCTCACGGGTCCCGAGTCTGTCGCAAACAGGCGGTTCAGGCCAGTCATAAAGTGGAGCATCGTCGCGTTTGCTCCCTTGCGGGCACGCTCATAACGGCGCAGGACAGGCTTGTCGCCCGGGTGCAGGCCGGCGTCGAGCGCCGCAGTTACCTGCCGCGCAAGCTCGGCTGCGTCCTGCAGGCCGAGATTGGCGCCCTGGCCGGCCAGCGGATGAATTGCGTGCGCCGCGTCACCGATCAGGGCGAGATTCGGCAGCACATAGTTCCGCGCGTGACGTGCACACAGCGGAAACGCACCTTGCGGGCCCGCGACCTCGAGATTACCGAGCACATAGTCCGACACATGGGTCAACATCCGGCCTGTGGCGGCGTCATCGGCTTCCAGCGCAGCATTTGCTTTTTCCGGGGACGTCGACCAGACCACCGACACGCGTCCGTCCTCGAGCGGCAGGAGGCCCAACGGGCCGTCGCGCAGGAAGCGCTGCCTTGCAATCGCCCCATGCGCTTTCTCGGGGCGCAGGTGCGTGACGAACGCGGTCTGCTGGTACGGCCATTCGTTCGTCTCGATGCCGGCCATGGCGCGGATTCGCGAACGCGCCCCGTCGGCGCCGATAACGAGGTCCGCCTCGAGAACTTCGCCCGTCGCCAGCTCGATCTCGAAGCGTCGCTGCGACCGGCAGAAAGCCCGGACCGGGTTTTCGAATTGCAGCGTCACGTCTGTGCGATCCAGCTGATGCAACAGCACGACCTGCAGCAGTACGTTTTCCACGATGAATCCGAGTTGCGGGACCGCGAACTCGTCTGCGTCGAAACGCAATGTTGAGGCGCCGTCCGGCGAGTCCCCTTCGTCCCAGACACGCATGCCATCGTACGGCGAGACGCGCGTTGCCGACGCGTACTCCCAGGCGCCGACAGAGTCGAACAGGGCGACCGTGCCCGTGGAGATTGCCGAGACCCGCAGCGCTACGTCATTGTCGGGCGAAAACACAGCCCGCGGTGCCGCATCGACCAGCGTGATATCGAGCCGCTTCCGATACGGGCCTTGTGCCAGCAATGTTGCGGCCATGAGGCCGGTCACGCCACCACCGACGACCACGACCTGGTAACGGCGGTTCATTTCACGGGCACCCCTCGCGACAGCCTGGGCAGGCGACCGGCAAGTCCCATCGTGTGTTTGGCGAATACGGATCGCACCCCGGGAACCAGGTCGAAGCCGAGCATGCCGACGCTGCGCAATGCCCGCAGCGGACGCCGACCGCTGCCGAACAGCTTCACGAGACTGTCGGTAAAGCGCACGAGTTTCTTCTGGTCCGAGCGCCGCCACGCAGCATAGTGCTCAAGGAGCTCGGCATTTCCCGGATCGCATGCGGCGTTACCGTCGCGCGCTTCGGCAATACAGTCGACAATCGCCGCGACGTCGCGCATGCCGAGATTGAATCCTTGCGCTGACACCGGGTGGAGACCGTGCGCCGAGTTGCCGATAAGCACACTGCGGGTCGCCGTGAGCCGCAGCGCCCTGCTCAGGATCAACGGATACGACGCACGCGTACCGACGCGCGAGAAAGTCCCCAGTCGGTAACCGAACTCGTGTTGCAGTTCGGCCAGGAAGGCCTCGTCGTCGAGCGCCATCACTCGATCGGCGTCGTGTTCGGAGACGGTCCATACGAATGCGGCTCGCTCATCCACCAGCGGCAGGATCGCGAGCGGCCCCTGCGGCGTGAAGCGCTCGTACGCCATGTTGTCAACCGACCTCTCGGACTGCAGGTTGCCGATGACGGCGCGTTGCTCGTAGTGGCTCTTGTCGGCCGTGACCCCCATCATCTCGCGCACCCGCGAATTGGCGCCATCCGCCGCAACGAGCAGAGCGCATTCCAGGTCATGCGACTCACCATCGTCGCATTCGACGGTTGCGACCGCCCGTTCCGGCGACAGGTCAATGCCCGCCACCGTTGCCGGACAAAGAAGGTCCACCTGCGACGCAGCGCCGAGCGCCTCCTGGAGAACGCCGCCCAGCACGCGATTGATGACCACATAACCCAGTGCCTCGACGCCCTGCTCCTCGGCATCGATTCGCGAAAACCCGAAGCGTCCCTGGTCCGATACGTGGATACCGGTGATCGGCGTTGCTGCTGCCACGATGTCAGCCCACAGACCCATTGCCTCAAACATGCGCTGGGTGCTGCGCGAGAGTGCCGTCGAGCGTTCGTCGAAACTCGGTTGTTCGGCGGCCTGGCGGGCTACCGGTTCGATGACAGCGACTCGCAGGCCCAGTGGCGCCAGCGCGAGCGCAAGGCTCGAGCCGATCATGCCGCCGCCCGCGATGACGATGTCGTACTTCTGCCTCATGAGGCGTGCATCAGCGCCTCGATGTCGTCCGGATCCTTGACGAGACCCTTGCTGAGAACGTCCGGGCCTGTGGTCGTAACCGCGACATCGTCTTCAATGCGAATCCCGATATTGCGGAACGCTTTCGGGATATTGCGCTTGTTGGGAATGTAGATACCCGGCTCGACCGTCGTCACCATGCCCGGCTCGAGCACGCGCCATTCATCGCCAACCTTGTAGTCACCGACGTCGTGCACATCGATTCCTATCCAGTGACCGGTTCGGTGCATGTAGAACTGCCGGTACGCATTATCCTTGATCAATGTCGGCAGCCTGCCGTCAATCAGGCCGAGGCTTCTGAGGCCCTTCGTGATGACGCGCACGGCGGCATCATGTGGGTCGTTCCAGTGATTGCCTTTTTTAGTTTTCTCGATCGCGGCGAGTTGTGCCTCGAGAACGATCTCGTAAACAGCTCTCTGTTCCGGGCTGAAACGACCATTTACGGGAAACGTGCGCGTGATATCCGATGCGTAGTAGTCGAGTTCGCAACCAGCGTCGATGAGCAGCAGGTCGCCGTCGCGGAGTTCATCCGAGTTCTCGACATAGTGCAGCGTGCACGCGTTGGCGCCACCACCGACAATCGGGTTGTACGACGCCCAGGCGCCGTTGCGGCGAAACTCGTGGCGAAACTCAGCCTCGACCTCGTACTCGAACATGCCAGGGCGCGTCATCTGCATGGCGCGTTTGTGCGCGGCCACGGCGATCTTCGCGGACTTGCGCATCGCCGAGATCTCGGCCTGGCTTTTGTAGAGACGCATGTCATGCAGCAGATGATCCAGCGCAACGAATTCGTGCGGCGTGTGCACGCCGCGCGAGAGCTTCGATCGCAGCGAGTTGACCCATTCCGCCACATGCGTATCGAAGTCCGAGTACATGCCCATCGTGTAGTAGACGCGGCTGCAACCCTCGATCAGGCCGGGAATGATGTCGTCGATGTCGTCGATCGGGAACGCGTCATCAGCACCGTAGTGTTCGATAACGCCGTCCTGCCCCGCCCGCGAGCCGTCCCAGAGCTCCCGGTCAGGGTCCCGCTCGCGGCAGAACATCAGGTACTCGCCCTGCGGCCGGCCCGGGATCAGAACCGCAACGGCGTCGGGCTCGGTGAAGCCGGTCAGGTAATAGAAATCGCTGTCCTGGCGGAAGCGATACTCGACGTCGCGACTGCGCTTGCGTACAGGCGCCGCCGGCAGAATTGCGATACCGTCTGCGCCGACCATGCGCATCAGTTGCCTGCGCCGCCGCTCAAATTCCCTTGAGTTCATTGTTCTTCGGTGTATCGGAGGTCGGAAAGTTCTTCGTAGGCAAGCTGGGCAGCCACCCGGATATACTCGATGATCTCAGCATACGCCGCTTCATTATCCTCGGCATCACTTTCTTCATCGACAGCAGCACGCGTGATCTGCAGCAGGTCGCGGATGATGTCGGAAAGCGGCTCCGCAGCGAGCCTGTCCTTGAACGACTGATCGTGCTCGACCGACACGAGCCCGTGCAGGAAACCCTCGCACCAGTGCGCCATCGCCGTCGTACGTTGCCGCGCATCCGACTCGTCGCCCGGTACCAGCGGATTGAATTCCGACAGCCGTTCCGACAGGCGCCAGAACGTCCCCTGGTACAGTGAATCGAGCATCTTTCGACATTCGGTGACGTGCGCACTACGCTCATCGGTACCGTCCAGTACCTGCAAGAGCCAGTCGGGAGCCGCGGCCGCACCTCCCACCGCCAGGCGGCCCGTCAGCAGCCCGTGTACCTGCGCAGCGTCCCAGCCTGCGCCCGCACGACGCAGCGCCTCATCGAGGTCATCGTAGCCGGCTAGTTCGTCCATCTGCGTGCTCGTGCTTTCCAATCTCGCGAAACCCTACTATATTTGACCGTATGGCTGAGAACATCAATTCGACCTTTGAGCATGAACTCAAGCGTCTCGAGAAGCGTGTTGACGCGCTTGTGCGCGTCTGTGATCAACTTCAGGACGAGAATCGTTCCCTGAAACAGCGCCAGGATACGTTGACGTCGGAGCGTGCCAATCTGCTGCAGAAGAACGAGCAGGTGCGCGCGCGTGTCGAAGCGATGATCGGTCGTTTGAAAGCGATGGAGCAAGGTTCCTGAGAAGGTCAACGGAGAACGCTGAATGAGCCAACAAATTGCGCAGGTGAGTGTCCGGATACTGGACAAGGAATACCAGGTAGCCTGCCCCGCCGAAGAACGCACGGATTTGCTCGATTCTGCGGAGATTCTCAACAACAAGATGCGAGAAATCCGCGACTCCGGTCGCATTGTCGGGCTCGATCGCATTGCCGTAATGGCCGCGCTGAACATGGCCAACGACCTTATCCATGCCCAGGCGCGGGACCAACAGCTGGAAGGCAATTACAGTGAACGGCTCAAGTCCATTTCTGAGCGGGTGGACAACGTCCTGAGCGGTTCCGCGCAACTCGACTTGTAGCACCCGAATCGGGCACCATATTCGTATTGGCGCTTCCTGCGGTGTTCGACATCGACCTGGATACCTTTCGACCCTAAATCATTACCTCGGGGTCGCGGTCTGTTGGCAGCATTTGAGCAGGGCCGTTTCGACGGTTAGCCTGTTGCGGCCACGGCTGACCCCACCTGTTGCTCCGGTTCGAGAGCGACGGCTCGGTGACGGCACAGGCGGGAAGCGCCTCCTTTTTCTGATCAGGCGCCCATGACGAAGTCCATCAGCACACTGCGAGAGAGCGCGCTGGCAGCACGCCGCAAGCTGTCCCCTGCCGCACGACAACAGGCATCCCAGATCATCTGTAAGCGCGTCTGCGAGACACATGCTTTCTATGCAAACAAGAACATCGCCTGCTACTTGCCAATGCACGACGAGGTCGATACACGTGAAATCATTCAGCGCGCATGGCGCGCAAACAAGCGCACTTTCGTTCCGGTTTTGCGCGGCTCGGCACAAATGGTGTTCTGCGAAATCGATGCCGAGTCAGAACTCGAACAAAATCGTTTTGGGGTTTGGGAACCGACACGCGGATTCCTGATCGACCCGAAAAACATCGACGTCGTCATTACACCGACGGTTGTTTTCGACGAGGAATACAACCGGATCGGTATGGGAAGCGGCTACTACGATCGCTGTTTCGCGCATCTTCGCAATCGCACGCACTGGATACGGCCGAAAATGATCGGCGTTGCATTTGCATGCCAGAAAGTCGAGAAAATCATTCCAAATCCTTGGGATATACGACTTTATCGCGTCATCTCCGAGCGCCATTAAGGCGGTTTTTCCCGGCAAGAATCGCGCCCGGCATTTTTGTATCAGCACGACACCTGTTGATGTCGGCGACAAACCGACCTCTTGATGCAACCGTCACTCAAGTCGCGTTTCGAATCGTAGTTGTCTCGGTCCTCGTCCGGACCGTCGCACAAAGCAAAACCTGCAATGCAAACCTGCAGTCAAAATTCGACTGCCAACCCGCCCCCTGCATGTTTTTCACGAACTACACTTGCTGGATTTTTCAAAGTTGTTGCGTATACTCAAGCGCGGGTACCCGACACGGAGAAAACTTATGGCTACCAAAAAGAAGTCTCGTAAAAAAGCTTCGAAGCGCAAAGTCGCGAAGAAGCGCAAAGTTGTACGCAAGAAAGCTACGAAGCGCGTAGCGAAGAAGAAAGTCGCTAAGCGCAAGACGAAGAAGAAAGTCGCTAAGAAAAAGGCAAAGAAGAAAGTCGCTAAGAAAAAGGCGAAAAAGAAGGTAGCCAAGAAGAAGGCTAAGAAGAAAGTCGCCAAGAAAAAGGCGAAAAAGAAGGTCGCCAAGCGCAAGACCAAGAAAAAAGCGGCTAAGAAAAAGGTAGCCAAGCGTAAGACCAAGAAGAAAGCTACCCGGAAAAAGGCTACGAAGAAGAAGGCTACGAAACGGAAAGCCACGAAGAAAAAGGCGACCCGTAGGAAGAAACGGTAGCTAGCTTCACGCAACGCAGAAGAGCCCGCCTTGGCGGGCTCTTTTCTTTTTGACTATAGTACGCACTTATGGACGCCACTGAGAAGAAACGAGCCGCCGCCAGGGCGGCCATGGAGTTTATCGAGCCTGGTGTGAAGCTCGGTGTGGGGACCGGGTCGACGGTCAACTGCCTGATCGAACTTCTGCCCGAGGTGCGAGATTTCATCGACTGTATCGTCTCCAGTTCCAAGGCAACGACAAAGCTCCTCGAAGAGCAGGGTTTCGAGGTGCAGACCCTGAACGAAACCGGGGACCTGGACCTCTATGTCGACGGCGCCGACGAGAGCAACAAGCACCTGCAGCTGATCAAGGGCGGCGGCGGCGCCCTGACCCGCGAAAAGGTCCTGGCTGGCGCCGCACGACGATTCGTCTGCATTATCGATGACTCCAAGCTGGTTGGCATGCTGGGGACATTCCCGTTGCCGATCGAAGTCCTGCCGATGGCGCAGGAATTTGTCGCCCGGCGCATGCTCAAAATGCGCGGCCAGCCCAAGTGGCGGGAAGGATTCATTACGGATAACGGCAACCATATTATCGACGTACACGGTCTGCAGATCGCCCATCCGATCGATATGGAGGCACGCATCAATCGCATTCCGGGCGTCGTCTCCGTGGGCCTGTTCGCCCACCGTCCCGCCGATGTCCTGCTGATCGCCAGCGACACGGGCGTCCGGGAGATGCGCTCCTAGATTTCATGCGCCCCGCGATCCTGCTCCTGGCCCTCACCGGGGCGGTTTCCTGCTCGCCGGAACAGCCGCCGTCATCCGACTACGGCGATATCGCGTTCATCAATGCCAACGTCTACACCGTCGACGAGACCAACCCGTCGGCAGAAGCCGTCGTGGTCCGTGATGACACGATTATCTTCGTCGGCGATCGCGAGGGCGCTGACGACCTGATCGGCAAGACCACCGAAGTCAGGGACATGGGCGGCCGCCTTCTCCTGCCCGGATTCGTCGAAGCGCACATGCACCTTTTCGAGGCCGGACGATACATTTCCGTACTCGAACTCAGTATCGAGCAATCCATCGACGAGTGGATCTCCGCCATTGCTGACTATGCCGCGGCTAATGCAGACCTGCCCGTGGTCTTCGGCTATGGTTTTATCGCCTCGGCATTTGGCCAGGAAGGACCGACACGGCAGTTGCTCGATGCCGTCGTGCCCGATCGACCCGTGATCATCATCGATGAGGGCTGGCACACCGCCTGGGCCAATTCGGCTGCGCTGAACAAGCTGAACGTCACCCAGGATACGCCAGACCCGGTTCCCGGGTACGCGTACTACAAGCGCGACGAAAACGGAGACGCTACTGGCTATCTGCTCGAAGACGTCGCTTTGGCCGCGGCGGAAACACTGTTCCCCCCCGACGAGGAAGCCATCGCCGAAGGGCTCAGGACGGTCATGGGCATCATGAACAGTCAGGGTATTACCACGGCGTTCGATGCCAAAGCTGCTGACTTTGAACATGAGACCGTCAAGCGGGTCTATGATCGTGTTGCGGACCTGCATGGACTGAGCGTTCGCGTATTTGGTGCGGCGGCAGTAAATTCAACAGCGGCGCTGGAAGGCGCCGTTGATCGTGCGGATACGTGGCGCAAAACTGTCAAAGGTGACGGCTTCCATTACAACGCGCTGAAGATCTTTAGTGATGGCACCTTGGAGGCAAAGACCGCCGCAATGTTCGAGGATTACCAGGGGGATCCTGGAAATTCCGGTCATACCGTTTTCACGGAAGAACAGTTGACGGCACTGATCACCGCGGCGGCGTCTCGCGATTTCGATATCCATGTGCACGCACTCGGAGACCGTGCCATTCATGAAGCTCTGAACGCCATTGAGGCCGCGCAGGAAAAGCGCCCGGATTCAGCCAGCCGCTACACGCTGATTCACATTGAAGTAATTGCCGACCAGGACGTGCCGCGATTCGGTGAGCTGGACGTGATCGCGCAGACTTCGCCACTGTGGTTCTCGTACGATGATTACGGCAAGGCATTCATCAGCGACGACCAGTTTGAACGCTACTGGCGCGTCGCCAGCCTCGAGCAGTCGGGCGCGCGCCTCGCATTTGGAAGTGACTTTCCGGCAACCGGTCTTGGCGTTGCGGGCATGCATCCGTTACTCAATATCGAGACGGGACACACGCGACAGATCCCGGGACAACCCGATTCTCCCGTCCAGCCGCTGGCCAGCGAGCGACTGAGCATCGAATCCCTGATCCGCGGCTACACCTTGGGACCCGCCTACATGCTGCACCTCGAAGACCAGATCGGGTCGATCGAAGTCGGCAAGAAGGCGGATATGGTCGTTCTCGACAAGGACATCTTTGATATCGATCCCTACAGCATTCACAAGACCGAAGTCATCCTGACAATGATGGACGGCAGCATCGTCTACGAGCGTCAGATGCGCTGACAGGCGGCGCCAGCCCGCTGCTGTCTTGTGGCACTCTGCGCCATCAACCAACCCT
>JBFFOM010000063.1:0-15686 GCA_041574455.1 Woeseiaceae bacterium | reverse complement strand
CGGGTTCGATTTCCTCTGCGGGTTCGATTTCCTCTGCGGCTTCGATTTCCTCTGCGGCTTCGATTTCCTCTTCAGGCTCGTCCTCGTCCTCCTCTTCGGCGTCGTCGTCAATCAGTTCGAGCTGGGTGGATTCCTCGTTCGTCTCATCGAGCAACTCTTCCTGCAGAAGTTCTTCGATATCCCGCTCTTCCTCGGTACCGGCTGCGAGCAGTGCATCGAGATCCTGCGCATTGGCGACCGGCGGTCCGTCTTCTTCCTCGAGTAAGTCGTAAGTGCCGCTCAGGTCGATGCCCATGGCCTCGGCCTGGATGGCAAACTGCGAGTCCATATCCAGCGGCCCATCTACCTCCTCGGGTTCTGGCTCGTCATCCTGTTCGGCGACTTCTGCGCCGGCTTCGTCCACCGGCAGTTCGTCAGCGACTGCATCCAGTTCCTCAACCACCTCTTCGGGATCGTCGAGGTCTTCGGCAACACCCTCGAATTCATCGAGGATATCGGTCCACTCGTCGGGCTCGCTGAGCTCGAGGTCGGCCTGCGGCTCGGGTTCGGGGTCCGGCTCGGGTTCCTGTTGTGGCGGTGGCGAATAGGGCAGTTCGTCGAGGTCGAAGTCGTCGGGCAATGGCGTGTTATCGTCGAAACGCAATTCTTCGACGGGCGTGCGTGCCGGCCTGTTGGCGTCTTCGTCGAAGATCTCGGCCGAGTCGACTTCAGGGGGCGTGGCGGTCAGGAACTGGTCGACCGGGGTAGGGGAGTCTTCGAGAATCTCGTCAATCTCGGGCTGATCCTCTACCTGCACGTCTTCGGCGATGGCGTCGCCTGCGGCCTCACCGATCTCGTCGTCCTCGAGAACGCGCCATTCGACCCCGGTGTCCTCGATGCGAATGTGCGAGCCGGCCAGTTCGTCAAGCGTTTTCAGTAGCGCCGCACTTTGCTCGGCCGAGATGGCCTCGGGCAGGCCGCCTTCGGTGGGTTCGGGTTTGAGTTCGGGCAGCGGTACTTCGGCGTCAGGCGCCGTGCGTGCCTCGGGTTTCGACTCGGACAGGTATTCGAGCGCATTGAACGCATTACCGCAGCCGCCGCAACGGACCTTGCCGGCGGCCTGCTTCAATACTTCCGCCGTTACGCGAAATGCTGTGCTGCAATCAGGGCACTGTGTGTACATTGCTCGGCCCTATCTCCTCGAACCCGTCAATCTCGACCATATCTGGCCGTCCTGCTCCCTGAACACGGGCTCATCGAACTCGATCCAGGGGTCATATGCGGTGAGCACCTCAGGTGCTTGTTCACATAATACGCCTGACAATGCAAGCATACCGCCCCCTGCGAGGCGTGATGTGATGGAGTCGGCAAACTCGACAAGCGGTCCGGCGAGGATATTGGCGACCACGACGTCGAACGCACCCTCAATTTCGGCAGCCGCCCCGCAGACTGCCATTTCCACGCTGTTGTCAGCGGCATTCCGGCGGGTGGAGAGGGTGGCCTGCGGGTCGATGTCCATACCGAGGGCAGCCCGTGCGCCGAGCTTCATGGCGGCGATCCCGAGGACACCCGAACCGCAGCCGTAGTCAAGGACGGTCTTCCCGTCGAGATCGATGCCGTCGAGCCATTCGAGGCACAGGGCAGTGGTCGGGTGCGTGCCGGTGCCGAAGGCGAGCCCGGGATCGAGACGGATCACAACGGCGTCTGTGGGAGCCCGCCATGCGGGCGATGCGCCTGAGCGCGTCTCATCGCGCTCTCCCACACCATCAGAGGTCGGGACGATCCACAATCGCTCACCAAACCGCAGCGGTCCAAAATCCTTCAGCCACTCGCGTTCCCAGACACGGTCTTCGAGTACCTCGATACACCAGGCAGGCAGCGCATCGACACCAAGTTCGGCCTGCAACAGGCCCGGCAGCGATTCGGCGTCGGTATCGTCGGTAAACAGGCCCGTGATGCGCGTACGCGACCACAGCGGGGTCTCGCCGGGACCCGGCTCGAGGACGGGTTCGTCACCGGCATTCGACAGGGTCACCGAGCAGGCGCCGAGATGCAGGAGCGCGTCTTCGACATCGGAGGGAACCAGCGACTCGAGGTCCAGGACGAACTGCAGCCAGCCCATCGTGGTACCGTCAGGTCAGCCCGAGGCGTTTCTCGAGGTAGTGGATGTCGGTGCCACCGGCCTGGAACGCTGCATGCTGGAAGATCTCCTGGTGCAGCGGCACGTTGGTCTTGATTCCCTCGATGACGATTTCGCTGAGCGCATTCTTCATGCGCGCGAATGCGGCTTCGCGCGACTCACCGTGCGCGATCAGCTTGCCAATCATGGAGTCGTAGTAGGGCGGCACCTTGTAGCCGCTGTACACATGACTCTCCATGCGAATACCGGGTCCGCCGGGCGGATGCCACAGCGTCACGAGGCCCGGCGACGGCATGAAAGTCTTCGGGTCCTCGGCGTTGATGCGGCACTCGATGGCGTGGCCCTGGATCTTCACGTCTTCCTGCCTGAACGAAAGGGGTTCACCACTCGCGATGCGCAGCTGTTCGCGCACGATGTCGAAACCCGTAATCATCTCGGTTACGGGATGTTCGACCTGCAGGCGGGTATTCATCTCGATGAAGTAGAACTCGCCGTCCTGGTACAGGAACTCGAACGTACCGGCGCTGCGGTAGCCGATTTCGAGACAGGCGTTGACGCAGCGCATGCCAATCTCGTTGCGCTGCTCTGCGGTGATGCCCGGCGCGGGCGCCTCTTCGACGACCTTCTGGTGACGGCGCTGCATCGAGCAGTCGCGTTCGCCGAGGTGGACGGCATTGCCGTGCGTGTCGGCCAGGAGCTGGAACTCGACATGGCGCGGTTTTTCGAGGAATTTTTCCATGTACACGACATCGTTGCCGAACCCCGCCCGGGCCTCGGCCCTGGTGACGGTGATCGCTGAGGTCAACGACGGCTCGGAGTGCACGACCCGCATGCCGCGGCCGCCGCCACCGGCGGTGGCCTTGATGATGATCGGGTAACCGATGTCCCGCGCGAGGCGCAGGTTCTCGTCGTGGTCGTCGCTCAACGGGCCGTCCGAGCCCGGCACGCACGGTACACCGGCGGATTTCATTGCCCGGATTGCCGACACCTTGTCGCCCATGAGACGGATGGCATCGGCCTTCGGGCCGATGAAGGTGAAGCCACTCGATTCCACGCGTTCGGCAAAATCCGCGTTCTCCGACAGGAACCCGTAGCCCGGGTGAATGCCGGTTGCGTCGGTGACTTCGGCCGCGCTGATGATCGCCGGCATGTTGAGATAGCTTTCGGCCGATTGTGGCGGCCCGATGCACACAGTCTCGTCTGCGAGCAGAACGTGTTTCAGGTTGTTGTCGGCCGTCGAGTGCACGGCGACGGTTTTGATGCCCATTTCTCGGCATGCGCGCAGGATGCGCAGCGCAATCTCGCCGCGATTGGCAATAACAATTTTGTCCAGCATATCGGCGGTCCTGCGGCGTCAGCCGGCGCGCTGGTCGATCACGTACAGCACCTGCCCGAATTCGACAGGCTCGCCGTTCTGGATGCGAATCGACTTGATGACGCCGGATACATCAGCTTCGATCTGGTTCATCATCTTCATTGCCTCGATGATGCACAGCGTGTCGCCCTCGTTGACGCGATCGCCGACCTGCACGTAGGGGGCGGCGCCTGGTGACGACGCGGCGTAGTAGGTGCCGACCATCGGCGCCGTCACCTCGTAGCCATCTTCAACCGGTTCCTCTGCGGATGCAGCTGCCGGCGCTTCGGGAGCAGCTGCTGGCGCAGGCGCCGGTGCGGCGACGGGCAGAGGTGCTGTCAATACCGGCGCGCCCGAAGCATAGCGGCTGATGCGTACCGATTCCTCTCCCTCGGTAATCTCGATCTCGGCAATGCCTGAGTCGTCGAGCAGTTCAATCAGTTTTTTTACTTTTCGGATATCCATTGTCAGTCCTCGACGTTGGCGGCATGACGACTGGCAGCCTGCACTGCCAGTTCATAACCGTAAGCCCCAAAGCCAAACAGGCAGCTACTGGCGATGTCACTGAAATAGCTGTGATGTCGAAATTCCTCCCGGGCGAACGTATTGCTCAGGTGAATTTCGATAAACGGAATCTGAACCGCGAGCAATGCATCACGCAGCGCAACACTCGTGTGCGTGAAAGCGCCCGGATTCAGGATGATGAAGTCGATCCCGTCGGTCGCGGCCTGCTGGACGCGATCGACGAGCTCGTGCTCGGCATTGCTCTGAAACGCAGTCAGCGTGTGCCCGAGTTCGCTGGCCAGCCCGGCACAGCGCTGTTCGATGTCTTCGAGACGCGTTGCGCCGTAGATATCGGGTTCACGCGAGCCCAACAGATTGAGGTTGGGCCCATTAATGAGCAGGAAGTCGGACATTTTTGAGTTGTTATGGGCAAGTTTGCCGGAGATAGCGGCAATTCTAACCCTTTTTTCCGATTTTTGCGCAAATTAATCGGCGCAGCAGCCTGCCTTGCGGGCGGCGGCCGTAGGCCGCTTCGCGGCTCGCGCGCATGGCGCGCTCCTACAGGAGGTCGAGCGCGCCCCTGGCCTGGTCCTTTGTGATCTGCCCGCTGTCGAGGCGCGTAAAGATCGAGACGATATCGTCCAGGTGCGACTGGTGCAGTTCACCCATGAATGCGCCGACGTACTCGCCGTCCCGCGTTATGAACATCGTGAATGGCATGGCCTGGAATTCGATGCCCGAGCCTTCCGCGACGGCCATCGCTTCCTGCTGCCCGATCAGCACCGGGTAGTTGAATTGGGCCTGCTCGGCGTAGCGGACGACTTCCTCGGGATAGTCGACGGCGATGCCGAGTATCTGGTATCCGGCCTCCGTATGCTGGGCCTGGAATTCCTTGAGTAAGGGGATTTCGCGCCGGCACGGTGCGCACCACGTTGCCCAGAAATTCAACAGGCGTACGGTGCCGTCCCACTCGGCGAACTCGCGTTCGGTGCCATCGAGGTCAGGCAGCGTAAACTGCGGGTGGGTAACGACCTCGAGCTCGCGTGGTTGCGGCACCGGCGGTGCTTGGGTTGCGACCGGGATTCTCGCGGCGTAGAACAATGCGCCCGCCATCAGGGCGATGAACGCCACGCCGAATATTAGAAAGACTCTGTGCACTTATTGGTACCCTGGATTATCGCCCGCCTGGCGGGCTCTTACATGTCGAACGTCCTACGCAGGTGTTCGACGAAGTCCGTTGCTTTCATGTACCCCACGACTTCATAGCCGTGACGTTGCTGGCCATCCGTGCCAAAGAAGATGATCGTGGGTGGTCCAAACACCTCGTAGCGCGCGAGAAGTTCCTGATCCTCGGCGTCATTTGCCGTGACATCGGCCTGCAGCCAGACGGTGTTCGCCAACGTCGCCTGGACTGCGGCGTCGGTAAACGTGAACGCTTCCATCTCTTTACAGGAAACACACCAGTCCGCGTAGAAGTCGAGGAACGCCGTCTTGCCCTGGCGCGACGCGAGTTCAAGCTCGCGATCGAGATCGTCGACGGTCTTGATGCGTCTGAACGGCAGTTCGTGCCCGGCCTCCGTAACGATGGCACCGTTGCTGCCAAAGCCGATGCTCGCGAGCGGCTTCAGCGGATTGCTACCGCCGGCCAGGCCGCCGAGCAGCAGAACGACGCCATAAATGATGGCAAGAAAGCCGAAGCCCTTGCCAAGTTTCTGTGGGCCCGTCGAATCGGTCGTGAGTGAGGTCAGGCCGCCCATGAACACGCCAGCCATGCAGACCAGGACAGCCCAGAGCAACATGGTGACGTTGCCCGGCAACATGCGAGAGAGCATCCAGATCGCCAGCCCCAACATCATGAAGCCGAACGCATTGCGAACCGCGACCATCCAGGGCCCGGCTTTCGGCAGGTACTTGCCCTGTGCGGCGCCGACGACCAGCAGCGGCGCACCCATGCCGAGACTCATCGCAAACAGCCCGGTGCCGCCGCGCACGAGATCGCCCGTCTGCGCAATGACCATCAGCGCGGCGATCAGGACCGGCGCGACGCAGGCGGTCACGATGAGGGCGGACAGGCCACCCATGATGAAGGCACCTGCCGTGGTGCCGCTCTTCTGCCGGCCGCTGAGGTTCGACAATTTCGTCTGGATGCTGCTCGGCATCTGGAGTTCGAAAGCGCCGAACATGCCGAGCGCCAGGAACACGAATAGTCCCGAGAACAGGATCAGGATCCAGGGCTGGTTAAACGTTGCCTGTAACTGCATGCCAGCCGCTGCCGCCGCGACACCCGCTCCCGTGTACACGATGGCCATGCCGAGAACGTAAGAGAGTGCCAGCGTGAAGCCACGCATCGGCGTAACCTCGTCGCCTTCGCCGGCGATGATGCCGGACAGGATCGGGATCATGGGCAGGACGCAAGGCGTCAGCGCGAGTGCCAGTCCTGCAACAAAGAAGATGCCAATGGCCTTCCAGATGCTCTGGTTGAGCAGCACATCGGCAAGGAAAGCCTGCTCACTGACAGGGGCGCCCGGCTCGACCGGTGTCGTTGGTTCCAGCGCGCCGACCGCGGTTGCCTCAGGCAGTTCGACAGTCATCACTCGCGTCTGTGGCATGTAGCACAGGCCGCCTTCGGCGCAGCCCTGGTAACCGAGTTCGAGCTCGAGCGTCATCGCCTCGGGCGTGGCCCGCGCGATCACGAGTTTGGCAATGAAGCTGTCGAGATAGACCTCCATCTCGCCAAAGTACTCGTCGGACTTCATCTTGCCCTGCGGCAGGTCCCAGCGGCCGGCCTGCGCATTGTCATTCAGGACGCGCACAGTCAGCTTGTCTTTGTAGATATAGAAGCCGGGAACGATGCGGAGGCCGAGCTCGACCGTGTTGCCGTCGACGGCAAACAGTTCGGGAAAAAAGACTTCGTCGACGTGCGGAAATTCCGATTGCGACGTGCCCCCGAGATCGCCCAGCTGCAGTTTGGGCTTGTCTGCTTCTACCGTCTCGAGCGTGACCGTTTCAATGACCGTCATCGGCATGTAGCAGAGCCCGACGTTTTCGTCACAGCCCTGGTACCTGAGGATGAGATTGGCACTGGCCGGACGCTCTCCGGTAACGGTGTAGGGAATCGTGACGAAGAAGAAGTCCCGATAGACCTCCTGCTTGCCAAAGAACTCGTCCTCGTGATCCTGTCCCCGTGGCAGCTCGGGTTGGCCCAGCACGATGCTTTCGGTGCCGCTTTCGAACGACAGTTTCTCTTTATAGAGGTAGGCGTGCTCGTAAATGGC
Source organism: Woeseiaceae bacterium (assembly GCA_041574455.1). Taxonomy (GTDB): domain Bacteria; phylum Pseudomonadota; class Gammaproteobacteria; order Steroidobacterales; family Woeseiaceae; genus UBA1847. Next base: position 8,434 of record JBFFOM010000063.1, on the reverse strand, counting down.
CCAGTCGATCTCGAAGGCGCTGCCCGTATCCGTTATCGCGTACCTGAACGCTTCCTCGACCGGCAACAGTTCGTTGCTGGCCGTGGCGTTGAATGCCAGGCATAGGAGGGCTAGTGCTTTAAATGATTTGCTCATAGCGGGTGTTGAGGCCATAGGGACCCGTCAGGGCTGCAGATTGTCACTGCAAAAGGACCATATGTCACCGATACAGGTCGAATTTTTTCGAAAAAGTTCACCGCCCGGCGCTTGAAATTTGACGCTTCATGCCTATCATTAGCACTCCTCGTGGCCGAGTGCTAACAGTACCGGCCCGGAAGCCGAAAAAATGCGGTTTAAAATCAATAATTTATAGGAGATATGTACCATGAAGATGCGTCCGCTTCATGACCGGGTCATTGTCAAGCGCACGGAAGAAGAGCGCACCTCGCCCGGCGGAATTGTGATTCCTGACGCTGCGGCCGAGAAGCCCATCAAGGGTGAAGTCGTTGCTGTCGGCAATGGCCGTGTCCTCGAGAACGGCGAAATCCGTGCTCTGGATGTCAAGGCCGGCGACAAGGTCCTGTTCGGCAAGTATGCCGGTACGGAAGTCAAAGTAGAAGGCGAAGAGCTGCTCGTGATGAAGGAAGACGACATCATGGCAGTCATCGAAGGATAAAGAGGATTTAAGGTAATGGCTGCTAAAGAAGTACGTTTCAGCGACGACGCTCGCCAGAAGATGTTTGCTGGTGTGAACGTCCTCGCCAATGCGGTGAAGGTGACCCTGGGTCCCAAGGGCCGCAACGTGATTCTCGACAAGAGCTTCGGCGCACCGACCGTCACGAAGGATGGCGTTTCGGTTGCGAAGGAGATCGAACTCGAGGACAAATTTGAGAACATGGGCGCGCAGATGGTCAAGGAAGTCGCGTCCCACACGTCCGACGTTGCCGGTGACGGTACGACGACCGCAACGGTCCTCGCCCAGGCTATCCTGCGGGAAGGCCTGAAGTCGGTTGCCGCGGGCATGAACCCAATGGACCTCAAGCGCGGTGTCGACAAGGCATCCGCCGCCATCGTCGATGAGCTGCAGAAGTTGTCGAAGCCGTGTGAGGACTCCAATGCCATTGCCCAGGTTGGCTCTATCTCCGCCAACTCGGATATGGAAATCGGCGAGATCATTTCCGATGCAATGGACAAGGTCGGCAAGGAAGGCGTCATAACGGTCGAGGAAGGCTCGGGTCTCGCCAACGAACTGGACGTGGTCGAAGGCATGCAGTTCGATCGCGGCTACCTGTCGCCATACTTCATCAACGATGCGAACAGCCAGCAGGTCGAGCACGAGAATCCGCTGATCCTGCTGTTCGATAAGAAGATCTCGAACATCCGCGATATGCTGCCGATCCTCGAGGGTGTGGCCAAGGCCGGTCGTCCGCTGCTGATCATCGCAGAAGACGTCGAAGGTGAGGCGCTAGCCACACTGGTCGTCAACAACATCCGCGGTATCGTCAAGGTCGCTGCCGTCAAGGCACCGGGTTTCGGCGATCGCCGCAAGGCCATGCTGCAGGACATCGCGGTCCTGACCGGCGGCCAGGTGATCTCGGAAGAGGTTGGCCTGTCGCTCGAGAAGGCGACTATCGAGGATCTCGGCGAAGCCAAGAAGATCCAGATCACGAAGGAGAACACGACGATCATCGATGGTGCGGGACGCGCCGAAGACATCAAGGGCCGTGTCGACCAGATCAACGCCGAGATCGCAGAGTCCTCGTCGGACTACGACAAGGAGAAGCTGCAGGAGCGCGTTGCCAAGCTGTCCGGCGGTGTTGCCGTCATCAAGGTTGGCGCAGCAACGGAAATCGAGATGAAGGAAAAGAAAGCTCGTGTCGAGGACGCGCTGCACGCGACACGCGCCGCCGTTGAAGAAGGCGTCGTGCCGGGCGGTGGCGTTGCCCTGATTCGTGCGTTATCCGCGCTCGACAAGCTCGAAGGCGACAACGACGACCAGAATGTCGGTATCGCCATCCTGCGTCGTGCTGTGGAAGAACCGCTTCGCCAGATCGTTCGTAACGCGGGCGGCGACGCCAGCGTCGTCCTGAACGCGGTTTGCGAGGGCAAGGGAAATTTCGGCTACAACGCTGCCACGGGCGAATACGGCGACATGATCGAGGAAGGCATTTTGGATCCGACCAAGGTTACGCGCCACGCGCTGCAGAACGCCGCGTCGGTGTCGGGCCTGCTTCTGACAACCGAAGCGATGATTGCCGATGCGCCGCGGGATGAGGGCGCACCGTCGATGCCCGACATGGGCGGCATGGGCGGCATGGGCGGCATGATGTAATACCGCACCATCGCAGAAGTACCCAGGAAGCCCGGCCTTGAGTCGGGCTTCTTTTTTTGAAAATCGATGGGAATGATCCTGATTATTCTGGCTACCCAGATGTTATTTAACGGTATTCGGGACTTCGTCTCGAGCCTGTAATGGTATTCTTGATTGTCCCTTGGTAACCGGTTGGGCCCCCGGGGCAGGGAAGTCCGCACAGGGCGGCCCGGAATGGGATGGAATCGCTGACGCCTGACGGCCACGGCATTGCCGTGCTTATGCTTATTGTTGTCGCGCTGATTCTGTTCACGCGACAGCGACTGCCGCTGGAGTCTTCCAGTTTGGCGGTGCTGATCGCGCTCGTCGTCGGTTTCGAGCTCTTTCCGTACGAGGTCGACGGTGAGTCGCTTGGCGCGGCTGACTTTCTTTCCGGGTTTGGCCACGAAGCGCTTGTCGCTATCTGTTCGCTCGTGCTCATCGGCAAGGCACTCGAGACGACAGGCGCGTTGCAGCCGCTCGCCCGCATCGTGGCGGGCATGCTCGAGACGCGCCCCCATGTCGCGCTGCTCCTGATGCTGCTGATGGTCGCGACATCGAGTGCTTTCGTTAACGATACGCCGATTGTCGTGCTGATGATTCCTTTGCTTGTCGGTATCTCGCTGCGCAGCAGCCTGCCGCTCTCGGCAATGATGTTGCCAATGGGACTCGCAACGATCATCGGCGGCATGACAACGACGATCGGCACATCGACCAACCTGCTCGTCACCGGTATTGGCCGGGAGCTTGGCGCCGCGGATATCTCGATGTTCGATTTTGCCGTTCCGGCCGCGATTGTCGGGAGTATCGGTATCGTGTTCGTATGGCTCGCAGCACCTCGTATCCTCCCCGAACGGCCCTTACCGATGCAGGAGGAGTCGCGGCGCATCTTCTCCGCAGAACTGCTGATCACGGACGATTCTCCGGCGGCAGGGAAGTCGCTGTCGGACGTACTTGGAATGACTGACGGCGAGATGCGGGTTGAGCGCGTGCTCCGTGGCGGTACGCTCGAACTGGCGCGACTGCCCGGTTTGGTCATTCAGCCGGGCGATCGCCTGCTGGTACGCGACAATGCCGGCAATCTGAAGCGTTTTGAGCATCGCCTGGGTGCGTCGTTCACACGCGAGAATCATGACGGCCGTGACACGGAGGAACTCCTGGCCGAGGTCGTCGTCACGCGCGGCTCACCCCTGCACCTGCGCTCACTGGCCGAGGCGGATCTTGCGACGGGCACTCACGTTGTGCCAATTGCTGTACACCGCAGCCAGTGGCCGCGGAAAGTGGTGCGGCAAGGCGTCTCGGGTCTGCGCCTGAGAGCCGGCGACGTTTTGCTGTTGCAGGGCACCCGCGCGGCCATGGAGGAACTGCGCGGCACGAGCCACCTGATGGTCCTCGACGGGTCCGTCGATTTGCCGGCGAGGGGCCACGCCGGGCGAGCCCTTGTGGTACTCGCCATGGTTGTCGTGACGGCTGCCCTGGGGTTACTGCCGATCGCCATCAGCGCACTGATCGGCGTCGGCCTGATGATCGCCCTCGATTGCCTGACCTGGCGAGATGCGCGCAGCGCGGTCCCGATCCCGGTAATCATGCTCATTGTTGCGAGCCTCGGCATGGGCAAGGCGCTGGTAGCAACGGGCATGGCGGAATACCTCGCAGGTGCCTTCGTCAATGCTGCCAGGGATATGCCAGCGCCTGTGATCCTGAGTCTCTTCCTGCTGACCATGGCCATTCTGACAAATATCGTGTCGAACAACGCGGCCGCCGTTATCGGTACGCCGATCGCTGTCGCGACGTCGCAGCAGCTCGGCGCAGACCCGATGCCGTTTCTGTTAGCCGTATTGTTCGGCGCCAATATGAGTTTTATTACGCCGTTCGGTTACCAGACGAATCTGCTGATTCTGAGTGCGGGTAATTACCGAGTTTCCGACTTCGTTAAAGTCGGCGTTCCTCTGGCTGTCATCATGTGGCTTGGGTTTTCCTTCATACTGCCTATGATGTACGAAATGACGAATTACCCGACCGGAGGGTCATGATGCATGTCTTCGTAACGGCGGTCACCGTTGCCCTGGTTGTCTCGTTCCTGTGTTCCATATTCGAGTCGGTGCTGCTCTCCATCAGCCACGCGCAGGTCGAGGTTCTGGTCAGCAAAGGCAGAAGGTCCGGCAAGATTCTCAAAGCATTCAAGGAGCGCATCGATATCCCGATCTCGGCGATCCTGATCACGAATACGGCGGCGCACACGATTGGTACGGCTGTAGCGGGTGCCAGTTACGCCAGCGCTTTCGACGCAGAGTCGCTGTGGCTCTTCACGGTGGTCTTTACTATCGCGGTTCTGCTCTTTACCGAGATCATTCCGAAAACACTGGGCGTCGCGTTCGCGGCACAGCTCGCGAAACCGGTCGCGCTCGGCATCCGTTTCCTGACCATCGTGCTGCGGCCGCTCGTGCTCCTCAGCGAAATGATCTCGAAGTCACTGCGCGGCGGCAAAACGGCGCCTGTGACCTCGCTCGACGAGATTCGCCTGCTCGCGACGATCGGCTACAACGAAGGTGTGGTGCACAGGGATGCCGTCGACATGATTGTCGGCGCGGCCGAGCTGCGCAAACTCGATGTGGCCAATGTAATGGTGCCGCGCCAGGACGTGACGCTGCTCTCGCACGCCGACGCCTCGGCAGATGTCCTGAGAATCATTCGTGAGACCGGGCACAGTCGCTTCCCGTACACACCGACGGGCGAGCCCGACCACGTGGTTGGGGTCGTCTATGCCAAGCAATTGCTGGCAGAACTGGTCGAATCCGAGGGAGACAGCATTGCCTGGCAGGGTCTCGTCCACGAGCCGATCGTCGTGCCCGAAACCGTCGCGCTCGACTCGATGTTACGCACGTTTCGAACGACGCGGCGGCACATGGCACTGGTTGTTGACGAGTACGGCGATTTCCAGGGCATCGTTACGCTCGAGGACGTGATCGAGGAAGTCATCGGCGATATTTTCGATGAATCGGACCTGCCGAGCGAGGACCTCTGGCAACGTCCGGACGGCAGCATCAGGGCTTTCGCGACCGCGGAGTTGCATCGGCTCTGCAGGCTGCTCGACGTGGACATGCCTGACGATGCCGAGATGGCCACGGTTGGCGGCCTCGTCTCCGAGCTTCTGGGCCGTATCCCGGTTGCCGGAGACAGCGTGGACTGGCATGGGTATCGCTTCGAGGTACTGTCGGCCGGTAATCGCGGTGCCGAACTCGTGTCAGTGGCGCGACACGCTTAGATCCGCACAAATCAGCACGACACGCGAGACCTGTCAATGCGCGGAATACCGAATTGTCAGGATTTCGGGAAGGCGTATAAGTGAAACGCTGGCACGCCAGTGCCAGCGTGGTACGGGAAGGAGGTTAGTCAAGTGTCAATCCTGCGCAAATTCGAGCCCCGCAACAGGGCGATTGATGTACGACGGACTATGCCTCTCTCTCGCAGCATGGAGGAGTTCTTCGAGGACTTCCCACCACGCCGCTGGATGGAGACATTCGAGCCCTTTGGATGGAAGTGGCCGATCGGCGTCGACTATGAACGGGCATTCCGTTTAGACGTTGTCGACCGCGACAAAGAACTCGTGGTCCGTGCTGAACTACCCGGCGTCGAAAAAGAAGACGTCAATGTCACGATCGCAGGCGATCGCCTGTTGATCGAAGCAGAAAGGGAGTTCGAGGAAGAAGACGAGAGGGACGACTTCTATCGGCATGAACTAGGCTATGGAAAACTCATGAGAACGGTTGTCCTGCCGGTTGAAGTGGATGCAGACAAAATCCACGCCGAACTAAAAGAAGGCATCCTGAAGGTCACGCTTCCTAAAGTCCGGGTGGCGGAAAAACACACAGTGAAAGTTGCCTGACGAAGTAACTGTGTTGTAACTACCGGGGCGACTAGCCATGGCCGCCCCGGTTTTTATTTGGGCGCCTGATTTCTGCAGGCGCCGCTTCTGCTTCGGGATGCCGGATATAACACCTACACGGTGGGCAAGTGGCACCTCGGGCGCGAACCAGAGAACGGACCCAGGGCCGCCGGGGTTCACGCGAAATTTCAATCTGCTGGATGGCGCCGGTACGCATTTTGATGCGGTCAGCTTCTCTGAAAGGGGGTCGATCTATAATCGGGACGGCAGGTCGTTCTTCGCATTTGCGGCTTACACTTCCCCACACTGGCCATTGCAAGTACCTGACGACTACCTGGAGCTCTATGCCGGGGCGTACGATGATGGTTATGACGTGCTGCGCGAGCAGCGTTTCGAGTCCCTGAAGGAAGATGGGAACGTCAGAGTCGTTGCAGGTTTCGAGCTGTTTGATGTCGTTGCCGATCCGGGGGAGTCAACAGACCTCTCACAATCCGAACCCGAGCAATACGAGGCCATGCTTGAGCTGTGGCGCGAGGAGCGACGCAGGCTCGGAATCATCCTGCCGCTGGATATCTGACTCGCAACTAACGGCCGGCATCCGCTGATTGCTGGCGTCGCGCCCAATAGACGCGGCTGCCCAGCAGGATTGCGAGGATCACCGCATAGACCAGCGGTTCGGTCGTATCGAGCTTGACCTGCCACCAGTAGTGCCAGACGCCCAGAATCCCGATCACGTAAACTGTGTTGTGCAGTTTCTGCCAGCGTCGCCCGAGGCGGCGGCGCATGCCATTCGTCGAGGTGACAGCCAGTGCCGTCAGAAGGAGGAGGCCGGCAACACCAATGGTGATAAACGGGCGCTTCACGACATCCTCGATGATTGCCGACGCCAGCATTCCCTGGTCGAGGATGAACCAGGTCAGGAAGTGCATGAGCACATAGAAGAACGTGAACAGCCCCAGCATGCGTCGGAATCGCTGGAGCCAGTTCCAGCCGGTGATTCGCCGCAGGGGCGTGACGGCCAGCGTGATCATGATAAAGCGCAACGCCCAGTTGCCGAAGCGGTCCATGATCTCCTCGATCGGGTTGGCGCCAAGGCTACCGGTAATCTCGAACGCATCACCGACGACGAGTGTGAACGGTACGAGGCACGCAAGGAACACGAGCGGCTTACCGAAGAGCCGGATTTGCCTGAGGGTATCCAATCCTAGTAGTTGCGCCTGAGATCGAGGTCTTTGTAGAGGTGGGCGACGTGCTCGCCGTAGCCGTTGTACATCAACGTCGGCTGCTTCGACGCGAACACGCTGGCGCCGATGCGACGTTCGCGCGCCTGGCTCCAGCGCGGGTGGTCTACTTCGGGATTCACATTGGCGTAGAAGCCATACTCGCGCGGCTGCGCCATGTTCCAGCTGGTCAGCGGCTGCTTCTCGGTGAAGCGAATGGTGACAATGCTCTTGATGCCCTTGAATCCGTACTTCCACGGTACGACGAGCCGCAGCGGCGCCCCGTTCTGGTTAGGCAGTACCTCGCCGTAGAGACCCACTGCCAGGATCGTCAGGGGGTTCGTTGCTTCCTTTATGGTCAGGCCTTCGCGGTAGGGCCAGTCGAGCGAACGCCGGCGCAGCCCCGGCATCTGCCCGGGGTCATTCAGCGTTTCGAAGGCGACGTACTTCGCCTTCGACGTCGGCTCGAGCCACTTGATGACTTCGGCAAGCGAGATGCCGACCCAGGGAATGACCATCGACCAGGCCTCGACACAGCGCATGCGGTAAATACGCTCCTCGAGATCGAACGGTTTGATGAAGTCTTCGAAACTGAATGTCCCGGTCTTGCCCGCGTGGCCTTCAACCGTAATCGTCCACGGACGTGGTTTGAAGTCGCGCGCGTAGACGACGGGGTCGCCCTTGCCCGTGCCAAATTCGTAGAAGTTGTTGTACGTCGTAATGTCTTCGTAACTGTTGGCAGCCTCATCCGTGCTGAACGGGCTCGTAGCGACGGCGCTCAGTTTGGCGCCGCGCTCGTCGGAAACGAAAGCGCCGAGCGCAGCAGGTGCCAGCAGCGAGCCGCCTGTAATGGCGCCAGCCTGCATGAACTGGCGACGATTCAGGTAATTGCTGTGGCTCGTGATCTCGGACGGGCGAATGTCGGCGGGTTTCTTTATCAGCAAGAGTGTGCTCCTTTGGGCTTCCTGTTATCTGACCTTCGATCAGGCAGTAATATTG
>JBFFOM010000062.1:0-15886 GCA_041574455.1 Woeseiaceae bacterium | reverse complement strand
CCGGTCATCTACCTGACCGGCGGTCCGGGCGCGGTCGTCGAGGGCTACGTCGATCGCTTCAAGGATCACCGTATTCGTCATCACCGCGACCTCTACATTCTCGAGCAGCGCGGCATTGCGAACTCGGGGGACTATTGCGAGACCTACTACACGCGTAAACCGGAACTCGGTGACGTAGGGACGCTCGAGGAAGCCGCCGTTGCCAATCGCCAGCGTTCGGCGGACTGCGCGCGCAATGCGATGGCCGCTGGCGTTGACTACACGGCGTACAACACGATCGAGAACGCGCGCGATGTGAAAGCGCTGCGCATCGCGCTTGGCTTCGAGCAATGGAACGTCTGGGGCATCTCCTACGGGACGCTGCTGGGACAGGCCTACGTCAAGGAAGACCCCGAGGGCATCCTGGCCGTCGCCCTTGATGCGATTGTGCCGCTCGACGCGCGTGCGGACCCGATTTCTTGGCGCATCGTCAACTGGTATGACCGAGACCTGAAAAAGCTCGACGAGTTGTGCCAGGCGAACGACACTTGCGCCGGTGACTTCCCGAATCTCGGCGAGCGGGTTCGCGATGCTGCACGGGCCGTCACAGGGAACGCGATCGAAGTGGAGGTCAGCGAGACCGAGGTGTTCCCGTCGGGCAAGGCGTATTTCATGAGCGATATCGCGGCATTCCTGCCGTTCACCCTGTTCTACGAGCAGGATAATTACGCGGCGCTGCCGGCGATCATTGACGCGTGGGCAGATACGATCGAGAGTCGCGATGAGACGACGTTCAAGGCGCTGGCCCTCGGGCTTGCAGCATCGGGCGGCGTCTTCGGTGGCAGCCAGGGTATGTACGACGCCATCATGTGTAACGACGGCTACCGCGAAGCGGCCATTGCCTCGTTCGCGGCCGATCGTGCGGAGTTTCCCATCCTGACGAACGCGATTGCCCTCGAGGGTGATGCCGAGGCCTGGGCGCAGAACTGCATCGATATCGGTGCGGCACCGCGGCCGCGGGCGGACTATACGCCCGTGCAAACGGACCTGCCGACCCTCCTCATAGAGGGCGACATGGACCCGATCACGCCGCCGCCGCTCGCGCACGAGATCGAGCCGGGTTTCACGAACGGCACCTATGTCGAGTTTCCGTATGCCGGTCACGGCCCGTCGCGCTCGGTCGAATGCGGCGGCGACCTGCTCAACAAGTTCTATGACGACCCGACGGCGGAACCGGACCTGAGTTGCGTCGACGAGATGGAAGTACCGGATTTCATCGGTTCGCTGCATCGCATGTCGTTCGGTCCGAAATTCACAGTGCTCGCGCTCGAGGACAAGGAGAAGTTGCCGGGCGTTGCAGCCTGGGGCGGGCTCAGTGTGTTAATCGTACTCAACGGCTTCTTTGTGCTGACCTTCGCACCGCTCGTGCGGCGGATGGAAAAGCGTAAGCCGGCCCCGGCGGGGCGCGCCCGCGTCGCGACCTGGGCAGCTGCGATGTTCGGCATGCTGGCGCTGTGCATAATCGGCGCGGCGGCCGGCGTCAGCTATGAGCTGTCCGACGTGCTGATGCTGTTCGGCATGGTCGGCTGGGCGGCCTGGGGCTCATGGTTCGGTGTGCTTGCCGGGCTGGTCGGCGTGCTTGCTTTGTTCCTGACCGTACAGGCACGTCGGGAACTGGCGTTGCCGACCGGGACGCTGGTTGGATTCGCGCTCGTGAATCTCGCGGCGCTGAGCCTGAGTGTGTTCCTCGTGACCTGGGGCTTCGGGCCGTAGCCAGGCGAGGAACCATTCTTCACCGGCACGCCGCGATGCAGATCGAGGCGTGCCCCGGGGTACGTGGCAGGTAACCGAGGAATCAGGAACTGGCGGGCCAGCGCAGCGTAAACCGCGCACCGCCGAGTGCGGGCGACGCGTCTACGCGCGCGGTGCCGCCGTGCAGTTCGGCCACGCGCGCCACGATCGCCAGGCCCAGGCCGTAACCGCCCGTCTCGCGGTTGCGGCTGTCGTCGAGGCGCGTGAACGCCTTGAACACGGTGTCGCGTTCGTGCTGCGGCACGCCGCGACCGTCATCTTCGACAGTTAGCACGTAGTCACCGTTCTCTCGCAGCGCAGCGCAGTGGACTTTCTCATCTGCATATTTCGTTGCATTGACCAGCAGGTTGCTGAGCGCGAGCTCCATGAGCCTTGGGTCGATGCGCACGGTATCGGGCGCGGCTTCCACACTAGCCTCGATCCTGACCGACTCTCGCGGCGTGCGCTTGATGAGCAGGTCGAGCCAGTTGCCGATGGGCACGTCCTGCCAGTTCATCTTGATGTCGGGGTGGTCCAGGCGTGCATAGTTCAGCATCGAGCTGACGAGGTCGTCGATCTCCTGCACGTCGTCGTTCATGCCGCGGAGCTTTTCTTTCAGCTGTTCCTCGGCCTTGTCGTCAATGACAGCGAGCGCGAAGCGTATGCGTGCGAGCGGCGTGCGCATCTCGTGCGAGAGCGCGGCTATCAACTCTTTCTGGCTGCGCAGCACGCCGCTGAGGCGCGCCGCCATCTCGTCGAGGTTCTGCGCCAGTGGCGTGAGTTCGGTGGTCTGGTCTGCCGTCGTCGGCGGTTCGCGGTAATCGGCCGCGAAGCGTTGTGCGCCGCTCGAGATGACGTCGATGTCGCGCAGCAGCGGCCGCAGCCACAGGCCCACGACCACGAAGATCGACAAATAGAAGAGCGGCGGCAGCAGGTCGAGGAGCAGACTTTCGTCCGGGTCGGCGATCGGTCCGAGCCGGATGATCGCGTCGATCGACGGCGCGTCGTGCAGGTAGGAGGTGTGGCCTTGTGAGTCAACGAGTGGCGCCAGGCCGTGATTGGCGACGTCGTTGATGTACACCTCATCGCGCGCGAGCAGCTGCATGCCGACCTCGAGCTCGTCAGCGATCTCGGCGGCAAGCGGCACACGCCGGTCTGGCGGTGCGGTGGCAAGCCGTCTCTCGACGAGGTGGAACGTCGACTCCAGCCAGCGATCGACGTCCGGCTGTTCCCTGGATTGCAGGTAGCCGAAGCCGAGGTCGAGCACGATCGCCACGAGCAGCAGGCCGCCCACGAGCAACACCCAGGAGCGAAACAGCAGACGGCGGTTACGACCTTCGAACACGGTGATGACTAGTCCCAGGCATCGGGCACGAGCAGGTAGCCCTTACCCCACACGGTCTTGATGCGCACGGGTTCGGTCGCCGAGTCACCGAGTTTCCTGCGCAGCTTCGAGATGCGGCCGTCGATCGTGCGGTCCATGCCGTCGTAGTCGATGCCGCGCAGGTGATGGAAGATGTCGTCGCGACTCAGCACGCTGCCCGCGTTTCTCGCCAGCAGTGACAACAACTCGAACTCATGGGTCGTAAGTTGCACGTGTTCGCCATCGAGCGTCACCTCCTGCGATGCCGGGCTGACACACAACGTGCCGAGCACGACGTCACTCCCCTGTGCCGCGGGTTTGGGTGCGCTCTCGACGCGCCGGAGCAGGGCGCGCGTGCGCGCGAGCAGGACCATCGGGTCGACGGGTTTCGTGACGTAATCATCGGCGCCCGCTTCGAGTCCGATGACCTGGTCGATGTCGGAGTCCCTGGCCGTGAAGATCAGGATCGGGCCGTCGAAAGTCTCGCGCAGCTCCCGGCAGATGGTCAGGCCGTCGACGCCGGGCAGCATCAGGTCGAGCAGCACGACACGCGGCTTCACCTGCGCGAACCGGGCCAGGGCGCTGTCGCCGCGCGATTCGATCGCGACGGACAGTCCGTTCTGTTCGAAATACTCGGCCGTGAGATCGGCGAGACGCCGATCGTCTTCCACGAGCAGGATGTCGACAGCCTTGTTCGTCAATTAATGTCCCAGACGTGGCGCGTGCGTCGTTTGCGTCGCCGGTCGTCGGAATCGAGGCGCAGTACCTCGACGCTGACTTCCGCGAGTCGCGCCGTGGTGTCCGTGCCGGTCATCCAGAATCCGAAAGACTCCTGCACGGTACGCTCGTCGGTTGTTTCGCCCCTGCGTTCCTCGTTCCAGCAGCGCACCGGCGCTTCGCCATAGTCATTGAAGAGACAATAGTAACCCCGTTCGCGTGTTTCCCACACAACGAGGAACGACATCTCGCAGACCGGGTTGCGATTGTCGGTGATGCACAGCAGCGGCTTGACCGTGAGCGACATGTCGTCGGCTTGCGCACTCGGCGTGAGCGCGAGGAAAAGCGCGGCAAGAGGCAACAGGCGCTTCATCTTCCGAACCTGTAGGAAAGACCGGCGAACCAGCCCAGCACGTCGTCTTCCTCGACGATCGGGCTGGCTGCGGCCTCGTCGTTGAGGCGTTCGTACTCGGCAACGAGCGACAGTGCCCAGCGCTTGTTGAGCTGGTACCCGATCATGACGCGCGTATGCCAGTTGAACCCTGCGTCGGCCTCGTATGGGGGAGCAACGATGCCGGCCTCTTCGGCCGTGATGCCCCAGTAATAATTGTTGAGGTCGGCGCTCTTGTAGCTGACGCCGAACGACGGCTCGATGTAGAGCCGCTGCCGGCGCCAGCCGTAACCGTAGTTGGCGTAGATCTCGAAGCCTTCGTGAGTTCCCGAGACATCGTGGAACGCCGAGAGCTGCAGTTGTCCCCAGGCGCCACCCGCGAGCATCTCGAGGCCGAGTTCAATTGCGTAATCCCGATCGGGCGGCTTGAAGCTGACGGCCACGGGAAGCTGGGCGCCGTCGAGCCCGATGTCGATGAAGCGCGTGTCCGTCCTTCCGAAGAACACGCGATCCGAGTTGAAACGCGCGACGGCGCTCGCGGTTATCGCTGCGTTGTCCGCGAACGTGAAGCCGATGTCGCCGTTGTCGAAGAACCAGTGCTCACCGAACCACGCGATGTCGAGATCGACGATGATCGGGATATCGTCGGACTGCACGAGCGGGTTGGAACGGTTGCCGTAACCGAGCGCGGCGCCAAGACGCCAGTTGGACTCTTTTGGTTCCGGCGGCGCTTCGGCCGCGAGCGACGGCGACGCCAGAACGGCGCACAGGGCCAGCCAGGTCAAACGTCGAATATTCATGTTTATAAGTGTCGCTCGTCGGCGTCAGTTACCGGTACCAAAGGTGTATGAAAATTGTCAGAAAGTGTAAATACGATAATACGGTACCGGACACCCTGATTCCGCTCTGAAAGAAGAAATAGGGTGTCCGGTACCGTATTTACACATTTACACAATGTAGCCAAACATCTCTACAGACACATCGTGCTTCCGGGTATAGCGTAAGAGCATGGGCAACAAAGGAGTTGATGTGATGAGAGCACTCACTTCGCTGATCCTTGGATCATTTCTTCTGGCATTGTCGGGCTGCGGTTCGAGCTCGACACCTTCCAACGACAACCCTGACCCGACAGCGGCGGTCGGTCTACTGAGCCTGGTTGATGACCCGGCTTCGTTCGAGGCCTCCCTGAAGGCGGGCCTCACGCAGATGGCGACGCCCGAGATGCTGGCCGGCGCCGATGCGGCGGCGGCAGTAGCGTCCGGCCAGGGCAACTACACGGGCACCTACACGCAGGAGGTCAACGTCGACGAGCTCGATTCGGTTCGTTATGACGGTGATCACCTGTACGTGGCGCCGCGGCGCTACTGGCACTGCTGCTTCATCCTGGATGATGCGGGTGGACCGGTTGACGATGCGCGGCCCGAACCCGAACGTTCGATTCGCATTCTCGATACCGACCCGGCGAACGGTGACGCCCAGGTCGTAAGCAGCATTCCACTGGCCGACAACGTCTCGGTGCAGGGTATGTATGTCGATGCGGACCGCCTGTTTGCAGCGACCGGTACCGCGATCTATGGCCATTTCGGTTCGTTGTGGACCGACGTCGCGATCTGGGCGCCCGAGCAGATGGGCTTCCAGGTCTATGACGTGGCGGACAAGGCGAACCCCGAGCTTCTCGTCGAAGCCATTATCGACGGCGTCTTCGTTGAAAGCCGGCGCATCGGCAACACGGTGTATCTGATCAGTCGCTACACGCCGTGGATCGACGGGCTGCATTATTATGTGCAGACGCCCGAACAGCAGGCCGAGAACGACGCGATTCTCGCGAATGTTACGCTCGACGACCTGTTGCCGAAAATCAGGTTCGGCGATGAAGCGCCGCAAGCACTCGTATTCCCCGACCACTGCTATGTCACGACCAACGCGACCGACCGCGTAGACAATGCGGTAATTACCGGCATTACGGCGATTCCGCTCGACGATCCGCGCAACTTCACGACCATGTGCTTCAGCGAAGATGCATACGGTACGTACGTGTCTGAAAACGCGGTTTACTTTGCACAGCACCGCACCGACACGGCAGCGCAGCGCGACGTGACGCGCATCCACAAGTTCGGACTGGCCGGTACCAGCGTGAACTACCGCGGTTCGGCCGACATCACGGGTGTCATCTGGCGTGGCGGCCAGGCCGACTTCCGCATGAACGAGCACAACGGCGACCTGCGCCTGATCTCATCGCAGTGGGACTGGAGCAACGACGACTTTGTCGACCACTACCTCTATATCCTGAGAGAGTCGGCGACGCGACCGGATCTCGAGGTCGTCTCGTCTTTACCGAACGACGCACGCCCGGAGGAAATCGGGAAGCCGAACGAAAATCTGTACGGCGTGCGCTTCCTGGGCGATGTTGCGTACGCCGTGACATTTGAGGTCATCGATCCTCTGTATGCGATTGATCTCTCCGATCCGAGTGACCCGTTTATCGCGGGCGAACTCGAGGTGACGGGCTTCTCGGACTTCCTGCATCCGGTCACGCGAGACTTGTTGCTTGGACTCGGCCGCAGCGAAGAGGGCGGTATCAAGCTCGAACTGTTTGATGTCTCGAACATCGCGCAGCCGCTGTCGCGGGGCAGCTCGGTGATCGGCGGACAGGGTTCTTATAGCGAGGCGCTGTACAATCGTCACGCGTTCACCTACCAGCGCGACGTCGATGGTATCGATCGCTTTACGATCCCCGCGCAGGTGTATGCAAGCGACGGCAGCTGGGAGTTTCTCGGCTCGGCACTGTACCTCTTCGAGATCCTCGACAAGGACACGCCGGCACTTACTGCCATGAACCGTGTCGGCTCGATCGAGCCGCCGTCATTCGATCCGAACTGGCCGGACTGGGTGGAAAGGAGTCGCTCGTATATCCACGACGACACCGTGTACTACGTCCGTGACGAGCATGTGTGGGCCGCGTTCTGGCATTCACCGGGCGTGGTGAACGGACCGTTCTAGAAGAAGCGCGGCGCGCCGGGCGATCAGGTCGGCGCGCCGACCCTCTCCAGCTTGCGGCGCTCGGCGAGCGCACGTTCGCGTACTTTCGCGGCGATCTCGAGTAAGCGCGGTTCGTCTTTGAGCTCGGCGAAGAACGGATCGACGGCAAAGAACTGGATCTCCATCTCAGACTGATCAGCGGCGGCTTTCATGTGCTCGATCGCCCGTTCGACATCGCCCTCGATCACCGCAATGCGTGCCAGGACGTAATTCGCGTTCACGGCCGGCCAGCTGCCGAAGGTCAGGGACACGGTGACGAGCTCTTCTGCATGGCTGCGTGCGGCTGCAGCGTGTTCCTTCCAGGAGTCCAGTCCCAGTTTCTTCTCCGCCAGGGCAAGGCCAACCAGGGAGTGGAGCACATTGCCGTGTGGCGCATCGCCCGGGCGATAATCAAGTCGTGACATGTTGCGCTTGAACGACGCACGGGCCGCCTCCCAGTCGGCCTTGCCGAGACTGGCATAGCCCTGCCACTCGGCACCGTCCTTCGCGAGGTGCAATTGTCCCGCCCGGAATGCTCCATCCCAGTCACCTTGCCACCCGGCTACCGAATGCCGCGCCTCCAGTTCCCAGCGATTGTTGGCGCCGCGCGCGCGTGCTGCGTCGATCCATGTCTGCGCAGTGTCGAAGTCCAGCATTTCCGCATAACAGGCCGCAAGATTGGCCGCGGCATAGGGATCGCCCGGACGATTCTCATGCAGGAACTCGTAGGCCCTGACTGCTTCCGCCAGCTGACCCTGGCCATATTTCAGGTTCGCGAGCTCCTCGTAGCCATAGGTGTCGTCGGGGTTACTCGCGAAGATCTCGTTGATGAGTTGCTCTGCTTCGTCGAACTTGCCCATCGTGCCAAGCTGGCCGGCGAGGCGGGACTTGAGGAAGCTGGATAACGGGTCGCGCTCCACGGCATCGCGCCGCACCTGCAGCGCGTGCAGGTAATCGCCTATGTCGACGAGCGTGTCGGCGTAGAGGTTGGCAGCCTCGGTGTGCGCCGGGTTGACCGCCAGGGCACGTTCGAAGTACTCGCCGGCAGTGACCGGGTTGTCGTATTGACGATCCTCGATGAAACCCATGGCCGTCAGGGCGTCGGCACGCGTCGGGTCGAGCTCCAAAGCCCTGAGCGCCATGGGCGCTGCGTTATCGAAGGCTTCCTGGCCCTGGACGCCACCGTAGTCCTCGAGCCAGATCCAGGCAGATGCGACCGCGCCAAGAGCGGGCACGAAATCGGGATCGATGGCCAGCGCCTGCTCGTAGTACTGCAACGCACGCATGAGATCGGCCTTGCTCGGCTCGCGCGCAAACTCCCTGCCGCGCAGGTACAGGTCATAAGCCTCCCCGCTATCGGCACGCGCTCCCGCAGAAGTCGTCGCGTGCAAGCGCAGTTCGAGCTTCAGGGCCTCGACGATCGATTTCGCGATGTCGTCCTGTACGGCAAGAATGTTGTTGAGCTCGCGGTCATAGGTCTCCGACCAGACGTGATAGCCGCCGGCAACGTCAATGAGCTGTGCGGTGATACGCACCTGGTTGCCGGCCTTGCGCACAGAGCCTTCGAGCACGGTCGTCACGTTTAACTGGTTACCGATCTCGACGATGTCGTGCGTATCGCCGCGGAACTTGAACGACGATGTACGCGCCGCGACCTTCAGGCCTTCCACCTGGGCGAGCACGTTGAGCAACTCTTCGGCAATGCCATCGCCGAAGTAGGCCTGGTCGCCTTCGGCACTCATGTCGGCGAACGGGAGCACGGCAATCGAGCGCTCGCCGGCCTCCGTCTGTACGGTATCCGCCACCGGTTCGGCGGGCCGCGACGTTCCGAACTTATCGAACGCAAACAGGCCGACCGCGGCGACCAGCAGCACGACGATGGCGACGTTCAGCCGGTGGCTGGTCGCATGGGTAATTGACTGGCTCCGATCGACGTCGGATTCCTTCTTAACGCCCTCGGGCGTGAGTTCGTAGACCCAGGCGAAGACGACGACGGGAATGAAACCGAGCCCCAGGATCACGAGCATGACGGTCAGCGCGGAATCGTCGAGGTTCAGCGCATCGAAGACGACGTCGCCAACCTGCAGCAACAGCCAGCTCAATACCGCGTAGGCAAGTCCCACGCGGATCACGTTGCGTCGCTTCAGTTCGGTGAACAGAGTCATGCGGGGGAGTATACCGGTAACGCCAGCTACAGGAGCCTGCTTTGCCGGCGACTGTCGCGCGTTACATGCCCTCGGGGTGCAAGGCGCGCCCCTAGAGCACGAACGGCACCAGCCACCATGTGCGCTTCTTGTACGCCGCCCACTCGGGGTAGCGGGACATGCTCGCTTCCTTCGCAATCATGTTGATGGCGAACACGCCGAGCCAGACCCACGCGAGGACGAGGGCGGGCAGCCAGTGCCAGACCATGAGGGCGAAGCTGCCATAGATCATGATCTCGCCGAGGTAGTTCGGGTGGCGGATATAGCGATGCATGCCGTCGGTGATCAGGCCGCGCTGCACGCGCAGCGTGAAGTACTTCTGCGCGTCCGCCGCGATCATGATGACGCTGCCGACGATGCACAGGCTGATGCAGAGGCAGTACCACGCATAGTCGGGCAGCGGGTAGTCGGGCTGGACCGTTCCCGAGATCAGCAGCCAGCCGAACACCCAGTACCAGCCGAGGACGGTGACAAAGGCATTGATGCCGCCGCCGATCGTGATACGCCGCTGCCAGTTGGGATCGGGGAAGGCGACGTCCTTCAGGATCCACACGAGGCCGTAGCTGCCGTGCATGGCGGTGTAGATCCACGCCGTGGTCGAGTAGTTCTCGAAATACGCGATCAGGCCGAGCAGGAAGAAGAACGTGCCGGCTTTCTGGAAGTTGATCACCCATGCGAACTTCCACGGCCGCGGGCCGCCGAGAAAGTCGTAGACGAGGTAGCCGGTGAAATCGTGTACCGCTTTCGCCCAGCGAGGCGCTTCATAGGCAGTGGCTGTGGGATCGGTGCTGACCATCTGTAACCCCCCTTGGCAACGGTCGCCCGCAAGGCGGGCCCTTACCGACTGTGGAGTTCTACCACATCTTTGTCGGCAACGAGATGGTCGGGGCCCACTTGCTGGCCGTCAAAGACGTCGCTGCCCCACATGCGCGCGAACTTGAGGCCGTTGGCGATGTCTTTGTGCACGAGGCTCGCGACGTCGTGCACGGTATCACCGCGGCGCACGGTAAAGGGCTTGTCGTCATCGGCCTTTTTGCCTGGTGTCTTGGTGTAGACGCGCACACCTTCGAGCGCCTTGAACAGGAACGGACCGAGCTGCTCGAGGCCGTCGCCGGTCTCGGCCGAGACCGTGAGGGCGGGGAAGCGCAGCCCGAGCAGTTCCTCGAGGATCTTGACCTCCTCGGGGTCCGGGTCGAGGTCACTCTTGTTGGCGATCAGCACGGTCGGAAGATCGAGCCGGAACGGGTCGTCCTCGTCGCCGGTAATCTGCGATGACTCGGACGGAAGGCCGGGCCAGCCCGAGCGCAGGTAGATTTTCTTTTCCCTGAGGCGCTCGATGATGGTCGGAACCTGCTCGAGGCAATCGGGATCCGCGACATCGATGACAAGCAGGATGCCGTCGGCATGCTGCAGCGTATTGACGAGCCAGGGCTCGAGAAAGTCCTCCGACACGGGCGGCAGGTCGACGAGCTGAAAGTGGATGTCTTCGTAGGAGAGCATGCCGGGGATCGGCAGGTGCGTCGTGTATGGATAGGGCCCGACATCGCTGCGCGAACCGGTGAGCCTGACGTGCAGGCTGGACTTGCCGGCATTGGGCGGGCCGATCAGGCAAAGCTGCGCCGCGCCTTCCCGGCGCACGCTGTGCGACGGTCCACTGCGCTTGCCGCCTTTCTTCGGGCCGGCCAGCTCCTCGGTGAGCTGCTTGATGCGCGTCTTGATGTCCGACTGCAGGTGCTCGGTGCCCTTGTGCTTCGGAATCGTCCGCAGCATCTCCTTGAGGCAATCGAGCCGGTCCTGCGGTTCGCGGGCCGCGCGGTAGGCTTCTTCGGCCTTCTTGTATGCGGGTGTGACGTTGGTGGGCATCAGCCCATTAGTCTATCGCGTCGGGCGCCACTATGCGGCGTCGCTCGGCAATGTCGCGAACGAACTTGAGAATCTGCTTCGAGGAGTAGTAGCGCGCCGGCTCCAGCTGGCCGTCGTTGGTCGTTCCCAGCAGGCTGCCGTCGCGATCGAAGATGATGGCAACCGGGATACCCCTTGCCAGCGACACGCCGAGTCCTTCTGCGACGTCGCGGTTCTGGTTGAGTTTGCCGACATCTATGTTGACGAAACGGAACAGGTCCTGCGCATATCCGGCGACCGGCTCGGTGGTCAGGTGGTGGTGCAACGTCCGGCAATCGAGGCACCAGTTGGCGCCGAACGTCACCATCAGGAACTTGTTTTCTGCGCGCGCCTGCTCGCGTGCCTCGATAATCGAAGACGCGGCATCGGCCGTCTCGTCGTAGGGCATATCGCTGCCGCTGAGAACGATGCCACCCTCGACCCGGGGCGCGAAGAGTTCGTCGGTGAGTTCGGCGTTTTCCTGCTCGAGTCTGAGCAAACGGGCCTCCAGCTCGAGTAAATAGCCCTCGCTGACCGGCTTATGTCCGCCGACCGCCAACGCGGCGTGATAGGCCGCGACACCGACGATCAGCCCGGCAACGAACGAGATTATCTTCGTTTGCGGCTGTTGCATGGCGCTGCATTCTTCCAGGACCAGTACACCAACTTACTGCAGATGGGTAAGTTTCGGCAATGTTCTCACGAAATCAAAGACTTAGGGTTATCACTAATTGACCAACTTTCTGCACTATGCTAAGTAAATTGGACAAAGTACGCCAAATTCGAGCGTACTAAGGGGTGCACGTCATGCAGTCATCACTACGATTCCTCATCGTTGCAGTCGCAGTCCTTTTCTCGCTGGATGCCATCGCGTGTGGCGATAGCATGTATCGAGTCGGCAAGGGCGTTTCCTACCGTGTCTATACGGCGCCATTGCCGGGCAGTGTGCTGGTTTACGGCCAGTCAGAGGGCGCCAGGTTGCTGGCTGAAGCACTGGCGCAGTCGGGCCACGGCGTGCGTTATGTCCAAAACGAAGCCGAGCTGGAATCCGAGCTTTCATCCGGTTCGTATGATGTCGTCATTGCGTCTTACAGCGAGCACGACACGGTCGAGGCCAGTTCGGCGGGAGCAACCTACCTGCCGGTTGTCGATACCAACGATCAGGCGAAGATGGTCGAAGAAGACTACGAAAAAGTCATGGTTGCGAATCGTGATGAAATAAAGCATTACCTCAAGGCGATTCACGCCACGCTCAAGAAAAAATCCTAGTTAACAGTCGGGCGGTATTACCATGAATAATCGAACCGTTCTGGTTCTGCTGGGCTGGCTGATCGTCAGCCTGTTGGGTAACCCTGCGCTGGCGCAGGAGAAAGGTGCAGGCAGTATCAATGTCGAGTACCAGTACATTAATAACGATCTCTTCGTAGACGATGTAGGCGAATACGACTACTGGTCGACCGACACAAAGATCCTGCTGTTCTCGGGGAATTACACCTTCGCGGACAAGTGGACGGTGTTTGTGGCGCTTCCCTACATCGAGAAGCGTTTCGTGGACGAGAGCGACTGGGGCGGAGACCCGCATAACCCCAACGACGCCTGGTGGATCGATTTCGTACCGCCGGACACGCGCTTTGTCGACGACGGTTCTTACCACGGCGGCTTCCAGGACATGTCGGTCAGTGTGTCCTACCAGGCGCTCGACGGCCCGTTGACGCTGTCGCCTTATGTTGGCTACGGCTTCCCGGTCGAGGATTACCCGTTCTATGCCAAGGCCGCCATCGGCGCCAACCTCTGGACCATCCCGGTTGGCGCAAATTTTTCGTACATACCGTATTTCGACGACTGGGATGTGAGCGGCAACGTGGCCTACGTGTTTTCGGAGAAGCCCCTGGGAGTCAACGTTGACTTCTGGTCGGTGCATCTCTCGGCGGGTTACTGGTTCAAGCCCAACTTCTCGGTGAACGCGTTTGCCGGGCTGCGGTATGTGATCGACGGCTATGAGATGCCGTGGGATTTCACGGACGACCCGACGTACAGTGATTACCCGGACGCCTACGATAACGAAGTTTGGTACAACCACGATCGCCTGCTGGCCAATCGCAGCCTCAACCTCGGCGCTGGCTTCAATTACTACTTCAACGAGAAGTATTCGGTTTCGGGCAGCTACTATAAGGGCGTCTGGGCGAGACAATCGAGCGAAATCGGCAAAGCATTCACGCTGGGTTTTGCGCGTCACTTTGGCGGGGAGTGACTAGAGACTGACGCCGAACGCCTCGAGCGTGGTCGGCAAGCGCTCGCGCAGCGCCGCGCGCTGCTCGTCCTGGTGCCTGAGAACGTCCTGGTACACGGGATGATCGGCGAACCGCTTGTAGCACCAGCTGTCGCGCAGGTAAGGGTCCGGGCGCAAACGTGGACTTTCCTTTGTTTGCGTTAACCAGTGGAGCGCCTGCTCGTCGTTACCGAGAATCGAAAAGTTGCAGCTGCGGTACAACCCGATCCACCCGATGTCACCCCACCACTCTTCTGACTCATACCAGCGCGCCAGCCTTTGTGCCAGTTCCACGGCTTCGGGAATGTCGGAAGCCGACATGGCGTTGATCAGCGTCATGAACGCCTCGCCTTCCATTACCGTACGCAACCTGCCTTCCAGTACCGTGTCCGGAAGACCCGTGGAGCCCAGCACGTGGATCGCCAGTTGATACTCGCCGACGGCAACGTAGGCGAATCCCAGCAGGTAGCGAATAGCCGCGTCGTTCGGCTCCTCGATCATGCGCATCTGGGCCGCGTCGATGAATTCCTCGTATCGCCGTAGCTGGAATAGTACGCCGGGGTCAGGATAGGGATTGAGTTGATGCACGGTGTCAACATCCCCGATCAACGCGTACAGATCGGCAAGCTTGGCGGTGTGGTCCGGATTGTCGGGTTCGATGTCGAGGGCCTTGATCGTCCAGGCGATCGCCACGTCCAGCTGGCCGATGAGTTCATACAGCCAGCCAATAACCCGGTACGCCTCGGCGTCGTCAAAGAGGCCCTGAATGCCCTCGATGACTTCGATGACTTCTTCCGTATAGCCGTCCTTGCCATAGTAGTCACCCAGCGCGGCATGCCGCGCGAGCGATAGCGGATCCAGCTCCAGCGCGCGGCGGAATAATGGCCCGGGATTGGCTTCGCCCTTGTGATGGGCTTCGAGGCTCAACCAGGTGCGAAACGCGTAGTTGTGCAACGCATCGGCGTTGTACGGGTTGAGTTCGAGGGCGCGCTCGTACGCCGCCAGGTCACCGGGAATACCGCGTGCCCAGTAGAACTCGCCGAGCGTGTTCTGTACTTCCGACAGGTTCGGGTTCAGCGTCATCGCCTTGAAGATTGGGGCTTCGGCGCCCGTTAGATCGCCGAGATAAAGGAGTGCACGCGCCAGCCGACTGTAGGGCAGGGCCGCTTCCGGATCGGCCTCTGTCGCCTGCCGGTACAGGTCGATCGCTTTCAGCAGCATCTCGTCGTCGCGCACTGCGCGAGCACGCACCTGGTTCTCGTAGTGTTGCGCCAGCAACATCAGCTCGTTCGCATCGGCATTGCGCGTCGCTGGTGCCGTCTCAATCGAGTGCGCCTCGGGCAGAACCTGCCGCAGGATGTTTTCGGCGATGGTCTGCTGCACAGCGAGCAGCTCGTCGATCCCGCGATCGAACGTGTCGGACCACACGGACAGTCCGCTGCGTCCATCGATCAATTGCACGGACACTCGCAGCCGGTTGCGCTGTCGGCGGACACTGCCTTCGACAACATGGGCGACGTTCAGCTGTTCGGAGGCGGCCAGTGCGTCCAGGCTCCGAGTGACGGCAGCTATTGACGACGAGCGCGCCGCGATGCGCAAACCGGCGGCGCGGCCGAGCTGGTCGCGCAGCTCGTCACTCAGCCCCGCGCTGAGGTAGGCGTCATCCTGATTGCCGCTGGCGTTCTCGAACGGCAGGACGGCGATACTGTTGGGCAGAATTCCATCGGCAGGCTGTCCTTGTGGTCCGCTGTCAATAGACGGTTTGATCAGCAGGAAGAGTCCACCAGTGCCCGCAACAAGCAGGGCCAGTGCGAACGCAATACTCGCCTGGCCGCGACGGCTCGTGACTTCGGTTCGCTGGATACCTTCCGAGGTGATGTCGAAGGTCCACGCCAGGAACATGGCGATCGGAAACCCGACGACAAAGCCGATGACGGCCAGCGTCGCCACCCACTGCGGCAGGAACAACTGCTCGACGACCGTAACCACGATCTCGGTAACACCCCAGGCCACAGCGACATAGATCGCAGCGACCTGCGGGACCTTGCGTTCGCGTAATTCAGCAAAGAATGAGCTGCCTGGCATAACCCGGACAGCGTACTGCGCTTACCCTGCTTTAGCCAGTTCGACGCCGGGCTAGTCTTCCCGCGCTGCCGCTTCCAGTTCGTCCCGCACGAGCGCGGCGAGATTCTCGTAACCGAAGCTGTAGAGCTCACGCCCGTTGACGAAATACTGCGGCGTCGCGCGTACCTTGAGCGTGACCGCGTCCTGCT
>JBFFOM010000061.1:0-16381 GCA_041574455.1 Woeseiaceae bacterium | reverse complement strand
GCGGATCTCAAGGACATCCGGGACATGGATGGCTTCGTCGATTACCTGGATGACCTTGTTACGTTCGTCCCGACAGAACGGGAAATCGTGCCCGAGTGCCTCAAGTTCTACTACATCGTCAACCAGGCGCCCGGCGACGCACTGAACAGGGACGAGGAATTCAACGTCTGGATGAAAAGCCTCGTCCAGGCCTGGGGCTCGTTCCTCGACACGCCGGCGTCTGCCGCAGGAATCGAGACGTTCGCCAAGGCGACGAACTACAACATCGACGACTACATCGAGGGACCCAGCGGCTGGCAGACCTTCAACCAGTTCTTTGCCCGCGAGATCAAGTCGGGCAGGCGGCCGATCGCGGAGCCGCATAACGACAGGGTCATCGTGTCGCCCGCGGACGCCGTGTTCATGGGGCAGTGGCCGATCGACGAGAACTCGAATATCACGGTGAAGGGCGTCAACTGGGCGATCGCCGAGTTGCTCGACGACAGCCCCTACAAGGATGCTTTCGAGGGCGGAATCTATACGCATAGCTTCCTCTACATCGACGATTACCACCGCTACCACGTGCCGGTCGCGGGAACGGTCAAGGAAGTGCGCAACATCAGCGGCAAGGTCTACATGGACGTGTTCCGTGAGGATGACGGCGCGCTCAATGTCATTGACGGCGACACTTACCAGTTCAACCAGGAGCGGGGCCTCGTCGTGATCGACTCGCCCGACCTGGGCCTGGTCGCGGTTCTGCCGATTGGCATGGCCTATGTCTCGTCGGTCAATCTGACGACGGAAGCTGGCGCGGAGCTGCGCAAAGGCGACCAGTTCGGCTACTTCATGTTCGGCGGCTCCGACATCGTCATGGTGTTCCAGGACAGGAACGTCGTCCTCGACGCCGAGGTCGGCAGAAAGTACCTGCAGGGACAGCGGCTCGGCGAGCTGCATTAGGCAATTTCTTTGGTGCAATCACCCCCCGTGTCTACTACTATCTAGACATACCAAAGAAAGAACATAAGGGGGTATGTCATGTATCGTCGATCCGAGATCAATCGGGCGGTCTGTATTGCGCTCGCCACGTCCTCAGGGCTCTATGCCCTTCCCGCTGCAGCAGAGATTGAAGAAATAACGGTCACCGCTACCAAACGGGCGACCGAATTGCAGGACACGCCAATCGCCATCCAGGCGCTTGGCGAAGAACAGCTCGATGAGCTGAACATCGCCAACTTCGACGACTACATGAAGTATCTCCCGAACGTCAATGCGGCAGGCCGCGGACCGGGACAGTCGTTCATCTTTATCCGCGGTATGGCCACGGACTCGTCGGACCAGACCTCGGTCGAGATCGGCGCGCCCGTGCCGAACGTCGCGCTTTATCTCGACGAGCAGCCCGTCAGTTCGGGCGGCCGTAACCTGGACCTCTACGTCACCGACATTGAGCGTATCGAGGTCCTGCCGGGGCCGCAGGGAACGCTGTTCGGCGCCAGCTCGATGGCCGGCACGGTCCGAATCATCACCAACAAGGCGAATTACGATGACTTCGAAGCCGGGTTCAAGGCCAGCTACGCGACCACGAGCGGCGGCGACCCGAGCAACAGTGTCGAGGCTTACATCAACATCCCGGTGATCGACGACAAGTTCGCAATCCGCGGCGCCTTCTACAACGCCGTGGAGGGCGGGTATATCGACAACGTGTTCGGAGAAAATGCCTACGAACCGACGGATGTCGGCTATCCCGCCGGATCGCCTAACACGGTCGTCAACAATATTGAGTTCGTCGAAGACAACTTCAACGATGCCGTGTATCGCGGTGCGCGCATCAGTGCGAGAATTGCCCTGAACGAAGACTGGGAGCTGATGCCGCAGTTCATGACGCAATCGCTCGACGTCGACGGTGTATTCGATCATTCACCGCTATCGATCGGTGACCTTGACCCTGGCGATACCGCGGGCAGTCGCGTCGTCGGCGACCTCAAGGTGCAGCGCTTCTTCCCGGACTGGCTGGACGATGAGTTCGACCAGTTTTCACTGACCGTCAACGGTCGTCTGGGTGCGCTTGACGTACTCTACGCGGGATCCTTCCTCGACCGCGAAGTCAATAACAGTTTCGACTACAGCGGCTATACGCAGGTAGGCGCCTATGGCGCATACTACATCTGCGATTACGCCAATTATGCTGCCTATGGGTATTACGGCACCTGCGGCGACCCGACCCAGGGCATGATCGCAAACATCACGAACGAACGAAGCACACACGAGTTCCGCGTTTCCTACGCGGAAGGCGAAATGATCCAGTTCGTCGCCGGTATCTTCCTCGATGATATCCAGACGAAAGTCGACACCAACTTCTACGTCGCCGGATCGATCGGGGCATTTGCGCCCAACTCGCCGCATTCGCAGTCGACGGCAGTCAACCCGAATCCGAGGGCGCAGGGCATCACGTTCATGAATGATGCGATCCGCGACGAGGAACAGGTTGCCGTGTTCGGCGAGGTCACCTTCAACGTCTCCGACGCGTTCGCAGTTTCCCTCGGCGCCCGCAGCTACGACATCGAGACCAGCCTCGTCGGCTCCTCGAATTTTGCAACAGGCTGTCCCGCGGCGCCTGCGCCCTGCACAGCAGCCGATGACGGCGATGGCGGGCGTAGCTACGACGTTCTCTTTGCCGGTAACCTGCCGCTCAAGGAAGACGACACGATCCTCAAGGCCAGCGTGTCGTATGCGCCCAACGATGACATGTTGTTCTTTGCAACGTTCTCTGAAGGCTTCCGGCCCGGCGGCTTCAACCGCAATGCCGGCGTACCCGTGACGTACGTCAGCGACGAGATGACGAATATCGAACTCGGCTGGAAGACGACGCTGGCCAATAACACCGTGCGCTTCAACGGCTCCATCTACAAGATCGACTGGGATTCGATGCAGGTTGGCGTCACGGACTTTGCCAATTTCGGCGTTCTCACCTTCGTCCTCAATGCTGCCGACGCAGAGATCAAGGGCTTTGAAGGCGACCTCACCTGGTTTCCGAACGACAACCTGAGGCTGGGCGCTTCGTGGTCGTACAATCAAACGGAAATGGTCAGGGTTCCGCCCTTCGCCACCACGATCACAGGCCCGGGTTCCGATCTCGCGCTGGCGCCCGAGCTGCAATACAACCTCAGCGCGCGGTACGAGTGGGAAGGCAGTGGACGTGACTGGCACTCGCAACTCGTATGGGCGCATACAGACGACCAGTACAGCTCCATCGTTCTCGCCAATCGCTACAGGCAGCAGTCATACGACACGATTGATGGAGCAATCGGCCTGTCGGCCGACAACTGGACCGTCGAGCTGTTCGGCGAGAACCTGACGGATGAGCGGGCCGAGTTGTTCATCAATTCGCTCGATACCGATCTGCGGGTAACGACGAATCGGCCACGCACGTGGGGTGTTCGCATATCGTATGACTTCTAGGGCAACAGCCTAGTGCCTGAGAGTCGCCCGGACCCGCAGCAACTGCTGCAGGCCGGAAGACTCGAGGACGCCCTGGCGGCGGCTGACTCAGAGCTCACCGACAACCCGGAGGATGTCGGTGCGCTCTATTGCAAGGCGGTCGCGCAGCGGTACCTGGAGGCCTTCGACGACGCACTTGAAAGCCTGCAGGAACTGAAATCCGTGGCACCCGCCTATGCCCGCGCCTGGCAGGAGGAGGGCCATGTGCGGCTGGTACTGGGCGACCCGGACGGCGCCAGGGTCGCGTATCAGCAAGCCGTGAAGCTCAACAGCGCGCTGCACGCCTCGTGGCGCGCGTTGGCCGAGATCCACAAACAGCAGAACAATGCCAGGCTGGCTGCGATGGCCGAAGCGGAGTACCGGCGCCTCGCCGAACTGCCGCCCGAACTGGTGTCCGTAACCAGCCTCCTCAACGAGAGGAAGCTCTACAAGGCTGAAAAGCTGTGCCGCGAGTTTCTCGCCAAAACCCCGCATCACGTTGAAGCCATGCGTCTTCTCGCACTGCTCGGCATGGAGCTGTTCGTCTACGACGACGCCGAGTTCCTGCTCGAGAGTTGCGTCGAACTGAAGCCCGATTACTGGCTTGCGCGCCTCGACTACGTCAAGGTGCTGCACCGCAGGCAGAAGTTCGACAAGGCCCTCGAACAGGCCAGAATCCTGCGGGACTCGAATCCCGACAATCGCCTGTTTGAACTGACGCTGGCCAACGAAAACGTCGCCGTCGGTAATTTCGACGAGGCGCTCGACGTCTATGACCGTGTCATCGAAGAGCACCCGGAATTTGAACAGGTCCACCTGTCGCGCGGGCACGCGCTGAAGACAGTAGGCAGGCTCGACGAAGGAATCGAATCCTACCGAGGTGCGTATGGCGCCCGTCCCGATTTCGGGGATGCTTTCTGGAGTCTCGCAAACCTCAAGACCTACCGTTTCACTGATGCCGAAATCGCGCACATGCGCACCCAGGTCGAGCGCCCGGAAACCGCAACGGACGATCGCTTCCACTTCTGTTTTGCCCTTGGCAAGGCGCTCGAGGACCGCGAGGAGTTTGCCGAGTCATTCCAGTGGTACGAACGCGGTAATGAACTGCGTCTGTCGGGCCTGCGGTACGACCCCGAACAGTCGGAACAGGCCATGCAGCGGCAGATCGACACCTGCACCGAGGCATTCTTCCGCGACAAGGAGGGCATGGGGAGCGAACGTGACGACCCGATATTCGTGGTCGGCCTGCCCCGCTCCGGTTCGACGCTGCTCGAACAGATCCTGGCCTCGCATTCGCAGATCGACGGCACGATGGAGCTGCCGAACATCGTGGCGACCGCGCATCGCCTCAATGGCCGGCGCCTGGTGTCGGAAGAGGCGCGCTACCCGGCGATCCTCGACGAGCTCAGCGACGAGCAGTTCAACAAACTGGCTGATGCCTACATCCGGGACACGGCCGTGCATCGCGCGGGTGCGCCACGCTTTGTCGACAAGATGCCGAACAACTTCCTGCATGTCGGCCTGATCCACCTGATGTTCCCCAACGCCAGGGTCATCGATACGCGGCGCCACCCGATGGCCTGCTGCTTCAGTGACTTCAAGCAGCTGTTTGCCGACGGGCAGGAATTTACTTACGGGCTGGAAGAGGTCGCTCGTTACTACCGGAATTACGTCGCGCTGATGAAGCACTGGGACCGGGCCCTGCCGGGCAAGGTCCTGCGCGTGCACTATGAGAATGTCGTAAACGACACCGAGACACAGGTCCGGCGCCTGCTCGACTTTGTCGGTGTCCCGTTCGAGGATGCATGCCTCAGCTACCACAAGACGGAGAGATCGGTCAGAACGCCGAGCTCGGAACAGGTCCGGAAGCCGATCTACACCAGCGGCCTCGACTACTGGCGCAATTACGAGCCGTTCCTCGGGCAGCTGGCTACCCTGCTCGAGGACGAGATCGAGGAATACCCCGAATTACTGCAGGCGTAGCCCTGAGGATCGGCCGTCCTCTGCGGCTGCGGCGCCTGCCGGAACCCGCCCCGTGCAGAGTTCACAAGTTTATGATCGGGATAACTCGAGCCGCGAGCAGGCGGTGTATAGTAAGCGCGAATTCGCTTGATTGAGGGCACCTGACTATGAAGCTTTTGAAAGCGCGCGCAATGCTGTTGCGCATCGTTTCCGTATCGATTGTCTGCCTGGGCTTCGCGCAGGCTGCACCAGCGGGCATGATCCCGACCGGGCACCTGGTCGACAACGAGGTCCGCGCCGAGAGTCTTTCGCGCATCGAACTGCTCCTCGCGCGTGAGGACGTCGCCAGCCAGATGGTGGCGCTGGGTGTACAGCCCGAGCAGGTGCTGGAACGCCTCGAGGCGATGACGACTGCAGAACTCCTGGAGCTCGAGAGCAACTTCGACGAGCAGCTTGCCGGCGGCGATGCGCTCGCCGTGATCGGCACCGTGTTCCTCGTGCTGCTGATCCTGGAACTCGTGGGCGTCACGGATATCTTCAAGAGCGTCTGACGCACGGATGACGGGGCGAACGCAAGCCCGATCATTACAGGGCCGGCTCTTGCCGGCCCTGTTGCTTTGCCTGTCGGGCTGCGCCGCGATTCCCGACCACGTTCGCGAACTACCGGCCGCCACCTCCCTCGATCTCGATGGCACGCCGTTCTTCCCGCAGGAGCGCTTCCAGTGCGGGCCTGCCGCGCTGACCACCGTGCTCGTTGCCAGCGGCGCAGAGGTCTCGCTCGATGCCGTCGTCGACCAGGTCTACCTGCCGGGACGCGCAGGCAGCCTGCAAATCGAACTCGGTGCAGCGGCGCGCAGAAACGGCCGTATCCCCTACACCATAGACGGCACACTCAGTGCCATCCTCGCCGAACTCGAGGCGGGCCGCCCGGTACTCGTGTTGCAGAATCTCGGCGTCGCAGCGCTCCCGCGCTGGCACTACGCCGTGGTCATCGGCATCGATGTGCCGAACGATGCCGTCCTGCTTCGCTCGGGCACGGACCGCCGGCGCGTGACGCGGACCGATACTTTCCTTCGGACATGGCGTCGCAGCAATTACTGGGGTCTCGTCGTACTGCAACCCGACGAGCTGCCTGCCGTGGTCGATCGTGGGCGCTACTACGCGGCCATTGCGTCGCTCGAGGAAATCGGCGAAACGGAGTCGGCGGCGACAGCATGGCGCACGGCGGCGGCTCGCTGGCCCGAAGACCGGATGGCCCTGTTCGGCATCGCCAACACGGATTTTGCGCTAGGCCGACTCGACGACGCGGCCGAGATCCTGCGCCGCATCCTCGCCGACGACGAGACGTTCACGGCTGCCCGCAACAATCTCGCGCTCGTGCTGGCGCACCTCGGCGACTTCGACGCCGCGACGATGGAAATAGAGACCGCAGTACGACTCAATACTGACGCCGCGCTCGCTGATGTACTGCGTGACACGGCGACGCAAATCCGGCGGCTGGAATACGCCCGGTAGACGCAAATATAGTGCCTCCGTGACCGTGTTCCAGAACTGATACGCAGTCGGTCGCATCAGGCAATGCGATGTGCTTGTCTTGCCCGTAATCAGTCACAGTGTGGACAAAAAGACCGTGTGTGAACTGTTTGCGATGTCGAGCCGGTATCCGACCTCCGTGGGTTTCTCACTGGAGACGCTCGCCCAGCGAGGCGGACTTAACGGGCCGCACAAGGACGGCTGGGGCGTTGCCTACTTCGAGGAGCGTGATGTCTTCCTGCTGCGCGAGCCAAGCCCTGCCGCTGAAAGCGAGCTGGTGAGGTTCATGGAAGTCAACGGGCCACCCAGTAGCCTGGTGCTGTCACACGTCCGCCTCGCCACCCAGGGCGAACCCGCGCTCCGCAATACTCAGCCATTCCAGCGCGAGCTCGGCGGGCGGGCGCACGTGTTCGCCCACAACGGCAACATGCCGGGCATCAGGGAAGCATTTCGACTGCGGACGGGCCGCTTCACGCCGGTCGGCGAAACCGATTCCGAATTCGCCTTCTGCTGCCTGCTCGAGCGCCTCGGCGCGTTGTGGGACGGCAGTAACGGCGAGTCCCCGTCTGTCGAAGCGCGCCTCGACGTCGTCGCCGAACTGGCGGCCTCGTTGCGTCCCCTCGGCAACTTCAATCTTGTTTACTCCGACGGTGACGCACTGTTCGTCCATGCGCATATCCGCAAGCACGATGATGGCATCGAACGCCCGCCGGGCCTGCACCTGCTGGTGCGCTCGTCCAACGAGCAGGCGGTCGACCTGACCGAGTCCGGCGTCATACTGGCTCCCCTCGCCCAGGAACTGGCGCTCGTTGCCAGCGTGCCGCTCACCGACGACGAACCGTGGGAGCCTCTCGCCCCGGGCGAACTGGTCGCATTGAAGCAGGGGGTGGTCTGGGCGCGCATCCCGGCTTCGGGCGCGCAGGAAGGAATAGCCGACGCTAGGCGGGCTGACAAACGCGGCATGTGAACAGGTTCCTGCTCCCCATCTTGCGGTGTTCGATCGTTGCGCCGCAGCGACGGCAGGGCTGTCCTTCGCGACCGAAGACGTAGAAGCGATATTCCTCTCGCGGCACGCCGCTGGCCTTCAGCCTGGAGGCCAGCGCGGGCGTTACGATCACGCCCCCGCTGCGGTAGGAACGCCGCGCAATCTTCAGCGTTTCCCGAGCCAGCGCATCACATTCTGCCGGCGCCAGCGAAACGGCTTTGCGCAGTGGTTCTATCCCTGCGGCCCATAAGATTTCCGAGCGCAGGTAGTTGCCGTTGCCGGCAAGAAAGGCCTGGTCAAGATAGAGGCTGCCAAGCGCACGATTCCGAAACTCGGCGGCCTGGAGTCGCTCGACGATCTTCGACTGTGTGAGCCTCCGATCAAGGATGTCCGGCCCGACGCGCTGCAGAAAAGGATGAGTCGCGAGGTCCTCGGCATCGAGCACGGCGATGTCCGACGCGCTGTATAGCAAGGCCTTGTGTGTGGTTGTGTACAACGCGACGCGCAGCTGTCGCTTCGTTTTCGGCATGCCCGGCCGACGCACCGTATACCAGCGACCGTAGAGCTGGTTGTGGCTGTAAAGCGTAAGTCGATTGTCGAAGCGCGTCAGCATCGCTTTGCCGCGCGTGTCGACGGCCGTTACCGTACGGCCGGACAAACGCTTTTCAAAAGGCTTCAGATTGCCAAGCCCGAACTCGACCTGTTCGATCTTCTTGCCGACAAGTACTGCCGCGACTTTGTCCGCGGCGCGGCGTATTTCAGGACCCTCGGGCATTAACGGACCGGCGGCTGCGGTTACCAGTGGCCGGTGCCAGGCTCGCCCTTGAACGGACCAACGACCTCAGGGGTGATCCAGCCACCATAGAACGGGCCCGCCTGCGCCTGCACGCGCTCGCCGCCAAGGTAACAGTGAACCCGATCGGGATAGAAGGCGATCAGGCCCTTGATCACATCGAACCGCGGACGTGGTCGTTCATAGCTCCAGGCAACCGGCACATCCGGGCGACGCGCGAGCGCCCAGTAAGACGCCAGGCCTTTCCACTCACAGTAGGTCTGCTGCTGCATCCTCACCAACAGGCCGAGCTTGACGTTCGCCCTCGGCACATAGAAGGTCGGCGGGCTCGCCGTTTCCATGACCTTGTAGCTCGAAGTCGCCCAGGCGAGAACGGACGCGCCGTCACGGATCTCGACCGATCGACTGTCTCGCTTGACCGCGGGCGGCCGCGGATAATCCCACACGGACTCCTGTGCGGGTCCCGGTTCCGTCGCAAAGGCAGGTCGCTCGACGTTGCTGGTTAAGTCGGTCTTCATGCGTCTGTAATGTTCAAGCTATTCCTTTGCAGGTTGCTCCGGCGCATAGGCGTGCACGCTGGCGATGTGCATTTCAAATTGGCCGTCCTGGTTGTCGTAGATCATCAGTCCCATGCCGGTGATCTGAGCACTGTCGAGCGCCGGCCCGTCGAGCCGAACTCCCCGGAACCTCGGGATGAAGCTGGCGAACGGGATATCCACCGTGTGCCATTCACCATCGCGGGTGTCGAAGTCTGCCCAGTAACTGACCTGCCGGCCGCGCCAGCGAGCCCCGGTAGTCAGTCGCCACGTGTAGCGGCGGCCGTCGCCCTTGACGTGCACCCGGATGCCGGCGTACTTCGACAAGTCCAGCTGCAGGGGACCGGTCCGGATCGAGCTGAAGCCACCACCATTCGTATTCGTGTAGCCGGAGAAGAAAAGTCCGTCCTGCGCCGGGCTGAAATCGCCCTCGCTTCGTCCTCCCATGACGTTGTCGTTGACAACGTACCAGCCGAGGTCGGGACTGTTCCCGCCGAAATCTGTCAGCAGGAGGTCCTGCCCGGAATCGGAGGCGCCAAGGGGCGGGGCGGAGAAAGTCATCAGCAATAGTCCAAGGAATCGTAAATGGCGCATGGCGTCTCAGCCGGAGTAATCCAGTAATACGTCCTGCCGTCGGGGCAGCCGCGGGAGCCACTGCCGGCAGCTGGTCGCAGCCTGATCGCCCATTATCACGGCGGCACGCAAGGAGCGACTCAAGGCGCTGGCGTACAGCCGCTGGAAGTAGGGAAGGCCACCGACGTAAGTGGGCAACACGTCCTCGAGCACCTGATCCGTTTCCAGTTTTCTGACGAACGCATCATAGAACCGGCCGACTGCGACGGAGACTGAATTTTCCTCGACCAGGCGGTCCGATGGGGCAATCGTCCACGTCATGTCGCGTTGCAGTACACACATCCCGGCGAATCCGGCACGCCTTTCATCCGTCCACTCGTCGGGCGCGATGAGGCTGAGGGACCACTCGTCGTTGATCCAGTAAAGGTAGTAGGCAATGCCGACTGACGGACGAAACTTGAACCGCGCCGACAAGATCAGCATGGATGTGAAAAACTCGGCGAGTATCTTGTGCCGCGATTTCACGACGACACCGCGAGGTTCACTGTCGTGCCAGTCGCGCAGGAAACCATTCAGGCCTTTGCCTTCGGGGTTGCCGTCGGTCTTGCGACGCACGGTGGGGATG
Source organism: Woeseiaceae bacterium (assembly GCA_041574455.1). Classification (GTDB taxonomy): domain Bacteria; phylum Pseudomonadota; class Gammaproteobacteria; order Steroidobacterales; family Woeseiaceae; genus UBA1847. The sequence continues at coordinate 5,921 of JBFFOM010000061.1, read as the reverse complement.
CGAGCTCCGGTATGCCTCAATTTGCCCATACTTTTCTGTGGTGCGGGATTACAGCGGGAAGCCCAGAGATTACAGGAGCCGCCGCCGTTTGCAGCCGGTCAAAGCGTGGAAATACAAATTGTTACAGGGGGCGGCGAAGGGGCGCCGCGCGTACCACTCCGAAAAGCAATGACGTTCCTCGAGAAGAGCCTGTGGCCCCTTGCCCCGATTATCCGAGGTTCACACCCCTTAATCTCAGCGCGTTACTCACCACCGAAACCGATGACAGGCTCATTGCAGCGGCCGCGAACATCGGTGAAATCAGAATGCCAAACCAGGGGAACAGCGCCCCTGCGGCCACCGGCACTCCGCAAGCGTTGTACACCAGTGCGAAAAACAGGTTCTGCTTGATATTGCGCATGGTCGCCCGTGCCAGGCGGCGGGCGCGTACGATGCCGTTGAGATCTCCCTTGACGAGGGTCAGGCCGGCACTTTCGATCGCCACATCGGCACCTGTCCCCATCGCGATACCCACATCGGCCTGGGCAAGTGCAGGAGCATCGTTGACGCCGTCACCGGCCATCGCGACGTTGCTCCCCTGGGCCTGCAGTTCCTCGATGATGCGTGCCTTGTCCCGGGGCAGGACGTCAGCGCGGATCTCATCGATCCCGAGTTTCGCCGCCACCGCCCGCGCGGTTCGCTCATTGTCACCTGTCGCCATGACGATCCGCAGTCCCGCCGCGTGGAGCGCCTGCAGCGCTTCCGCCGTGGTCTCCTTGACCGGATCGGCAACAGCCACCAGGCCGGCAATGTCGTTTTCGACGATGACGAACATCACCGTCTCGCCCTCATCACGCCGGAGATCTGCCGTTTCAGCCAGGGCGCCTGCATCGAGCCCAAGGTCCGCCACTAACCTGGCGTTGCCGAGCGCGACACGCCTGCCGTCAACGACACCCTTCACGCCTTTGCCTGTTATGGCCTCAAAATCCTTCGCTTTCACGAGTTCGACGCCGCGGTCGATGGCGCCTGCAACTATCGCCTCTGCCAGCGGATGTTCGGAGCCGCGCTCGAGACTGGCGGCGAGCCGCAGCACCTCTGTTTCGTCGTGCCCCGCTGCCGGCAGCACGGCGAGAAGCGTGGGCTTGCCCACGGTCAGGGTGCCCGTCTTGTCGATGATCAGCGTGTCGACCCCGGCAAACCTTTCGAGGGCCTCGGCATTCTTGATCAGCACGCCGGACTGAGCGCCGCGACCAGCGGCCGTCATGATCGACATAGGTGTCGCAAGGCCGAGGGCACAAGGGCACGCGATGATCAACACGGCCACCGCGTTAACCAGCGCATACGAGAGTGACGGTGCGGGCCCCCAGATCGCCCATGCAGCAAAGGCGAGTACGGCAATCGAGATCACGGCGGGGACAAACAGGCCCGCGACCGAATCGGCGAGATTCTGGATTGGGGCCCGGCTGCGTTGCGCTGTCGCAACCATCTCGACAATCTGACTGAGAACCGTGTCGGCACCAACACGCCTGGCCTCGATGACCAGGCTGCCGGTGCCGTTGATCGTGGCGCCTGTTACCTCGTCGCCGCCGGTCTTTTCCACGGGGATCGGCTCGCCTGAAATCATCGATTCGTCGATGGCTGAACGGCCCTCGACCACGACGCCGTCAACAGGCACCTTGTCGCCGGGGCGGACCCGCAGGCGATCGCCGACCTGTACCTCCTCCAGCGGGATTTCCTCCTCGCTGCCGTCCGGCCGGATGATGCGGGCGGTCTTGGCGGCGAGGTCGAGCAGCGCACGGATCGCCGCACCGGTACGCTCGCGAGCGCCCAGTTCCATCACCTGCCCAAGCAGGACGAGGACGACAATGACCGCGCCGGCCTCGAAATAAACGCCCACGTTGCCGTGCTCGTCCCGGAATCCCTCGGGGAATATCCCCGGGGCCAGCACGGCAACGACGCTGAAAAGATAGGCCGAACCGACCCCCATCGCGATCAACGTGAACATGTTCAGGTTGCGCGTCACCAGTGACTTGTAGCCGCGTGTCAGGAAAGGCCAGCCTGCCCAGAGAACAACGGGCGTTCCCAGGCCGAATTCAACCCAGAGGGCCGGGCGCTCGCCAAGCATGTCTCGCAGGAAGCCGAGCCCGACCATGGGCCCCATCGACAGGATGAGGAGCGGAACCGCCAGTGCCGCCCCGATCCAGAAGCGGCGCTTGAAGTCGATCAGTTCAGGATTCGGGCCTTCGTCACCCGAGGGGACGCCCTTCGGCTCGAGCGCCATGCCGCAGAGGGGGCAGCTGCCAGGTCCCACTTGTTCGATTTCGGGGTGCATCGGGCACGTAAAAATCGTCCCGGCGGGAGCTTCCTCGGCCACACGCCTGTGCGCGCCGGAGAGGTAATGCTCGGGATCGGCCGCGAACTTGTCATGGCAGCCCTGGCTGCAGAAGTGGAATAGTTCTCCCTCGTGCTCGTAGCTCGGCTTGCCGGCCGCCGTGTCTACGGTCATGCCGCAGACGGGATCGGTTACCACCTTGAACGCCTCACTCGTCGACCCAGGCCACACTGTGGTCGTCGGGTGCAGCCAGCTGACCGTCGTACTTCTCCTCGAGCAGGCCGCGCTTGATCTTGAGGGTCGGCGTAAGCAAACCGTTCTCGATCGACCAGGCCTCCTCATCGACGATGATGTGCGACAGCTTCTCGTGTGACTCCAGCGTCGCGTTGGTTGCTTCCAGCGTGCGTGTGAGGCTGGCGCGTACGTCCTCGCGCGGCTGTTCCCGCGCCGCGGCCGAGACCACCACCACCGCGACGGGCGCACGCAGGCCGGCGCCCATCACGCACACCTGCTCCACGAGCGGGTTGGCAGCAAGCTGGCTTTCGATGGGCACTGGCGATACGTACTTGCCCTTGGCCGACTTGAAGATCTCCTTGACGCGCCCGGTAATGCGGTACGCGCCAATATCCTCGAGCCACTCACCCTTGTCGCCGGTGCGAAAGTACCCGTCTTCATCGAATGCCTCGGCTGTCAGCTCCGGCTGCCGGTAGTATTCTGTCATCATGCCCGGGCCGCGGATCAGGATCTCGCCTTGCTCGGACAGCTTCATTTCCGTCCCGGGGACCGGCGCGCCGATCGTGCCAATGCGCTCACTGTGGAACGGGATGTTCGAGCAGGACAGGCCACAGGTCTCACTCATGCCCCAGCCTTCGCTGATGTGAACGCCGAGGCTCTCGTACCAGCGCAACGTCGATGCGGATATGGGCGCACTGCCGGAACCAAACATGTGTGTATCGGCGAAGCCGAGCTTCGCGCGAATCTTGCGCGCAATAATGCCGCGCAGCACCGGAATGCGGAGCAACATGGCAAGCCGCTCTGGCGGAATCTCCCGATGCACGGCCGCCTGGAACTGCACCCAGAGTCGCGGCACGGAGATGAACATCGTCGGCCGGGCCCGCCCCAGGTCTTCGCGAAACGTCTCGAGCGACTCGGCGAAAAACAACTGGGCGCCCGAGTAGATCGCCGGACCGACGAGGACGCCACGTTCCGTGATGTGAGCCAGTGGCAGATAGGAAAAACCGCGGTCCTTCTCGGTCATGTCCATGACGTCGACGGACGTCTGCGACGCATACGCGAATGCACCGTAGCTGATGACGACGCCCTTGGGCTGGCCGGTGCTGCCCGAGGTGTAAAGGATGGTCATCGGGTCGCCTGCCGAGGGATGCGTCGCTGCCTCGTACGGCTCCGACCGTGCAGCCAGGTCGTCCCAGGACTGCGCACAATCGATCGAAGGGTAGCGCATGCCGATCGTGACCACGTCGTCCGGCACGGCGCCGTCAACGCTTGAGGGGTCGTCGAGTCGGCCGACGATGATCGCTTTCGCGCCGCTATGATCCAGCACGTAGCGAATGGTGTCGCCACCCGCCGTCGGGTAGATCGGCACGGACACGAGGCCGGCGATGCTGATGCCGATATCGCTGATAACCCACTCGGCGCAGTTCTTGGACAGGAGCGCAACACGATCGCCTGGCTCGAGGCCCAGTTCCCGCAGGCCGGTAGCCAGGCACTGCGCGTCATGCAGCGCAGCGGCCCGCGTCCAGGTCTTGACCACGCCGTCCAGCGGCTGGTGCAGGAATTCGCGATCGGGTGCGGCCGCGGCATGCTCGGTCAGCGCCTCGGCGGCAGTCTTCAGTTCGATCATGGTTCTAGCCCCCTTATTTTCCATTACTATACCGTGCGTCGGCAATTGAAGGGGGCGCCCGACAGGAGAAGAAGGGTGGCTACTCCGAATCTTCGATATAGTCGCGGGCATCGACCAGCTTGTGGCTCGCATCCTCGGCGTAGGCTGAAGCTTCCTCTTCCTCGGCGAGCTCGTCGTCCTCCGGCTCGCCGTCGTCGCCAGGCATGATGACGATCGGATGGTCGGATTCCTCGATGCCGAGGCGGAATGCCGCAAAGCCCGGCATGACGAACTGATTAAGCGCCTTGCCGAGGACCCGGCCGTCGAAATTCGCGACAAGATCTGACTGCACGTTGGTGATTGGATCTGTCACGGTGCCGAGGGCCTGACCGCGCTCGACGCGCTGGCCGAGTTCGACCTTGCTGATCAGGACGCCGCCCCGGTCCGCGCGGACCCACGTCGAGCGATAATAGACCGGCTCACGACTGCCCCAGAACGTCATCCGTCGAACCATATCGAGTTCCCGCAGCAGCGTCATGATGCCGCGCGTGCCGTGTTCGACGGCCTCATCCTGCACACGTAATGGTTCGCCGGCCTCCAGCGTCACCGCCGGTATGCCTGCATCGGTCGCGGCGCGTCGCAGCGTTCCCTTGGCCCCGCTGCTGTGCAATACCACCGTGGAGCCGAACTTGTTGGTCATGTTCGCGACTTGCGCGTTGCTCAGGTCCGCGCGCAACTGCGGCAGGTTGGTGCGATGAAAAGAGCCGGTGTGCAGGTCAACGAGCGCATCGCAGTGTGTGATGACTTCAGTGAAGAACGAATGCGCGATTCGGCTTGCGGAGCTGCCGGTTGGATTGCCCGGGAAGAAGCGGTTCAGGTCGCGACGATCGGGCAGGTAGCGCGAGTTCCTGCGAAACCCCTGCAGGTTGACAATAGGCACTCCGATTACGGCGCCGGACAGCCGCTCCGGATCCAGGTCGTAGAGTACCCGGCGAACGATCTCGATTCCGTTCAGTTCGTCGCCGTGCACGGCTGACGTCAGGCACAGAGTCGGGCCGGGCTTCGCGCCGTTGACGACCAGCACGGGCGTCGGCGCCGCAATGCTCTCGAAGCTCTGTGCCGGTGACCACGAAAGCCGCGCCGAGGTAGCAACCTGCACGGTCGTATCGAGTAGCACGAGGGGTCGATTGACCAGTCCTGCAGCTACCGCGTCGGCCAGAGGGTCGGTCGCCGGTGGGTCCGGCTGAAGCTGTTCATCGCCGGGTGATTCCGCTGCCGTTTCCGCGGCCTGCCCTGCTGGCGGGTTCACGGGTTCGGACAGATCGACGTTCTCGGCAACCGGGGGAGCGTCCTCGCCCGGACTTTCGACCGGCAGGTCGACAGGCACCGGCTCATCAACGGGATAGCCTGGGTCTGCGGCCAATGCCTGGTCGGACATCGGAGCAACAGCGAAGCCCATTGCGACGGCAATGGCGACAAGACTCGGCAAGATGACGAGCCTGTTGCGAGATAATGGATGTCTGGTTCGCATAATCAACGCTGCTAAATACCGCTTAAATACCGTTTAAATACCGTTTCGAACGACTAATCATCCCGGAAACCGCCGGATATTAATGGGACGCAGTCGAAAATTGAAGGAATTGGCGTGCCCGACAGGATGGGCCTCCCTGCGGTCGGCCTGTCGTCGCGCTTCGCGCTCCTCGGATCGAACCTGTGACCCCTGCCTTCGGAGTTCGCCATTTCGATCGTAAGTAACTGAATTAATAACCG
>JBFFOM010000060.1:0-16656 GCA_041574455.1 Woeseiaceae bacterium | reverse complement strand
GCCGCCAGCCTGCAGGCCGTCGTACCAGCGCTGGCCCTGTTCGTACCCGAGAATGTTGGGCGAACCGGCCGCGAGATCGTTGAAGAAACCCATCGCGTCGGAGTGGTCGGCGATCACCAGCCAGTCCAGCGCCCGGCCAAGCCGGGCCGGTTGGCCGCTGGAGGCCATCACCTCTTCGCCGCGAGCAAAGCGATAGGCGTCGTCGAGGCCGAGCCGCGCGCCGAACAGGCCGGCATCCACGGACAGACCCGTATGCAGGTGCGTGTCGCCCCAGTAGACGCGATCCGGAAAGCGGCGTTGCGCATAGGGCGAATACGCCTTGCCCGGATAAAGTTCCGAGAGCGATTCCTTTGTCGGTTGGATCTGCGCGGTGGCCAGAGCGGATGCGGCCAGGCAGGCCAGGGCAGCCAGCAGTGCGAGCCCGCGGCTGTTGCTTGAATGGATTCTCACGTTTCTACCTCTCTCAGGTCATTCAGGCTGTCAGCCCGAATAATCGAAGGTCGTCAGGTACTTTGGGAGCGATAGTATATCCGATGCCGCGGTGCCCTTTCAGGTCACTTGGCGAATAGTTTATTCAACGGATGACACTGGCCTCGTGAGCAACAGGCGCACGAGATGTACGGCCTGTTCACCATCGGCGGCGGTGTATCGCATGACGAGGTCGGAACGGCCATCGCCGTCGAGGTCCTCTGTTGCGACGAGATCTCCATTGCGAGGCAGATCCACCTCGATCGTGACCGAGTCGTCGCTAAACAGACTTTCGCCTGCGACGCCGCGCGACAAGCTGAGCTGGTCCGTCCGTTTCTGCATCATCAGGTCCTTGAGTCCATCGCCGTCGAAGTCGGCTACCGCAACCGCCGGGATATCGATCTGACCGCTGGCCATGCTGAAATGGACGTTGGTCCGGGTTACGTAGTTTGGCTCCTCGCTGTAGCCACCGTCCGGCGTCATGCGGAAGAAACTCAGTCTAAGAGATACGTTGCCCGATATCAGTGCCCGGATAACGCGTGCAAAACTCAGGCGAACTTTCCTTACTACCAGGTCCTGCAGACCGTCGCCGTCGATGTCGGTCGTGACCATGCCGTACTGCAGACCCTCGGAAGCAAGCAACGCGTCCTCGGCCTCGTTGTAGACAAGCGACGCGCCCTCGCGACGGCCGAGGTGCAGGCTCAGGGTGTTGCGCTTGTCGAAGACGCCCATGCTGGTCGTCGATTCGATGAGTATGTCGGGTAGCTTGTCGCCGTTGCGGTCTTCGATTGAAACGATGTTCTTCTGGCTGAGGCCGCGCTGATCTACGGATCCCGCGCCTGATTCCAGCGCCCTGAGCTCGGCCTCGGACAGCAGGCCGAGTCCGAGTTGGACGATATCGGGTTCGCCCTGGTAGCGGTGGCCGGGCCGCTGCCGGTAAACGCGCAGCGTGTTGCCGCGCCACACGCCGAGGTCGGAAAGGTCATCGAAGTTCGTGTCGCCAATAAATAACGGCCGGCTCTCGAAGCTGGCCACGTTGCCTGCCACCGTCATGCGACTGCTTTCTTCGAGCAGCGCTTCGTCGCCGAGGCTGCCGTCCGGCCTTTGCAGCCTGATCCTGTAACCGGCCGTGTCGGGCACGATCAGGTCGTCGAGGCCGTCGTCGTTGATGTCACGGAAGAAGTCGATCGGCACGATATCGCCTGACCGTTGCTGGCCGTAGATAGAGCGGGTCTCGAGGACTTCGACGAAATCGCCGTCCACTACGCTGTACCGCAGCACGCGGCCGGGCTCTATGAAGAACAGCGTATCGTTGTCGCCGAGGCGTCCGACGTCGTATGCGATCAGGTTGGGGCCGGGGTGCAGGGTGGTCAGCGGTTTGCTGCCTGAATTGCGTATCGATTCCAGTGAGTAGATCGCGAGGAACTGCTCGTGGGCGTCGTTACGTCCGGCGATGAGGATCTGCCGATCCCCGTCGCCATAGAGATCGGCCACGAGTATTCGCTGCTCGACGCGGAAACCGGCATCGATCACGAACTCGTCAAAGCCCTGGCCGGAGGCAGCACCGCAGGCGAGCATGAGAAAGCTAAGGGAGAGGCTACGCACGGGGGTCAATATAACAGCCGTTGACGAAGATTCTCGACGGACTCGAGGGGCCTCTTCTGATATCCAGTGGGTCCCCCGCCAAAAGATCCACACTCGCACTTGCATTCTTGACCGATCAGTATTATATTTACGACCGTTCGTTCATAAATAGACGTGGATATGGCACACAAAGCGACATCACGGTCCGTAGGACGGCCTCGCGAGTTTGACGAGGAAGCTGCCCTGGAGGCAGCCATGGACGCGTTCTGGGACAAGGGATTCGAGGCCACGTCCATGGCGGATCTGTGTACCTGCACAGGTCTGCACAAGGGCAGCCTCTACCAGGCTTTTGGGGACAAGCACAAACTGTTTATGGACGCGCTCAGGCACTACGCCGACTCGGAGTTTCACGAGACGGTCGGCGTGATGAAAGCGTCGAACACGCCGCTCGAAAACCTTCGCGCGGTTGTGAACAAGATCTGTGACGATGCCTCCGGCGAGAAGGGCTGCATGATGATCAACTCGCTGGTCGAGCTTGCTCCGCATGACCCGGCCGTCAAGGCCGCATTGCAGGGATTTGGTGCCCAGCGCATGGGGGCGATCACCGACATGATCGCCAGGGCGCAGGAATCCGGCGAGATCAGCGTGAAGAAGAGCCCGTACAAGCTGGCGCGGCAGCTCATGCTGACGATGGCGGGCGGCGCCGCGATGGTGAAAGGGCTTGTCAGACCTGAGGAAATTGCGGAAACGATGAACGATTTGATCGATTCCTGGGTTTGAGTTTTTTTGACTAATTTATGACCGAACGGTCACAAAAGTAGGAACAGGAGAGGGATAAAATGGGTACGTATTTCAAGGCAATCGACCGCTTCGCGGCGGCACTGACAAGGCGGGTGATTCGACACCGCGGCCTGGTACTGATCAGCGCGGTGCTGGCTGCTGTAGTGATTGGCGCGGGCGCGTCAAAGCTCGAATTTTCCACCAACTATCGGGTGTTCTTCTCCGAGGCCAACCCCGAGCTGCAGGCGTTCGAAGAGCTGCAGAGCACCTACACGAAGAACGACAATTTCTTCTTCGTGGTGGAGTCCGAGTCGGGCGCGGCGTTTGATCGCTCGACGCTGGCGGCCGTTGAAGAACTGACCGAGGCAGCCTGGCAGATCCCCTACGCGATTCGCGTCGATTCTGTATCGAACTTCCAGCACACCTACGCGATCGAGGACGACCTGATCGTTGAAGACCTGGTGCGCTACGCCGAGGAGAAGGACGCCTCGTTTCTCGAGGAGCGCCGCGACGTGGCGCTGGCCGAACCGCTCTTGCGCAACCAGATACTGACCGGCGATGGTGATGTCACGGCCGTCAACGTCGTGCTGCAGTACCCGGAAAAAGACCTCATGGAAGTACCCGAGGCCGTGGCGTTTGCGCGCGGGCTGCAAAGCGACATCGAGGCGAAGTACCCGCAGCTGACGATTCACCTGACGGGTGTGTCGATGCTGAACAATGCCTTTGCCGAAACCGGCATGACCGACGCCGGTACGCTGATGCCACTGATGTTCGGCGTGATCTTCCTGTTGACCTGGCTGATTCTTCGCAGTTTGACGGCTACATTTTCGACGCTGATCGTGATCGCCCTGTCGACCGTGGTGGCCATGGGTGTTGCCGGGCTCTTCGGCGTCAAGTTGACCCCGATCGCGATGTCAGCGCCGATCGTGATTCTGACGCTGGCCGTTGCTGACTCGATTCATATCCTGATGTCGCTGCGCAGCCTGACGCGGGACGGCCTGCGCAAGAACGAGGCGCTGATTGAAGCCGTGCGGATCAACTTCCTGCCGGTGACGATCACGTCGCTGACCACGGTTGTCGGCTTCCTCTCGCTGAATTTCTCCGATTCACCGCCGTACTGGCACCTGGGCAATATCACGGCCGTCGGCATCTTCGCGGCCTGGGTCTTCTCGGTGACGGTATTGCCGGCCGCTATCAGCCTGTTGCCGTACCGCGTCAAAGAGAAGCGTGAAACCGCGTGGTCGGTGAAGGCGATGGACGCGCTCGCCGAGTTCGTCATTCGTCGTTATCGCGGGCTGCTGGTGGGCGTTGGCTTGCCAACCCTCGCAATCATCGCGTTCATCCCAACGCTGGACTTCAACGACCAGTGGGTGGAGTACTTCGACGAGCGCATCGAATTCCGGGTGGACTCGGACCAGGCCATGAACCACTTCGGCCTGTACCCGATCGAGTACTCGGTGCCGGCGAACGGCCCCGGTGGCATCTCCGAGCCGGAGTACCTGGCGAACCTGGAACGCCTGACCGACTACATGCGCGAGCAAGCGCTCGTTACCCACGTGTACTCGATCTCGGACATCATGAAGCGGCTCAATCGCAACATGCACGCCGACAACGATCAGTACTACCGGATTCCGGACAATCGGGACCTGTCGGCACAATATCTGCTCCTTTACGAGCTTTCCCTGCCGTACGGGCTCGACCTGAATGACCGCATCAACGTGGACAAATCCGCCACGCGGGTAACGGCGACCATCGAACAGGCGACCTCCGCCGAGACCAAGGCGTTCTTCAACGATGTGGATGCCTGGATGCAGGACAACCTGCCGCCATACATGCACGCCAAGCCGACCAGCGCGGCCGTGATGTTCACCTACATCTCCGAGCGCAACATGCAGAACATGGTTGTGGGCACGATCCTCGCGATCGCGGCGATTGCCGTCATCATGATGTTTGCCCTGAGGAGCGTCCGGCTCGGCACCCTGAGCCTGGTGCCAAACGGCCTGCCCATTCTCGTGACGTTTGGCGCCTGGGCGTTGCTCGTGGGCGAGGTGGGATTCTCGGTGGCGACCGTGGCCTCGATCTCGCTGGGCATCATCGTCGATGACACCGTGCACTGGTTATCGAAGTACGTGCGTGCGCGGGACGAACGCAACCTCAGTGTCGAGGACTCGATTCGCTACGCGTTCCACAACGTGGGTACGGCGATTATCGTCAACACGATCATCCTCGCCGCGGGCTTCTTCGTCATGACGACCTCCGCGTTCAAGATGAATGTCGATCTTGGGCTGATGACGATCCTCTCGATTATTGGCGCACTGATCCTCGACTTCCTCCTGTTGCCGGCCTTGCTGCTCTATGGCCGCAACAAGGAACAGCCCGACATTGCCGGCGACACCAAACTGTTGCCATCCACCGCTTAATCAGGAGACACACTCATGAATTGCACAAAAACTGTTTTATTGTCGCTGGTTGTCGCGATATTGCTTGGCACGGCAGGCGCCGTATTCGCGGCCGAAGACCGCGCGTATGAAATCGCGGCTCGCTCGGACCGCACCGACCTCGGCTTTGGTGACAGCGAAGTCGAACTGCAGATGGTGCTGCGAAACGCAGCCGGCCAGGAGTCCACGCGCGCCTTGCGTATCGCGACGCTCGAAAAGCCTGACGAGAGCGTCGGCGATAAAAGCATGGTCGTGTTTGACACGCCGCGAGATATCGAAGGCACGGCACTCCTGTCGCACGCCAAGATTCTCGACCCCGACGACCAGTGGCTGTACCTGCCGGCGTTGAAGCGCGTGAAACGCATCTCATCGTCGAACAAGTCCGGCCCGTTCGTGGGCAGTGAGTTCGCGTTCGAGGATTTCACGGCGATTGAGCTCAACAAGTTCGATTACACCTACGTCGGTGAGGTGCCCTGCGGCGACCTGACTTGCGACGTCCTCGAGCGCACCCCGCGCTACGAAAACTCGGGTTACACCAGGCAGGTGTCGTGGGTCGACCAGACGGATTTCCAGATCCGGAAAGTGGAGTTCTACGACCGCCGCGGTGACCTCCTGAAGGTGCTCGAACTCAAGGACTACCGCAACTACAAGGGAATCTGGCGCGCCCATACGTTGTCGATGAGCAACGTCCAGACCAACAAGCAGACCGACCTGATCTACGGCGAGTACACCTTCAACACAGGTCTCACCGAGAACGACTTCGTCAAGGGCCGGCTGAGCCGCCTGAGGTGAGAACGATGCGTACTTACTTGTTGGCCATCCTTCTCGGCGCGCTGTCCATGTCCCCGGCGCATGGCGGGGACATGGACATCTCCGGGAGCGTGGAGCTACAGGCCCGTGGGTTCTGGCAGAACCCTCAATGGGTCGGTCAGGATGACCGGGCGCTGCAAGGCGCTGTCATCTCGACCACGGAAGTTCGCTGGTATAACGAGGGCGGCAATGTGCGTGCCGCCTTCATCCCATACCTGCGTTGGGATGCAACCGACGACGAACGCGACCTCGCTGACCTCAGGGAAGCCTACTGGGCGTTTGAAGGCGACGATTACGAACTACTGGTCGGCGCCAACACCGTGTTCTGGGGCGTGACCGAGTCGGTGCACCTCGTGGACATCATCAACCAGACCGACTTCGCCGGAGACATTGACGGCGAGGACAAGCTCGGCCAAATGATGGTCAGCCTCATGCTGCAGCGCGATTGGGGCGAGATCACGGGCTTTGTGATGCCGGCCTTCAGGGAGCGGACGTTTGCTGGCGTCGACGGCCGCTTCCGGCCGCCGTTGCCGGTGGACACCGACAATGCCCTGTACGAATCATCCGATGAAGAAACGCACGTGGATTTTGCCCTGCGCTACAGCCATTACATTGGTGATATCGACATTGGCCTGAATGTGTTCTCAGGAACGAGCCGCGAGCCGCGGTTTGTTCCGGCGGCCGATGGACAGTCACTGTTACCCGTGTACGACCAGATCGATCAATTAGGCGTCGCTGTGCAATACACGAAAGAGGCCTGGTTGTGGAAACTCGAAGCGATTGCGCGCGATGGCGTCACACAGTCGTTCGCGGCGGCAGTGGGCGGTTTTGAATACACGTTTTACCAGGTGAGCGAGTCCACAATCGACGTCGGCCTGTTGCTCGAGTACCAATACGACGGAAGAAATGAGTTCGAGCCGGTGACGATTGCCGACAACGATGTATTTGTCGGCACGCGCCTCGCGTTCAATGACGTGCAGGACACCGCTGTGCTGGCAGGATTATCGTATGACACCGACACGGGCGAGACCTTCATCAACATCGAGGCTGAGCGGCGCTTTGGCGATAATTGGTTTGCTGAGTTGCGGGTAAGGGCGTTCAATGGAGCAGCGCAGGTCGATGCGACGACCTGGCTGCAGAAGGATGATTACGTACAGCTGAGTTTGGCGCGATATTTTTGAGGCGTTTAACGCGAGCTTATCGCCGTCGACTATTCAGTCTCGTTTCGGAAGCAGCGGTAGGGCACTTCAGTCACGTGCCCGGTTTCGTTGCCGTGAATTTCGAGGTGCGCCATCAGGTTGGGAAACGGACGTGGATCAAACGTGCCGTAAAGAAGAAATCCGGCGAGCGCATACAGATTTCGGTCCTCGTCAAGCCGGTGCGCAGTAGCCAGCCCCTGGTCCGGGTAGCCCATCGTGTTTGCCGTAAGCCACGGAAACGAACGCCGGTTTGAAATCTCCGCGTTCGCTTTCTCGTAGAGTTGTTTTGCCTCGTCCACTCTTCCCTCGGCGCAGAGCTGCCGCAAACGAGTATGCGCCTTCAAGCTGCCGCGCAAATCGCTGGCGATCAGTTGATCGTGTAACTCGCGTGCGCGAGCGACTTCCCCGATCCAGAGCAGGCCGCGATGCGCCTGGTACATCGCAACTGTATTGTGCACGAGATGCTCGCTGACGAGATCCAGAAACGCACGAATGGCCTCCTCATTATTACTGTAGATCATCGTGTGGATGGACCGTCCGGTTACGGCCGGGTCAAAGCCGTCGCGTTCGAAGAACTCGAACGCCAGCCGCGTAACCTCGTCGAACATGTTGAGCTGGGCCAGTAAATTGAGGTGTCGACCTTGCGCGTGCCGGTCATGCGGCCTCTTTTCCAGGAACTCCGAACTCAGTTGCAATGCCTGGCGCAGCTTGACCTCGGCGACCGCCTTGATGACTTGAAACCGCAGCTTTCTTACCGGGTCCCCGGAGTAACGAATCGCGTTGTCCAATGCCTTTTCACTGGCGGCCCGAATCTCAGCGACGGATTTGTCCTGTCGGCCCGATGCTATCGCAACCTGGGAGAGTTGCGTCATCCAGTAGTTCGCGATCTCCCCATGCGCCAGCGCAAACTCCGGGTCTATCTCGACCGCCTGCTCGAATGCGTCAATGGCCCCCATATACGCGTCCACATCACCGGTCTCCAGCATTGACGTGTAGCCGGCCAGGCCACGAAGGTAGGCCTCGAATGCGGCCACCGACCGTGTTCCTGACGACACCAGTGCGGCCAGCGCCTCGGGATCCATCGCCGTCTTCAGTGCGAGAGCAATATTGATGGCGATCGACTCCTGGACCTGGATCAGGTTGGCCGCCGGATGATCAAAGTTCTCGGACCAGAGGTGCATTCCGTCCCTGGCGCGTATCAGCTGCGCAGTTACCCGGATCTGGTCGCCCTCGCGGCGCACCGAGCCCTCAAGGATATGAGCGACTCCGAGGGCGCCTGCGATCGACGGGATACCTTGGTTCGAATCACGGAACGCGAACGACGAGGTTCGCCCCGTCACGCTGAGGTCCGGGGTCCGCGCGAGCGAGTTCAGTATTTCCTCGGCGAGGCCGTCGGCAAACCATTGTTGGTCCTGTGACTCGCTCAGGTCGTCGAAAGGTAATACGGCGATGGACTTCGGATCGACTGCCGGCCTGATCCAGGCGTCGCGAAACACGGTGGCGAACAGGACGGCTACGATAGCTGCGGCGACAACAAGCAGCAGCAGGTGATTGCGTTTTTGCGGCGGCGCGGGCCGGACAGGTGCTTGCGAGGATGCTGGCTGTGCAGGTTCCGGCAACGACTCCACTTCAGCAACGAACCGATATCCAAAGCGCGGAACCGTCTTGATGATGGCGTCGCTCGTGTCGCCAAGCGACTTGCGCAGCTTCATGACGCCGCGCGTCATCGCGCTGTCGGAGACTATGGTCCCCCAGACCTTGTCCTGCAATTCGTCCTTGCCGATTGCCCTGTCACGGTTCTCGAGTAAATAGATAAGCAGTTCGTAGGTGCGTGGTTCGATCTTGACGGCCTCTGCACCGCGATGCACCTCGCGCTTGGCGGTGTTGAGCGTAAATTCCTCAAATCTGTAGATCATTATGAATCCGACATGTTCGCTCTACCAGGAGACCGTTACTCGTACCGATTAGATAATACTGATTTCTGGCTATCGTTTTCGACAGATGATGAACGCGGCCGCATTCTTTTTCGGCTGCCATTCGTGTTCGATCTCGAACCCGGCGTTTTCGAAACTCCGCTTCAACTCGGCAGCGGTGAACACCTTCACCAGGGGGAACAGGCGCAGTGATCGCCCTATCGGGACGATAAGCCGGAACAGGAACATCATATCGCCGATGCAGGCCGTACTGGTGACAAATATGCCGCCTGTCTTCAGCATGCGGTGGACGTCAGCGATGACCTGCTCCTTGTCTTCGAGCAGGTGCAGGAGATTGTGTCCCATGACGGCGTCGATGCTGTCATCGGCCACATCGAGCCCATCCGCCGACACGGCTTCAAACGTCACGTTGTCGATGCCGGCGGCTGTTGCCTTGTCCCGAGCAATCTCGATCATCCTCGTGGCAAGGTCGGTTGCGAGAATGTGCTTGACGTATGGCGCGTGGGCAAGGGCCGTGGACCCGGTGCCGCAGCCGAGCTCCAGTACTTCCATGTCGGGACGAAAGTACTCGCGCGTGATCTCCAGCTTCTTCTCGTACGTCGCTTCGTCCGAGATCGGCCGTTTCGAGTACCTGTCGGCGCGCTTGTTCCAGAATTTACTTTCGCGATCCATCGGGTTGCTCCCCGCAAATGACTCCAGGCCATATTCTGCCGGAGACCGGATCAAAAAAGGACCTTCAGACATCGAGTGCGGTAGCGGCCGTCCGGACGTGGAATGGCAAAATTGGGAGCCAGCGCACACTTTATTGGCCAATGTCGTTGAAAGGAGACGGATATGCCCTTGTTGTGGTTCCGGGCATTTGATTAGCTAAAAGCATCCCCGGGATACAGGTTGGAGGACCCCGGATGAACGCTTTTAAAATTCTGCCGGTTGTGGCCATATTCGCGCTCTCGCCTGCGCTGCAGGCGGCAGATACTTTTGTATCGCACTATGAGCCATTGCACGGCACCACGGTGCGCGCGGCCGAGTATGTAACGACGGACGCAAAGCAGCAGCGAGCAGCGCCCGTCGCGCTCGGCTTCGAAGCACTGGGTAAACGCTTCGACCTGAATCTCGAGGCGAACGACAGGGTTATGGCCGCCCTGCCTGCTGATGCTGCCTTCGCAGGCATTTCCGCCTACCGTGGCCGTCTTGCGAACAATCCGGATTCCTGGGTGCGCATTGTCATGTTCGACGGCATGCCGCGCGGCCTGGTCTGGGATGGCGAAACGATGTTCGCGATCGAAGCGCCGGGTGACAGCGCCGTGGATATCGCCGAACCGGTGATGTATCGACTGGCCGACCTGAACATCCTGCCCGGCACCATGTCCTGCGGTGTGCAGTCCATGACCGGTAACGCCGAGAAGCTCTACGCGACCATGCAGGGCGAGTGGAGTGCGGCGGTTTCGCAAGCGGCAGGTGCGGTATCGGAAATATCCGTGAGTGTCGTGGGCGACTCATTATTCACCAACGCGAAGGGCGGTGACGAGGCCGCAGCTGCGGCGATAACGGCCCGGTTCAACAACATCGACGGCTATTTCAGTGAGCAGGTGGGTGTGCAAATCAACGTTGAGTACATTCAGACTTTCGACAGTGCGAGCGATCCGTTTGACGGCACGCTCGATAGCGGAAAACTGCTCGACCAACTCTCGGAATATCGTTTGCAGACGCCGGCCCACAACAGCCGCGGGTTGACGCACCTGTATACGGGAAGGAATTTCGACACGTCGACGGTAGGTATCGCCTGGCGAGGCGCGCTTTGCGACAGGTACTTCGGCGCGGGCCTCAGCCAGGGCAGGGCGGGATTGATCACGGACAGCCTGATCGCCGCGCACGAAATCGGCCATAACTTTGGTGCAGAACATGATGGCCAGCCGGGAAGCTCCTGTGCAGATGAGGCCGAGACCTACATCATGGCGCCTTCCGTCAACGGTAACGATCAGTTCTCGGCGTGCAGTATTGCCGTGATGCAGGCAGAAGCGGCAAGGTCGCGATGCGTCGCGGCGCTTCCTGCTGTGGATGTCGGCATCCAGCGGGGCGACTCGCCTTCGACGGTCCTGCTGGGCGCGAGCACGGTCATCGAATACGAAGTGTCGGTTGACGGGACCCTGAACGCCGCCGACGTTGTCGCAGATTTCACGCTGCCCGACGTGCTGACCGTCGATTCCATCGCAACGTCATCGGGGACCTGCAGCAGCGGTGCCGGCTCCGCGCGATGTGAGCTCGGGGACCTGCCCGGGCTCAGTCAGCATGCGGTCACGATCACATTCACGCCGAGCGCGGTTGGCACCGGCGTATTGAGCGCATCGGTGACGACGGTGGACAAGGATGAGCGGCTGATCAACAACCAGGACTCGTTTAAGCTGAGCGTCGATCCGGCTGTCGATCTCGTGGTCAACGAACCGGCGACCGCACCCGTGTACGTGGATAACAGCACCACGGTGACAGCCACACTGGAGAATCTTGCGATTCTTCCGGCGACGGATGTATCCATGAGCGTGACGCTCGACAGTGGTCTGCAAGCCGATGCCGCAAGCTGGTCGATCGGGACGTGCACCGTTACGGCACTGCAGATCGACTGCCAGGCAAGCAGCTTTGCGGCACGGTCGAGTTCTTCGCTGAGCATTACGGCAACGGCCAGGTCGACAGGCCAGCAGGACGTGACAATCAGTCTTACGTCCGCGGAAGCTGACGCCGACACGACCAACAACAGCGCGTCGCGCGCAGTCAGCGTCGTCACGTTGCAAAGTGAGGACGACGATGCCGAAGCGGGTGGCGGCACAACGAACCCGTTGCTGTTGTTGCTGGGTGCGCTCGCGGCCATCGTGAGAAATCGATTCCGTAATTACCAGACGAGGTAAGCCGACCCCGGTGTTTAAACGCATCGCTCCCCAGCGTACTCTAAGAAAAAAGGGGAGAAATCATCGTGCGACGATTCTTTCGCAAGACCTGGGTCAAGGCGACCCTGGGGATACTGGGTTGCCTGGCCGTGCTGTTCCTGGCCGCGTACGGCACGTTCAAGTGGCTGTACATTCCATCCGTGCCCGAGCCCGCGTTCGCCGAACCGGCCGATCAGATTGAAGCCTGGTCCCAGGACCTCGAGTACCTGGAACTGTATGCCGACATCGAGAAGGCATTCGACGACCAGGACAAGCGCGATGCGTTCAGGCGGCGCATAGCCGCGTTGCGTTCAGAGCTCGAGGCGATGACACCTGCACGATTCGAGATCGCCGTTGCGCAAGCCGTGGCACTCGGGGACAACCCCCACTCCAACGTGTCGCCGTTAAGCATGTCTCGCCGCGTCAATCACTTCCCGGTTCGCACGGGTCCGTTCGAGGACGGTGAGTTCATCGTCCAGGCAAAACGCGGCTACGAGTACCTGCTGGGCGCTGAAATTCTCGCGGTCGAGGGTCATCCGATCGATGCGGTGACCAATGCCTTCGTTTCGCTGTTCGGTGGGCCCGAGAACCGATCGCGATTTTTCGCGCACATCTACATCAATTCGCCGGACCTGCTGCATGGGCGAGGGCTCACCGCTGCTTCCGACGGTGCCGAGTTGTCCGTGCGACTGGCGAACGGTGAGACCCGTGACGTCTTCCTCGAGGGAATCATGTTGCCCGACAAACGCCGACTCCCCTTTGGCCGTGAAGTCATGGACTATCGCGTGCCGGAAAAAGACGCGGACGACTGGGTCCACCTGATGGCCGGCCAGGAGCCACCGCTGTACCTCGCCGAACCGGATGAACCCTATCTCTACCACTACCTGGACGAGTCGAACGGCGCGTACGTCAAAATCAATTACAACTATGACATCGATGGACGCTCGCTAACGGGCTGGCTCGGGGAGATCGCGGCCGATATGGGTGCCAGGCAACCCGACTTTGCGGTTGTCGATCTGCGCTTCAACGGCGGCGGAACAGATGCAACCAACGCCTTCGCGGAAGAACTGCCGGCGATCGTCCGCAACGCCGGCCCGATCTACATCGTGACGTCCCGGGAAACATTCTCGGCCGGCATCGGTGCGGCTGCACAGATCAAGAGGTTCGCCGGTGACAGGGCGCGCATCGTGGGCGGGCTCGTGGGTGATCGGCTTCGTTTCGTGGCCAATGGCGGCACCCTGTTCAAGCTGCCGAACTCGGGCATATCGACGCGCGTATGGAGCACCATCGAAGACTATGCGGACGGTTGCTGGGAGTGGCGCGAGTGCTTCGTGTTGTCACCGTTCTTCCGCGCCGAAGGTGTCGGTGATCTCGAGCCGCACATCGAGATTCCAGTGAATTTCGCCGACTACGTCAATAATCGTGATGCCGCACTGGATGCGATTCTCGCCGACATCAAACGACGACAAAGATAAAGGATAAAAACGCACCAGCGCCAGCCAGCTACTTTGCTTAGCGATTACCAACGCGTAGCAGCACGCTGAGTTGCAGCTGTGTCTCCGTCTGGCTTACCGCCAGGTCGTTGTATGCCCAGGCCGGGCGCTCGCTGTGGATCTGTAACCATTCGGCGGCGACGCTGAAGGTGTCGTTGAACTGGTAGCGGTAGGCGAGCGTCCAGGCGTCGCCGTCCTCTGCATTTTCATCGAGCGGTACCCGGTCAGCTTCCGTTATCTCGAAGTCGTCATAGCGTATCGAGACCCTGTGGCGGTCGAACGCTCGCGTCAGCAACACGAAGTAGCTCGCGTAGGCGTTGTCTACGACGTGTGCACCCCGGATCTCCGGTCCCATCACCGTTTCGCCGCTCATCCACTGGGCGATCAGGCCGACCTCGCCAGGCAGCGTTGCCTGCAGGCCGAGGTGACTGAACTCGGTGTACCAGGCGTACTGGCGATTGACCACACTCCTCGGATCGGCACGGTTGTCGTAGATCGTTGCCCTCAGCAGGAAACGGTTCTGGTATTGCCATTCGGCGCCCGCATAGAAGCCGAGCTCATCGTCGTTTTCCTGGAACGGAATAAAGAATGGATCCTGGCGCCAGAAGAATCCATCGGGCTGAATCTGCGGCAAGGGCGGCAGTGGCAGGGTGTCGCGGAAGCGGGTCTGGCGATCGTGCAGCGACCATCCTTTCCAGGCGATCAGGCCGCCTGCCGGGTCATTGTCGCGAAAAGCGGCGGCGTGCACGGACACGGTATGTCCGCCGCCGAACGCCTGGAGGCGCCTGGAAACGGACAGCTCCGCACCGAAAATGCGAATCTCCTCACCGATCCAGGTATTAATGGCCGACGAGCTGATCGTGTACGGTGAGGTCCAGGCTGCGCCCCGGTTCTCCATCGACAGCCGCGGGTAGAAGCCGCCGATTTTTACGCGGTAACGATTCGGCGACAGCGTCAGCGGCCGCCATTCGAGATAGGCCTGCGTGAAATCGATACTGTCATCGATGTCGTCGTTGTACATGTTGGCGACAACGGTGGCGTCGAGCGTGTCGGCGATGCGAAACCGATAGTCTGCAAACGCATGGCTGATGGTCAGGCCGTCGCTGTCCCCGTCATAACGCAGCTTGCCGCCAGAGCCGCTGACCCAGGACGGATGACCTGACGCGTTGACGAAGCTGATGTCGGTACCCAGCACATAGGAATAACGGGCCGGCGCGCCGCTGTCGTCTGCAGGCGCAGCCGTGGCCAGCGCTGCGAGCAATACCGCTGCTAGTAGTCGGACCATGACAGCGCCTTCGAGTGATCATGATGCGGTGCCCGCAACGGCTTCACGAGATTAAATGCGACAGCCGTGTCGTGATCGACGGCGTCGACCGAGACAGACAGGTTGTCCGCATCATCGCGTATGCGCGGATTCCAGATCGATACCGTGGCGTTTTCGCCGTGTTGTGCGTCCAGCATGGCAACGCCGTCGTCGTCGGTTGTCGCAAACACGGGCGTGTCCACGACGAGGATATAGGCGAGCATGTGGTCGTGAATGTTGCAGCCGAGCACGACAAGGCCGTTTTCATTGAAACTGACGGGCGCGTGCGCGTGCCCCTTGTAGATGGGCAACTTGAAATGGTTCGGGTGCGAGAACGAGTACACGTGGTGGGCGACAATGTCGCTGTTCGGAAACTCGACCAAGGTTCCGGTCTGTACGACGAGCAGGTGCGGCACGAAGCGCTGCTCGACCTGGTCCATGATGGCGCTGGTTCCGGTCGGCGCAGAGCTTGGCGTTGCATCCTCGACGTACACGGCGACGCCGGGCACCGGCCGCCCTTCGTTATCGAGCACGGTGACACGCATTTCGCCCGCATGTACGGCATCGGCGAAGCCGATCGCCATGATCATGCTGGCAGCAACGAGTTTTGCGAGTCGGTCAAACACGGCTACTAGTTCCGTCTCCAAAATTTTCTCTCACAGATCAACAGTCTAGGCACAATAGAAACGCATATCCGTGATCTGAAGCACACTCCGATTGCATGCTGCCCCCTAGAATCTATCAATGATTCTCAGGACGAGTTTTCGCAGAAAGCTGTTACTCCTCGCGCTGTTGCCGCTCGCGCTGGCGCAGCTCGTCACGATTTTTGCGGTCATGCGCACGGTCGAGCGTGACGTCCAGCAGAGGGCGACCAACTCCCTCGAGATCAGTGCCACCGTCGTTGACGAGTACCTGGCCGGTCGCAGCAGCCAGCTGCGCACGAGCGTGCAGGTGATGGCCGCCGACTTCGGGCTGAAAGAAGCCGTGGCCACAGGCGACGCCGAAACCATCCGCTCGGTGTTGCTCAATCACAGCGGCAGGGTCGGCGCCGACCTCGCGGCACTTTTCACCCTGGACGGGAAACTGGTCGCGACGACCGATCCCGCCGCGGGGAGTGGCTGGCAACTCGCCGCTGCTGCCAGGGCCGATGCCCAGAGCACACGCGCCCTGCAGTCGACCGAGCTCTTTGGTGACAGTGGTTACCAGGTCATCGCCGTACCGCTGCGGGCACCGACCCCCATTGCGTGGGTCGCGCTCGGGTTTCGCGTCGATGCGAAGATCGTCGATCGCATGGCGACACTGACCGGCGTCGACGTCGCGCTCGTTTCGCGCAGTGACGAGACAAGATTGCTTGCAGGATCGTTGTCCACCTGGGATATCGGGCAGGGGATGGGTCAACTGGTGCAGGACGTCGGTGCAGATGCCCCCGTGTATGTCGTCCAGGGCGCGCACATGAACTACCTGGTGACGGCGACGCGGCTCATCGAAGAATCCGCGAACAACGCTGAAATCGACATCGTGCTGCTGCGCTCGTTGACTGATGCCATGGCACCCTATGTCGAGGCACGCCGGGGACTCATCCTGTTCAGTGTTGCCTTGCTCCTCATCGTTGCGATGGCGGGCGTGTGGCTGGCCAGAGGTATCGCGCGGCCACTGAACGTGCTCACCGATGCGGCCCGCAGCATGATGTCGGGTAACTACGACGTGGCGGTCGAGGTCTCGTCAAAGG
>JBFFOM010000059.1:0-17634 GCA_041574455.1 Woeseiaceae bacterium | reverse complement strand
GCCTGGATCGCCGTGACGGCGGAAGTGAGCAGGTAGTCCTGGACGCCCATGTCCAGCAGTCGCATAACGCTGCCGGCGGCGTCGTTGGTGTGCAGTGTAGACAGCACGAGGTGGCCGGTCAGCGCCGACTGCACCGCGATCTGCGCCGTCTCGGTGTCGCGCATCTCGCCGATCATAATGACGTCGGGGTCCTGCCGGACAATCGATCTGAGCGCGTTCGCAAAGGTGAGACCAATTTTAGGTTTCACCTGCATCTGATTGATTCCCCTAATGTTATACTCTACCGGATCCTCGACCGTGATGATCATGCGCTCGGGCTGGTTGAGGTGCGTTAGTGCGGCATACAGTGTGGTCGACTTGCCGCTGCCGGTCGGGCCGGTGACGAGCAGGATGCCGTGCGGGGTCGCCAGCACGTCGTGCATCGTCTTCACCTGGGATTCGTTGAAGCCGAGCGATACGAAGTCCATCGCCACTGCGTCGCGCTGCAGCAGGCGCATGACGACCGACTCGCCGTACATCGTGGGCACGGTCGAGACGCGCAGGTCGTACTCGACGCCGCGGACGCGCTGTTTGAAGCGGCCGTCCTGCGCCAGGCGCCGCTCGGCGATGTTCAGGCTGGCCATGATCTTGACGCGCGAGATGACGGCCGCGGCCGACTGCATCGGTGGGGAGTCAACCTCCCTCAGCAGGCCGTCGATGCGATAACGCACCTTGAGCTGGCCTTCGAACGGTTCGATGTGGATGTCCGAGGCGCCGGTCTCGGCGGCCTTGTGGATGAGCTGGTTAACGAGCTTGATCACCGGCGCTTCGCCGGCGAGTTCCTTCAGCTGCTCGACGTCGTCGAGGTACTGGGCCGCGACCACATCGGTGCCGGCGGATCCGGGAGCGCCGTTCTTGCTGTCGAAGAGCTGCTCCAGCGCGTATTCGATCTCGGACGGGACACCCAGGCGCGGCACCACGGTCTTGCCGCTGCGGAGCTTCAGCGCATCGATGACGTAGTCGTCGAGCGGGTCGGCCATCACCACGCACAGGGTTTCCTCGTCCTCGTCGAGGATGAGTGCCTTGTTCTTTTTCAGGAAACGCTCGGTGACCTCGGTGACCTCGGTGCCGTTCGGCCGCTCGTCCGGGTACTCGGTTCGATCGACGAGTTCCAGCCTGAGCTGGTTCGACAGGCTTTCGGCGACGTCTTTTTCCGAGACGAGGCCGAGTTTCACGAGGATGGAGCCGATCCGCTCCCAGTCTTCCTGTTCGCGCTGCAAACGGAGGGCACGATCGACGTCGGTGGTTTCGAGTTTTCCACAGTCAACGAGCAGTCCGCACAGGGGCGGCTGCTCTGGTGTGCCTACGGCTCTTAATCGCGCAGGCCCGATTGTTTCTGCGGCTATGGTGGTCATCGGGCGCCACTTTTTTTGGGTTCTTGTAGTCGACGATCATGCTATCCCCCGGTGGCCTGCCAGTAACCAGTCAACAGGACTGATCAAGACTGGACTTAATGTAGGAATCTAAAGGGAAAAACCTGATCGAAAGTCGGGTGCGCCGGACGGGGCCAGGGGGTAGTCTGGGTTGACACTGAACGTAGCCTACAATTATGAATAAATCCGTCTGTAACCTGACGCTGCTGGTTATAGCCTTACTATTGATATCGTGCGCCAGTGCTCCGCCCGCCACGACCGATACCGGTCCGGGCGCAGCCACGCCGCAGAGTAGTGAAGCCGCCAGCGGAAAAGATCAGGACCAATCATCCGATACCGGCCGGGCTTCGGGCCAGCCGGCATCGTCATCCGAAGAAGAAGAACGCGGCGACACTATCCGCAAAGGCTCCGGTGTCTTCGTCCAGGGTACCGGGACCGGTGCCGGTATCGGTTACGCTGAAGGCGACGGCGTCACGCTCAATTTCGAGCAGGCCAGCCTGCCGGAATTCCTGCGTGTGGTCTTCGAGTCGATTCTCAATGAAAACTACCTCCTCGACCCGAGCGTGAACGGAAGCGTTACGCTGCACACGACGCGCCCGGTAACCCAGGACACCGTGTTGCCGATTGTCGAGGCCGTACTCGAGCAGAACGGTGCCGCGCTGATCCGTGACGAGGGGATGTTCAAGGTGCTGCCCCTCGGGGATGCGGCAAGCTCGTCCGGAGCACCGGCCGTCGGCCGGTACCCGTCGTCGAAGCGCAAAGGCTACGGCATCCAGGTGGTGCCGCTGCAGCACGTCGCGGCGAGTGAACTTGAGGATATTCTCGGACCCTTCGTGCCCGAGGGCAGTTCGCTGAGCATCGATACGACGCGCAACGTGCTCATCCTGTCAGGGCCGAAGTACCGCCTCGATGATCTGCTTGCGACCGTCCGCATGTTCGACGTCGACTGGCTCGCCGGCATGTCGTTCGCGATGTTCCGGCTGGAGTACGCCGACGCCGTATCCGTGGTCAATGAGATCGAGACCATCATCGACACCGGCGGAGAAACGCCGCTCGCAGGCATCGTGCGCGTGCTGCCCATCGAGCGCGTGAACGGCGTACTCGTGATCACGCACCGCCCGGACCACATCGACGCCATCCAGAACCTCATCAAGGAATTCGACTGGGGACTCGAGGGTGCCGCCGGGCGCCGCCTGTTCGTCTACGAACTCGAAAACGGCAAGGCGGAGAACATTGCCAGCGTCCTGCAGCAGATCTTCGGCCAGAAGGAACTGGAGGACACGCGCAGCGGCGAACTTGCCGTGCCGGGTGCCGCCAGCAGCGTGTTCCGGCGGGCGGAGACCATTTCGCGCCCACCCCCTCAGCCCGGCCAGTCGAGCGCAAACCGTGTCGTTCGGCCCACATCGACGACGGCAGCGCGGTCGGCAGCAGGCGGCGAGGGTGATGCTGGCGACTCCGGTGAGGGAATCTCCGCCGAGAGCGAAAGCGAGATAACGATCATTGCCGACCAGGACAACAACGCCATCCTGGTCATGGCGACGCCGCAGGACTACCGCGCGATCGAAGCGACCATCCGCCGCCTCGACATCTCGCCGCGGCAGGTTCTGATCGAGGCGACGATCGCGGAAGTGACGCTGTCGAACGGCCTTTCCTACGGCGTCCGCTGGTTCCTCGAGAACGAGGACTGGGCACTCGGCGTCAATGCGCCGGTTCCGGAGAATGCTTCAGGCGCAGGGCTCGCGTTCGCATTTTTTGACGCCACCCGCGACTTGAAGGCGTTCTTCGACGTGCTGGCCACGCAGTCCGACGTGAAGTTCCTGTCGACACCGCAGGTCATGGTGCTCGACAACCAGACCGCGAACATCCGCGTCGGCGACCAGATCCCGGTCACCACGCGCAGTTCGCAGAGCACCACGAACCCGGATGCGCCGATCGTGACCGAGGTTCAGTTCCGTGATACCGGTACCTTGCTGACGGTGACGCCGCGGATCAACGCCGGTGGCCAGATCACGCTCGAGATCAGCCAGGAAGTGAGCATCCCGGGCGCCGAGCCCGCGGTTGGCGGCGGCGGCAACGTCTCGATTGCCCAGCGCACGATCAACAGCAGCGTGATCGTACAGAGCGGCCAGACCGTCGTCCTCGGCGGCCTGATACTCGAGACGACGACCAGCGGTAAATCGGGTGTCCCGATCCTTATGAATATTCCCGGTCTCGGGGCGTTGTTTAGCACGAATTCGACGGACACGTTCCGGACCGAGCTGATCATCACCGTCAGCCCGCGCGTCATCGAGGATCCGCGCGAGATGGAGAAAATTACCGAGGAGCTGCGTTCGCGGATGGCCAACGCGAACGAGCTGGAGGAGTCCGCACGCTCGTCGAGCGGTGGTCCGTAAACTTCGGCGATAAGGTATGCAGTTTCAACGCCGGCGTCACGCCGGCGCCTGCGTAGGTGCAGCACGGGGGTGGCAGCATGAGGAAAAGTCGGTGGATCGTGATCCTGGTTGGCGCCCTTGCCGCCGCGTTGTTCGTGATGCTCATACTGCCCATGCCGGTCGACTCCGCCGAGCGCCTGGTCGCCGTTACGCTGCTCGTCGTGCTGATTCTCCTGATTCTGCTTCTTTCCCGCGCCGGTTGGGGGACCGTGAAGGCGCTCGGTGATGCCAGGAGCGAACTCGAGGCAAAGCTCGGCCGAGTGCAGCAACGCCTGAGCGACTCCGAGGCGTTCAACCAATCCGTCCTCGACGGCGTGCCGGATCCCGCGATCATCATCGACAAGGATTTCCAGGTTGCGAAGATCAACAAGGCCGCCCGCCGGGAGTTAAATGACGGCGCCGGCGATGGCGGGCCAATGCCCTGCTACCGCGCGCTGCACGGGCGCGACACGCCGTGCGACCCGACGGAACACCCCTGCGTATTGCAGACTGGTGAGTCGTGCAAGCATATCCAGACGCGCGTCGACGAAGACGGCGAATCGCACCTGGTGGAACTGCGTGCTACGCCGCTTTATGACGAGCAGGGAGAGCTTATGGGCGCCGTGGAGGTGGTGCACAACCTCAATGATCAGGAACGCCTCGCTCTCAAGTTACAACGCGCCAGGGAGGACGCCGCGACTGCGCACCGCGCGCGCGCCGAGTTCGTGGCCACCATAAGTCATGAAGTGCGAACACCGCTGAACGCGGTTCTCGGCATGGCTGACCTGCTGCGTCTTACCGCGCTGACCCGCAAACAGAAATCCTACGTGCAGATCATGGACAGCAGCAGCAACATGCTGCTCAGTCTCGTCGACAACATGATCGACTTTGCGACACTTGAATCCGGCAAGCTCGAAATCAGCCAGGAATCCTTTCACGTGACGGACCTGCTCGAGCGTGTACTGGAAATCATGGGCTATCAGGCCTATGCCAAAGGGATTGAGCTGGCGTGTGTCACAGATTACGAACCCGATGCCCAGGTGGTTGGGGACCTGCAGCGGCTTCGGCAAATCTTGATCAACCTGGTGGGCAATGCGATCAAGTTCACTGATGAAGGCGAGGTGGTTATCAGCGCCAGCGTCGATACTGATAAAGACGGAACCGCGACGCTGTCCGTTGCGGTTACAGACAGCGGTATCGGTATGTCGGACACCGCCGCCGAGCAGCTTTTTACGCCCTTCAGTCTGGCTTCCGAGGAGCTCGAAGGCCAGGGCAGTGGCCTGGGCCTAATGATCAGCAAGCAGCTTCTCGATCTCATGGGTGGGCGCATCAGCGTCGAGAGCAAGCTGGGTCAGGGCACGACTGTGTGGTTCACGGTGCCCGTGACGCGTGTCGCCGCCGAAGACCGGTCGATCGTGGATGGCCGCGATTCCCTGAGTAACCGTCGCCTGCTGGTCGTCAGCAGTAATCCGCAAGTCTCCGGGTCGATTCTGAGTTTCCTCATGGCCTGGGACATGAGTGTCGAAGCGAGAGGGGACCACGAGGATATTGCACGTCAACTCGCGGTGGCCGAGCAATCCGGCTATCCGTTCGACTGCGTAATTCTCGATACTGACGACTCTCAGGATGATCGCCTGGCGCTTGCGCGCCGGATTCGCGAGGAAAGCGACATGCCGATTGTCCTGCTGACGTCGATTGCCCAGCCGCTGCAGGTCGGCCAGGTATCATCGATCGGCAAGATACGCTGCATCAACAAACCGACGTTGCCGAGCGTGCTCCGCTACAACCTGTCGCGCCTGTTCGAGCTGGACCTCGGCGTGACCTCGGCGACAGACGAAGAAGCGTTTCAGGCGCTAAAGATCCTCGTCGCGGAAGACAACCCGATCAACAGAAAGCTTTTGAGCGGCATGCTCAAATCACTGGGGTTCGACGTTGATACGGTCAATGACGGTCCCCCCGTCTTAACCGCGCTCGAAGAGAGCGCTTACGACCTCATCCTGATGGACTGCCAGATGCCGGGCATGGACGGCGATGAAGTGACGAAGGTGATACGCGAAGGCCGGCATTGCGACGGCGGACAGCCCGTGATTGTCGCCGTAACGGCAGACGTTTCCGTGAATCACAAGGAACAATGCATGCAGGCTGGCATGGACGATTTCCTTGCCAAGCCCGTGCGGCTCGATACTCTCAGGACCGGCTTGCGTCGCTGGTCGCTGATGGCGGATTCAAGGCGGCGTCATCAGCCAGTCGCCAGGGATTCCGCAGAGCATACGGGCGCCGATATCATCGCACGGCTGCAGAATCGAGCCGGCTTCATCGACAACCAGGCGCTTGATCAGTTCATTGACCTGTTTATCAATGATACCGACGCAAGGCTCGGGATTCTGCGCTCGGCGCTTGAGCAGACAGACCTCGAGACGATCCGTCGGGAGTGCCACGCACTGAAGGGGGCGTGCCTCGAAATGGGCGTTTCCGGTTTGAGCAGCTGTTGTGATGCACTGGGAAAAGCGAGTCGCGACAAGCGGATCGATGATCTTGCGGAGGAACTGAATCGCCTGACGGCAGAGTTCGAGCGCGTCAGGCCTATCTTCGAGGCAGGGCGGAACGGCCCGAACTAACCGGCCGAGGGCAGCGATATTATTCCTTGCCGCACCGCCATCGATACCGCTTCGGTGCGGTTCGTCGCGTCGAGCTTGCTGAGAATGGCGTGCACGTGAAACTTGACCGTTGACTCGGATATGAAGAGAGCGGCGCCGATATCGCGGTTGGTCTTGCCGCCGGCCAATAATTCCAGCACCTGTTTTTCGCGTTTACTGAACGCGATGACCGGTTGCCTGTCTTTGGCGGAGCGCTTGGTCATGTGGCTCATGAGCTTGGCTGCCACCTTCGACTCGATGGCGCTGCCGCCTTCATGGACGCTTCGCACCGCGCCGACGATCTCTTCCTTCGGGCTGCCCTTGAGCAAGTAGCCGTCGACGCCGAGTTCGGCTGCCTGGATGATGTAGTCCTCCTCGTCATGCGAGGTATAGACGATCACCTTGAGGCTCGGCGCAATCTCACGCACCTGGCGAAGTGCTTCCACGCCGTCGATCTCGCCGAGTTCCAGGTCGAGCAGCACGACATCGGGCTCCAGGGTGCTCAGCGCATCCTCGATTCCCTTCATACCGTCGAGTTCGCCGACAACCTCGATATCCTCCTCGGCGTCGAGCATGTGCTTCACGCCGAAACGCACGACCGGATGGTCGTCCACGAGCAGTGTGCGAATCGGAGGTGTCGAAGAATCTGACATGCTTACGTCCCTGAGTTGCAGCGCATTCCGGTTATTGTCGTATGAATTTCACAATGCCGGCCGGATTGTACCGGATGCTCAGCAAGATTTGTTTTCCTGTCAATCAACTTGCGCTCACTTTAGCGCCATAATCCGCTGCGCCGGTCGAGTTCGCCCGCTGTCTGGATTGGCAAAGTTCGCTTTGTCAGTTCCGCACGATCAAAGAATTATATATGGGCGAAGAGTCCCACTTTTTACCGGCTCCCGGGCGAGTGGGGATCGGTAGTAAGTCTTTGAAATCCTGTCGGAAATATTTACAGATTTGTTAACTGTACCTTGTATATCATTGATTTCCATCACAGGAACAAACCTTGCATCAATTACGATTATTGGACGTATTTCTGGCGACGATGACCGCAGCACCGACGCCTCTCTGGCTGGTCACGACATAATACAAAGTATCAGATGCAACTGAGTACGCGATCGTTTTCGCTGAAGTCTCTTATCGTCGGCATTGTTGCCGTCGGGCTGTTTTCTATTGCCATTGTCATTTATTCGCAGTGGCTGGTCACGAGAGATTTTCAACGCAACACAGCCTACATGCGGCTGATGCAGTCCGTGCAGCAGGAGGTCGCCACGGCGCATCTCTGGTTCGAAGAGGCGCTGGGCGGGGATCGTTACATCAGCCTCGACGAAGACGTGCGGGCGCGCATTCAGAACGCACAACTCCAGGTCAGCGCCGCGATTTACGGTGGTGCGACGCCATTTGGGGAAGTCCCGGCGCTATCCGAAGCCATTGATAATCTCTCTCTCTTGCGCGAGCACATAAGCGAATTCGATCGTATCCTGTCCAGTCGCTGGCAGGCGCGCGAGACGGACGGTGTTATCGGCGGCGACCTGGACCAGGAGTTTGACGCCGTGTTCGGCGAGATCCTCGCGCTGTCCACGGCGGTCTCCGAGCAGATCGACGGCATTATCGCGGCAGACCAAAAGCGCATCTTCCTGCTCAACGTGCTGATCATCGTGATCCTGATTATCTCGTTCAGCCTGATTGCCACGCTCGTCATACGCATTCGTCAGGAACTCGGGCAACGCGCGGCGGTGCTGGCGCGAATGGTGGCGGACCGGACCAGCAAACTGGCGGCCAGGGAAGCCGAAGCTCAGCAGCGCAGCAGGGAACTGGCGGTTGCCCGCGACCAGGCGAACGCTGCGAGCCAGGCGAAGAGCCAGTTCCTCGCCAACATGAGCCACGAGATTCGCACGCCGATGAACGGCGTGATCGGCATGGCGAGCCTGCTGCTGCGCACCGACCTGACGCCCGAGCAGAAGGAATACGCGGAAATCATGCACTCCTCGGGCATGTCGCTGCTGAAGATCATCAACTCGGTCCTCGATTTCTCCAAGATCGAGGCCGGCAAGCTCGTTCTGGAGACGCTCGCATTCTCGGTGCACGAGAAACTGACCGACGTTGCCCAGCTGTTCTCGGAGGAGGCGAAACGCAAGAACCTGACAATCAGTTACGCGGTAGCCGACAGCGTGCCGAAGATCGTGCGCGGCGACCCCGTGCGTCTCGGCCAGATCCTTGCGAACCTCGTGAGCAACGCGATCAAGTTCTCGCACGACGGCGACATTAGCATCGTGTGCGACTGCGTCGACTGCGACCAGGTCGAGAAGGGGTATGTGCGGCTCAAATTCGTCATCAAGGACTGCGGCATCGGCATCGATCAGAAGGACCAGGAGAAACTGTTCCGCGAATTCACCCAGGTCGATGATTCCGATACGCGCAAGTATGGCGGCACGGGACTGGGGCTGGTCATTTCCAAAGAGCTCGCGACGCTCATGGGCGGTACGATCGGCGTTGACAGCGAGCCTGAAAACGGCAGCCGATTCTGGTTCACGATTGCCGTAGCGAGTGGCTACGGTAAGGAAGACGCGGTATCGGCGCTGCAGGGCGATCGCGGTCCTGAAATGCAGGCAGAGGCCGCCACCGATGATTGGCCCACAGCGGCCGGCAGGGTGCTGATCGTTGACGACAACGAAGTCAACCTGCTGGTCGCGCAGCGCATGCTCGAACAGCTGGGCTATGACGTCGAGACGACGGCGAGCGGCGAAGAGGCGATCGAGGCTAACGAGAAAGAAGATTACACCGCCATCCTCATCGATTCCCAGATGCCGGGAATGAGCGGCAACCAGGCGACGCGTATTATCCGCGAGCGCGAAGGCGACAAGCGGCATACGCCGATCATCGCACTGACCGCTAACGCGATGACCGAGGACCGCGAACGGGCATTCGCCGCCGGTGTCGACGACTACCTGAGCAAGCCGGTGTTCGTCGAAGAGCTCGAAGCGTCATTGCGCCGCGTGCTGAGCGGCAGCGTCGAGGTCGCCAACCTCTCGGCAAGCGCCTTGCATGCAGGCCCCACAGCGTCGTCGTTGCCCGATCGCGTTCTCGATTTCTCGATTATCGAAGAGCTGAGCAAGATTCGAGGCTCGGGAAATGTCGACCTGTTCACCGAGCTGGCAGACCAGTTCCTGAAGCAGATGCCCGCGTGGCTGCGCGAACTCGATGCGGCAGCGCGGGACGGCGATACACAACTGGTTCGCCGCCAGGCGCACAGGCTGTTGGGTCTTTGCCGCCAGATTGGCGCCGAACGCATGGCAGCTTTGTGCGCAAGGCTCGAAAGGTTGCGGGAAGAGGCGGAGGAGAGCGAGTTGCTCGAGGAAGTTTCGCGGCTGCAGCTGGAATTCGAAGCCACATACCGGGCGCTCGACGATCGTCACCTGGGCGACTGACCGCGACCGTAATCACGCTAATTACTGATTGAATGCAGTTGAATAACTGCTGCGCCGGATGTCGGCTGCGGCGTGGCCGATGTGCGCGGGGGGAAAAGGAAGCCGGCGACAGCGCCACTCTGGTCCTCCGCAGTTCCACAGACTTCATGGCACGTGCTGTCGCCGGCATACCTTGACTACACACCTATATAAACGCGGGAAATCCTCGACCAGTTGCACTAATTGGACATAATGCATAATAAAGTCAGGGTAATATTTCACCCATAATTTACTGAAAATTAGAGGTTTTACCGGGAACGCTTCAGGTCGGTCCGAAAAGATTCGTGGATGTAGGCGATGATGGCCGCGATTTCGTCAGGCGCCAGCACGTCTTTCCATGCGGGCATCGAGGTGCCCGGGATGCCGTGCAGGATTCTTTGTTGCATCGCCTGCCTGTCCTGCGCGAGGCGGAACTCCGGG
Source organism: Woeseiaceae bacterium (assembly GCA_041574455.1). GTDB lineage: Bacteria > Pseudomonadota > Gammaproteobacteria > Steroidobacterales > Woeseiaceae > UBA1847. Next base: position 7,291 of record JBFFOM010000059.1, on the reverse strand, counting down.
TCGGTGAAATCGCGCGGCCGCGGCTCGAGAAAACTGCCGATCCAGTTACGGCCGGTGCCATCGGCCGCGTGGCAGAAGGCGCAGTTCTCCTGGTACAGCGGCCGACCGGCGAGGGCGCGGGCCGACAGTCTCTCAGGGTCCGGCGGGATGTCGTGCTGCGCGTACGGCGAGGCACCGGAGATCAGGTCCGCATTCGATTCGCGGTGGCTGAAGTGATCCCGCGGGTAGGACACGGCCCGAAGTTCCCACTCGGGACCGTCGCCGGTGCCCGCGTTCGGCTGGTCGTGACAGCTGACGCAGGCAGACTCAAAGAGCCGGCGGCCGCGCTGCTGTTCTTTGGTCAGCGATTCCCAGGGCGTGGAGAGCGGGACCGATCCGTCGATGAACGGGAAGGCGGCCGCGTAGCGCTCATGGTTCGTCCAGCCGTTCTCCGGCGAGTGGTAGCGGGCCTCGATGCGGTCCACCGACATGAATGACTGCCGGACGTACTCGGCGACTGATCGGGCTTCGGCCTCGTCGAGCACCGACGCGAAACTCACCATGCCCGTGCCCTCGCGGCCTTCGAGCACGGTCCTGACTATCCGTTCGATGGGGAATTCATCGGCCGTGACGCTGGTAAAATCGCGGGGTGGCGGCGTGAGGCTCGCGCTCGCGAGGGTCTGCGCGTCGCCCGCGTAGCCGTGGCACTGGTAGCAGTAGTAGCGGTAGATTGCCTCGCCGTCGGCGCTGGATTCGGCCAGCGCTGGCGCTGCCAGGACCAGCAAGATGGCACCGAGCAGGGCGGTGCGGATGGAGTTTTCGGCGGACTTGCTCATAATGCGAGCGAAGGATTCTAGCCACAAACGCCGGACAGGCAAGCCCCGGTGGGAAAGACGGCGGCGGAAGACAGAGAAATCGACGTGAAGAACAGTGTTACAACATGGCTGGCGGTAGGCGCCCTGCTGGTGGTCGCCGGCAGCGTGCTCGCGCGGTTCAATGCCGGCGGTGGCGACTGGCCGGCGGTCACGCTGACCGAACTTGCGGACGCAGACAGTATGGTCAGCTCCGCGAGTTTCGCGGGCGAGCCAAAACTGATCAACTTCTGGGGCTCCTGGTGCGTCGCGTGCCGCGAGGAGCATGCCGTCCTGCAGCGGTTGAGCGAAGCGGGCATTGCCCTGCTTGGCGTCAACCACCTCGACGAGCGCGACGATGCACTGCGCTGGCTGGATTACTTCGGCGATCCTTACGAGACCAGCCTTTATGATTCGGCTGGCATAATCGGTGAAGCGCTGGATCTGGAGGCTCTGCCGGTTACCCTGGTCATTGATGCCGAAGGTGCGATCCGGTACCGCCACCTCGGCGTATTGGACAAGAAGACCGCGGATACGGTAATAGTGCCGCTTTTGGACAATCTGCGAAGGGACCACTGAAATGCTGAGAGTGTTAATGTCCGCTGTCGTTCTCGCTTGCTTGCTGGTTGCGATTCCCGGGTCGGGTGTCGCAATGGCCGATGAAGCGTCCGTGACATTCGAGAAAGGTCTTGAGGCGTATAATCGCGGTGATCTTCCGGGAGCGCTGCCGCTATTCCGGCAGGCCGCCGATGGGGGGTCGGCCGACGCGCAGGCCTGGCTCGGCTACCTTCTCGATCTCGCCGAGGAAAACGCCGAGGCAGCGCGCTGGTATCGCGCCGCGGCCGAACAGGGCCACGCGGAGGGGTTGGCCGGACTGGCAGACATGTACGCGAAAGGCGAGGGCGTGGAGAAAGACCTTACAGAAGCCAGGTCGCTGTATGAAAAAGCCGCAGACGCCGGTCACGGCCGCGCGACGCGTGTCCTGGTTCACGCTTATGAAGACGGCGGTCTCGATGTCGAGCCCGATTCCGGCAAGGCAGCCTATTGGAAGTCGCGGGAAGCCGAGCTTTCCGACGACACGAACTGACAGGAAATATCATGACGTACAACAGATTCTGGCTGCTGCCGGTAACCGTTCTGCTCCCGTGGATGTGGGTCACCTCGGATGCATCGGACATTTTCAACGGCAGGGAAGTTTACGAGATGCATTGCCAGACCTGTCACGGTATGGACGGCCAGGCGTTCGAGCCCGGTGTGCCGGATTTCAGCCGTGGCGAGTCCCTTTATTCGCCCGACGTGGAACTGGTGCGCAGCCTGCGCGACGGTGACGGGCACATGCCGAGCTATCGCGGTCTCCTGAGTGACGAAGAGCTTCGCGACGTCATTGCCTATATTCGGACCCTGCAGCGATGAAGACAGGCATACGGTGGCTGCCCATTTGGGCGGCCGGCCTTTTTCTTGGTGCATGCGGCGGAGAGCAGGCGGGCCAGGAAAGTGCCGTCGTCTATGAAGTCGCCGACCGTTTCGAGGTGGGCAGCGGCATCTACGTGCGTGCGCTGGCCGTCGAGCCGGAAACGGATACGCTCTGGGTGGGGACATCCATGGGCGTTATGGAGATCGGTCTCGGAGCGCAGGAACTCAGGAATACGTTCACGCGCAAGGACGGCCTGGCGAACGAGTATGTTTTCGCCATTGGCGTCGACAGCCAGGGCTACAAGTGGTTCGGCACCAACGCCGGAGGTGCTTCGCGCTATAAGGATGGCGAATGGGACGTGTTCTTCCCAATGCACGGGCTCGCCGACTATTGGATCTATGCATTTGCAGAGCAGCGCGACGGCATTTACTGGGTCGGTACCTGGGATGGTGCCAACCGTGTCGACCTGAATACCATGGAGTTCACCAAGTACAAGGAAGAACTGATCAATGAATGGGTGTACGGCCTGGACGTCGACTCGGCGAATCGAGTCTGGTTCGGCACCGAAGGCGGCGTCTCCATGTACGATGGCGAGCGCTGGTACGAGTGGGACCACGACGACGGCGTTGGCGCCCCTAACGCGGATGCCCGTCCCGTGAGCCCGAACACCGGCCTCGGCACCCGCGAGCGTCACGACCTGAGCGTGCTCGTCGTTGGACGGGAGTCGTACAACCCGAATTATGTCTTCGCGACGCTGGTCGATACGGACGACGTCGTTTGGGTCGGAACCTGGGGCGGTGGAGTGTCGCGTTACGAAGATGGCGAGTGGCGCAACCTGTCGATGGCGGATGGGTTGGCCGGAAATATCGTCTACAGCGTCGGTCAGGACAGTACGGGGGCCATGTGGTTCGGCACCAATCGCGGCCTTAGCCGTTACGATGGTGCAACTTTCAGCAATTTCGATGTTTCGTCTGGTCTGCCCGGCAACGACGTGTACGCCATCGCGGCGACCGGGACAAGCGACGTCTGGGTAGGCACCCGGGATGGCGTCGCGCGCTTGTCACCCAATCAAACCGAAGAGTAAACCTGCATGAGTACGGTGAACCGGAATCTCTGGATCGTATTTTCTGTCGCGCTCGCGGCAATCGTCGCGGGGACAGTTTTTATGCGCTCCGCAACGCCCCCCGAGTCAAAGGGCGGACAGCTTTCGGACACCCCCGCGGTAACCCAGGGCGGCAAAGCCGGTCTGCCGGCGGCGAGCGGCTCGGTTGCGGCTGTCGATCCCGATGCGCATTTCACGCATTTCCGCGTCGGCGAGCGCAACGTCAAGACCATACTCTCGGATGGGGACATCGTATGGGTAGGAACGTCCGCGGGCGTCATCCGTTACGACACGCGCAATGACGATTACCGCCTGTTCGACACACGCACGGGGCTCCTCGCGAACGGTGTTTTCCACCTCGGCAAGATGAATGGACGCCTCGCAGTCGGCACCTACGGCGGCGGACTGTCCATCCTCAACGAGGCTGAGGACGGCTGGAATACCTACAACATCCCGGATGGTCTGGGGGACGGCTTTATCTACGATGCGCTGCAACTGGGCAACGGCGACGTGTGGATTGCTACCTGGTCCGGCGCCAATCGCGTGCGCGGCGGAGACCTCGACGATCGCGAAACCTGGGATCTCTACACGGTCGCCAATACCGGTGGCGCATTACCCAATGACTGGGTTTACGCGCTCCACGCCGGCAAGAACGGCGAGGTGTGGTTTGCCACGGAAGGTGGCCTGGCGCGTTTCAAGGACGAGGCCTGGCAAAACTGGACGCATGCAGACGGCCTGGGCGCAGACTATGAAATCGTGCGCGAGCAGATCGAATTCGACATGGATCCGGGCGAATATTCCAAGCACCATGCGCGGCAGAAAGTGGAGATGGGCCTGGAGGCCATCGAAGTCGCTTACAACCCCAACTACATTGTGGCGCTGGAAGTGGATAACGACGGTGTCGTCTGGTGCGGCACCTGGGGCGGCGGGCTGTCGCGTTTCGACGGCGAGTCCTGGAAGACCTACACGGTCGCCGACGGTTTGCCCGGGAACCATGTTTTCACGCTGCACGTGGATCCCGAGGGCCACCTTTGGATAGGCACGAGCAATGGCCTGGCGCGCTTCGATGACGGTGCTTTTACGTGGTACACGACGGAACACGGCCTGTTCTCGAACCAGATTTTTTCGATGGCAACCGCCGATGACGGCAGCAAGTGGGTCGGTGGTTTCGGTGGCGTGGCGCGCCTTGCGCGCCTCGACTGACGGTCCTACCGCGCCTCGTCCGGCGCGATGAACTGCCGGTAGACGTACTCCGTCACGTCGGCGATCTGGCCTTCCGTCAGGACCTTGCCCCAGGCCGGCATCTCCTTTCCTACGACCCCGTACTTGATGCCGTCGTAGAGATTGCCGCGGGTGAGGTACTGCCGCGTCGACGGGTCGCTGAAGTTGCGCGGTTTCGGGAAGATGAAGTACGCGCGCGGCCCGTCGCCACCGCCGTTCGCGCCGTGGCAGTCGACGCAGTTTCGGGCATATAGCAGCGCCCCCCGTGCCGCGTCTCCATCGTGGTGCTCCGCACCTGGGTCGCGAGGTCTGTCATCGCCGCCGATGGGCCCATATTCCGTGTTGCCGGGCAGCATTGCCGCGTGGCCGCTCGCGGCGTCCACGGGCGTCATGAACTCGCTGCGAACGTAATCGACCACCGCCATGACCTCTTCGATGCTGAGTTGTGTGCCGAATCCGGGCATCGGCGTGCCCGGCCGGCCGGCGATTACAGACGCAATCATTCGTTCGCGCGTCAGCTCCTGGCGCGACTCCTCGGTCCGGAAGTTGCGGGGCGGTGTCGCCAGCGAGGCCTGGCCCCAAACGGCGCCCCGGCCATCATCGCCGTGGCAGACCGAGCAGGATTCGGTGTAGATCGTGGCCACATCGATTGATTCATCCGCGGCGGCCGCGCTGCCGATCCCAATGCAGAACAAGAACGCACAAGAAAAAACGGATTTCTGATTCATGTAGCCAGCTTTTACTGCATTAGATTATCATTCGCAACTAGGTATTTGCCGACAGTCGTCTTCAGGTGTGAAGTGAATATACTCGCGCCGGGATTTCCGACTGAACGATGCGGCCGCCACTATACCAATGGTGAGGTCGAAGGCGGGAACGAGTACATAACATTATGATCCAGAGTATAGCTATGCTTCGAAATGCGACAGGAGGCCTTGCCGGCCGAATAGGGCGCGCTGGCCGCTTCCTTTGTATCCCGCTGTTTGCGGCGCTGCTTGTTTCCTGTGCGGCGCCGGGACCGACTGATTCCAGCACTGCCGAAGACCAGCCGGAACTGGTTTTCCCGCCACCGCCCGAGACGCCGCGTTTCGTTTTCGAGCGCACGATTCTCGGCAGCGCCGATATCACGGAGGAGGATAGCGAGGACAAGTGGCGAAGGATCCTGACAGGCGAGGTTGATGATTCGACAGGATTTTCCAAGCCTTTCGACGTCGAGGCCTGCCAGGGCCGGATCTACGTCAGTGACACGGTGCGCCGCTCGGTGATGATATTTAACGTTCCGACGGGTGAATTCAAAGAGATCGGCCTCGATGAGCCCGGCGTCTTGCGGAAGCCACTGGGCATGGCCGTGGACAGCGACTGCAACCTCTACGTTGTTGATGGCACGCTGAAACGGATCGTCGTCTACGACCAGGACGGCGATTTCCTGAGCGCTTTCGGCGGCAAAGACAAGTTTCAGCGGCCAACTCACGTCGACGTCGATACCGATGCCCGCTATGCCTACGTGGTAGACACGGGCGGCGTGAATACCGAGGAACATCGGATTCGCGTGTTCGACATCGCCACTGGTGAACTTGCCTTCGACATTGGCCACCGTGGCACCGAATCGGGGGAGTTCAACCTCCCCAAGGACATTGCGATAGGTCCTGACGGTCGTCTTTACGTCGTCGATAGTTCCAATTTCCGGGTACAGGTTTTCGAGTCGGACGGCACCTATGTCCACACATTCGGATCGATTGGCGTGCAGCCCGGGCAGTTTTCGAGGCCGAAGGGCGTCGACACGGATCCCGAGGGCAACGTATACGTAACGGACGCCGCATTCGGTAACTTCCAGATCTTCAACCCCGAGGGGCAGCTGCTGTTATTCGTGGGGTCGCGGTCGACGAGTCCCGGCGCCGCGAAATACATGTTGCCGGCAGGTATTGCCGTCGACGAGGACGGGCGCGTCTATATGGTCGACCAGTTCTTCCGCAAGGTGGACATCTACCGTCCGGCGGCGATAGGCGCTGCCGATGGGTTCTTGGGGGCCACGGCGACTACCTACTAGCGCGACCTGCTAGCGCGCTGGAGAGAAAGGAGGCTGCGCATGGACGTCGCGGTTAGGGATGAATTTGCAGACAAGCTGGACGAGGAGCAACGGTTTGTTGACGACGTGCTCCAGTGCTACAGCATCTACCGTAACAGCGACGCCGATGCGCGATTTGAGCTGCTCGATGCGGCGACAATCATAAGTGCCGAAGAAGGCCAGTCGCTTATCAATGACGGCTTTTGCGAGCCTTCGTGAGTACGTATTTTCGGCAACTTTGATGCGATTCGGGGAGATTATCGGTCTGGTCCGGGAAATCACGACCCGGCGGGTGAATCAGCGCTTGGCAGGGTACCTGCTCCGGCGGTTCGACGAGTCCGGCCAGCAGCCGCCGGTTGCCAAGGTAACGCAACACAATATCGCTACGGACCTCGGCACGGCGCGCGAGGTTGTGAGCCGACGGCTCCAGGAATTGGAGGGTCTTGGCGCGCTGGAACTGCGCAGGGGCAGGATCGTTTTGAAAAATCGCGGGGTGCTGCGCCGCATCATTGATTGATGGGGGTATTTGGCACCCGGAGGTACAGTAAAGCCCCTAGCCTTTCGATCAAAAAATAGGTACTTTCCACTAAGTGTGACTATGTCACTGGCCCCATATTGTTGGGGCCAATAGGATGCGTACAGGGAGTTACTCAGTTCTT
>JBFFOM010000058.1:0-17942 GCA_041574455.1 Woeseiaceae bacterium | reverse complement strand
GCAGAGCTGCCGCGCGTCCGATTTAATCAGGTCTCCTGGGCTCCTGAAATACGCCTGGTTCTCCGATACGACGGGCATTATCCGCCGCTTAACGCAGGGAAGTTCAGGGATGTAGACCTCGATACAGCTGTTTTCAATCAGCTACCGTTCGTCTTCTGGGAGCCTGGTCGTTTCCTGATAAATATTTACGGGGCAATCCTTGATGCCTTTAACATGCCCCGGCGGCTAGCTACAGATGCAATCTTACTCCATGACAACAAATATTCGATTCCACGCTTTGATTTCAAAGACCAGGCAGCCTTGCACTACAGGTTAATGAAGCGAGCCTGTAACTGGGGCTGGCGACCTGAAGAGGGGCGCCAGAAACGTCCCTTCTTACATGGCTATCGCCTTTCAGAACTTCTTCTCGGCGTCTCTAGGCGGCGGATGGCACCTGAATGCTACTCAACGGCTCGGCATACGACTCGAGGCGCGAGCGTTTACGACGTTCGTCGACAGCGACAGCAGCCTGTTCTGCCAAAGCGTCGGAGGCGATGGCAGCTGCCTCATCCTGGTCGACAGCAACACGCTGACACAATGGGAAGCGCACGCAGGCATCACCCTGCGGTTCTAGACAGCGTTCAGAAACTAAAGCGAAACCCTACCAGCGGGCCACCAAAGCTGAAATCCTGCAGCAGCTTGTCCGCGCCCTGGTCGTACTCAAGATGCCGGTAGGCAAGCAGCAGATCGCCCCAGCCGAATTCGCGCGCAGCGCCGACAAAGGCGTTCCACGTCTTGTCAGAGTCGCCGGTGCCGTAGTCGAAGTAGTACGGCACCGACCAGTTGCCTTGCCCAATGGCGAACTCGCCACGCAAACCGACAACGGCATCCCACAGGGTCGCGCCCCCGCCGATGCTGCCTGACGACGGCAGAATCACACCGCCACCCGGCACCGTGATCTCGGCTGTCAGATCCCAGGCCGTCGATACATCCACGTCAAAATAGCGCGCGCCAGCAAAAACAATCGCCGTCGAGTCAGCCTCCTGTTTGAACAGGTACCCCGCGGTTAGCGTCAGCATCAACCCGTCGAGGTCCGTCCGCGTATCAGCATTCAGCTCGGCACCAACCGGGATCGGGATCCGCGTTCCCGGGATCGTTACGGTGTCCTCCACAGAGACCACGCGATCATCCTCTTCAGACGTCATGCTGAGGTACACGAAGTCGGCGAACAGGCTCAGGCGCCCCTTCTGCGCGCTACCGCCAAGCAGCAAACCGTAGTTAATTAGCTCAAGCCAGTCCGCGGGACCGACCTCGACGGTCGGCGCCCCTATGCCGCTACCGGGCGGGACCTCGTATTTCAGGTCGCCACCGATGGTCGGCAGCCACAGGTAGGGCGTCAGCCGATACTGCCATTCGTCGCTGCCACTCTCTTCCTGCCCGAGCGCAGGTGTGATGAGCAGCACCGAAAGTACTGCGACGATAATTGTCGCGTAAAACCTGGACATCGACGACACCTACTGTGGCGGGAAGCCGGCGAGCACCGCGTCAACGGCCGCTTTCACCGTGGCCTCGATGTTCTCCCGATCGCTTTCGTTGATCGTCTTCGAGGCGGCGCCGTGCCAAACCGGGCGTTTCTCCTGCACGTCGAACACGTCGATGGCGAGAATGCCGGTCGTGTACTGGCGCACCTCGGTATCACGTGCACAGCAATGGTAGGACGCGCCCCACCCCCAGTGACTGGGATAACCGGTGGCATAACCCACCGACATCGTCGGATAGGTATTCTGTACCTTGATCTGCTCGCGCGAACCCACGGTAAACGACAAAACGAAATCGGCCGACTTCGGCTCCGCGACCTGGCTAAAGCCCTTGGCTGCCAGCGCGCTTTCAACCGCACGCATGATGCGCGGCTCGAGCAACGGGTTGGGTGACTGCACACTCGGGCCGACTTTCATCGGGTTGGCCGATATCCAGGCAAACGATTTGTAGCCGGAAAAATCATGGCTCGAATCATGGTCGTGTGTCGCCTTGAAACCGGTCGCACAACCACCAGCCAACGAAGCAACAAAAAACAGCAAAACTATATTCGTCAATGAACGCATGGTTATCCCTCGTTGAAACATTGCTCTAATAAGCAGAGTATAGGGTCATCATACTCCCAATCGTGTAACCCCCACATCGATAGGGCTCGGGGGGGCTCTCCCCATCTCACCAAAACGGGTGCATTAATGAAAAAACTTACACCATTCGCCCTCCTCCTCTTCCTGGCGGCCTGCGGCGGCGAACAGCAGGGCGCGACAGGCGCTGAGGAGACAGGGACCACTTCGGGAATTGTCGTCGTCGACGGCGTCAAGCAGAAGAAAGTTGACGGGTTCGGCGGCGTCATAGCCGAGAGTTATGAAGACTCCCAGGAATGGTGGGCACCGTATAAGGAGCCGCAAGAGGATGCGCCGAACGTCATCATCTTCCTGCTCGACGATGTCGGCTTCGCGCAAGTTGGCAGTTTCGGCGGTTTGATCGAAACGCCGAGTATCGATGCACTTGCCTCGAATGGCCTGCGCTACAACAATTTCCACACCACGGCTTTGTGCTCGCCGTCGCGCGCGACGCTGATGGCCGGCCGCAACCCGCACTCGATCGGTCTCGGCAGCCACGCCCTGACCGCCATGGGATTCCCTGGCTACAACGCCATCATGCCGGAGTCGGCCAAATCCGTGGCCAACTATCTTGGGGAAGAGGGTTACATCAATTACGCGCTGGGCAAGTGGGACCACACCCCGCTTTACGAAGTATCCCAGACCGGACCCTTCGACCGCTGGCCCAGTGGCGAGGGTTTCCATCACGCCTATACATTTATGGCCGCCGATGTGCACCAGTTCGTGCCCGTCATGTGGAACGACCACACGCCAGAGCCGTATCGCAAGTCGGTGCATCTCGACCAGGACCTTGCCGACCGCGCAATCGAATGGATCACGGGGCACAAGTCGATCAAGCCCGACCTGCCCTTCATGATGTTGTGGGCATCCGGTTCGATGCACTCGCCTCACCATGCGCCAGACAGCCATATCGACAAGTACAAGGGCAAGTTCGACATGGGCTGGGACAAGGCGCGCGAGATGATCCTCGAGCAGCAGATTGCGGCCGGCGTCGTGCCCGAGGGCACGAAACTGACCGAGCGCATTGATGCAATCCCGGCCTGGGACTCGCTGTCGCCGGAAGAGCAGAGCCTGTACGCACGGCAGATGGAGGTATTTGCAGCCCAGATGGAATGGGTGGATATGCAGATCGGTCGCGTTGTCGAGTCACTCAGGCGCATCGGCGAACTCGACAACACGCTGATATTTGTCACAGCTGATAACGGCGCGTCCGGCGAAGGCGGGCTGGCCGGCACGTTCAACGAAACCTACGTCCTGAATGGCCTGCAGACGCCTCTCGACGCCAACCTGCGCGCGCAGGAAGACTGGGGGCGCGAGAACACCTACCCGCACTACCATGCGGGCTGGGCGATGGCCGGCAACACGCCGTTCCGCTACTTCAAGCAAAGCGAGCATCGTGGCGGCCAGACAGACGCCCTCGTCGTCCATTGGCCGAACGGCATCGAGGCCAAAGGCGAGATTCGCGACCAGTACCACCATATCAGCGACATCGCGCCGACCATCATGGAAGCCGCAGGCATCGAGGTGCCAGCGGAATACCATGGTGTCGAACAGCAACCGATGGACGGGACCTCGATGATGTACTCGTTCGACAATCCGGACGCGCCGAACGCGAAGGAGCGCCAGTACTACGAGATGTTCGGTAACCGGGCGATCTGGGTCGACGGCTGGAAAGCCGTCACCTTGCATGCGAAGCGCATGCCCTGGGATGTCAACGTCGTTCTCCCGTTCGATGAAGATGAGTGGGAGCTCTATCACGTCGCCGAAGACTTCTCGGAGAGCACGAACGTTGCTGCCGAAAATCCCGAGAAACTGCAGGAACTCATCGAAATCTTCGACGAGGAAGCCTGGAAGTACAACGTGTACCCGCTGTACGACGACATGATCCAGCGCCTCGGCGCGCAGCAGGATCGTCTGTTCGGCGACCAGAAAGAGTTCATCTACTACGCGCCGGGCGCAGTTCGTATCGCCGAGAAGTCGTCGGCGCCGGTCAAGAACCGCGCGCACACGATCGAGACGCAGCTCGACCTCAAGGGTGACGAGGAAGGCGTAATTGTGGCGGTCGGTGGTATGACCGGCGGTTACTCGATGTTCATCAAGGATCATCGCCTCTATTACGACTACAACTTCCTGGATGGTGTGCACTACGTGCTCAAGTCATCGCCACTGCCGAAAGGCAGGACGGACTTGAAATTCAACTTCATCAAGACCCATCCGTTTGGCGGCACAGGCGAGCTGTACGTTAACGGTGAGAAGGTCGACGAAGTAGAAATGCCGCAAATGCATATCAGCACCTACTCGCTGGCAGAGACCTTCGATGTTGGCAGGGATACAGGCACCCAGGTGTCCGACCTGTACACAGGCGTCTTCAAGTTCAACGGCGATCTCGACCGCGTGATCTTCACCGTTTCGGATGAGAATACGGTGCCGCCGCGCGAACTGCCGGCGATGTACTACTAGGTCGACTGATTAGGTTACTGAATATGAGCAGCAGAAGCTCGACCGTGCTCGGCACACTTGTCGTCGCCTCGCTCGCCGCGTGCGGGCAACACGAAGCGGGTGACGCCGAGCACCATCAGGACGACTCGCCGCCGGTTGCAATGACCGGCGGCGAATTGCCGATGAACGGGACCATCGAAACACGTATCGGCGGCCTCGATTTCGAGAGCGGCTTTCCGTCCGACGAGAGCGTTGCCACGCTCTACGATGAGCTGGACTTTCAGCGCGCGACGCAGGCCTATCTCTGGGCCCTGCCGATCGTGGCCTTTGCCGAATGGCAGCACAGCCACAATGCCATCGCCGGTGCCGGGGACATCGACTACGTGGCGTACCTGAGTGGCCGGGAAAAGCTCGGCATCCTCACCCCGAACGCCACGACGCCCTATTACCTGAACTTCGCCGACCTGTCGGTGACCGGGCCGCTCGTCGTCGAGGAGCCACCGGGGCTCACCGCCGGCGGCATTACCGACATGTGGCAACGACCATCCGTCGACACGGGCCAGATCGGCCCGTTTGCCGGGCAAGGCGGTCGCTACCTCGTGCTCGGACCCGGGCATCCGGACATGCAGGTGGATGGCTACGCGACCGTGCGCGTCGGCACCAACAATGCGTTCATCGCATTCCGCGTGCTCGATCCTCGGGAAGATGTTGCCGCCGAGATCGTGCGAGGGCTGAAGATCTACCCCTTCGAGCAGCGCAACAATCCACCACAGACACGTATCGTGCCGGCGGCCGGCAAGACCTGGATTGCCGGACAGCCGCGGGGCCTGGCGTACTGGGAGCGGCTTGCCGACATTCTCAATCGCGAACCGGTTGACTCTCGCGACATGATGATGGCGGCGATGCTTCGGCCACTGGGGCTTATTCACGGCGAGCCGTTCGCGCCCGACGCGCGCCAGCGAGAAATTCTCGAGCAGGCGTCGCTGGTGGGTGAAGCCATGGCCCGAGCCAATGCGTACCTCAAACGGTTCGAAGGGTCGCTGGTCTGGCCGGATCGTCGCTGGGAGATGTCCCTGCTCTTGCAAGAAACCAGCCAGGACCTGGCCACGCATACCCAGGTCGACGAGCGCGCCTCCTGGTTCTACGAGGCTGTGGGCGTCTCGGAAGGCATGATGTGCCGGACTGTTGGCGCGGGGCAGTGCTACCTGGAGGCCCAGAAGGACTCCGCCGGCAACTGGCTCGATGGCGGCAACAACTATCGCCTGCGCGTGCCCGCCGACGCCCCGGTCGAGCAATTCTGGTCGTTCTCGGTCTACGACGCCGAGACGCGTTCACTGATCGACACCGGCGTTCGTTCCGACGTGTCGTCACGTATGGACCTGGTCGTGAACGACGACGGGTCGGTGGATCTTTACTTCGGCCCGGACGCGCCCGAGGGACTCGAGAACAACTGGGTGAAGACCATTCCCGGTCGTGGCTGGTTCACCTATTTCCGGCTGTACGGTCCCTCGCAGGCATTCTTCGATCGGGCGTGGACGCTCAACGACATTGAGAAACTGAACTAACGGTTGGCCGGCTGTTCGCAGATGCTTTTCTCTGCGGACAGCCGGTCGAACAGTCCTCTCGCCAGCAGTGAGAGGCCCCCGGTCGCTACGGCTGCCCCGGTCGCTGTAGCCGAACTCTTCGGATCGATGCTCACGGTAGGTGACTGGAGCGTGCCGCGCACGCCGAGGAATGAATTGGCGACCGTGCCGAGGCTGATGCCGATGCCCTCCCTCGGCTTGGCGCGGAAATTGATGTTGAGTTTCTCCGTCTCGAGATCGATGTTGCCGGTCGCGACGAACAGCAGCTGGTTGGTCTGCATTGCCACCTGGTCGAATGTGGCAACGCCATCGACAACGGTGATCTCGTAGATGCCGCAGTCGAGCCGTCTCGACTTTGCTTCCTTGCGCAATGGATTGATCGTGCGCAGCGCTTCCAGCACGACGTCCCTGAAGAGAATGGCCGCAAAGAACTCCTTGACCTCGCCGGCACCCTGGCGCACTGCGACCGCGCCGTTGGACCCTGCGAAAATCTCATGCAGCGAGTTGCCCGTGCCCGCAAGCTCGATCTTTCCACTTACAGGCGGCAGCGTCGCCAGGTCCTGGTCTTCCGTCGCCGCGAAACCAAGGTGCAGCCGATCGGCTTCGACCAACGTCGAAAAGGAGTAACCGGCCTCGAAGGGCACCAGGCTCAAAGTGCCGGCCAGGCTGCCCTCCCGTTCGACCATGCGGAAAGGATCGATGTGCAGTTCGCCATCCCGCAAGCGGAACCCGAGCCGGAAATCGGTGACGTCGAGCGCGTTGGTCTTAAGGCGACCGACCTCGACGTCAATTTCGACATCCGCCGCATTCAGACGGTGGCCGTCGAATGGCTTATTCGACAACAGGAAGTCGCCGGTGTCCTGCTCTTCCTCACTCTCCACTTCGTCCTCGCCGTCGACGAGCGCCTGCAGCCGTTCCCGCAGGTCCAGGTAGTCCGACGTCAGCGTAGCGCTGAATGTCGGCTTGTCGGTCAGGTCCGCAGCGAACTCGCCCCTGATGTCGTTGTCGCCGAGATGCGCGATAAAGTCACGCATGACGAAACCACTGGGCGTACCGCGGAATTCGCCGGACACATCGAAGGGTTTATCGAGCAGCAGGTCACTGTCGAACATCCGGCCAATGCGCTCCAAGCTCGGCCCCGTCACCTTGAACACGAGGTCGCTGTCGTTCGACAACGGGCTCAGGCTCAGCGTGCCGTCTGCCTCGGCGTGGTATTCGCCGATATCGACACGTACATCCGTGAGCTCGAGGTCCTCCGCGACGCGCCCCAGGCCGCCGCTGACGGAGAACGCCTCGCCCGCGAATGGTTGCAGCATGTCCAGCGATATGAACTGGGCCGCGTCAGTTCCCTCGAGATCGAACGTGACGTCGAAGCGGCCCGCCTGCCGGCCAAAACCGGCCACGCCCGAAGCCGATGCGACGAGATCGGCGACGGTTGCCTCGGCGTTTGCGAATCGAACCCGGTCGCGCTCGATGTCCACCTGCGCGGCAATCTCGAACGGTCCTGCCGGAAGATACGGCACGCCGCTGAGCACGACGAGGTCGTGCAGCTCCGAGCCGCTCATCTTCGCCTGCAGCGTAGTCCCCGCGGCGCCCGGCTCGTCGGTAACGACACCGTCCAGCTCGATACGAATATCGTCGAACAGGGCCGTTACATCCTGCAGCGCAACGCCGCGCGGATCAGAGCGCAGAGTCGCCGTGATGTCGTAGGTCCTCGGCACGATCCCCCGCAGGCCTGTCATGTCTTCGAGGATGGCGATATTGGGCCCCACAGCTCGCAGCGCAATGGCCGAATCCTCTCGCCTTCCGATCGTCATCGAGCCGTCGGCAGTAATCACGTTCTCACCGACACTCGCGTGAATACCGCGCGCTTCCCACGACGGCCCGTTGACGGCCAGCCCGCCGCTTACCCGGAATGCCTCGGCAGGCACGCCTTTGACGCCGAGCAACTCGGCGATGTAGCGACTGTCCGGACCACCGACCTGAAAATCGAACGCCAGCCGCTCCGGATCGATCAGCCGGTCGACGAGGCCGTCAGCAAACACCTCTATTTCACCGAGGTTACCTTCGACACGGACCTTGTTATCGCCATCGTCCTTGTTGACCTTCGCATCGAGGACGAAGGCACCACTCGCGAACGGCGGCAACCCGAGCCTGTTCGTAAGGCGACCCATGTCCGGGCCGGCAACACGTGCCTCGGCATTGATGCCCTGCAGTGCCAGGAGATCCTCGACCGAACCATCCACCGACAACGCCAGCTGACCAAGGCCCAGTTTGAGGTTGGCCGTAATATCACGGCCATCGACGAAGTTCGGCCAGGGACCGAGTTGTCCTGTGGCCTCGAGCGGCAACTCGTTAATCGCGCCGAGCAAGTCGAGGTCGAGGATGTCGTCGGCATCGGGCGTAATCCAGAGGTGCTCCAGCACCAGCAGCAAAGGCTGCTCCCTGTCCGGGCTGGTCCACGACAGGTCAAACCGCTCGATCGATACCCTGCGGATAGCGAAGTGCTCGGTCGCTACTTCACCACCCGGATCGTGCGATTCCTCGCCTGTTGCCTTGAGGTTGGCATCGACATCACGAACGAGCAGCTCCTCAACGACGAACGTGTCGCTGAGGATTGACCAGGTATCGAAGGCAAACGTCACGTGACCTGCACGCAGCAGCGGAGCATCCGCGTCATCTTCGGGCGCTTGCAGCGTGAGGTCCTCGGCGACGACCCGGGTCACGCTCGCGAAGTGCAGTTCGAAGCGCCCCGCGATATTGAGGGTATAGCCGGTCCGATCACTAACGAAAGATTCTAAACGCTCTTCATAAACGCTGAGATCTGCGTTGCGCAGGTACAGGAACGCCGCAAGAACAAGGACAACAACGAGCGCTGCGATCCACGCCGCATACTTGAAGAGCTTTCTCACGGCAGGTCTAGTCTGCGACCTCCACCAGGTTCGTATGCACCTGGATATTGCGCGCCGTCAGTTCCTCGGAGGTTCGGGCCGACATGTCGCCGAGCAGCCAGAGTTCGAGACTTCGATCCGCGTCCTCATCGCGAAGCGCGGTGAATCGATCAGCCGCGGTCGCCACCGTATCCGTCCAGAAGACATAGTCGGTTGCGAGCACCAGTGCGGCGGTACCGTCTTCCGTTATGGCGCGAGGAACCGCGAACTCGGTCGAGACGCTGACGACGGGCTTTTTATTGAGGTGATACCAGGCCAGCATGGTCACGGACTTGATGAAGAACCCCGCCTCGACTTCCGTAGTCGCCATGAGCGCCTGCCGTATGATGCCGTCCAGGCCAGCTACACCGTCCATCTCCGTCAATGCCGCTGTCAGGTACGTCAGCTGCGTCGGCGTGAGTAGCGGGTTCGACAGGTACTCGTCTATCAGACCGTCGTCCGCGCCCATAGCGGCCAGGCGCTCCCGGTTCAGGTCTTCGAGTTCTCGGGGATCCTTGCTCCATACGACGTCGTTGACCTCGCTGATAACGTCAGCGCCCGGAATCCTGGGAACCGGCGCGAACTTCATGCCGAAGCGGCCGAGCCGGTCGGCCCATGCCACCGACTTGATCGCCGACCTGAGAACCTCGTTGCGCGTGTACGGGTCCGTCCCGAGTTCCTGGGCCCACGCGCGCTCGGCGCCAGAGACGCCCAGGTAACCTTCAGTGAGGTCCATTACGACATTGGAGTCATCGTCCGGCGCTGCCTCACCCTCACCGGTCTCATCCTCGCCGTCCAGAAACTCCCCGGCCGCCGCAACAGCCTCCTCGGCGTCGCGCTTCGAGCGGGTGAACCAGCGCCCAATGCCTTTGGGAATACCCGTGATCGTCTCGACCGGCTGGGTGGCGAACTCCTTGATGGCCTTGAGCTGGCCTACACCGGCATCCGCAGCCGCCTTGATGAAGACCTCCGTCTTCGAGACATCGTCGAGTGCGGCCAGCGCTTCTACCTCGCGAACCCGGACCGCCAGGAGTGGCGTACTCGCCACTTCCCAATCGCCGTAGTCGGATCGCAAAACGTAGTAATTGATGTACCCGTCGCTGCGAACGTCCTTGTCGACGCGGTGATGTGATCCTTCGCGTAGCTTGTCAGCGAGCACATCCGATGACCTGAGCAGGGCAGGCTCCTCGAAGTCTCCGGCAACCGAAGGCGAGACAGAAAGCAACGCCAGAACGAGAAGGTTCAGCGTGACGAATCTTGGATAGGTATCGGATGTTTTCATGTATCGATTCTATCAAACTCAACCTCCTCTTTGAGGTGGTAGAATTCCGTACCAACAACAAGGAGAAGACAAGTTCTAAGCCGATATCGCGCTGGAAGAACTGCCTCTATCCCGATCACCAGGCGGTACAACAATGTCCGAGTTCAAGCACACATATTGGGGTCGCCAGATTGACGCTCTCGCGCACGAACTGTCGAAGCTCGCGATCGCCTGCGATATCGAACTGGGCAGGCCCGGACTGGCGGAACGTATCCTCAAGAACGACCGGTCCGTCTGTGGCCGCAACAATCCCGAAGCATTCGACAAACTCCGAACGCACCTTGCGGCACTCTTCAACGTCGAGAAAGGAATGATTGACCGGCTCGGCGCAAACGACACAAAAGAACTCCTGGACCAGGTCCGGGCCGCGATCGTCGAGATTCGCCAGGCGGGTAGCCCGAGTCACAGCCTGCCGAAAGAGCAATAATATGCAGCAGCCAGAGCAACAGACGGACTTCCGGTACCTGTTAATCGCGCTGCTGTTCCTGTTCGTTTCGGTACCGCTTGCCGACGATTTCGGCTTGATGACTGCGCCTGCAGCCCGTGCCCTGATCTTTTCCACGCTGCTCATCATCGGCGTCTGGAGCCTGCGCGGTGGCGGTCGCTACTTCACGGTGGGCATGGCGCTGGCCGTCCTCGGCATCGTGCTGAACGTCGTCGCCATCAATATGCAGTCGGTGGCACTGCAGTTCTGTTCGCTGCTGGCGCTGACCTGCTTCCTGCTCGTTGCCTTTTCCTTCACCCTGAACCAGGTCGTCTTCGGCACCGAAGTAAACGCGAATCGTCTTATCGGCGCGGTCTGCGTTTACCTGCTGCTCGGCTCGATCTGGGCGCTGGCGTACACGCTGTTGAATATGCTCGACCCGGGGTCTTTTGCAGGCTTCGTGCCCGCCAGCGGACCAGGCTGGAACAGCGAATGGTTGTACTTCAGCTTTGTCACGATGACGACGCTGGGTTACGGCGATATCCTCCCGATTTCAGCGACAGCGCGGGCCCTCGCTTACCTGCAGGCCGTCGTCGGGCAATTCTACATCGCGGTCCTGGTCGCCGGTCTCGTCGGCGCCTACATCGGTAATCGCCAAAAAGGTGGCGCCGACTGATATTATTCGCGGCTCGTCCAGAACCAAATAACAGGACCTCCGATGACCCGATTGCTTCCCCTGGCCCTTGCCGGCCTTGTTATGACCCTGGTTGCCGCCTGCGAAAAGGCGGTCGAGGAAGCGCCCGAAATCGTTCGCCCGGTGCGCATGCTCACGATCACGACGCTGACGGGTGGCGAATCGCTCAGTTACCCTGGCGAGATCCTCGGCGTGCAGAATGCCGAACTGGCCTTTGAGGTTCCGGGCCGGCTGGTCGACCTGCCAGCCGAGGAAGGCATCGAGGTCACGGAGGGTCAGCTGCTCGCCAAACTCGACCCTGCCGACTTCCAGGCCAATGTCGATGCCGCCCAGGCCGCCTATACCAGCGCGAAAACAACATTCGAGCGTTTCGAAGAGGTTTTCTCCAAGGGCGCGATCTCCCGCCAGGACTTTGACAACCAGAAGCGCGAATTCGAAATCGCCGAGGCCAATCTCACCACTGCCCGCAAGGCGCTCGCCGACACGGAGCTGAAAGCTCCGTTCTCAGGGCGCATCGGTCGTGTCTACGTCGACAACTTCAACAATGTCCAGGCGAAACAGTCGATCCTGTTGCTGCAGGACCTGTCGCAACTCGACATTATCGTCAATGTTCCCGAGCAGGACTGGCAGCGCGCCAAGCCCGGGCTGACTCTCGCGCAGCAGACCGAGCGAGCCAAGCCCTACGTCACTCTGCCGACATTCCCGGATCGTCGCTTCCCGGCGAGGATCACCGAAGTTGCGGCGTCCGCGGACCCGGTAACGCGCACGTTTGCCGCCCGCGGTCGCTTCGACCCGCCGGAGGACATCGTGATTCTTCCCGGCATGTCGGCGACGGTCACCGTCAATATCAGCACTGAAGATGTCGTCGGACTCGAGAGCGCCGTGCAGATCCCGGCCAATGCCGTGGTGGGCGGCAATGACGGCGGCAGCTACGTGTGGATGGTCGACGGCGACACGATGACGGTCAGCCTCTCCCCGATTACGCCGGGGCAGATGTCGGGCTCGATGATCACGATTCTGGAAGGGCTGTCGGCCGGTGACCGCATCGCCGTCTCTGGCGTGCAGCAGCTCGCCGAAGGCATGCAAGTGCGCGAACTGACGAACTAGCCGCGCCATGAAAATTACAGAATTCTGTCTCGAAAACCGGACGACGACGCTCGTCCTGACGGTGTTCATGATCTTCGGCGGCCTGTTCGCCTACCAGGGCATGGGGCGGCTCGAAGACCCCGAGTTCACGATCAAGGACGCCCAGATCATCACCCAGTACCCGGGCGCATCCGCGCTCGAGGTCGAGGAAGAGGTCACCGACGAAATCGAGATCGCCGTGCAGCAGCTCGGCCAGCTTGACGAAGTGAAGTCGGTATCCTATCGCGGCCTCTCGATCGTGACCGCAACGATCAAGGACAGTTACGACAAGGAAACCCTGCCGCAGGTCTGGGACGAACTGCGCCGCAAGGTCGGCGACGCGCAGAATCGCCTGCCACCGGGCGCCGGACCGACCATCGTCAATGACGACTTCGGCGACGTTTACGGCATCTTCTTCGCGCTCTACGGCAACGAGTATTCGTACGCCGAACTCTGGCAGGTCGCCAAATTACTGCGCCGCGAACTGCTGCTGGTCGATGACGTCGCGAAGATCGACATCGTCGGTGATCGGCCCGAGGTCATCTACGTCGAGCTGAATCGTGATCGCATGTCGCAGCTCGGCATCTCCGCGCAGGCCATCGCGCGGGAACTGGCCCAGCAGAACGTCGTGTCGGATGCCGGTAGCGTCACAGTTGGCTCCGATTTCGTCACGATTGACCCCTCGCGCATGGTCGAGTCCGAGGCCGACCTCGGCAACATCCTGATATCGGGAATGAGCAGCGATGCGCAGATCTATATCCGCGACGTCGCCACGGTGACGCGCGGCTACAAAGACCCGCCCGGCAAGTTGTTGCGCTTCGACGGCCACCCCGCCGTCGGCATCGGGATCTCGACAGCGGCCGGCGGCAACGTCGTCAAGATGGGCCAGAAGCTCAAGGAACGCATGCGCGAACTCGCCGGCGAGATTCCGCTCGGCATGGAGTTTGGCGTCATTGCCGTGCAGTCCGACGCCGTGCAGACAGCGATCCAGGGCTTCGTGTCGAGCCTGCTCCAGGCCATCGCCATCGTGATCGTCGTCCTGCTGTTCTTCATGGGTCTCAGAAGCGGCCTGCTGATCGGGTTCATCCTGTTCCTGACGATCTGCGGCAGCTTCATCTTCATGAGCATGCAGAACGTCACGCTCGAGCGCATTTCGCTCGGCGCATTGATCATTGCCCTCGGCATGCTGGTAGACAATGCCATCGTCATCGTTGATGGCATGCTCATACGCTTCCAGCAAGGCATGGACCGCCGCAAGGCGGCGCTCGACGTCGTCAAACAGACCGCGTGGCCGCTGCTCGGCGCAACGATCATCGCCGTGCTCGCGTTCGCAGCGATCGGTACCTCGCAGGACTCGACCGGCGAGTACACGCGCTCGCTGTACACGGTCATCATGATTTCCCTGTTGCTGAGCTGGGTAACCGCGGTCACGGTAACGCCATTGCTCGGTGTCATGTTCCTGAAAGCGCCGGAAGGCGGCGCCGATGTCGACCCGTACGACAGTCCTTTCTATCGTCGTTTCGGCAGTTTCCTGCATGGCTGCATCCGGATGCGCTGGGTCACGATCACCGTCGTGCTCGTCGTGTTTGGCGTCGCGGTCATGGGTTTCGGCCAGGTATCACAAAGCTTCTTCCCGAACTCGACGCGACCGCAGCTGATGGTTGATTACTGGTTGCCGCAGGGTACCGCTATCGAAGAAAGCGAACGCGCAGCGCAGCAACTGGAGGAATACCTGGTAGGCGTGGATGGTGTAACGCACGTCGCGACAATCGTTGGCGGCGGCGCGCCCCGCTTCCTGCTGACTTATGGTCCCGAGAAGCCTAACCCGGCGTATATGCAGTTCCTCGTCGAGGTCGAGGACTCGTCCCTCAACGACAAGCTGTACAACGAAATCCAGGATCACCTCGAGATGAACTTCCCTGACGGTATGCCGCAGGTCCGCAAGTTCATCCTGGGCCCCGGCGAGCCGGGCAAGATCCAGGCGAAGTTCTTCGGCGAAGACCCGAACGTCCTCAGGGACCTCGCCGGCCAGGCGGAGGCGATCTTCCGCACCCACCCGGACGCTTTCGGTGTGCGTCACGACTGGCGTGGTCGAGTGAAGGTACTGCGCCCGGTCATCGACAAGCAGCAGGCCAACCAGTTTGCTATCTCGCGGCAGGACATCAGCAACGTGCTGATGCAGGCCTACGAGGGCATCACGGTCGGCGTCTACCGCGAAGAGGATGAGCTGTTGCCGATCATCATGCGGGCGCCGGATTCACAACGCGGCAATGTGGCCAGCATTCGTAACCTGCAGATCTGGAGCCCGGCGGCACAAAGCGTTATCCCGCTGCGCCAGATCGTGATTGATTTCGAAACCATCTTCGAGGACGAAATCATCCAGCGCGTCAACCGGGAGCGCGTTATTACGGCTCTCGCTGATCCGCGACACGGTGAAGCGGCGCCCCTGCTGGCCGCTGTTCGCGACCGCGTGGAAGCCATACCGATGCCGGACGGCTACCGGCTCGAGTGGTGGGGTGAGTACAAGTCATCCGCCGACGCCCAGGGGGCGCTCGCGTCCAAGATCCCGATCTTCGTCATCGCGATGGTCCTGATCACGATCGCCCTGTTCAACAGCCTGAAACAGACCGCCGTCATCTGGCTCGTCGTGCCGCTCGCCGTTATCGGCGTGACCGTCGGCCTGCTCACAACGAACCAGCCGTTCGGCTTCATGGCCCTGCTCGGCTTCCTGAGCCTGTCCGGCATGCTGATCAAGAACGCCATCGTTCTTGTGGACGAGATCAACCTGCAACGCCAGGAAGACAAACCGGAGATCGAGGCGATCACGGACTCCGCGGTAAGCCGCTTGCGACCGGTCGGAATGGCGGCTGCCACGACCATACTCGGCATGGCGCCCCTGTTCCCCGATGCGTTCTTCGTCTCCATGGCCGTCACGATTTCGTTCGGCCTGGGCTTCGCGACGCTGCTGACCATGGTGGTCGTGCCGGTGTTGTACGCGACGATCTTCCGGATCAAGGCCAGCTAGGCCCCGCCTATAGCTGGCTCTTGATGGGCAGGATTCGGGCCAGCGTCGCCGCGGCGCGCTGGCCCCATGTCGATTCCGGATCCTTCTTGTAGATGCGTTCCTGCCCGTCGTCGAATCCGCGCCAGCGCAGCCTGCCCTCTTCGTCGAGGAACAGCTCCCAGGCCTGAGCGCTGAGGCGCGCTTCGATGCCTTCGGCAAATGCCTTGCCGATCGCAGCAGACTCGATGATGACCCCCGATTCCGAGTCCCGGTTCAACGAGCGCTGGTTGAAATTGAACGAGCCAATGAACGACTTCTCACGATCCACGAAGAACGCCTTGGTGTGCAGCGTCGCTCTCGTATCGCTGTCCGCGACGATCTCCGACCCCGCCACTGTCGCGTCCGGTCTGAGCTCGTAGATACGCGCGCCGCTCTCCAGCAGCGGCTTGCGCGCAGGCGCATAACCGCCATGTACGGCCGAGTGATTATTCGCCGCAAGCGAGTTGGTCACGACCGTTACCTGCACGCCGCGTTGTTGCAGCGCAGCGATCTGCTGGATGCCGTCCTTGCCCGGCACAAAATACGGCGTCAGGATGATCAGTTCGTGCTCGGCGGACAGCAGTGCCTCGCCGAGCGGCGCCGTGATGCCCGCTGCCGGCCCGGGATTCGCGCGGGTGTGTTTGTCCGGAGCGTCATAGACGAGCTGGTACGGCATCCACTCCAGCGTCTCTGCATCACCCTCGATGAACTCGAACACGGTAGTCTTTACGGCCTCCGCATACTCTGACTTGCGACCCCGCTCGCTCGTCTCCTGCAGGAAGACGCGCAACGGCTCGAGGCCTGCCTCGGGATCCTCAGGCATGTCGGCAAACGCAGGCAATGGCAGAGCCGTCTCGTGATTCCAGTAGGTGTCGAACATCTGCGCGGCATCGCGCGCGACCGGGCCGACTCCGACCACGTCGAGATCGCTGAACTTCGCGTCCCTGTCAGCCCCGAAGTACTCGTCGGCAATATTGCGGCCGCCGACGATGGTTACCTGGCTGTCTACAGTGAATGACTTCGCGTGCATGCGCCGCGTCACCCGCGAAAAATCGGTGAGCCCGCTCCATATAAATCCCGCCTTGCCGCGCTGAAACGGGTTGACGACCCTGACCTCGATGTTCGGGTGTGCATCGAGCGCCGCCAGGCCGCGGTCCTTGCCGACGACGAACATATCGTCGAGCAGCAATCTCACGCGAACACCGCGATCGGCAGCCCGCAGCAAGGCATAGAGAAATGCGAGGCCAGTCCCGTCCGGCTTGACCAGGTAATACTGCGTGTCGATGCTGCGTTCCGCATGCTCCGCAAGCATCAGGCGCGCACCCAGCGCATCGATGCCATCGGTCAGCGGGCGAAACCCCGAATACCCCGCTGTCTCGCCGGCGACCAGTTCAGTAACGCGAGAGCCGAGCCAGGTATCGTCCGTATCAGGAATAGCGGACGAGACTTCCCTCGGGTAGTCGAAGTCGATGCTTGCGCAGCCTCCGGCCAACGACATGGTGACTGCAAGGAACAACGCCGGCAGTAACCTGTGCACAATCGATTTGAACAACCTGTCTCACCTGTTGGAAGGGGCTCTCAGCTTATCAGACGCGACCATGAACGCAGTCGGCAGCATCCGTCGCCAACGTGATGCGTGCACTATATTGGTCTGCTGCAAACCCAGATAATCAATCGGCAACCCGAGACCAGGTCGGCACGAGGCACGTTGGAAAGGTGAAATTGAACAACGCACTCATAGTTCTCAGCTTCTCCGCATTGCTGGTGTCGTTCTGGAACCGCAACGACATCCCGGGAAACATCGATTACGTTGCGGCGAGCGCTGAAGAGCCTAAACAGACGCGCACGAGCGAGCGCCCCTTCGACGTCGTTTTCAACGACGTCGACTATCACGTCGAGCCCGAGTACGCCTACGACATCACGGGGATGGTCGTATCCTATCGACATCACCATGAAGGCAATAGCCGCATGCATGCGCTGGCTAAGGACCATCTCAACATGCTCGATGTCTGCGTGATCTGGGGCGACAATCGCACGAACCAGCGGCTCGACAAGATTACTTTCTGGAACGGCCTGTTTACGTGCAACGTGAAGACCCGGGACCAGAAGGCCTGGGACGCGTTCAACATGGACCAGCTGTCGAACAATCACCTGCTGTCCGACGACGAATTCATCCGTCGCCAGGTCAAGAAGATCCGCGTCGGCGACCAGATCCGCGTACGCGGCTTCCTCGCCGGCTACACGAGCG
>JBFFOM010000057.1:0-18452 GCA_041574455.1 Woeseiaceae bacterium | reverse complement strand
CGCTCCGCGGCCGGGCATGCGCCTGCGCCGCTGCGCCTGTCGAACTGGGTTCGAAATCCCGAACCCTCGGCGGCCATGAAAAACGAAAGGGCCCCTCTAAGGGGCCCTTTTTCGTGTGCTTCCCGACGCACAGGTATCACTTTATTCCGGGCACATGGGTAACACTTTCTCCCTTTGTGGGGAGAGAGCCATATGCCCTGGAAGGAGTGCAATGTCGTGGAAGAACGCATGCGATTCATTGGCCGCCTGCTCGATGGCGAGAAGATGGCCCCGCTGTGCCGTGAGTTCGGCATCTCCCGCAAGACCGGCCACAAGATCTGGAACCGATACAAGGACTGTGGCCTCGATGCCCTGACCGACCGCAGCCGCCGGCCGTATCGGCAAGCCAACCAGCTGCCGATGCAGATCGAGAAGCTGATCGTTGGCCTCAAGAAGGAGTATCCCCACTGGGGCGCACCCAAGATCCGCGAGAAGCTGAGAAGGCTGTACCCGGACATCCACTGCCCGGCCGTCAGCACGGTGCATGCCGTGCTCGATCGCAACGGCCTCGTAAAACGGAAGAAGCGTACGCGCAACAAGGCCTGTGGCACCGCGCTTACACACGTCACCCAGCCCAACGAGCTGTGGTGCGCCGACTACAAGGGTGAGTTCATGCTGGCCGACCGGCGCTACTGCTATCCGCTCACCGTCACCGATTACGACAGCCGTTACCTGATCACCTGTGACGCCCTGTCGACCACCCAGGAGGCCATGGCCTTCCCGGTGTTCGAGCGTGCTTTCAAGGACTTCGGACTGCCGATAGCGATTCGCACCGACAACGGCGTGCCCTTCTCCAGCCCCAACGCCCTGTACGGCCTCTCCAGGCTATCCGTCTGGTGGCTGCGCCTGGGGATCCAGATCGAGCGTATCCAGCCCGGTCATCCCGAGCAGAACGGCCGCCACGAACGCATGCATCTGACCCTCAAAAAGGAAGCTACCAAGCCTGCCGCCGAGAACTTCCTGGTCCAGCAGGGACGCTTCGACAAGTTTATCGAGTACTACAACGAGGATCGGCCCCACCAGGCCCTGGACATGCAAATGCCTGCGGAAAAATACAAAAAATCCCCGAGGCCCTATCGGGGCCTCGAGGATCTCGAGTATCCGTTTCATGACCTTACCGCCCAGGTCACCAACTGCGGCCGATTCTGCTACAAGAGCCGCAAGATCAACCTAAGCACGGTGTTCGCCGGTCAACTGATCGGCGTCAAGCAGGTCACTAACAGTGTCTGGCTCGTCAGCTTCATGCACTACGACCTCGGCTATTTCGATGCCGAATGCTGTAGGCTTGAGCCCATTCAAGACCCGTTCCGGTCAAATGTGTTACCTATGTGATCGGAATGATCTGTAACCCATGTGACCAGAAAGGACCTTCAATTTCTGGCGGAGAGGGAGGGATTCGAACCCTCGGTACGGTATCACCGTACACCCACTTTCCAGGCGGGCACCTTAAACCACTCAGCCACCTCTCCGAATCCTGGTCCGACTCTATGAGCCGCTTCCTCTGATCAATGGCGGCTGGTCGTTGCAAACGCCTTCAGGCATCTCGGGCGCGTTGGGATCCGCACGTGGGATCGGCATTTCCGCCAGTTCATCCAGCTGGTCGAGGCCATCCGGCACGACTACGCGCGGTGGTTCCCTGCGATCCTGATACTTGAGGCCCTTTTCGCAATCGACTTCCTTGGTATCGTTGCCGCCACAGGCTGATAGCGCCAAGGCTGAAGCGGCGAGCAGCAATAATCTTGTCATGCACTATTCTCCAGGTCGACGCCGGCCGCACGCAACGCGGCGCGCATCGCCTCATGATATTCACTCGAGTATGGCGTCAATGGCAGCCGTATGTGCGGCTCCATCAGGCCCATCTCGCTCACGGCCCACTTCACCGGGATCGGGTTCGACTCGACAAACAGCATTTTGTTCAGTGGCTGCAACGTCGCGTCCAGCACGGCAGCATCGTCTGAGTTACCGGCCATCGCCAGCTTGCAGAGCTCGGCCATTTGTCGCGGAGCGACATTGCCGCTGACCGTGACCACGCCGTGCCCGCCCTGCTCGATGAACTCAAGGGCCGTGAAATCGTCGCCACTGTACAGCATGAACTCATCGTCGACGAGTGCCTGGATGGCCCTGAGCCGGTCGATGTTCCCGGTAGCTTCCTTCACTCCAAAGATGTTCGGGTGCTCGGCCAGGCGTGCCACCGTCTCCGGCAGCATGTCGGCGATAGTCCGACCGGGTACGTTGTACAGCAGCAGCGGCTTGTCGACGGCATCGGCAATCGCGCTGAAATGCCGGAACAGCCCCTCCTGGGTCGGCTTGTTGTAATACGGCACCACGGCCATGTAGGCGGACAAACGCGGATCCGCGACGGCTTTTGAGAGTTCGATCGACTGGGAGGTCGAATTGGACCCGGTGCCCGCGAGAATCGGGATTCTGCCATCAGCGATCTCAAGCGCCCGCCCAACCAGTTCAATATGCTCGGAACGTTTCAGGGTTGGCGACTCGCCGGTAGTGCCGGCAAGCACGAGTGCATTCGAGCCCCGCTCGACATGGAAGTCGATCAGGCGCTTGAGACTCGTGAAATCGACCCGATTATTGCCATCGAACGGCGTTACGAGCGCGACCAGACTGCCCTTGAACACGATTGAACCTCGCCACGAATGAGGCGGCGATGTTACTGTTCATACCCGGTGCTGGCAAGGGCTTGCAAAGCGCCACTTAAAAATTAGAGAACTTCGAGATAAATGTCACAACTTATTGTTATTTCTGCGATTGGAACGGACCGCTTAGGCGTTGTCCAGGATCTGACCAAGATCGTGCTCGCCTGCGGGGGGAATATCGAGGAAAGTCGCATGACGACCCTGGGCTCGGAATTCGCGATGCTGCTGCTCGTCTCGGGCAACTGGCATACCCTGAGCCGGCTCCAGCAGGGACTCGACAAGCTCTGCGAGGACGGCGCATTGACGGTGTCGGTTCGCAAAACGGATGCCAAACCGGTCGAGGAAGATCGTATGCCCTACGCCGTCGACGTCGTGGCACTCGATCAACAAGGGATCGTCTTCAATCTCGCTAACTTTTTTGCGTCGCGGGACATCGAGATCGCCGATGTCGCAACACGCAGCTATGCGGCAGCGCATACCGGCGCGCCGATGTTCGCCGTGCAGATGGCTGTCAACGTACCGTCGTCGATCCACGTTGCACAGCTGCGGGAGGAGTTTCTCGATCTCTGCGATCGCCTGAACCTCGACGCAATCCTCGAACCGGTAAAAGCCTGACAGGCGACCAACACGGAGAGACCATTGAGCGCACTACGCATGAACCGGGTTGTTGGCGATTTCGCGGCTGAAGCGACCGGCAACAAGAAAATCCGCCTGAAAGACCTGCGCGGCAATAATGTCGTGATCTACTTCTACCCGAAGGACAGTACGCCGGGCTGCACGACCGAGGGCCGCGACTTCAGCGCATTGCACGACGAGTTCAGGCGCGCAAAGACCATCATACTCGGCGCATCACGCGACAGCGTCGCGTCTCACGAGAAGTTCAAGGCCAGGCAGGGCTTCAAGTTCGACCTTTTGTCTGACCCGGACGAAATACTCTGCAGGAAATTCGATGTTATCCACGAAAAGACCTTGTACGGCCGGAAATTCATGGGCGTCGTGCGCAGCACGTTTCTCATCGATGCCGACGGTAAACTCCGCCAGGAGTGGCGCGGCGTGAAGGTCAAGGGGCACGCCGAGGAAGTGCTCGCGGCCGCCAAAGCCCTGTAGCGGGCGGAACGCGACGCCGCCAACGGAGTCGGAACAGTAATGGCCCAGGAATTCGTCAAACGCATCCTTCTCGTTGCGACGCTTGGCACGCTGGTGTTCGTCGCGGGCGCCGGTGCCGACGAAATCCGGCTGCCCGAGATGGGCAGCCCGGCCGACGCGCTTCTGAACAAGTCCGAGGAAGCGCGGATCGGGCGGGCGATCATGCGGGACATCCGCAACAGCGGCCTGGTTGTCGAAGACCCGCTGATCACCGAGTATCTCAATGACATCGGGCGACGGATCGCTGCACAGACCAACGATGGGGAACAGAGCTTTTCGTTCTTCGGCGTTCAGGATCACCGCATCAACGCATTCGCGTTGCCCGGTGGTTTTATCGGCGTGCATACGGGCCTGTTACACGCAACCCGCAACGAGGACGAACTCGCCGGGGTCCTCGCCCACGAAGTAGCGCATGTGACCCAGCGGCACATCGCGCGCGCCATCCATGCCAACTCCAGGCAGAGTCTCATCACGACCGCCCTGATGCTGGGCGCCATCATCGTTGCGGCAGCCGGCGGGAGCAGCGATGCCGTACAGGTAGGTATGGCCGTTGCCCAGGGCTCGGCAGCCCAGGCACAGATCAACTTCACGCGCAGCAATGAGTACGAGGCCGACCGCGTCGGCATAGCCGCACTCTCGGACGCCGGTTTCGATCCCTATGGCATGGCCTCGTTCTTCGAGATCATGTCGCGGCAGCAGACCACGAGTCCCGAAATGCGTGCCCCGGAATTCCTGCGCACGCACCCGGTAACAACAGCCCGTATTGCGGAAGCACGCAACCGCGCGCGTGACTATCCCCAGGTGCGCAGCGACGACTCGACCAGCTACGGGATCGCTCGCACGCGCATCATCGTGGCGAGCTTTGACACACCGGAAAAGGCGGTCGCCTATTTCGAAACTCGCGACTACGACAATCAGAACGACACCGAACGTTATGGTCGGGCCGTCGCTTACCAGCGTGCCGACCGCCATTACGACGCCCTCCCGATCCTCACCGAACTCCTCGAGAAGGACAAGTCGGTCATCGCCTACCACATTGGTCTCGGGCAGACGCTCGTCGCGCTCGACCAGTGGAGTGATGCCATCGAATTGTTCGAGCGCGCCCTCGAGTTGTTCCCGCGAAACGTCCCGCTCGTTATCGAGTATGGCGAACGACTGCTGGAACTGGGCCAGCCAGAGCGCGCGCACGATCTGTTGCTCGACCTTCTGAATACCGTGCCACCAACGCCTGCACAGGTGAGACTGATCGCGAGAGCAGCGAGCCTCGCTGGCGAGGAAGCCGAAGCCTACTACTACCTTTCAGAGTACCGTTTGATGATTGGCGACCTGGCGGGCGGTATCGGTTATCTGCAGCAGGCACTGCGCCTGCCGGACCTGCAGGAAATCCAACGTGCCCGCTTTAATGCCCGCATCAACTTCATTCGCGAATTCATGAGCGAGGAACAGTTGCGCCGCATGCCGAACTCGCAGTCGGTCAGCGTGGTCTCGTCAAGGTGACCCGACTTACGGCGGTTTTGCTGGCCGTCCTGCTAGGAGGTGGATGTGTGTCCGTGCCTCCCGAGGAACGGGTCGCGCACGACCCTTGGGAAGGAGCCAATCGCACGCTGTACCAATTCAACGACGCCGTGGACAAAGTATCATTGCGGCCCGTCGCACGAATTTACAGCAAGGTTCTGCCCAAACCGATACGCCAGGGGGTAACGAACTTCAGCACCAATTTGTACGTCCCGCGCTCATCCCTCAACTGTTTCCTGCAAGGCAAGCCGCGTGACGGATTCAGCGAGATATTTCGCTTCATCGTCAACAGCACCATTGGTATTGGCGGCATTTTCGACATTGCCGGCAAGAGTGGTCTGGAGGCAAAAAATGAAGATTTCGGACAAACAGCCGCTGTATGGGGAATTCCGCAGGGCCCCTATGTCATGCTGCCATTCTTAGGGCCGCGGACGCTGACTGACACTTTGCTGCTGCCGCTCGATATCGGTTCCGACCCGTTGTATTACTACGAGGTCCGTTCCTACCGGGATCCCATTACCGTCTGGCGAATCGTCAACCTGCGCTCACGGCTGTTGCCGCTGGAGGACATGCTGGCAGACTCCGCCGATCCCTACGTCACAGTCCGCGAGTCCTGGCTGCAGAATCGGGAATTCGAGATTCACGACGGCAACCCGCCATCAGACGAAGATGATATGTTCGACGAGTTCTTCGAAGAAGAAGTCTACTAGCAGAACCTACTCGTTCTCCGGCGCCTTGATGAATCCGGACCACCGCTCGCCGCGTGTCAACAGCGGCTCGACTTCCGTCGTATGTGCGATGGCCATGATCTTGTCCGGAATTCCCGTGAATCGAATTTCGCGAACGCTGTGATTCGCCCACGTCACCCACTCGAGCAATAGCGCAAGCCCGGCGGAATCGGTATCGGTGACCTCGGACAGGTCGATCTCGAGCTGGGAGTGTTCTTCGAACGGTTCTTCGCTGGCGCGCAGTATTTTCTCGGCCGTGTTGAAGTTCATCTCGCCGCTGACCGCAAAGCGTCCGTCGCCAAGATCTTCTATTGTGAATTCACTCACCGGTGGACAGCCCGGCCTCCGACTCGAGCCGTTCGATCACGGCATCAAGGCTCGATCCCTTGATCTCCGAGTCAAATTCGGCACGGAAGTTTCGAATGTAGGAGACGCCTTCGATAATGACGTTGAACACCAGCCAGCCCGCCTTGCGCTTGACCAGCTCATAGTCGACGGCCACCTTGCTGCCGTCGTCGAGATCCACCGTACTTCGCACCTTGGTGCGGTTCTTGTTTGCATCACCGCGAAACGGCAATACCGTGATCATTTCCGGGTCGAACTCCAGGATGCCATCCGCGTACTTGCGCAGCAGCGCCTGGTAAAAAGCCTCGATGAACCGTGCCTGCTGCTCCTCGCTGGCCGTACGCCAGTGTCGCGCCAGCACGAGCTGGGCAGCAAACCGCCTGTCGAAGCGGGGCAACAGGATCTCGTCGATCATCGCATAGAGAGCCGCCCTGTTTTCAGCAAGCTCGGCCTGGCGCCCGTCCAGTTGTTCTGTCAGCAGCGAGACCGCACCGGCGACGACGACATTTGGCGAATCGTCGGCCAGTACCAACCCGCCTGCGAGGAGGAACACGCACAACAGGGCATTTAGTTTCCTCAACATGTCAATCCGAGCCCTCCCCGCCCGCGTTTAGCAGAAACTTGCCAATCAGGTTCTCCAGCACAATCGCCGATTGCGTGAACAGTATCTCGCTGCCATCCTCGAGATACAGATCGGATCCGCCCGCCTGCAGTCCAATATACTGACTGCCCAGGATGCCTGACGTGAGGATGCTGGCATCGGAATCATCCGGGATCTGGTCGTATCGTGAATCGATCACAAACTCGACCACGGCTTCGAGTGACTCCGGGTCGAACGCCACTTCAGTGACCCGGCCAATGGTCACGCCCGACATGGTGACCGGTGCGCGTTCGCGCAGACTGCCTATGTTCTCGAACCGAGCTTCCACGGTGTACACGGACTCTGCCTGGAAATCGTCACTGCCCGTGGTCTGGGTTGTCAGGAAAAACAATGCACTCATCCCGAGCAGGACGAACATGCCTGTAGCTATTTCAACTGAACGGGATTGCCGCATGCCTCTACCTCAAATCAGCGCTGCTGTGATCATGAAATCCAATACGAGAATCGCGATCGCCGTGATGACCACGGTCCGCGTCGTGGCGCGCCCGACACCTTCGGCCGTAGGGACCGCATTATAGCCTTCCCAAACGGCGATCAGGCTCGCCACGAAACCGAATGCGACACTCTTGATGATGCCCTCGTTGACGTCGGATGGCTCGACCGTCAACTGAATCTGCTGCCAGAACGAGCCGACATCGACCTGGAACAATTCGACGCCGACGAGATGCGCGCCGAACATACCCACGGCGCTGAAGATGGCGGCCAGCAAGGGCATCGAAATGACGCCGCCCAGGAAGCGCGGCACGAGAACCCGACGCACCGGGTTCACAGCCATCATCTCCATTGCCGACAACTGGTCCGTCGCCTTCATCAGGCCGATCTCGGACGTCAGCGCCGTCCCTGCCCGGCCGGCAAACAGGATCGCCGTCATCACGGGCCCCAGTTCTTTGACCAGCGCGAAGGCAGCTGCCACACCAGTCCAGTCCTCGGCATTGAAGCGCGACATGTTGGAATAGGCCTGGAGGGCGAGTACGGCCCCGACGAACAGACCGCAAACCATGACAATGACCAGCGACAATGCGCCCGCATTGTAGACCTGCCGGACGACGACGCCGAAACGTGTGAACAGCAGCGCCGGCGAATGCCGCAGCAGCCGCAGGAAGAACAGCTGAAACGCGCCGAAGGTGCGCAGGAACTCGACCGTATGGTCGTAGATGTCCTGTGCGATCCGGTTCATTCGGCTTCCCTGCCGAGCAACTGCTCCTCGTAACTCGGCGCATCGAAATGAAACGCAACCGGTCCGTCGGCCATGCCGTGCATGAACTGCCGCACGAGTTCGGACTTCGCCGTGCGCAATTCGTCAGGACTACCCGAGGCCGCGACCTTGCCTTTGGACAACAGGAAGCTGCGGTCGGCAACGGTAGTCACCTCTTCAACGTCATGACTGACGATAATGCTCGTGATTCCCAGGGCGTCATTCATGCGCCTGACGAGGCGGACGATCACGCCCATCGAGATGGGATCGAGACCGACGAAGGGTTCGTCGTAGATCAGGATGTCGGGATCCATGACCATTGCCCGGGCCAGCGCCACGCGCCGCGCCATGCCGCCCGACAGCTCGGCCGGCATCATGCCGGCCGCACCGCGCAAGCCGACGGCATGCAGCTTGGTAAGAACGATATGGCGAATCAGTCGCGAGCTCAGCTTCGTGTGCTCACGCAGTGGAAACGCGACGTTTTCAAACACGCTGAGGTCGGTCAGCAACGCCCCGTTCTGGAACAGCATCCCGAAGCGCTGGCGCATCTGGTAGAGCTCGTGCTGGTTCAGGGTCGCGATGTCGATGCCGTCGACCTTGATGACGCCCTGCTGCGGAATCAGCTGCCTCGTTATCAGTCGCAGCAGCGTCGTCTTGCCGGTGCCGCTCGGCCCCATAATCGCCGTGACCTCGCCTTTTTTCAGGTCCAGGTCGAGGCCATCGAACACAGCCCGCGGGCCACGCGAGAACTTGAGGCCGCGTATCTCGATCAGGTTGTCGTAAGAGTCACCCAAGGTATGCAATCAGGTCCGTCTGTCGCGTCTCAGGATAGCAAATCGATGTGACCACGTTGCGGGAATTCCGTACGTCCCGGGGGTGGTCTGCACGCATAAATAGGACTAAAATAGTCCTTTATGCTCAGAATCTCGAAATTGACGGATTACGGGACTGTCGTGCTCGCGCATCTGGCGGAGCACCAGGCGACCGTATGCAGTGCCGCTGATGTCGCAAACGCCACCAATGTGGCGCTCCCGACGGTCAGCAAGCTGTTGAAATCACTGGCCCGCGCGGGCTTGGTGACGTCTACCCGGGGCGCCAACGGCGGCTACCGCCTGGCGCGTGCGCCACAGGAAATCTCGGCCGCCGATGTGATCGACGCGCTCGATGGACCGGTTTCGATCACCGAATGCAGCGCGGCCGACGGCGACTGCGAACACGAAGGCGTCTGCAGTGTCGGTGGCGCCTGGCAGCGCATCAACGTGGCAATCAGGCGCGCCCTGCGTGACGTAACCTTGAACGATCTCGTCAGGGCGAACAGCCCGGTCCCGACGTTCCGGTTCGCGGGCCTGCCCATCACTGTGGAAAAGAATGGCAACTGAACAAGACAACCTCGAAAGTTTCGTCAATCGACGTTACGAGCACGGCTTCGTTACGGACATTGCGACGGAGACCCTCCCCCCGGGCCTGGATGAAGACGTCATCCGGGCAATCTCGGCGCGCAAGAACGAGCCGGAGTGGATGCTCGAATGGCGCCTGCAGGCCTATCGCCAGTGGCTCGAGATGACCGAGCCCGAGTGGGCGCACGTCAACTATCCGCAGATCGACTACAACGCGATCTCCTATTTTTCTGCGCCCAAGTCCGACGAGGATCGCCCGAAGAGCCTCGATGAGGTCGACCCGAAACTGCTCGAGACTTACGACAAGCTGGGCATTCCGTTGCATGAACGTGCGCGCCTGGCCGGCGTCGCCGTGGACGCGGTCTTCGATAGTGTTTCCGTTGCGACGACGTTCAAGGGGAAGCTGTCCGAGGCCGGTGTGATCTTCTGCTCGTTCTCGGAAGCCGTGCAGGATCACCCGGATCTGGTGAAGCAGTACCTGGGTTCGGTCGTACCGCGTCGCGACAACTATTTCGCTGCGCTCAACTCAGCCGTCTTCAGCGACGGTTCCTTTGTCTACATCCCCAAAGGCGTGCGGTGCCCGATGGAGCTGTCGACCTACTTTCGCATCAACGCGGCCAACACGGGACAGTTCGAACGCACCCTGATCGTCGCCGACGAAGGGAGCTACGTTTCATACCTCGAAGGATGCACGGCACCCATGCGCGACGAAAACCAGCTGCATGCTGCGGTCGTCGAGCTCGTGGCACTCAAGGATGCCGAGATCAAGTACTCGACTGTACAGAACTGGTACCCGGGCGACGAGGAAGGCGTAGGTGGCATCTATAATTTCGTGACGAAACGTGGCGATTGTCGCGGTGCCAACTCGAAGATCTCGTGGACCCAGGTCGAGACGGGTTCCGCTATCACGTGGAAATACCCGAGTTGCCTGCTGCGCGGGGAGAACTCCGTCGGCGAGTTTTACTCCGTTGCGGTCACCAACAATCTGCAACAGGCGGACACCGGAACCAAGATGATCCACATCGGGCGCAACACGAGCTCGACGATCGTCTCGAAAGGCATCTCGGCCGGCAGAGCGCAGCAGGCCTACCGCGGACTCGTCCGCATCATGCCGCAGGCCGAGGGCGCGCGGAATCACACCCAATGCGACTCGCTGCTGATCGGCAAGCAATGTGGTGCGCACACGTTCCCGTACATGGAAATCAGGAACCCGTCGGCGAAGGTCGAACACGAGGCAACGACGTCGAAAATCTCGGCGGACCAGTTGTTCTACTGCCGCCAGCGCGGCATCTCGGAAGAAGATGCCGTGAATATGATCGTCAACGGCTTCTGCAAGGAAGTCTTCAAGGAATTACCGATGGAATTTGCCGTCGAAGCGCAGGCGTTGCTCAACGTCAGCCTCGAAGGAGCCGTCGGGTAGGAATCACAATGCTCGAAATCAAAGATCTCAAATCCCGCGTCGCAGGTAACGACATCCTCAACGGCCTGTCGCTCTCGGTAAACGCCGGCGAAGTGCACGCCATCATGGGTCCGAACGGTTCGGGCAAAAGCACGCTCGCCCAGGTCATCGCAGGACACGCCGATTATGAAGTTACGGGTGGAACGGTCACGTTCAAGGGCCAGGACCTGCTGGAACTCGAGCCGGAAGAGCGCGCACGGGAAGGTATCTTCCTCGGCTTCCAGTACCCGGTCGAGATTCCGGGCGTCAACAATGCGTACCTGTTGAAGGCTGCGCTGAACGCCAGGCGCGCGCACCAGGGCCTCGATGAGATTGATGCCTTCGAATTCCTGAAGGCGGCGCGCGAGAAGATGGCGGCACTCGGCATGGATCCGAAATTCCTGAACCGCGGCGTTAACGAAGGCTTCTCCGGCGGTGAAAAGAAGCGCAACGAAATCCTGCAGATGGCAATGCTCGAACCCGAACTCGCGATTCTCGACGAGACGGACTCGGGCCTCGACATCGATGCTCTGAAAGCCGTCGCCCGGGGTGTCAGCGCCTTGCGCAGCCCGGAACGAGCCATCGTCCTGATCACGCACTACCAGCGCCTGCTCGACTACATCGAGCCGGACTACGTCCACGTGCTGTCGAGCGGCAGGATCATTCGCTCGGGCGACAAGACGCTGGCGCTCGAACTCGAGGAAAAGGGCTACGACTGGCTCCGCGAGGCGGCCACTGCATGAGCAACCTGTCACCCGACAAGATCCGCGAGATCGTCGACCGACTCCCGACGACACGCGATGAGGACTGGAAGTACACCGACCTCGCCCGTGCCCGCGACATCTCGACGCGCTGGATCGACGCCGGCGCACAGCCAGCGGCAGTGTCACTCGAAGACCAGGCCGGTGAGATTACCGGTTCGATCGACGCAGCCTGGATCGTCATCGCCAACGGCAGCCTGCTTGGTATTCCCGAAGGCCTCGACGCTGCACGGCACGACGCGGCACCTGCCGGTGACAATGCGCTTGCCGAGCTCAATGCGGCCTTGCTGATTGATGGCGTACGTATCCATGTCGACGGGCAGCTGGAGCGGCCGATTGGCCTGTTGTTCATCGACAGCGCCGATGATGCATCAGTCTCCCAGGGCTATGTCGAGATCGAATGCGCGCCCTCCTCGGCCTGCGATATCGTCGAATACCATGCGACAAGTGGCAGCGGCGACCATTACGCCAATACCATGCTGAAGCTGCATGTGGGCGACAACGCCTCGGTCAATCACGTCCGCATCCAGGGTCGCGCCCTCACCCACGTGCAGACCGGACGAACTGCCGTTGCGATCGGGCGTGACGCGCGTTTTGTGTCGGCGAGCTTCGACCTCGGTGGTGCGCTGATCCGTAACGACCTCGTCATCGACATAGCCAGCCCGGGAGCCGAGGTCTCCTTCGACGGCCTGTATCTCGCCGGCGACGGTCAGCACATCGATAATCACACGCGTGTCGACCACAAGGCCGGCCCCGCAACATCGCGGCAGGAATACCGGGGCATCCTCAACGGCCAGTGTCGCTGCGTTTGGAACGGCAAGGCCATCGTGCACCAAGGCGCAGACGGCACCGACGCCGACCAGGCCAACCATAACTTGCTGCTCTCCGCGAAAGCCGAGATCGACGCCAAGCCAGAGCTCGAGATTTACACCGACGACGTCAAGTGCAGCCACGGTACAACGGTCGGCCAGCTCGACGAAAACGCGATGTTCTACCTGCGCTCGCGTGGTCTCGACAGGCGGCACGCGACGCAGGTGCTTACACACGCGTTCGCAACAGGCCTCGTTTCCCGCGTACCGGTCGAAGCGGCCAGGGAGGCGATCAACACTCTCATGGAAGCCCGCCTTGTGGAACTCGTCGACAAGGAGCTCGAGCAGTGAGCGCCCCGGCAGCTGTCGCACCGGCTCATGACTGGCGGGCCGACTTTCCTGCCCTGCACCAGTCGGTGCACGGGCAGCCTTTAGTGTTCCTCGACAGTGCCGCCTCGGCACAACAGCCGGCGACGGTGATTGATGCCGTTGCGAAATATCAGAGAGAAGACCACTCGAACGTGCACCGCGGTGTGCACGAACTCAGCGGACGCGCGACCGAGGCGTATGAAGGTGCGCGAGACAAGATCGTCGCTTTTATCAATGCCAGCGCACGCAGCGAAATCGTTCTAACCAGCGGCACGACCGAGTCGATCAACCTGGTCGCCCAGAGCTACTGCCGGCCACGCCTGCACCCCGGCGACAGGATTGTCATCTCGCACCTCGAGCACCACGCCAATATCGTGCCGTGGCAGCTGGTTTGCGAGCAAACCGGTGCAGAACTCGCCGTTGCGCCAATCAATGACCGTGGCGAAATCGAACTCGACGCCATGCTCGAACTCATTGACGACAAGACTTTCCTCGTCGGCATCGCACACGTTTCGAATGCGCTGGGCACGGTGTGCCCGATCGAACGGGTCATCGAGCATGCCCGTGCGCGGGGCGTGCCCGTCCTTGTTGACGGTGCCCAGGGGGTGCCGCACATGGGCATCGACGTGCAGGCGCTGGGCTGCGACTTCTACGTTTTCTCGGGTCACAAGATGTTCGGCCCGACCGGTACCGGCGTGCTCTGGGGTCGCGAGGAACTGCTCGACGCCATGCCACCCTGGCAGGGCGGCGGGGACATGATCCTCGAAGTCAGTTTCGACAAGACGATCTACAACGAACTGCCCTACAAATTCGAAGCGGGCACACCGAATATTTCAGGCGTCATCGGCCTGGGTGCCGCCGTCGATTATCTGCAGGGTGTCGGCATGGACGACGTGGCGGCGTATGAGCAGGAGCTGCACGATTACATGATGGCGGAGCTCCGGGCCGTACCCGGCATTCGCCTTTATGGTGAAGCCCAACACAAGACGAGCCTGCAGTCGTTCCTGCTGAACGACATCCATTCCCATGATATCGGGACGATTCTGGACCACCAGGGCATCGCCGTGCGCACCGGTCATCATTGCGCGATGCCGGTCATGCAACGATTCGGCATCGCGGGCACGGCTCGCGCTTCGCTGGCGCTTTATAACAATCGCGATGATGTGGACCGCCTTATTGCCGGACTGCATAAGGTCAGAGAGATCTTCGCATGACCGGGGCTGCTACAGACCTGCAGGACCTCTACCGGGAACTGATTCTCGATCACTCGCGCAGCCCGCGGCATTTCGGGCGCCTCGACGATCCAACCCATACCGCACATGGCATCAATCCGCTGTGTGGCGACAAGCTCAAGCTGTATCTGCTTATCAGCGACGACGGCACGATCGAATCCACGAGCTTCGAAGGCAGCGGCTGCGCCATCTCGATTGCCTCGGCATCGCTGATGACCGCTGCCGTTACAGGCATTCGGGCCGACGAAGCCGACTCTTACGTCGAGGAAGTCACAACGCGCCTTACCGCAGCGGACGTCATAGAAGACATCAGTCCGCGCCTCGACAAACTCGTGGCACTCGACGGCGTGCGCGAATTTCCGGGGCGCGTAAAATGCGCAACACTTGCATGGCATGCCCTGCACTCGGCCCTGCACAACGAAACAACCCCGGCTACCACGGAATAGGACGCTCGATGTTTGGCCACCAGAACGAACCTGTAACCCTGATTCGCGACGTATCGGCGATCATCATCCCGGTCGGCGAGGTCATCACGTTGCGAGAGGGAACCGAGGGTTTCATCACGCAGGCGCTTGGCGGCAGCTTCACCGTCTACGTCGAAGGCAACCTGTTCCGGATCTCCGGTGTCGATGCCGACGCCCTCGGCAAGGACCCGGTACCACTACCGGCAATCCCCGACGACGCCACAGATGCCGACATCGAGAACGTTATCTGGGAGCAGCTGAAGACCTGCTACGACCCGGAGATCCCGGTCGATGTCGTCAACCTCGGGCTGATTTACCGCTGCGAACTTACTTCGCTGGGCAATGGTGAGCGCTCCGTGAGCATCGACATGACACTGACGGCACCCGGCTGCGGCATGGGTGACGTGCTGGTGCAGGACGCACGCGAGAAGATCGCGATTATTCCCACGATATCCCACGTGAATGTCGAACTCGTATTCGACCCGCCATGGCATGTTGGTATGATGAGTGAGGAGGCTCGCCTGCAAACCGGCATGATGTAAGCGCCATGAAGACATTGACGATCGTTCGCCACGCCAAGTCCAGCTGGAAAGACACCACTCTGCGCGATCGCGAACGACCATTAAACAAACGCGGCAAGCACGACGCGCCCGAAATGGGTCGTCGCATCGACGAATACGGCATCCGCCCTTCCCTGATCGTCTCCAGCCCGGCGAAACGCGCGTGGACCACGGCAAAAACCGTAGCGAAAGCCATCGGCTACCCCCGCGAATTCCTGCAAAAAGAAGAAGGGCTGTACCTCGCTTCCGTCGAGCGCATCCTCGATGTACTTGTTGCCCAGGACGAGCGCTTCAACAGCATCATGCTGGTCGGCCACAATCCGGGATTCACGGACTTCGCCAACTTCCTGGTGCCAGGCCTGACCAATAATCTGCCTACAACCGGTGTGGTCTCTGTCGAGATCGACCAGGACGACTGGAACCTCTACGAACGACCTGCTGCCAAACTGCTTGTCTACGACTGGCCCAAGAAGAATCGATAGAGGCCTGCCTTGCGGGCGACTATTTCTCTCTTCCTGACGACCGTTACAACCGGCCGTATGCCCGGTGATAGAATCGCGGCCTGGTGGTGAACCACAGCAGTCGATCCGGCAGGAACCCCGCATTCTCGGATTATGATGCTTGTCGCTGAGTGGAGGCCCGAAAGATGATCGCCGAATTGGCAGTAAATTTGTTAGCTTCCGCCGTATTAGTGGCTGGAGGCTACCTCTGGGGTAAATACCGTGAGCGGCAATTCCAAAAGGGTCGACGTCTTGAGGAGTTTGACTTCTATCCTTTCGGGGTTGATGAAGAAAAAGTCCTTTATTTTGACGAGGTGAAATTCCTCAAAGCGGTGGACTATTTTCTGAAGCACCGCAACGATGTCGCGGTGCGACAACTGCTTCTGGTCGGACAGCAGAATGACGTTGAAAATTCGCTTTCAGCAGACGGCAGGCTCCGCTACCGAAAGTTATACAGTCGTTACGGAGGTGACAAGATCCGTGATGATATGGAAAAGTTTCTGGGGAATTATCGGCGGATCGTAAGGCTCATTGGCGACAGTTTTCCCGACACCGGTATCGAAATCATCCTGCATGATCTGACAAATCCTGCAACCGCCCTGTCCTGTATAAAGAACAACGTAACTGGCCGAGATATTGGATCACCAGCCACTAATCTGGTGTTTGATTTGAAGACACGCAAGGAATTGAGTCAGGATAAACTTAATTATGAGCTCAATATCGGTGCGCGCAGATTCAAGTGTACAACCATTCCAATTTTTCGTGATCCGGACGGACTGGTTGGGGCGATCTGCATAAATGTCGATGTGAATTTTCTTAAAGACGAAGTGTTGAGCCAAACAGAAAAGATGGAAATGTTCCTCGACTCGCTTTGCAAGACAGATATGAACTTGGACGAGAATATTTTGAGTAAGGACGAGTACCAGAAAGCGCTTGCCGGCAAGCGGCATTTCCGTGATTTTTCACCGACGGCCTGATGATAATCGACCCGTCAAAAGTCCAAATGTCGTTGACCGCTGCTGGCCGTTAGCTCCCGTTGAAAAATCGGGGTTTCACCAACCCTGTATGTCCGGTACGAGTGAGCGGGGACGATTACGCCGGGGCTGCGAAACGCCAACGTGACGAATAGCCGGTCTTCTCGCGACACGATTTGTTGGAGATCCGGTAACAGGAACCGCCACGCGGCAGATTGAATAAATTACTTTAGGATAAACTGATAAATACCTAATAATTAAAGTTATTATTTATGATTTATTCTGCTCTTGCGAGAGGCTGTGGCAAGTAGCGTGCCCTGGCGGTGTTGCCCCAGCGAGGTTTTAAATCAGCACTCGGGCACGTTGACGGCGAGGCCGCCCTGCGAGGTTTCCTTGTAGTGCGATGACATGTCGAGACCGGTCTGGCGCATGGTCTCGATGACCTGGTCGAGGGAGACCTTGTGGGTGCCGTCGCCATGCTGCGCGAGTTTGGCCGCATTGATCGCCTTGACGGCTCCCATCGCGTTGCGCTCGATGCACGGGATTTGCACGAGCCCGCCAATCGGGTCACAGGTAAGCCCCAGGTTGTGCTCCATCCCGATCTCGGCGGCTTCCTCGACCTGATCGTTACTGCCGCCCGTAGCGGCCGACAGGCCACCTGCGGCCATCGAGCAGGCAACACCGACTTCGCCCTGGCAGCCCATTTCGGCGCCCGAGATCGAGGCATTGGTCTTGTAGAGGATACCGATCGCGCCAGCCGTCAACAGGAAGCGCCGAATGCCCTCTTCATCCGCACCCGGGACAAACTCCACGTAATAGCGCAGGACCGCCGGGATGATGCCGGCGGCACCGTTGGTCGGCGACGTCACGACCCGTCCGCCGGCAGCATTCTCCTCGTTCACCGCGATTGCCCAGGTGTTCACCCACTCCATGGCATCCAGCGGCTGCGGTTCGCCTCGGCTCGAAAGGGATCGATTGAGCTTCGGCGCCCGCCTGCGCACGCCGAGACCACCTGGCAGCACGCCCTCGTTCCGTAACCCGCGATCGATACAAGCGTTCATCGCCGCCCAGATCGCATCCAGCCCTTCGTTGACTGCGGCCTCATCTTGCCAGGCTGTCTCATTGCGCATCACGAGCCCGGCGATGCTCAGGTCGTGATCGGCAGCTGCCTGCAGAAGGGACTCGCTCGTCGTGAATGGGATACGCGGCTCTCCGATGCGAGTGGCTGGCTCCGGTTCGTCGCCCCGGACGATGAACCCACCACCGAGGGAAAACCACTGTTCTTCGAGGACGACGTTACCGTCCGCATCGAATGCCGCGAAATGCATGCCGTTCGTGTGTCGGTCCAGCTCGCGGTCGTAGTTGCAGTCGACCTCGAAGCGCCCGTCTGCGCGCAGCTCCGCGACAATGCCGTCGCTGGCGTCAGGGTCGATCGTTTCCGGCTCATGGCCACCGAGTCCCAGCAGGATGGCGGAGTCCGTGCCATGCCCTTTGCCGGTCCAGGCGAGGGAACCGAATAGCGTGACATGATAGCGGGCGGCATCGGGCGCGCCCTGGGCAAAGGCGCGCGCCGCTTTCATCGGCCCGACCGTATGCGAACTGGACGGGCCGATCCCTATCTTGAAGATATCGAAAACGCTGACACTGTCGGCCATCTTGTGTCAGTCG
>JBFFOM010000056.1:0-18557 GCA_041574455.1 Woeseiaceae bacterium | reverse complement strand
GCATTGATCAGCGTGCCCATGCAGCTGAACTACGATTCAGACTACGGCGCCGATGACGAGGGCTCGATCATGCGCATAAACGTGCAGCCCGTTATCCCTTTTTCGCTGAATGAAGACTGGAACCTGATTTCCCGAACAATCCTGCCAATCGTCGACCAGAATGACGTGCCGTTTTCAGGCGTCAGCGAATTTGGCCTCAGCGATACCGTGCAGAGTTTCTTCTTCTCGCCAAAGGCGCCCACGTCCGGAGGCTGGATCTGGGGTGCCGGGCCGGTATTGCTCCTCCCCACGGCAACGGACGAGGTGCTGGGTAGCGAGAAATGGGGTATCGGGCCAACCGCAGTCGTGCTCAAGCAGCAGGGCCCCTGGACCTATGGCGGACTCGCCAATCATATCGAGTCTTTCGCCGGGGAAAGTAATCGGGCGGATATCAGCGCAACATTCCTGCAGCCGTTCGTCAGTTACATCACGCAGTCGAAGACGACATACGCCGTGAATTTCGAGTCCACCTACGATTGGGAGACGCGAAACTGGTCTATACCGCTTAACTTGACCGCGAACCAGCTGCTGCGCTTTGGCGACCAGTTGGTACAGGTGGGCGGCGGCATCCGTTACTGGGTCGAGTCGCCTGATAACGGTCCGGAAGGTTGGGGCCTTCGCCTGCAGTTTACCTTGCTCTATCCAAAGTAAGCGGCGGGCGGCGCCCACCCTAGCGCCGCCGCTGCCTGCTTGGCCTCGCCTGCTGTTGACGCTCGAAATTCTGGGAGCGTTGTGCCCCATGCTGGCGGGCCCCAAAGTCGCGTTCGAGCTGTGGCCTGACGGCCTGCTGCCGGTACCTTTGATCGCTAGCCCAGTCGCGCGACGGTTGGGTAGCCGGCTGCTGCGCTGGCCGTGATGCCCTATCGAGATTTTCCGGCCGCGACCATTGTCCGTTGCTTCGTTGCTGCCAGCTGCCGCTGGTGTCTCGTTGATAGACGTTGCCTGAGCGGTCTGTCAGCACGTTGTTCTGAATGTTGTTCGCAGGCCTGGCCTGGCGATCAGACGGTACGGCCGGTCGGTTCGCAACCCGGTCGCGTGTTTCCGGACGGTTATAAAGATTGGGCCTGTTTGCGGGCCGGTTGCCGCCGCCGATATTGATGCTGTTATCAACAT
Source organism: Woeseiaceae bacterium (assembly GCA_041574455.1). Taxonomy (GTDB): domain Bacteria; phylum Pseudomonadota; class Gammaproteobacteria; order Steroidobacterales; family Woeseiaceae; genus UBA1847. The sequence goes on along the minus strand of JBFFOM010000056.1, from coordinate 17,405 downwards.
TGATGTTGATGTTGGTCTTGCGATAACCGCCGTAGACCACCGGGCGCGGATACGGCCGATAGCCGCCGACGCCCCACCACGCGCCATGCCCATGGCTCGAGAAGGTGAAGCGGAACGGACCATTGGTCCACGAGACGCCAAAGCCCCAGCCGTACCATGGGTTATAGGAGACATGAAAACCCCAGGTCGGATAACGCGGATAGTAATAAGGACCGTACCACGGGTTGTAGTACCAGCCGGAGCCGTAGACAACCGAACCACGGTAGTAATAGCTGCCGTAGTAACCCGGCGTGTAGCCGACGTAAACGACCTGGGGCGTTACATCGTAGACCCTCACATACGTAACGTTGTGGTGCGGGTTTGACGCGGGAATGGTGTAGATGGCGTCAGGAACATCGGTGGCAACAGTCCACGGCCCGGTCGCCGAGTTAGAGACATACCAAACGCCATTGTCGCAGGCGTAGTAGAGATTACCGTAGCGAAAAACGGCGGAGCTCGTGTTCTGCGCATACTCGACGCGGATATCTTCGATGGGCGCGAAATCGGGCGCGCCATCGTACTCAACGCTGAACGAGTCGTCGTCGCGCTTGATAGCGGCCGTTTGCGGAATGGTGTTGTCCAGAACCGCATCACGCGCCTGCTCGGTCCCCGCGACCTGGCTCAGGACGGCGCCATTGACGGAGTCTTCAGGGATATCGCCGAACGGCTCGGGAAGTTCGTCATTTGGTACATGTGACCATTGCAGGTCGCCAAGCAGTCCTTCTCCGCGATACCAACGGCCTGATAACAGTACGTAATAGCTTTGCGTTGATAATTCCAGAAACGCATTGCTGTCGGTATTGTCCATGTAAAGCAGGTTCATGCCTTCCACAGGTGCCCACGAGGGTGGGCCATCAGAGATGATCAGCTCGGTCGGCTCATTAGCGATGATGATTTGAATATCATCGACCTGGGTATCGTCATCATCCGCCGGCTCGACCAGGCTCGCGACGTCATCCGGAACCCGCTTCGACCGGGTCCAGGCACCCGATATCGATGTCGCCTCGTACCAGGCATTGCTGCCGATATAGAGATAATAATCCTTGCCGCCCCTGACCAGGAGGAACGGCGTGTTTACGACGCGCTCATACCTGGAGCCGTCGATCATCTCGAAGACAGGCTCACCGTCGATGGATACCAGCAGTGCCGGTCGTGTCGACAGGATGATTTTTGGCGGGTTGTGCTTGAGCTCTGCTTCCGCGACGCCCGCTTTTTCCGCATCCAGGTCGGCAAGCAGTTGATCGACCGATATCGTGAAATGCGCTTGTTCAACCTGGTCTTCGATAAAGCCGGCCAGCTGCTTCTTTTGCTCGTCACTCGCTTCAGCGAAACGGACGTCGATAATATCCACGTCACGAATCGTTGCAGTTCGTGCCTCGCGATCGGTATCGATCTTGGCTTCGAACCAGATCGCACCGAAAACCGGCACGTTGTCCGCCTCGGGTTTTTTTACGGAGATGGCCGCTCGACCCACGAGATCATTGCCGGAAAATTCTTCTATTTGTGGCTGATAGACGATAACGACCGCACCATTGCCGGCCACGATTTCCTGCGGCCAGCTTATGTTTTCGGCCAGGGCCAGCGGCGCAAAAAGAAAGAGCGCGAACGCTCCGCTAAGCCAGGATTTCATGATGGCTTCCTCACACTTATTGAATCCGAATAACGATCTTGCCCATGAAGTCGCCGTTTTCCATGTGTTCGTAGGCGGCCGGCGCCTCGTCGAACTCGAACACACGATCGATCAAGGGACGAATTTCGTGTTCGCTGATGAACGCATTCATCGCCTCGAAGTCTTCGCGCGACCCGACATAGACGCCGCTCGCCGTAGCATTGATCCACATGATGGCATTCGTGGGCAGGTCACTGCCGTAGCCCGACAACCCGCCGATCAGGGCAATGTGGCCGCCATAAGCGAGTATTTCCAGGGCCTTGGACAGCGTATCGCGACCGCCGACATCCAGCACCTGGTCAACACCGTGCCCACCGCTGATTCCCTTCACCTCGAGATGCCAATCCGGGTTACTGCGATAATTCGCGGTCCCGATGGCGCCCATTTCCAGCGCGCGCTGCAACTTGTGATCGCGCGAACTCGTGATGATCGGTTTAGCCCCGAGGGCGTTCGCGAAAATGAGTCCGAAAACCGAAACGCCGCCGGTGCCCTCGAGCAACACGTACTGGCCGGGCTCGATGCGCCCACGCTTGAACAGCGAGACCCATGCGGTGACCGCCGCACAAGGCAGCGTCGCGGCTTCTTCGTACGAAAGATGAGCGGGGATTGAAACCAGGCCCTCTTCGTTCGTCACGATGATCTCGGAAAGCATGCCGCCGGCATTTCCGCCACGATCGGTCTCCAGCGATTCTGCACTCGGCGCACCGTCGATCCATTCTTCGAAAAAGATGCCCGCGACCCGGTCGCCAACCTTGAAGCGAGTGACACCCGGCCCGACTGCGATGACCTCGCCTGCACCGTCAGACAACGGGATGCTGCCGGCAAGACTGTAGCGTTCATCGTACTCGCGACGGAGCATGTTGAGGTCGCGCCGATTCAGCGACGTCGCCCGGACGCGAACGAGCACCTCGTTGTCGCCGGCAATCGGTCGAGGCACTTCTTTCATCACCAGTTCGTATTTGCCCGATACCGGCTGAAACTGGTACTGGCGAATCGTATTCCTATCCTCGGCCCAGGCTGTAGCAGCGGCATAGCCCAGGGCGACGACGCAAAACGCAGCCCCAATCATCATTCGGTTCTTTAGATGCATGTCGTTAGCGTATCACTCATGGCTGACGCGATAGAACTTCCTGCCCGGCAGAATTCCCGCATTGGGCTATCCGTCGTCGATGGTAAGCTAGCGGCTGTTCAGAACTGCCGAGTGTAAGGATTTGAATATCGCGATAGCGCGCACGGCCGCGCGCCATGACGGGTATCTCGGCCGCCTGCTGACCACCGTTTTTCTCTGTCTCCTGGCAACAGCTCCGCAAGCCGCGCTGGAACTCCGGAACGCCGAACGCCATGTCCTCGAAAACGGCATGACCGTCATCCTGCTCGAAGACCGCAACTTCCCCGTCGTCAGCGTGCAGATGCTCTACAAGGTCGGTGCGCGCAACGAAATCACGGGCAAGACCGGGCTGGCGCACTTCCTGGAGCACATGGCGTTCCGCGCGACGAGCGCATTTCCCGGTACCGAAGTTGTCAGCCGGATCTACGCGGCGGGCGGCGAGTGGCACGGCTACACGTGGACTGACCAGACTACGTACTTTGCGACCGCGCCGAAGAACGAACTCAACCTGTTGCTCGACATTGAAGCGGAACGCATGCGCCACCTCGAAATCGACCCGGCCTTCATCGAGGCAGAGCGCGGCGCCGTGCTCGCCGAAATGCACATGTACGAAAACTACCCATCGTCGATGCTCGTCGACGCCCTGCTGTTTACGTCGTTTCTCGCGCACCCCTATCGCAACAACACGATCGGCTGGGAAAGCGACATCGACAGCGTCACGCACCAGGATGTCGTCGACTTCTACGAGATGCATTACCACCCGGCCAATGCCGTCCTGGCTGTCGTTGGCGACTTCGACACCGCCGCGGTGCGTGAAAAAATAGGCGCCCTGTTCGGCGGTTTCCAGCAGCGTCCGGCAACGCCGTTGCCGCATACCATCGAACCCGCGCAGCAAGGCGAGCGCCGCGTCGTGGTTCGCGGCACTGCGCCGGGAAGGCGCTTCGTTATCGGTTATCGCGCACCAAGCGTGAATCACCCGGACTTTCCCGCGTTTCTCGTGATGCAGGAGGTTCTCGCCGGTGGCTCCGGCGTCAGTTTCCTGCAGAACGACTGGGGTACGCCGGCCAGGGAGTCGAGCCTGCTCTACGGCGCGACGGACGACGTAACGAGCTGGTACCCGCCGAGCGCCCAGGACTACATATTCATGATCGGTGGCAGCGTCGACGGCCCGCAATCCGAGCAGGATGCGGAACAGGCCATCGAGACTCGCATTGCGCCGCTGCGCGAATTGCCGCCTGAACGAACGCGCGTGAACGATGCGATCGAAGCGGTACTCGACGAACTCGTCTTTGACGTGCAGACCACCGAAGACGCGGCACACCAGCTTGCGTTCTTCGAAGGACTGGATGCGCTCGACACCCTGCTGACGCTGCCACAGCAGGTCGCGCGGGTGACGGCCGACGATGTATCGCGAGTTGCACGCACTTACCTGGAGCCCGAGCAGCGAACGATAGCCTGGTACCGTCCCGGCGTCGCGGCAACTGACGCGGACGAAGCTGCGATTGACCTAGCGAATATTCCGGTCCCGGCGGCCGGCGAACCCGACACCACGGCGGCCGCACCGGCCGAGTTGCACATGCTGAGCAACGGCCTTCCGGCGATCGTCCTCGCATCGGATATTGCCGCCTCGGCCAATCTCAAGGTCGTCGTGCATGGCACCCAACTTTCCCTGGACGACTTTGTCGCGGGTGATCCGGACCCGGGCGCGCTCGCCTGGAATGGTCGTTCACGCGCGGCGGGATTCGCGGCGATGGCCGACAAGGCAGCTGCCGCGCTCGAGGCTGCGCGGCACATCGGCACGCTGACGCCGCCGCAATCAACCGACCCCGAAACACGATTGCAGGAGGAATTCCTCGATCTCATGACGCTCCCTTCGTCACAGACAGGGCAGCCGGCTCTGCCGTCGGTCGTCGTCGCAACAGGCGATATCGACGTTGACGCCGTCGTTACCCTTCTCGAAGAGCGTTTCGGCGATGTTGAGTACGACGGCGTTTCGAACTTCGAGAGGACCTTGCGTCCCGCGGGTCGCAAGCACGTTCCCCTGGGTCTCCCCGTCGCGCAGTCGCAACTCGGCTATATCGTCGCGGCGCCGGCACCGACCGATACCGCATACTCGGCGTGGCGCATCCTGCAATACATCATCGCCCACGGTTACGAAGGCCGATTCGGTAAAGAGGCAATCTCGAATCGCGGTCTCGCCTACTACATCGACGCGCGCTACTCGTCGGCCGGTGGGCCCGGCTGGATCACGTTGGCCACAGGGGTCGATACCGACAAGATCGGCAGGCTCGAATCGCTGCTGGCAGCTGAGTTCGAGCGGCTCTCGTCCGAACCGCCAACCGCCGACGAGGTCGAGGAGGCGAAACGGCACCTGCTTGGCCGGGGCGTGAGCGCGGCACAGAGCAACGAGGAACTCGGCGCAAAACTCGCCCGGCACTGGATAAGGCACGGCGAACTGCCGTCGGTCGACGCGCTGCGCACCCGCCTCGAGGGCGTCACGCTCGAGGACGTTCTTGCGATTATTCCGGAGTTCACGGGCGGGCTGACGATAGTCGTTACTCCCTAGTTGTAACCTCTCGATAGGTTGTTCGCAGCAGGTAAGAACCTGCCGGCAGCCCGCACACAGGGTGCAGTGTCGTCAGGGGAATACCCCACATGAACAACCTGGTGGGGTTCCACACCTAGTCGTTACGCCTTGGCCAGCATCAGCGAAACAGGTCGGGACGTTCGTCCGCGCTGTGCCGCGTCGCGAGCGACACGATGACGAGCAGCGGCAAACCAATAAGCCAGCCCGTCCAGGAGGCGGCGATACCCCACGGCTCACCAACCGCGGACCAGATCACGGCCGCCGATCCGGCACAGAGGATGCTCCAGAACGCACCGCTGGCCGTCGCCCTTGGCCAGAAAAGCAAGGCGAGCATCGGGAAGAACAAGCCGGCGGCGCCAAACGTATAGGCGTAAAGGATCAGGTCGAGCACATTCGGCACGAGATAGGCCATCCCGATGCCGAGGGTGCCGAAGACGAGCGTCGCAATACGCGCGACGCGCACCAGCGATGCATCGCTCGCGTCGGGTTGCAGGTGCTTGCGGTAGATGTCATTGGTGAATATAGCGACGGGGCCCATGAGCACCGAGTCGGCGGTCGACATCACTGCTGCGATGTACGCCGCGATAACGATGCCGGCGACGCCGATCGGTAATAACTCCAGGATGATCATCGGTGTCGCAAGCTCGGGATCGGCGATATCGGGGAGCAGTATGCGCGCGATCATACCGATGAGCGTGCTGCCAATTGCGAACAGCGGCCACTCGATCGGGACGCCGGTCAGGAAAAAAGCACGCCTTGCGGTCATTTCATCCCGTGCCGCAACAATGCGCTGCATGGCTGCTATCGAAATGAACCACACCGGGAATATGCTGAAGAACCAGCCGATGGCCTGTCTCCAGCCCACCGCACCCCAGTCGACGAGTGACGCGGTCGCCGGGTCGGACGAGAAATGCGCCACGATGCCGGACCAGCCTCCGACCTGCCAAAGCCCGATCGGCACGGCGATGAAGACAATACCAATCATGAGCACGACCATCTGGAAAACGTCGGTGTAGATGACGGCCTTGAGACCGCCGAGCGCCGTATACGCCAGGATGATCGCGCCGGACAGGAAGACTGCCACGGTAAGGCCCATGCCGAGTGTCGCCTGCATGAGCTTGGCGCCCGCGATGATCTGCCCACCGACGAACGTAAACCAGGCAATGCCAATCACGATGGCAGCGAGCAAACCCGTGCGCCGATCGAAGCGGGCCTCGAAGAGGTCGCCGGTCGTCAGTCCCTTGACGCGGTCAGCCCAGCGCTTGACCTTCGGCACCATCAGGAACGACACCATGATCACCGACAGGCCGGAAATCGCGATCAGCCACGACCCGGAAATACCCAGCGTGAAACCAAGTCCGCCCATCGCGATACTGAAGCCGCCACCGATATCCGTTGCCGCCGTCGACGCGGTCGTCTGCACGAGGTTCATGTTGCGATCGGCGGCGAGGAACGACTCGCTCTCCCCGATGCCGCGCTCCCTGCGCGCAACGCTCAGGCCGATTCCTATGAGCACCACGAAATAGATGGCTATGGCGAGTAGGTCTAGCGCATGCATCGCACAGGCCAACTATGACGGGTCGTCGAATGGCGGCGGCAAAGAGACCGTGATATCCATCGACCCATGGAAAATACTCAGGCCGTCCCTGCGCCTACCCACCTGATTCCTCGAAGAACCTGACGATCTCCACCATCGCCTCGGTATCGAACCGGCAGTACTTGAGTAGCTGCTCCTCCAGTTCCAGTTTACGCACCATGTCGGTCTCGGGACTAATCGCCTCGAGGAAACCATTGGACGCAGCCGTCCCTTCCTTGATGCCTTCGAGCTTCCTGTAGTCCATATCGGGATTGATTGTCGGCAGCACGGCCTTGATCGACCACGAACCGAGCATGTCCGGGTGGTAGTAATTGTTCTTGACGACCGGATACAGATCGAAGAGCCGGTCGATGATCTTCTGCAGGTCATCCGCCAGGTCCGGAAACATCTCGCTGAGTCGGCGAATGACTCCTTCTTCGTACGTCGTGTACATGAGCACCGGACCTGCGTCCCCGAGACATTCTATGAGTCTTTCTGCGAGCGAACGCATGGGTGGTTGGCCGGACACATCGAGAAACTCTTCGTGTCGCATCGACTGGTAACTGCCGTCGCCCGTGCCGTCATCGATGTGACACGACCACTGCACCGGTACCGCGGCATAGGGACGGGTCCCGGCCCAGAACGGCACCGCAGGCCCGATCGTCTCGAAGTCGAGGTAGTAGCGTGGATACGGCAGTGCAGACAATGCCCGTTTCGCGCCGGCCGAAACTTCCGGCTCGCCCTGGCACGTGACGTGATGAATGCGAAGCTGCGTTTCCGCCGTTATCTCTTCAACGGGTACGTCGCGTATGTCGCGGTAACCTGCAGCCACGAACTGGCCGAGCCTGGCCTTGCTGCCGCCCAGTCCGGCAATCGGATACTTCGAGTCCCCGGGCCAGCAATGATGCGCAAACGTGCAGTCGTAAGGCTTGTTGCAGTGCACGCCGACAGCCACGTTCGGCGTGCCGTTGGAAATAGCAGCACGCGCCGTCGCAATCAGGTCCTCTACCCGCGGGTCGACGTTCTTTACTTCGTCGGTCAGATCATGCTGGGCCAATAGACCGTCGTAGTTGCCATCGCCGTGGTAAACGAACTGGTTGTTGATGTGTGCCAGCGATATTGACGTCAACGAGATACCAGCATTGCGCAGTACCCACTCCTGGATGGCGCAGTCGAGAATGTGATAATCCTTGACCGAGGTTGACGCCTTAACTTCAACGAGGCGCCAGCGATCGCCATCCGGTATCAGCACGTCGGCCCGCACCAGGATGCCGTCGTACTCGAAGGTTGCCTCGAAGATCGGGAACCGGGCGCCGCTTGCCAGGAGATCGTGAGTCGCCCTCACCATGCGGCTCATCTTGCGGTCAAACGGGATCTCGACCGACTCTGGTGTTCCGTAGCTTGCCTGTGCAATCGCACCGACCTCATGCCCGGTGGCGAACAGGGCCTCCATGTTGTCGGAGATTTCAGCGAGCTCCGGATGGAACTTCTCGAGGTACAGCCTTTTCGGGCACTGCCACGCCGAGATGAGACGAGACTTCGACAGGTAGGGCGTGGCAGGCGGCATGCTGCCGATATTAGAGGCCTGCCGCGATCACCGCCAGTTCTATTAGTAGGTTATCCGGCTGCCGTCCCAGGCAAGAAAACCACCGGTATCGTCGGGTCCCAGGCCATCGATGACCCCTAACAGGTGCGCGGCAGCAATCTCCGGTGTGAACAGCTTCTCTGCGGGAACCCGCGACCGAAACGGTTCTGACAAACCTGTCGCGACGGTGCCGGGATGCAGTGAGGCCACGACGCCGTCGGGCCAGCGTCTCGCGTGCTCGATGGCGAGCGTTTTCATCGTCATGTTCAGGGCAGCCTTGGAAGCCCGGTACGATACCCAGCCACCGAGCCGGTTGTCATCAATACTGCCAACCCGGGCAGACAACACGGCGAACACCGACTTGGCTCCGCGACGCATCAGGGGCAGGAAGTGCTTCGCCACGACGGCCGGCCCGACGGTATTCACCCGCAAGACGTCGAGCATCCTGGAACCGTCGATATCACGCAGCGTCTTTTCGGGTTGAAGGTCATCCCGGTGCAGAATGCCGGTCGCTACGATGACGAGATCAAGCGGCCCATCTTCGGACACTCGCGCCGCAGCTGCCGCGATGCTTGCCTCGTCCAGCAGATCGAGCGTTGAGGGACGAATCTTGTCATCGTCAAACTCGGCGACGGACCGCGACAGCGCATACACCCTGCTTACGCGATCGCTCCCGGCAAGCCCGCGGCAAAACGCGCCTCCGATGCCGCCCGAAGCTCCGATCACCGCGACATGCGCGTCCGTATTGAATGAGCTCAGTTCAATCATTCTCCGCTCCCGATGTGCGGCCTGCACTCGGCCTTGTTGTGTGCTCTGCGAGGAACTGCTCTGCCGCCGCAAATATTCGCTGCTTCCTGGCATCGTCGAGTCGATCGAGAGCCCGCGGCATCAATGCAAGGCGCGGATTTGTTGCAAAGAAATCCCGGTGCTTGTCGATGAAGCGCCAGTAGAGGCCGTCGACCGTATCGCACCACGGCCCTTTCGGGTAATCACTCATTTTCAGAAGGTAGTTGGAGCCGCAAATGTACGGCTTGGTCGCGAAGACGCCACCGTCACTGTAAAGCCCCATGCCGTAGACGTTGGGCCCCATCACCCACTCGGACGAGTCCACATACATTTCCATGAACCAGCGATGCGCCGTCGCCGGCCGAATTTCACACAGCGTCATCAGGTTGCCCATCACCATGAGTCTCGGGATGTGGTGCGTCCACCCGAGGCGCTGTGCCGTGCGGATGGTGTCATCGAGCGGCGGGATACCGGTGGAGCCTTCATACCAGGCCGGCGTCAGTTCACGCTCATGCGACCAAAAGTTACCGGCCTCCTGCTGCTCGCCATACTCGCGGTAAACACCGCGCACGAACTCGCGCCAGCCGATAACCTGGCGAACGAAGCCTTCGATACTTTGCAGTGGCACATCACCCACGCGGGCCACGACCTTGTCGACGGCTTCCGCAGGCGTCAACAGCCCGAGGTTCAGGCAGGGGCTCAACAGGCTGTGAAAGACCGTCGGCGAACGCGTCGTCATCGCATCCTCGTAGGGCCCGAACTGCTCGAGGCGCGCGTCGATGAAGTCGTCGAGGCAGGCCCGCGCCTGGGCTCGCGTCGTCGGCCACCGGAAACAGGACGCTTTGCCGGGATGTTCCGGAAAGTCTCGCTCGACAAGCTCGATAAGATCTTCGACGTGCCGTGTCCGGGTCGGCGCCGGCACCTCCGGTGGCGTGATCGATCGCGGCAGCTTCTTCCGGTTGTCCGCATCGAAGCTCCAGTGTCCGCCTGTCGGCTTGCCATCGTCATCGACGAGGATGCCGAGCCTTCGCCGCTGCTGCTTGTAAAAATCACCCATCAGCAGCCGCGACTTGCCGGCGGCGAACTCGGCAAACTCCGCGCGTGAGGACAGGAACATTGGTGAGGCCAGCTCGCTGCGCTGGAGTCCTTCATTGGCCGCGAATTCAATCAGCCGCCGCTCCATCGCCTTGTCCTCGATCTCGAAATGAAGAATTTGTTCGGCATTGGCCGCTGTGAGTGCATCGCGCAGTTTCGCTTCGTACGGGCTCGCGTCAGCTGAGTCGAGATGGACATAGTGGACGTCGTAGCCGGCATCGCGGAGTTCGTCCGCGTAGGAACGCATCGCCGCGAGGAACAGCACGATCTTCTGCTGATGGTGTTTCTCGTAAGTGCACAGCCCGAGGTCTTCAGCCATGAATACGGGTGTGGTCCCTGGCGGCGGTAAATGCCGCATGGGAAACAACTGGTTGCCGAGAATAACCAGCATACCGTTCATCCCTGTAGTACTCAGGAGACCAGTATCAATAACAACGAGAAACAGGCCAGCGCAGTCGCGATGCCGCGCATAAGCAGGTAATGCCCTGATATCAACCCTTCGCGTAACAGCCGGGAGTCAATGGCGAAGAGCAGCGGAAAGGCCGCCAGCTGTGTCGCCAGCGCCCACGGCAAATCTGCAAACACGTAGGCAATCCACACGACCAGGAAGATCACGTTGCTGCCGATGAACAGGTTGAACGGGACCGCGTCGCTCGAATAGAGTTGTGTGGCCCAGTGAACGCCGGTCAGGAAGCAAAGGATAGCCATGCCATAACTGCTGGCCAATTGGTCAAGTCGCCCGAGTCCGGAGATTTCCTCAACGCCGATAAACGGTAACAGCGCACACGCAAGAAAGGGCGTCAAACCCATGAGCATCAATGTGGAATATATCTGTCGCTGTTCCATGGCTTAGAAACGTAGTAAATGTCGTGCCGCGAAGCAATGGCTGTTACGACTTGTTACAGCCAGTCACTTAACGCTATTAACAAAAAAGTAACCGCCGATCTCAGGCGCTTTCAAGCAAGGCATTGACGAAGCGAGTGCGCCAGGCCGTAATATCGTTGCGCCTCAACACCTCCATCATGGCGGCATGCCGCTCCCGCCGCTCGTCCAGTGGCAGATTGATTGCCGTGGCGATGCCGTCGGCAACCTCGTCCCGGTCGTGCGGATTGACGATAATAGCGTCGGTCAGCTCGCGGGCCGCACCTGCAAGGCTGGACAGCACGAGCACGCCGGGCTTCTCCGGATCCTGGGCCGCGACATACTCCTTGGCGACAAGATTCATGCCGTCGCGAACCGGCGTCACGAGCGCGGCCGCCGCATTCCGGAAAAAGCCCATCAGCGGTTTGCGTGCGATACCTTTATTAAGGTATCGAATCGGCACCCAGTCCGTCTCGGCGAAACGTCCGTTGATGTGCCCCGAGGCTTGCTCCAGCTCCGTACGAATCTCGTCATAGGCCCGCACACCGGTGCGGGTGGGCGGTGCGATCTGCATCAGCGTGACGTTCTTCTGCGCGTTGGGGTATTTCTCGAGCAGGCGCTCATAGGCCCGGAATCGCTGCACCAGGCCTTTGCTGTAATCGAGCCGGTCCACGCCAATGATCAGCTCGCGGCCACCAAGGCTGTTCACCATGCTTTGCACCTGCTTCAGTTCCTGCGCCTCCGCCGCCAGCTGTTGAATTTCGTCGACGTCGATACCAATTGGGAACACGTCGGCGATCAGCTCGCCACCATCGACCTTGATACGATTCCTGCCCAGGAATTCCGCGCCGACGATGGGCTCGCGGATGCAGGTCTGGAAGGCCGCCAGGTCACCGGCCGTGTGGAAACCAATGACGTCATAGGCACACAGGCAGCGCAGTAGATACTCGTGCCCGGGCATGGCGCGGAACGCTTCGTAGCTCGGGAACGGCACGTGCAGGAAAAAACCGATCGGGTTGTCGATGCCCGCGTTTCGTAATTCCGCTGCCAGCGGAATCAGGTGGTAGTCGTGCACCCAGATAATGTCATCGGGTTTGAGCAGCGGTGCCAGCTTGGCGGCAAACAGGCTGTTGACGCGACGATAGCCATCCAGGTCTTCCGCGTTGTAAATGATGAAATCAAGCAGGTAGTGGCAGACCGGCCACAGCACCTTGTTGCTGTAGCCGTTATAGTACTGCTCGAAGTCCTTTTTGTTCAGCGAGATCGTTGCGTAGTCGATTTTGCCCCGCTTCACGACTTCCGGGTTGCCGACGCTGCGGTCGGTCAGTTCACCACTCCAGCCGAACCAGACACCGCCGTGCTCACGCAAAGCCGCGAGCACACCGACGGCCAGCCCTCCAGCCGCACCACCGTTCTTCTTCGGCATCGCCACACGATTGGAGACGATGACCAGGCGCTTGTCATGACCTGATTTCATAGCGCTTCTTCCCAGGTTTTGCTGAGCCGCACCGCCGCATTGATAATGCCAGCCATGCTGTAGGTCTGTGGGAGATTACCCCACAGTTCACCGCTCTTCGGTTCGATGTCCTCGGAGAGCAGCCCGAGCGGATTCCTAAGAGTCAGCATGTTTTCGAACAGCGCCCGCGCCTCATCCATACGCCCGATGCTCGCGAGCGCATCGATGTACCAGAACGTGCAGATGTTGAACGCGTTCTCGGGCTCCCCGAAATCGTCCGGTGCGTCGTAGCGGAACATGTGCTCGCCGCGCTGCAAATGCTTGCCGATGCATTCGACGGTCGAGATGAATTTCGGGTCGTCTGCCTCGAGAAAGCCGAGGTCGTGCATCGTCAGCAGACTCGCATCCATCTCGGGACGGCCGAAGCTCTCCGTGAACGCGTTTTGCTCTTCATCCCAGGCGCCCTCGATAATGAAAGCCCGGATGTCATCCGCGCTCGTTCGCCAGTACGCGGCGCGATCATCCTTGCCCAGCTTGACCGCGATCTTGGAAAGCCGGTCACACGCAGCCCAACACATGATGCTGGAAAAGGTGTGCACGCGCTGGCGGCCCCGGTATTCCCACAAGCCCGCATCGGGCTGGTTGTAAAACCTGCGTGCATGTTCGCCCAGTACCTCGAGGCGCTGGAACTCGGCCTCGGTACCCGACTTGATGAGCCGGTTGTCGAAGAAGAACTGCGTCGCCGACAGCACCACTGCGCCATAGACATCATGTTGCACCTGCTCGAAGGCCTGGTTGCCGCGGCGGACGGGACCCATCCCGCGATAGCCCGACAACGACTCGACCACCTTCTCGTCGGTGAGGGAGCTTCCGCTGATACCGTACAGCGGCTTCAGTGGTTCACCACTGGCGTCGGCGACAATGTTCATGATGTAGCTGAGGTAGCGCATCATCGTCGTCGTCGCGCCGAGCCGATTCAGCGCCTGCACCACGAAGTAGCTGTCACGCAACCAGCAGAAACGATAGTCCCAGTTGCGGCCGCTGTCAGCGGCCTCGGGAATCGAGGTCGTCAGGGCAGCGACGACCGCACCCGTGTCCTCGAAGGTGCAAAGTTTCAGCGTGATCGCCGCACGGATGACGGCATCCTGCCACTCGAACGGTATGGACAGGCTGCGCGAGAAACGCTGCCAGTAATCGCGCGTCGCTCGAAAGTGAGTAAAAAAGCTATCCCCACAAGCCTCGGGAATGGTCTCGTCGGGCCCCAGGATCAGGTGCAGTTCCCGGTCCAGCACGAACGTGTTCTCGTCGATGATATGAGTCAGTGATGCGTTTGTCGTGAGTCTGCACGTAACATCGGCGCACATGTAACGGATATGGTTACTGCCGTGGGTGAATTTGCAGTGACTGGCACCATAGTCACGCGCCGGTCGCAGCCGAATCCGGATCCGCGGGCTGCCATGCAGGGGCTCGACACGCCGCAACAGCATGTTGGGGTTGAAGACTCGCCCAACGTATTCGTAGCGGGGCGCCAGGTCAGTGACTCGAACCGCACCGCCGTTGCTGTCGTAAAGGGTCGTCTGGAGTATTGCCGTATTGGTGATGTATTCCTGCTCGCTGTGCGAGTAGTCAAGCACCTCGACTTCGAAAAACCCGGGCAGGTCTTTCTCGGCATCGTCGCGCAGCAGTCGGCAGAATGTGGGGTCGGCGTCGAACTGTGGCAGGCACGACCAGACCACGGTCGCCTTGTCATCGATCAGTGCCGAGATCTGGCCATTGCCTACGAGGCCGAGATTAAGATTACTCAAGAGCGTGTGTCTCCATAGTGTTGCTGTTGTGGGTGTAAAAGTAAGGCGTGGTCCAGCCAGGGCCGAACGGCCGCCACGTCGTCAAGTCGGTAACGCGCCGCGCTGCGTTCGATATCGCCGATGCGTATCGACATGCCGGCCAGTTCATTGACGACCCGGAAACCGTCTTCGTCAGTCACGTCGTCGCCGAGAAAAACGGGTATACGACCGGTGAACGGGGGATTCTCGAGAAAGGTTCGTATCGCCGCTCCCTTGTCATACGCGCCAGGCGCAATCTCGAATACCATTTTGCCGGCGATGAGGCGGAAAGCATCGCCTAACTCGGCCATGACGCGCGTCACCAGTTCGCGACACTCGGACTCCAGCTCGGGCGCGCGCCGATAGTGCAGCGATACCCCGCCCCGCTTGTGCTCGAGGAGCAGTCCCTCGTGCACCGCAGCAAGTTCCTGGAGCGGTGACAGAGCATCCTCGGGAAGAGGGTCGTGGGCGACGGTCACGATTTTGCCACCATCGATACGCAGTTCCGCGCCATGCGCCCCGGCAACGGGAAAGGTGGCTGGCGCAAACATGCGATCAACTTCTGCGACCGAGCGGCCACTGACCAGCGCCATCGCCCCGCCCAGCGACTTGAAACATGCCTCGAGCAGGCCCACCAGGTAAGCATCGGCACTAACGTCGGCCGGATTGTTCATGATCTCGAGGAGCGTGCCGTCGACATCGAGAAATAAGGCGACGGCATTCGGGTCCAGCTTGTCAGGTGCCATCGGCATTTATGTACAGTAACAAACGAGGCCGGCAAGGTGCTAGGCAACCCTGAGCGCTGCCGCGGCAATGTAGATGATCATCGCGAGCACGATAACGATCGTAAATCCAAAGTGAATCGCCAGCAGGGTTGCGAGTACAGCGCTGACGACCGAAGCGAAACCATTGATGCCCCAGGCCCATGGCACAAAATCAGGCGCCTGCTCCGCGACGCATCTGAGACCCAGTGGGAACGGCATACCCATGAAGAAGGCGAGTGGCGCGATCAGCACCACCGAGAGCAGGACTCGCAGGCCGTCGGCGGCGCCGATGAAGCGGCCGAACAGCCACGGCAGGATCAGCAAATAGATCACCGCGATACCGACGATGCCGGCGACCGCAATACTGACGGGCCGGACGTTCCGGGCGATGGCGCGGTCGGTCAGGCGCAGCGAGTACGCGCTGCCAGCGCCGGCGAACACGAGGAAACTCGCGAGCACCACCGCGACGGCATACAGCGGGTGGCTCAGGAACAGCGTGAATCTCTGGATGAACGCGATCTCCACGAACAGGAACGCAAGCCCGAGCGCGAGGAAGTAGGCCCCGAAGCGAGTACCGCCGACCCAGGTACGCTTCATGAGTGACAGTGGCAACAGGATCAACAGGCCCCCGATGACGGCTGCCTGCACCAGCGTCGTTACGACGATGAGGTAAGCCCACTCGATGAGTCCCGCACCGCCCGAGGCACGCATCGCCATCACTTCGGGCAGGGACCGCCATTTAAAGAAATGAGAGAAGTACGGGCGGTCGTCGGTTGCCGGTTCGACAAAGTATTTGTAGTCGGCGAAAAACCGGTCGGCACTATCGCCGAGCATCGCCTGGATGCCATCGTACAGCCAGGGCCTGTCCAGCAGGTTGAAGCGATTGGCATCGGCGCTCGTGATCCCGGGAAAGTAGGCCGTGTCGAACGAGCGCGAACTCGCAAACTCGCGAATGGCCTCGATTTCGCTGGGCACAAATGCACCCTTCCTGATGAGCAGCGTCACGGTGTTCCAGCTACGAATGACCGCAATCCGGCGGCCGGGATCGACTTCGCCTGCTCGCTCGAGTGCCTCGATCGCGATGGCCGCGAGCTTCAGGCTGTCACGGGGCGGCATCTTCACCCAGCGCGTGATGGCCACCACTCCGCCGGGATTGAGGTCGGCCAGGTACTCGCCCACGGCCTCCACCGTATACAGGTAGCTTTCGCTGAGCGCCTGCACGCCCGCGCCGGCAGCCGCAAAGGAGTCGAGCAGGCCGATCTGGATGAGATCGTAGCGTCGATCGTTCTGTGCGACATAGCCGCGGGCCTCTGCCGTGTGCAGGTCAACGCGAGGGTCATCGTAGAGGTGCCCTGCGAATTCGGCGTAGGTGTCTGCAACGAGTTTCGTCATCCGGGGATTCAGTTCGACGGCATCGACATGATTCGCGCCGTGATAGAGGGCCAATAACACGTCGCTGCCACCGCCTGCGCCGAGAATCAGGACGTCCGGTTGCTCGAGCAACGCGTACGGCAGTGCCGCCGTAACATCCGCCAGGAAGGCGACCGACTCGGGATCGCCGTCGTATTGAGTTATCGCACTCATGCCATCGGCGTCGGTGAACACGGCGAGCTGCTCCGGCGGTACGTGGCGCGTATTGAAGCTCAGGCCCGGCGCAAGCCGAATCGGCACGGTCGGACTGTCCACGACCGTGAGCAGCCCGAGCGGACTGGAGACTTGTGTCAGCGCACGGGCGTCGACAACCTGCAAAGCCTGGCTGAGGCCCTTGAACTCGGAGGGTCGCAACGTCAGTCCGCCGTTAAAAACGATGATCGCCAGGGCGACCAGCCAGGTGAATTGACCGACGCTCAGCGGCACTCGCGCAGCGGTGCTGTTGCCAACGAGCACCGAGGCGATGAGCACGAATGCCACGAGAACAATCAACGCCGATTGCGGGAACGCGACCAGCAACACGCCGATGATCAACACGGCTCCCGTTCCGGCGCCCGCGAGATCGCAAAAATACAGGCGGCTGATCGCCTCGCTGCGGCAGGTCAACGCAAGACCAACGCAACAG
>JBFFOM010000055.1:0-18592 GCA_041574455.1 Woeseiaceae bacterium | reverse complement strand
CCTTGAGGCCACCAATCGGCAGTATTTCGCCACGCAGCGTGATCTCGCCGGTCATGGCGACATCGCTCTTTACGGGGATGTCGGTCAATGCCGACACCAGGGCAGTACACATGCCAACTCCCGCAGATGGACCGTCCTTTGGCGTCGCGCCTTCGGGCACGTGAATGTGCACATCGAGCTTCTGGTGGAAGTCGGTGTCTATCCCCAGGACCTCCGACCGGCTGCGTACGACGGTCATGGCGGCCTGGATGGATTCGGTCATGACTTCGCCCAGCTGGCCCGTGTGAATGAGCTTGCCCTTGCCCGGGACCGTGGTCGCTTCGATGGTCAGAAGCTCGCCGCCGACCTCGGTCCACGCCAGTCCCGTTACCTGCCCGACCTGGTCCTTCTCCTCGGCCTTGCCATAGCGGAAGCGACGCACGCCAAGGTACTTTTCCATGCTCTTCGGCGTGATCATGACCTTCGCATCGCGCGGTTTCAGGAGCAGGGACTTCCCGACCTTGCGGCAGATTTTCGAGATCTCGCGCTCGAGATTGCGCACGCCCGACTCACGCGTGTAATGGCGGATGATGTCGCGCACGGCGCTCTCGGTAATCTTCAGTTCATCGTCCTTGAGCCCGTTCTCCTTCATCTGCTTGGGCACCAGGTACCTGAGCGCGATGTTGAGCTTCTCGTCCTCGGTGTAGCCCGGGATGCGGATGACCTCCATGCGGTCGAGGAGCGGCGCCGGGATGTTCAGGCTGTTCGCCGTGCACACGAACATCGTGTCCGAGAGATCGAAATCGACCTCGAGGTAGTGATCGGCAAAGGTCGAGTTCTGCTCGGGGTCGAGCACTTCGAGCAGCGCCGACGACGGATCGCCACGGAAGTCCATGGCCATCTTATCGACCTCGTCGAGCAGGAACAGCGGGTTGCGGACGCCCGTCTTCGACAGGTTCTGGATGATCTTGCCCGGCATCGAGCCGATGTAGGTGCGGCGATGACCGCGAATCTCGGCCTCGTCACGCACACCGCCCAGGGACATGCGCACGAACTTGCGATTAGTGGCGCGCGCGATCGACTGGCCCAGCGAGGTCTTGCCGACGCCCGGCGGTCCAACCAGACACAGGATCGGGCCCTTGAGCTTTTTCACGCGCTGCTGCACGGCGAGATACTCGAGGATGCGCTCTTTTACCTTCTCGAGGCCGTAGTGATCCGCCTCGAGAATCTCCTCGGCTTTCTTCAGGTTTTTCAGTACCTTGGAGCGCTTCTTCCACGGCGCCTTGACGAGCCAGTCGACGTAGTTGCGCACCACGGTGGCCTCGGCCGACATCGGCGACATGAGTTTCAACTTGTTGAGTTCGGAGACGGCCTTTTCCTTTGCCTCCTTTGGCATGCCGGCTTCCTCGATCTTGTTCTCGAGGTCGGCCAGCTCGTTCGGCGCGTCTTCCATCTCGCCGAGTTCCTTCTGAATGGCCTTCATCTGCTCATTCAGGTAGTACTCGCGCTGGCTCTTCTCCATCTGCTGCTTGACGCGGCCGCGGATGCGCTTCTCGATCTGCAGCACGTCGATCTCGCCCTCGATCATGCCGAGCACCTGCTCGAGCCGGGCCTTGATGTCCTGGATCTCGAGGACGCGCTGCTTCTCGGAAAGCTTCAGTGCCATGTGTGCGGCAACCGTGTCGGCCAGGCGCCCGGGCTCGTCGATGCCGGAGAGTGAGGTCAGGACCTCGGGCGGCACCTTCTTGTTCAGTTTCACGTAATGCTCGAACTGCGTGATGATCGAGCGCACCAGGACGTCGATCTCGCGTTCGTCGTGCCGGTCTTCGTCCGGCAGCAGCGTGATCTCGGCCGAGAAATGATCGCCGACGTTGAAGCGGTCGATGAGCACGCGCTCACCGCCCTCGACCAACACCTTGACCGTGCCATCGGGCAGCTTCAGGAGCTGCAGGATCGTCGCCTGTGTGCCGACTTCATAGAGGTCGGCAGGCTGTGGATCGTCGAGATCAGCCTTTTTCTGGGCTACCAGGAGGATGCGCTTGCCTGCATCCATCGCCTTGTTGAGCGCGACGATGGATCTCTCGCGCCCCACGAACAGCGGGATGACCATGTGCGGGTAGACCACGACGTCGCGTAGCGGCAGTACCGGAACGCCGGACGAGCCGTCGTCGACCGACTCGTCGTCGATCCCCGTTATCAGATCTTTTTCAGACATGTTGCCTCGCTGGGCTAGGCGCCGTCAGACCCGGTAGGCCTTGGCGGCTGCTCGATGTTAACGGTCGGGGTCTCGTCCGACTCGTGAATCACGTAGGGTTGGGTCTCGCCGGAAACGACGGCCTCATCCACGACAACCTTCTTCGCACTCGTCGACGAAGGAAGGTCATACATGGTGTCGAGCAATACATTTTCAAGGATGGTGCGCAAACCGCGCGCGCCCGTCTTGCGGTCCATGGCCTTCTTGGCCACGGCGCGGAGGGCGTCGTCGCGAAACTCGAGTTCGACGCCTTCCATTTCGAAGAGCTTGCGGTACTGTTTGGTAAGCGCGTTCTTCGGCTCGAGCAGGATCTGCACAAGCGCGTCTTCGTCCAGTTCCTCGAGCGTGGCGACGACCGGCAGGCGGCCGACGAACTCGGGGATCAGTCCGTAACGAATCAGGTCCTCGGGCTCGACGTCGTGGAGGAGCTCGCCAATCGACTGCTTTTCCTCGTCGGTCTTGACGTCTGCCACGAAGCCGATGCCGCTCTTGGACGAGCGGTCCATGATGATCTTTTCGAGCCCTGCGAACGCGCCGCCACAGACAAACAGGATGTTGCCCGTGTCCACCTGCAGGAACTCCTGCTGCGGGTGCTTGCGGCCGCCCTGGGGCGGCACCGAGGCTATGGTGCCTTCGATGAGCTTCAGGAGCGCCTGCTGCACGCCCTCGCCCGACACGTCGCGTGTGATCGACGGGTTGTCCGATTTCCGCGAGATCTTGTCGATCTCGTCGATGTAGACGATGCCCGTCTGCGCCTTGTCGACGTCGTAGTCGCACTTTTGCAGGAGCTTCTGAATGATGTTCTCGACGTCCTCGCCGACGTAGCCGGCCTCGGTCAGCGTCGTGGCGTCGGCGATCGTGAACGGCACGTTGAGGAGGCGCGCCAGCGTCTCGGCCAGCAGCGTCTTGCCGCAGCCCGTCGGGCCGATCAGCAGGATGTTCGACTTGGCAAGTTCGATGTCGTCCTTGCTGCGATCGTTCAGGCGATCGTTGAGCCGCTTGTAGTGGTTGTAGACGGCGACCGACAGGACCTTCTTGGCACGCTCCTGGCCGATGACGTACTCATCGAGTACCTCGTTGATTTCCTGGGGCTTGGGGAGCTTGTCATGGCCGGTCTCAGCACCGTCCTCGAGCTCTTCGCGGATGATGTCGTTACAGAGCTCGACACACTCGTCACAGATAAAGACGGACGGGCCCGCGATCAGCTTGCGGACTTCATGCTGGGATTTGCCGCAAAAAGAACAGTAAAGCAGCTTACCGTCTTCACTCTTGTTGCGGGTGTCATCGCTCATTCAGACTTGCCTTTGTGACTTCGAAAAATCAGTCGCTTACGACCATGGGCAGTAGTGTACACGGGCGTCACAAAGCTGCAAAGTTCCGCCGCTCATAAGCAACAAATTGAAACATAAGACGCTGATATATGGTCGTTTTCCTATATTTCTGTCAATGCGAGGGCTGGGAATGGAAGAATTTGTAAAAAAACGGCGACCCCGAGCCGCATAGGCAATTGCTCGTATGGCGGTATCGGCTACAACTGGCAACATGGGGTCATCAGGCACCTAAACCGGATGAATACCGTGACAACCAACTTCTCGGCGGCGGCTGCGACAGCCGTCGCAATACTTTGTTTCACCTTGTCAGGCTGCACCGAGTCGCACCAGGAGCCGGCCGCCAAAAACGCATTGCTGGCTGCGCCCGTGCCGGACGGTATGGTCCGGGGCACGGTCGCCGAAACCATAGATTCGGGTGGCTACACCTACGCGTTCATCGAAAGCGACGAGTATCAGCACTGGATAGCCGGGCCCGCAACGGCCGTCCAGGTCGGCGACGTCCTGCAGGCGTCCGCCGGTATGCCGATGACGAACTTCACGAGCAATACGCTCAATCGTACCTTCGACGTCGTGTACTTCTCGAGCTCAATGCAAAACCTGTCGTCCCGTGCGCCGGCTGTTAACAGCAGTCGTGAACCTGTCGTGACGGATGTGGCTGACGTACAAATCGCCGCACTCGAGCCCGGCCAGGACATTGCCTACGTCTACGCCAACAAGGATGAACTGGCTGGCCAGGCGATCAGCCTGCGCGGCAAAGTCGTCAAGTACAACAAAGGCATCATGGGTTGGAACTTCATCCATATCCAGGACGGTTCCGGCGACGCGGAAAATCGCAGCAACGATCTGACGGTAACGAGCAAGGATGTAACGGCTGTCGGAGAAACAGTCGTCGTGACGGGTGCCATCATCCTCGACAGGGACTTTGGCGCCGGGTACAGCTACACCGTATTGATGGAAGACGCGACCATCTCGACCGAGTGAGACCTTAGTCTTTCTTGCGGGACCCCATCTCCGCCCGCTGGGCCAGCACGGTGTCGATGATGCCGTACCCGACGGCCTTTTCGGCGCTCATGAAGTTATCGCGCTCGAGATCGCGTTCGATCGTCTCGATATCCTGGCCCGTGTGCTTGGCCATGATCTTGTTGAGGCGCCGCTTCAGCTCGAGCACTTCCTCGGCGTGGATGCTGATGTCCGTCGCCTGGCCCTGGTAGCCCGCACTGGGCTGGTGAACCATGATGCGCGAGTGCGGCAGCGCAAAACGTTTGCCCTTGGTGCCGCCTGCGAGCAGCAGCGCGCCCATACTGGCGGCCTGGCCGACGCAGATCGTCGAGACATCGCAGTTGATGAACTGCATCGTGTCGTAGATCGAAAGGCCCGCTGAGACGACGCCACCGGGTGAGTTGATGTACAGGTGGATGTCCTTGTTGGGATTCTCGGACTCTAGGAACAGGAGCTGGGCGACAACCAGGTTCGCCATGTGATCCTCGACAGGACCGACGATGAACACGAGGCGATCCTTCAGCAGCCTCGAATAGATGTCGTATGCGCGTTCGCCGCGAGCCGTCTGTTCGACGACCATCGGGACGAGATTCAGTGCCGTTGCGCTCATGGTTGTCCTGTCTCCAGCGAGTTCGATTGCGTCGATTGTCTCACGAAGCGGGTGGGTTCATGTAGTCCTTGAACGTGATCTTCTTCGCCTTGGTCTTGCCGTTCTCGAGCAGCCAGGTCACGGCCTTCTGCTCCACGACCAGCGGTTCGACCTGCTGCATGATCTGCGGGTTCGACATGTACATCTTGACCATTTCGTCCGAATTCTCGTAGCCCGCGCACATTTCCTCGACACGCGCCTTGAGATCGTTTTCGTCGATCGTGATCTTGTTATCGCTGATGACCTGGCGCAGCAGGAGCCCAAGGCGAACCCGCTTGTCGGCCGCTTCCTTGAAATTCTCCATGGGCGGCGCCTGGTCGTGGTCCTCGATGCCGAGTCGCCGCATAGCCTCATGCTGCATCGAGTGCATCTCGTCGTGCACGAGCGCCTGCGGCACATCGATCGGGTTGTTTTCGATCAGGCCATTGAGTGTCTGCTCGCGAATGTCGCCGTCGACCTTCTGCTTGGCCTCACGCTCCATGTTCTCGCGGACCTCTGTCCTGAACTGCTCGAGCCCACCTTCCTGGACGTTAAAGCCCTTGGCGAACTCATCGTCGAGTTCCGGTAGCACTTCCTCGTTGACCGTGTGCATCTTGATCGCGAAGTCGGCTTTCTTGCCGGCAAGTTCTTCGGCGGGGTAATCCTTCGGGAACTTGACCTTGATCGATTTCTCGTCGCCTGCAGCCATGCCCTTCAGGCCCTTTTCGAAGTCCGCAAGCATCTGGCCCTGGCCGAGCACGACCGGGATCTCGGTGCCTGATCCGCCCTCGAACTTTTCGCCGTCGAGCGTGCCGGTGAAATCGACGATCACGCGGTCGCCGTCCCTGGCCTTGCGTTCAACCTGCTTCCAGGTAGCACGCTGGCGACGCAGGCTGAGCAGCATGTCATCGAGGTCCTCATCCCGAATCTCTATCTCGGGCTTTTCGACCTTGATCTTGTCGAGGTTCTTGAGCTCGACTTCGGGGAGCACCTCGAAGGTCGCGACGTAGGTGAAGGTCTTGTCGTCCTCACCCTCGGTCTCGATCCTAGGGCCGCCGGCCGGCCGCAGCTTCTCCTGGACGACGGCATCCGTGTAACTTTGCTGCATGATCTCGCCGAGGACTTCCTGGCGAACCTGCTTGCCGTATTTCTGGCGCACCACGCGGGCCGGGACCTTGCCCGGGCGGAAGCCCTTGATCCGGGCCGTCTTGCCCACCGACTTCAGGCGCGAGCTGACCTCGGATTCAATGCGCTCGATGGGTACTTCGACGCGCATACGGCGTTCCAGAGCACCTGTCGATTCGACAGTGACGTTCATTCTTTAATTCTCTTAAATATCAGTTACTTGTATTCTTGATGACTGGTGCGAAAGGGGAGACTCGAACTCCCACGGGTTGCCCCACTGGCACCTAAAGCCAGCGCGTCTACCAATTCCGCCACTTTCGCATTGTCGGGCGATTCGGAACCCGCACCTTCTGCCAGCCGGGCATTATATACGCAGAAATAGGGTACCGGACACCCCAATTCTGTTTCTGGAAATGGGGTGTCCGGTACCCTATTTCTGTATATTTGCGCGATGGCTGATGACCACGAACATCATGGCATGAACGTCGAGGCGCTGCGGCGCTCGGCCACTGGTTTCGCGCTCGATCGCGAGGATCTGCACGACGATCCGATCGTGCAGTTCGAGGAGTGGTTTCGCTATGCCTGCGAGAGGGTACCCATGGACCCGAACGCCGTGGTGCTTGCAACGGTAGACAGCAAGAACAGGCCATCGAGTCGCACCGTGCTCCTGAAGTCCTTCGATGAGAGAGGCTTCGTCTTCTATACGAACTATGAGAGCCGCAAGGCCGCGGACATCGCGGGCAATCCCTGCGTGTCGCTCCTGTTCTTCTGGTCGGAACCTGCCCGCCAGGTGAAGATTCGCGGCACGGCGGAAAAGATCCCGACCAGCGAGTCGCTCAAGTATTTCCTGACACGCCCGCGCGGCAGCCAGCTCGGCGCCTGGGTCTCCAACCAGTCGAGCGTCATCTCCTCGCGCTCGCTGCTCGAGAACGAGTTCCAGAAACTGAAAGCGAAATTTCGCAACAAGGAAATACCGCTGCCTTCCTTCTGGGGCGGCTACCGCGTCGTGCCGGACCAGATCGAGTTCTGGCAGGGCCGCCGCAACCGGCTGCACGATCGCTTCGAATACTCGAAGCAGGACGACGGCAGCTGGGCGATCGAGCGCCTGGCGCCCTAGTCGCAGGTGAAGCTGTCGCCGTCGGGCCGACAGTAATCCGACCAGCCCCATTCCCGCCAGTAATCCAGCAGTCCGCTGTCGACGACAAGGTTGCGGAAATGCTCGGTCTGGCGCAGAGCTGCGTGATCCGCCATGAAGAACATCATGAATTTTGCCTCGGTCGGGATGTCCTCAACGCTCGAGAAGAGTTCGATCGCGATATCGACTTCTCCGATCGAGGTTGCACAGATAATGATATGCGAGGGAACGTACCAGTTTTGCCAGCCGCTGAGTTCATCATGCAAATACTGCCGCATTGACTCGCGCATCTTCGCGACGAGCCCCTCCCTCAGACCGGGGTCCGCGAGCGAGCGGACACATTGCGGGAACCAGTCTGCCGTGTATTCGCCCACCTTCGATTCATACAGCTGCGCAGCCCGCTCGATTTCGCCCTCCATGATGAACGCGGCACCGATATTGTCCCAGCCGTAGCGCTCCGGGTTGCCCCGGAGTTCAGCGAAAATCTGTGCGTGCCGTTTGACGAGCAGCGGATCGCCCGCGTATCGCGCCGCCATGGCGAGCATCCAGTTCGCGCTATCGAACGCCGGTTCGTAACGGTAGCCCTCCCGGGCATAGTGCACGGCATCGCTTACGCGGCCGCGTGCGAGCAGCGCCTCGGCATACATCGCGTTGACGATCGCGTTGGTCGGGTCTACGTACAATGCGCGCAGGAACAGGCGTTCGGACTCGCGCCAGCGTTCCTCTTCCTCGGCGATTTCGGCGAGCGTTGCCCAGGCCCCGCCCAGCGCCTCGTTGATCTCGAGTGCCCTGCGCGCCGCGGCGCCGGCCTTCGTGAAACCTTCCTTGGTCCAGTCGATCGACATGACGGCCAGCGCTTCCCAGGCGACCCCGCACTGCGAGTCGATTCGCGTGGCTTCGCTTATGAGTTCGTGCGCCCGTGCCCGCTCGTTGCGCAACCAGAACTGCCTGCCGCGCAGAAACAGGTCGTACACGGATTCGCATTCGCCGCTGGCCACTCGTGGTGCAATCGCCGATTCGGCACTGGCCGCTGGGATTACCGCGTCGAGGATCGCCTCCACGATGCGGCGCTGCAGGTCCGGACCCCGGCCAACCGGCGTCGAGAAATCCGACTGCCACACGACGTTGCCGGCCGGAATATTGACGACCCGCACCCGCAACTGGATTTCATCATTCACAAGTGCGGCGTCACCCACCAGCAGCGAGGTAACACCGAGTTCGCGGGCAATCTCGTTCCGCACTTCACCGGCGTTTTTTATCGCGTTGCTCGTCTCACGACCCAGTACGCGCAGGCCGGCAACTCGCTTGAACTCGGAACGCAGTTCGCTCGCCAGCGCATCGCCCACCGCGTTCTCGCTGTCCCCTGCGTCGTCAAACGGCAAAACGACGAGGACCCTGCCGGCCGTCACCCGCGCCATCTCTTGCGTCGGCGCCGGCGACGACAGCACATACGCATTCAATGCCAGTACGGCCAGGATGCCTGCAAGCAGCGCATGATCCCCGAGGTTCAGGGTTGGCAGCTCGGTATCGTCTGCGCGCGGCCGGGTTCGCGTAATGCCCTCGGTCGATACGTCGAAGAACCAGGCGATGATCAGAACGATGGGAAAGCCGGCCGACATCGCCGCCAGCAGATAGCGCATCGTCTGCGGTGGCAGGCCCGCCTCGGATAACACCTCGACGACCTGCAGGGCAACCCAGCAGCCGACGATGTAAAGCGACAAGGTGTGGAGGACCTTGCGTCGCTTGATTTCGCGGAGTAAGACCATCGCAGACTACAGCCTATGAGCTGCCCGGGTCGACGCCTATCCGGGTTTACACGGAGCCCGACTTGGGTGTACAGGCGTAAGGCAGGGTAATCGTCGGCGGGCGCTTGACGTTCTCGCGCTCGAGCACCTGCATCAGGGCCGGGAACGGCGACGGGTCGAAGTGCCGGTAACTCAGCCAGTTAGCCATCAGGAACGGAACCTGCTGCGCTTCGAAATTGCGCAGCACCTCGATCGCTTTCTCGTCCTCACCCAGCATCTTCAGCACGAGCCATTGGGAGTTGCCTGAGTTGACGGTGACTTCTTCGCCGTAAACGTCCGTGAGAATCTGGCGGACGCCCGCTGCATCCCCCTCGGCACAGCGCTGCCGCGCGGCCATCAACGGATGCGGACGACCATAGCGCTGGGCGTAGGCCTGCATGATCTCGCGCGCCTCCTCCACACGTTGCGCGAACAGCAGGTTCCGATGCGTCTGGTACATGATGTTGGCAAGCGGCCAGCGCTTGGCTGCAGCCAGTCCGTAGTCGGCGCCGTCTTTCGGGTCGAGGTGCTGGTAGGCATAATCCATGAAGTAACTCGCAGCCTCCGGACGCTTGATCCCGGCTTCCCGGAGCACATCCAGCGCTTCCCCGATCGCTGACGTGTCCGATGCGATGGCGGCGTTTTCGAGATAGGCTTCCCAGGCAATCAGGTCGTTCGGGCGCGCGTCGAGGTACTCGCGATACAGGCGCAGCGCCTCGCGCCAGCGCGTGTCGATTTCAGCCTGTTCCGCCTGCAATAGCAGACGATCGAGATCGTTCTTCGCGGTCCGGATCGCAACTTCGTTGCGCTCGTGAAACAACTCCAGCATCTCGCTGAGCGGCGTTTGCTCCGTCGTATCCATGTAGAACGACGTCAGCGACATTTGCGTAACCCAGAATTGCGCCGCGGCGCCGTGCGCATAGGAGAACTCCGTATCGGCTTCGCGCGCCTGCTCGAAGTACGAGTACGCCTCAACCATGCGTCGTACATCGTTCTCGAGTAATGACTCGGCACGCAGCGCGGCACCGTGGATATAGGCCTGGTAGGCCTCGACGGAACTCGTGCCCACCCGCAGCATGTCCTGCAACGCCTCGGGATCCATCGTCGTCTCGAGCGCGTTGGCGATCTGGATCGCGAGGTCTTCCTGGATCTCGATGACGTCGGCCGAATCCCGGTCGTAGTTCTGTGACCAGAGATGGAAACCGTCGACCGCGCGGATCAGCTGCGCTGTTACACGGATGCGATCCCCTGCCCGGCGTACAGAGCCCTCCAGCACGTGTGCTACACCCAGCTCCCGAGCAATCGTCGGGATGTCCTTGTCGGTGCCCTTATAGGCGAACGTCGAGGTGCGTGCCGAGATCAGCAGATCCGGCGTGCGCGCGAGTGCGTTGAGGATTTCCTCGGCCAGACCGTCGGCGAACCACTCCTGGTCCTGGCCCTGGCTGAGATCCGCGAACGGCAGCACGGCAACTGACTTCTCAATCTTTGCATCGACATCGTCACGACCAGCGGGCCCATCGGTCAACACGAACTTGTCGAGGAGCAGCACGACGACAGCGATCGACAATGCGCCAACGATGATGTGATTAATGCGTTTGCCGGTCTGGGGAGTGATCGACTGCGAGCGATCAACGTTCTTTTCGAGCTTGATGCCCTCGGGCGTCAGCTCGAGCGCCCACGCCGCGATCACCGTCGGGATGAACAACATGACCAGCAGCAGGAACACGAACCGCGACACCCACTCGGGCAGGGCCAGCATGGGTACGAGAATATCGCTCAACTGGATCAGCAGCCACGACGCCACGAGGTAGGCTATCGCTACCTTGAACACGTTGCGCCGCTTGAGTTCGCTGATGATGCTCATGGTGCGCCGAGTATAGCGCGACCAGAAATTAAAAAGGCCGGGAGATTGCTCTCCCGGCCCAGGTTAAAAGGCATCAAGCCTTTTGGGGGGTTATTGTCAGTTCGCTGCGTCGATGATGGTCTGACGACCTTCCTCGAATTCCTGCGGCTCCCAGCTGTTCTGGTACGCATGTCCCTTGGTCGCAGCGTTGTAGTGGCAGGTTATGCAAGCAGTCGCCGCTGCGCCCTGGAGCACGTCGTCGTTCTGCTCGCGATAGTCTGCCGTGCTACCGACTTCGACCGTATTCGCCATCGAAATGGTCTGATCGGGAATGACGGTAAAGTTCGGCTTGTGGCACGCCGTGCACTCGTTGGGGCTCCGCGGGAAGGTCGGTGCGTGGAGGTGGTGCACCTCGCACTTGTCGCCACTGGTGTCACTCGAACCAAAGACCCGGCTCTTGCCATCGGCGATCTCTTCCGCGGTGCAGCCCTCAGTCACTGTAGTATCCCAGTTCGGCGGAGTTACGCCCTCTTGCGCAAAGGCGTAGATGCCGCGGCCCCGATAGACCAGGAACGGAGCATTATAGGTCCCGTCCTCCCACCGGTAATTGGCCGAGTGAACACGATGCAGCATCGTCTTCAGCTCATAGCTCTGGCCGACCTTGCCGTCGTAGGCTTCGGATGGGTCAACGCCCATGCTTACACGGACATCCTGCTCGTTTGCGGCCGCGTTGTGGCACATGAGGCACATGTCAACGTTATCGACACGATCGCCGCCGTGCTGGTACAGCGAACCCACGTGGCAACCCACGCATTTCGTGGAGTCGACGACATCGCGCCGCGCCACCATTTCGCCATCGCCCACGAGCCAATCGTAGGCCGGCGACGGGACGCGAGCGCCTACGGTCGCAGCAGGTTCGATGAGGTCGCTGAGGACCTGCGGCTTGCCGCCGAAGACCACCCTGCCTCTCTCGGCCACCTCGTCATCCACCGGGATGATGGTCGTCGCGAAGCCGCCCGCGCAGGACGTGTTATCGACGGTCAGGTTGACTGTGACCGGATAGCTTGTGTCATTTTCACGCATGCCGATGATGAAGTCATCACCCTGGGCGTAGCTGCGGTATGCCCGCATCGTGTTGCCATTGAAGAACACCGGCCCATTGGCGACGTCGGCGTTGCACGGATCGACGCCAATGTTGTCGTAGGACGCTGACCACGTGATCGTCAGGTCAACGCCGTCATCGACGATAGCGTCGATCTGCCAGTCAAACCTCTCACCCTCGGCAACCGAGACGTCGATGCCATCGAAGATCGGGCCGCGTCTGCTATCGCCCTCGGGGTTCAGGCCGTTGTGGAAGTCGGTCACGGCGACGAAAAGGTTCGCGGCGCCGCCAACAGAATGGCACGTCGAACTTGCACAGTCGATGTCTGCCGGTTGCGTCAGGTGGAAACCCAGACCGCCGCTGAAGTCCCAATACTCGTTATCCATAGACCCGTGGCAGGAGAGGCAGCCCTCGCCATAGACCGGCATTGCGTTTACCGCCGCCAGGAACCCTGATTCATCGTCATGGCAAACGCTGCAGTTCGACATGTAGGTCGGGTACGTGATGTTTTCGGGATTGCCTTCACTGTCGAGCGCGAGACCGCTGTGGTATGCGTGTACTTTAATTCCGAGGCGTGGTATCGGTTCGATCTCGCCGTCGTGTTCATGGTCGGACCCATGGCAGGTCAGGCAAACCTCGCCGCCGTCCGACGCGATAAAGGCGCTCCCGTGAACGGGAATGCCTTCCGGGCCGTGGCAGGCTGCGCAGTCTTCGGCAGTCACCGCCACCGGGCCGAGACCCGGATTGGCTGGCCAGTCAGCATAGAAATAGACGCGCGTCTGGCGTTGATCGTCATCCTGGACCCGGAACAGCCAGCGATTGTTATTCGCGAACTCGGCTCCGGCGCCGGCAACCGTGATGGTGTAGTTTCCGCCACCGTTGTTGGTCAGCGTCGCGAAGGCACGGACGTCAGCACGGAAACCGCCATCATTGTAATAGGCGCGCTGGACCACGTCGTAGGTTGTCGCCGGCACCAGGCCGCCGTCCACCTCAAAGTCCACGTCGAACGTGACCGTCAGGTCGGCGCCGCCGTTAGCCGTCCCGAATTCGATGTTGCTGACCGCTTCGATCGGATCCAGCTCGTGTGCCACCGTGGCATCCATAAACGAGCCCTGACCGTGGCATACGTAACAGCTTTCGAGCGGAATGGTCGTGGCCGATGCGCCATCAGCGCCATCAGCGCCGTCAGCGCCGTCATTACCGGCAGCACCGGCAGCACCGGCGGGACCGGCGGGACCCGTGGCACCATCGCTACCCTCGCAGCCGCCCATCGCGAAAGCGAGGGCGCACACAACGAGAATAGACCAGGCCCATCTAAAGGGTTTGTGGATCTGGTTCATATACTTGTACTCCCCTTGGTAGGTAGATAGATGTAGCCCGGGTGCGTCCGCATTTAAGGATTGAGGAACGGTCGTCCGGAGCAAGTCAACAATAGAAATTGCCCCTGTGAAAAACACTGACATTCGTCAGTTTCGGCCGGTGGATTACACCTATGGGGAACCGGTCCGTTTGCGGTATTTCCGTACGCGTTCCGGGCCGCTGGCGAGACTGACAAATGTCAGTTTCGGCTACGTAGAAACCGAGTGTTTTTGGCGAAAGCCACAATCGACGCTGGGGCGCACAGGGGCTATAAAATGGAAAAGGCTTGAGGGAAATGATCGATGACGTGTGGCAATCAGGTTTGCCCGTTTCATGCACTGCGGTCCGGGAACGACGCGTCCCCGGATATCGATATCATTTGCCTTGTCGAAGAGGCCGTAAAGCAGGTTCGTTTCGACCGGGGCGAGGTTCTTTTTGCCCAGGGCGATCTCTCGACCAGCCTCTACTCTTTATCGACGGGCATCGCCAAGATCTCCTGCCTGACAGCCGAGGGCCGCGAGCAAATCGTCGGCATATCGAGCCCCGGCAAACTGCTGGTCGGCCTGCAATCGCTCAACGATGATTATTACCGCTACTCGGCCGTCGCCGAAACGCCCGTCACCGCGTGCAAGATCCGTCACCGGGCACTGTTGAACGCCGTCAGCAGCAATGCCGACGTGGCAATCCAGTTGATCAATGCTCTGAACGCGCAGCTTGCCCACAGCCGTGAGCTCATGCGCGTCATGGGCCACAAGTGCGCAGCTGCGAAGATCGCCTCGTTTATTGCCCTCCTGATTCCCAAGCACCAGCAAAATGGCCGGCCCGTGACCCTGCCCTTCTCGCGCGGTGAGATGGCGAGCCTGCTGGGCCTCAGCGAGGAGACCGTCTGCCGCCAGATGGCGAAGATGAGACGTGGCGGCATCCTGTATTCACCGCGCGGCAAGATCGAGGTACTGGACTGGGACCGCCTGCAGGCCGTAGCCGATCAAGCCTAGATTGACCTGGGCCGATCCGGGCGACAGGTCCCGGGGTGTCAGTCCTCCAGCAATTCCGCCCGGCGAGCGATCGTGCGCGCCATGCCGCGGAACAGCAGGATGTGAATCGGCCAAGTGGCATACCAGTAGATGAGGCCCCAGGCACCGGCCGGGTGCCAGAACGCGCGCACTGTAATGCGACGCCGCTCGTCCTCGTCATCGATATCGAATTCGAGCACACCGGCTCCAGGCGCCCGCATCTCCATCAGCAGCGTCAGCCGTCGTTCGCGTTCGATCGCGATGACGCGCCATGCATCGATCACGTCGCCGATCCGGAGCTCGGTCGGGTGGCGCCGCCGGCGCCGCATGCTGGGCCCACCGAGCATCCAGTCCATGGCCCGCCGCAGCCACCACTGCGCCTGCGCGTAGAAATAATCGCCGTCCTTGCCGACGTCGCAGATCACGGACCAGAGGCTCGAGCGTGTGGCAACCGACAGTGCGGATCCGCCTTCCTGTTTCGCGTAGTAACTGTATTCCGGCCTGAAGGTCTCGCAGGCAGCCGCAGTCTCGGCCCAATGTGCAGGGACCGCATGCCGGCGCTCGGCGTTCAGGGCATCCGCCGCGGCTTCGTCGAAGCCCAGCAGTTCCTGCGGAATCAATTGCGCCAGCCGCTCGTCGCTCGCAATGACGTCCTGCGACAATCCGCCGATAAGCGCCCTCGCTATATTCGTCGGCACCGTGGTGACCAGCCGCAGCCAGTACGACGACAGGCGCGGCGTCAGCACCGGCACCGGAATGATGAGCGGTTTCTTCCCGACGAGTGCGC
Organism: Woeseiaceae bacterium; assembly: GCA_041574455.1. Taxonomy (GTDB): domain Bacteria; phylum Pseudomonadota; class Gammaproteobacteria; order Steroidobacterales; family Woeseiaceae; genus UBA1847. The sequence goes on along the minus strand of JBFFOM010000055.1, from coordinate 3,253 downwards.
CGTACTGCCGCATGATCTCCGCGTAAGTCAGCGTGTCGGGGCCGCCCACGTCATAGGTCTGGCCTGCAGTCTCTTCGATACCCGGCACGTCGACGAGATAGCGCAGCAGGTTGCCGAGTGCAATCGGCGTGGACCGCGAGAACACCCAGCGCGGCGTCACCATGATCGGCAGGTAATTAACGAGATCGCGGATGACTTCCCAGGCCGCCGAGCCCGGTCCGATGATCATGCCGGCGCGCAGTTCGGTGACGGGTACGCTGCCCCGGCGCAGGATATCCCCGGTTTCCTGCCGCGACTTGAGGTGGTCGGAGACCGGGCGCTCGGGGGTCAGGCCGCCCAGGTAAACGATGCGGCGGACCTGCTGGCGCGTCGCCGCCTCGGCAAAGTTGTGCGCGGCTACGGCATCGAGTTCCGGAAACGACTTGCCCGCGGCCATCGAGTGCACCAGGTAGTAGGCCGTGTCGACGTCCTGCAGGGCCGCGTCGAGCGAATCAGGGTCCAGCACATCGGCCGCGACGAGTTCCACGCCGTCCCAGCCGCGCCCCTGCAAGATCTCGATGTTTCGCGATGCGGCCCTCACGCGCCGTCCTTCCGCCACCAGCATCTCGACCAGGTTGGTGCCGATGTAACCGCTGGCACCGACGACGAGATGCAGACGAGTATTGTGCTCCGTCATGCAGCCTCGCTCGACGCGTCAGCCAGGCCGCTGGCACATGTCACAGGCCGGCGCCGGAAACGCCTGGCCGCCTGGCCCTGTGAAATCGGCATACCTCAGGTGGAACCCGGGTGGCATGGAAAGAAGGACTCGACCTGGTTGGGCTGCAGGTACATCGTGCGTGGCAGGTAGGGTCCCATGACCTGCTGAATGTCGCCCTGCGCGCTGACACGCTGAATGGCATGGGAGAAATCGGGTGACGCGAGCATGTTCCGTATCTGCAGGATCGTTACGTCATCGTCGAACATGCCATCACCATCTTCTGCCATCGGCAACCAGGCTATCCCGCAGGCGCCGGTCGCATTCCGCGGCCGGTCCGCTTCGCGGCTGACCACGATCGTATAGAAACCGTTGCGATCGAGGGGTACTTCCTCGTCGAACAGGCAGGCGTTCACACGCGTGTTCGCAAAGCCCTGGTTGGAACACAGCGACCAGTAACGCAGCTCTGCCTCGGTCGTCGTATCGTCGCGATGATAGGTCCTGGGCGTTACCGGCATCTTCCCGCGCAGCAGGAAGACCTTGCCGTGTTTGCGATTGATGATCGTGCGGACGTACTGGTTATCGAGGTTCGGATAAAAGCCGCCCTCGCTGCGCCTTGCGTTCTCGGAGATCTCGCCGGTGTAGATGCCGATCAGGCTCTTGCGATCAAGCTGGATGTACCATTTCGGCGGCACCTGCGCCGGCCAGGTGTCCGGTTTCCCGGGCTGGTTGAGCAACTGTCGGTACACCGGCGGCGGGATGCCGGCCGCATCGGCGCTGATCTGCAGAAGCTGCTGGGTACCCAGCGCCTCGCAGGCAGCCTGGTCCGCGAGGACCTCACCATCGGGCATCGTCAACACGGGCGTCGGCAGCGCCACGCCACCGTCGGGCCAGCGACCCTCGTCGGGGAGGTAGATGCGATAAATGATGACCTGCTGGCCGTCGCCGTACGCCGGCGCATGCAGCGCGTTGGAGCGCTGGTCCTGCCGAAATTCCCCGATGGCGCGCGCGGCGACCGGAGCGCGGTTCAATACCTGTACGCCGTAGCTGCGATTCTCCGCATTGCGATTGGCCCCGACGCGATAGGGATTGACCGAGCCTTCGTCGGCCTGCATCAGGTAATCCGCCAGCGATTCGATCGGCCTGCCGCGTTCGTCGTAAGTGATGAAAGACTGGTAGCGTGCGTGCGCAAAATCGCCGCGAATCTCGAGCGTCGCACCTTCCGGCATCGAGAAGACCGCGGCCCAGTAGAAAACTGACGCGTCCGGGTACGCCAGGTTGACGTAAGGATCGGCGCTGTGAGGTCCTCGCAGCCAGAAGCAGGAACGAGGACCCGGGATCGGGCCGTCTCGTTCCGCATCGTGGTCAACCGGCGAACCGTCTCGCAGTCGCGGCACGTCAGCCACTGACGTTTCGGCCGTCGTCGCCGACGGTGACGACGCGCCGGTGTCGCCGTCACAGGCAACGAGAGACCCGGCAAGCAGCAGCGCGAGCGCGCTGAACCAGCGGCTCGAGATGCGCGGCCGCGCTGGGGTCGCCATCACGATCCCGTTACGCCGCGCGCCCGAATTCTGCGACATTGGCCCAGGTTCCGTGGAAGCCGAGCGGGATGCGCTGCGGGATGCGCACCTGCGCCAACGGCGCATCCGCGAGGTTCTGTGCATCGAGGATCAGCGCCCGCGTCTCACCAGTCTGTGCGTTGCTGGTAAAAGAGACAACGTAACCGTCATCTTCGGCCGCGGCGTCAGTGCGCGGCGCAAAGGCCGGTTCCGAGCCGTAGACATGCTCATCGAAACGGTGCCGCACATGCGTGCCGTCCGTCAGGTCATATTTCACGATACCGTCGAAGACCTGGGTCTCGGTATCCGGGATCGAGGCGTGATACGAAAAGCGCGACTTGCGCCCCACGTAGCCCAGGTTGACGACGGGGAACTCGCTGATCGAATCGTCGACCTGCTCTTCCCTGCTCTCCCCGGTGCGCAGGTTCATCGTCCACCTGGTCAGCACGGCGCGCAATGCGAGCACGTTGACCATCGGCGCATACGGACCGAACTGGCGCGGCAGGTCACGACCGTTATCGACCATCTTGCAGCAGTACATCACGATCTCGTCGCCCTCTTCCCACGCGTTGACGACGTGATAGATGTAACAACCCGGGAACTCGAACCAGCGGATATCCGTGCCGGCACCTCGTCGGGGCAACACGCCGAATCGTGTCGGTAGTTTTTCGTCGTGGTGGATCGTCCACAGCTTGTTGCGCAGACCCTGCTCGGTGAACACGACCGGCAGGTCCATGAGAACGGCGTAGTTCTCGGTGATCGCCATATCGTGCGGGAGACGCGGGCCTGGCACCTCGACCTGCGTGAAATGCGTCAGCTGGTTGTTCTTATCCACGACACCGAAGCTGTACCAGGGCTCGTACAGTGCGTAATCGAAAAAGACGAACTCGCCGGTATTCAGGTCGACCTTCGAATGGGCCGACACGTTATGAGGCAGCTTGCCATCGAAGGATTCCGCACGGATCGTGTCGAGCGTGCGGGGATCCAGCCGCACCGGCTG
>JBFFOM010000054.1:0-18953 GCA_041574455.1 Woeseiaceae bacterium | reverse complement strand
GTCGGGATAGACGGTCGGCGTATACCGCATCAGCCACTTGGTGAGCGTCTCGGGAGGTACCGGTTTGCTCAGGAAGTAGCCCTGCGCAACTTCGGCGCCAAGTCTCGTCACGCGGCGCATGGTTTCCTCGTCTTCGACGCCTTCGGCCACCACATCGAGCCCGAGACTGTGAGCGAGTTCGATCGTTGCTCGAACAATCGCTTCGTTTTCCTTCTCCTCGCAGATGCTGAAGATGAAGGTCTTGTCCACCTTGAGTTCGTGCACAGGAATATTCTTGAGCTGGGCAAGTGACGAATGCCCGGTGCCAAAATCATCGATCGAGATGCGGACGCCGACGTCGCGCAGACATTCGAGCACGAGCAGCGAGCGGCCGAGGTCTTCCATGATCGAGCTCTCGGTGATTTCCAGCGTCAGGTACTCGGGCTTGACGTCGTTGTCTTTCAAGATCTGCAACACGTGATAGGGCAGGTACTCGTCGGTGAGGTCGCGTGCCGACAGGTTGACCGACATGCCCATTTCGAAGCCGAAGTCGAGCCAGTGACGGCACTGCTTGACGGCTTCCGTGAGCACGTAGCGCGTCAGGTGGACAATGGTGCCCGCCTGTTCAGTCGCCGGGATGAACTCGTCCGGGCTCAGGAATCCGAGTTCCGGGTGATACCAGCGCACCAGCGCTTCGACACCGCAGATGTCGCCCTCTTTCAGGCTGGCCTTCGGCTGATACCAGACGTGAATCTCACGGTGGCGGATGGCGGCTCGCAGGTCATTGACGACACGCAGGCGTCGCACGAACTCGTCTTCACGCCCCGCCTCGTAGGTGCGGACGCGATCACTGCTCTGCCCCGCATCGGTGCAGGCGATCGTGGCGAAGCGCAGGAGATCGGCGGCATTGCTGCCATGCCGTGGAAACTCGGCGATCCCGATCTCGGTCTGCAATGCGATGTCGGTGTTATTGAGCGTGACGCCCGCTCCCAGTATGTGCTCGATCCGCTCAACTCGCATGAGCGCTTCGTCTGCGGGGCATCCGGGCAGGATCAATGTAAATTCATTGGTGCCCGTGTGACCCAGCAGGTCGCCGTCACCGAGATTGGCGTTCAGGTGACGAGCGGCCTGGACGATCAGTTCGTCAGAGGCTTTGTGGCCGAGAGTCGAGGAGATCTCCTCCAGTCGGGCAATGCGCAACGACAGGACCGAGATGGACTCTTTACCGGCACCCTCTATCAGTCGGGTCAGGTACTTGAGCACCTTGGCACGGTTTGGCAGGTCGGTCAGGTCATCGTGCGTGGCCTGGTGTGAAATCCGCTGCTCGCGTTCCGAGATGGCGAGACGCATCGCGTTAAAGCTCGATGCGAGCTGGCCAAACTCGTCCTTCGACTGCACCGCGATATCGCCGTCGTAGTTTCCCGAGATGATGCGTTGCGCGGCATCAGCGAGCGAGCGTAGTGGTCGGGCAATCGTCGTGGAGAAGAGCACGGCGCCGATGGCCACGAATGCCAGCAGGGCGATGGTGAAGAAGAACAGACCACGACGCGCCTCGACGTAGGGCAGCATTGCTTCGGCAATCGAGCGTTGCAGGACAACGACCACGGTGTCGGGCCGATCTGCGATGAACGATACCGGCATCGTCAGCAACTCCTCGTTCGCAAATACTTCATGGGCCGGCATGTTGTATTCGTAACGCGGGCTGGTCGAGAGCATCACCCTGGCGTCTTGCCCGCGCGAGGACACGATGGTGACCTCGAGGCCGGTGAGCGCAGCGATGCGGCTGGCCAGAGCGTCGTCAATGCGGAATCCGATTACGACCCAGGCGATTGGCAGCGGTGCTTTCAGCGGAACGACGAATACGTGATAGGCGGTTCCATCCAGTACCGCGGTTGTTTCGATCTCGCTGAGATGATGCAACGGGAACACAGGGGCGCTGACGGAATTTGCAATCAGCTGGCCGTCAAGATCCACCAGCGAGGCGATGTCGGCATTGACGCGGGCACTGTGGTTCTCCAGCACGGAGCTGATGGTTTGCTCGTCGCCCGTTGCCACCGCTTCTTTCAGACCGAAATCCAGGGCCATGACCTCGACGCTGGTACGCAACTGTTCGCCGTGACTCGCCAGGTATTCGGCGACGATTTCGCCGCCCGCGACGAGCGATTCCCGCGCCGTCGTGTCCACGTTGGATTCGACGGTCTGCATGACGGCGAACATCGTGACGAGCTGGGCAACGGCCAGGGGCACGATGGTCAGCAGCATCAGCTTACTGCGAAAACTTGTGTGCAATGAATCCACGCGAAAAAGCCGGTATAGGCCAGAAAATCAGAGTGTTGGATGATTTTATTGATGTTTTGTCAAATGGAGTGTGCGGTGGTTCACGGTTGCGAATCAGGCGTCCGCGCTAGACTCGCGTTATGGAAAATGGCTACCACAAGTCGCTTCTCGCCTGGGTGTTTGTCGCTTGCGGGCTGTGGGCAAGTGCGAGTGCTGCTCACGCCGATGAGCTGTTTGTCCGGGTCTTCAGCAACGACCAGAAACCGGTCCCCGGCGTCGCCGTATTTGTTCGTCAGCAGGGCTCGCAAAGAGCGCAGCCTGCCACAGGCGTCATGGATCAACGTGATCACCGGTTTGTGCCCCACATCCTGATCGTGCAGAAGGGAGCCGTCGTCGAGTTCCCCAACTCCGACGTCGTCGCCCACCATGTCTACTCGTTTTCCAAACCGAACAACTTCGAACTGCCGTTGTACAAGGGATCGCCGCCGGATCCGGTCCTGTTCGAGCACGAAGGTGTCGTGACGCTCGGCTGCAATATCCACGACGGCATGCTCGGCTACATCGTGGTCGTCGATACGGACACGTTCGCCATGACCGATGCCGACGGACTCGCCCGGCTCAAGGTCGATGGCGATGCCGGCCGCTGGGAAGTCAACGCCTGGAGCCCGCGGATTCGAGATTCGCGCGATCCGCTGGTAGAGGTCATCGAGGCGGGCGAACCGCTGACAGCGACGTTTGCATTGCAGAAGAAGCTGCGACCGGCGCACGACGATCAATCGGAGTCAGTTTCCTGGGACGACTATTAGAGGCGGTCATCGGCCCACGTCCGATCGTCCTGCCCGGGCGTACCCGGGTGTCTACCCGGAAGGAATAGAACATCAGCTGCAGGTCATCGCACGTGTAAGATCCTAGAATTCTCCCTGCTGATTGTTGTCTAATCGCTCCTCTCAACGAGGACAAGCAGGGAACGATTTCAATGAAGAACCGGAAACTCCTTTTTGGTACTGCAGTGGCGACTCTCGTCGCAGCTGCCACCGTCGGCGCCGCTGACGATCCCCAGCACGAGCGTCACGAAACCATGGAAGGCGTCCGCGACGCCGCCAAGGTGGTTGGCGCAATGCTCAAGGGCGAACGCGACTACGACAACGCCGCGGCCATGGAGTCGCTGCAGGTCTGGCAGTCAGCCGCGGCGAAGTTCGGCGGCCTGTTCCCCGAAGGGAGCCAGGGTGGTGATGCTGCACCGGCAATCTGGGAAGACCGCGAGGGTTTCGACGCTGCGCTCGCAGCGTGGGCCGAAGCAGTGGATGCTGCAATCGCAGCGAATCCTGCGACCCTTGATGAGGGCAAGCCTGTCATCGGCGCCGCCTTCAACAAGTGCAAGAACTGTCACGACTCGTATCGCATCGACGACGAGTAACAGCTGACGATGCGCCGTATCGCCTTCGCGATCCTGGCGGTCGTCGTCCTGGCGGCGTGGTGGATTACTGCGCCTTCTGCTTTGACTGCCAGTGACTTGCCGGAACACGAGCCGGACGCCTCTGCTGGCGAGCGTATCTTCTGGGCCGGCGGCTGCGCCGCGTGTCACGCGAATGGTGACGACCAGTTGCTCCTTGGTGGCGGACTGGAGCTCGAGTCACCGTATGGCACCTTTGTCGCGCCCAACATCTCACCGCACGAAGAGGACGGCATCGGCGAGTGGACGGGGCTCGAGTTCGTCAATGCGATGCTTCGGGGCGTGTCGCCCGACGGCCGGCACTACTACCCGTCGTTTCCCTACACGTCGTATGCGCGGATGGCCATTACGGACGTGCTCGACCTGAAGGCCTACCTCGATACCCTGCAGACTGTGCCCGGCACGGCCGCCGGCCATGACCTCGGGTTTCCGTGGTCGGTACGACGCGGTATCGGTGCGTGGAAGCGTCTCTATCTCGACGACGCCCCGGTGCTGGAACCTGGCGCCGAAGACCCGCTCGTAAGTAACGGACGCGAGCTCGTCGAAGGTGCGGGTCACTGCGGGGAGTGCCACACGCCCAGGGGCCGTTTCGGCAACCTGCTGACCGACAAGTGGCTGGCTGGCGCGCCCAGCCCGGAAGGTGAAGGGCGGGTTCCAAACATCACGCCGGCCGGCAAGACCATCTCGAGCTGGTCGGCCAGCGATATCGAGTACTACCTCGAGAGCGGCTTTACGCCTGACTTCGACACGGTCGGCGGCACCATGGTCGCGGTGCAGGAAAACATGGCCAGGTTGACGGCCGCAGACCGCAAGGCAATTGCGGCTTATCTCAAGGCTGTGCCGCCCGTCGAATAGACGGGGACCCCTCGTCAGGGGGCGGCCTTCAGCATCTTTGAGTCAACCTCGTAGTGCGACCCGTCTTTCGCCTCCAGGTTTATTTCCCACAGCTCTTCGTCAGGGATCTGTGTGCGCTCGCGCCCGGGCAGTTCGCGTTCGTCGTCCACCTGGATGCCCCAGACCCGCACGTTGCGCACGCCGGCGACAGGAATGCGCTCTTCGTCGAACCGCGCTCGAAACGCCGGGTCGACCTCATCCGACGCCCACGTCGCGAAGCCACATTCGGCGATCGCGGCGACGCGCTCGGGCATTTTTTCCGTTACATCGGACATGGCGAATACCTCCAGGTGCCACGCTACGCCGGGGTCGGGGCAGGGTGAATCCGTAGTTGCACCAACAGATGTACGTCCGTATTTGCCGGGATTGCGTGGTGCTCCGGCCCGCGTAATGTATGACCTGCATTCTGCGAAAGCGCAGAGGAGATGCCATGTCTATCATCAATGTACTCGTCATTGCGGCCCTGATCGCAACCCTGGTAGTACTCGGCCTCGGCCTGCGTTCGATGGCTCGCGGCGGTCAGTACGACGCGGAGCACGCCGAGAAGTTCATGTGGGAGCGCATCGCCCTGCAGGGACTGGTCGTCGTGCTACTCGTGGCCGCTGCGGTTTTGTTGAACGTTTGAGCAACCATTCAGGATGCGCATCGACGCGCTCAGATTCGGCGAGAATCCGCCGGAGGACGTCAACGTTTTCATCGAAGTCCTCGTACTCAACACGCGCGAGCTCATTCCTGGCTGCGTGTTCAATATGCGCCCGGTCGGAGTCCTGATCATGGAGGACCAGGCAGGCCAGGATGAAAAAATCATCGCGGTGCCGTCACATTCGCTGACCAGGCGCCTCGTAACCGAGGCCATTCACCGGGCCGGGGCCTGATCGCGACAGATACCTGTTAAGCGGTGCACGAGACTGGCAAACTATCACCCATGCCAGGACTATATTTCGAAGAATTCGAGGTCGGGCAGCGTTTCGACCACCCGATCCGCCGCACGATTACCGAGACCGACAATGTGCTGATCACGACCATGACGCACAATCCGGCCGCCCTGCATCTCGATGCCGAGTACATGAAGAACACCGAGTTCGGTCAGCCGATTGTCAATAGTTGCCTCACCTTGAGCCTGATGGTCGGAATCTCGGTTAATGACACGACGCACGGTACGACGGTGGCGAACCTCGGCTGGGATGAGGTCCGGTTCCCCAAACCACTGTTCTGTGGTGACACGATCCGGGTCGAGTCGGAGGTTCTCGAAGTGCGTGAAAGCAAGTCGCGACCCGACAACGGCATCGTCGTATTTGCGCACCGGGCCTTCAACCAGAACGACGAGCTCGTCGGCGAGTGCAAGCGCTCGGCATTGATGCTGAGGAAACCTGGGTGAGCCGCAGTTTCCTGTTTGTTCCGGGCGACTCGGAACGCAAACTCGAAAAGGCGACCACTGCGGGCGCGGACGCCCTGATCGTCGATCTCGAGGACGCCGTGGCGCCCGCGGCGAAAGCGGCCGCGAGGGAAATGACGGCCGCGTACGTTAACGACAGGGACGACACCTGGGTTCGTATCAACCCGGTAGCCACCGAACTCTGGGAGGCCGACGTCGACGCGGTGGTTCCGGCGCAGCCCGCCGGCATTATCCTGCCGAAGCCGCGGCATGCGCGCGATGCCGTGAAACTGTCGGAATATATCGACGTGCTGGAAAACCATCACGGTATCCCGCATGGACAGACGAAGATCATCGCTCTCTGCACCGAGCACCCGGAAGCACTCCTGACCTTGCACAGCTACGTCGGCAGCGTGCCGCGACTCGCCGGCCTGTCGTGGGGTGCAGAGGATCTGTCCGCCACGGTCGGTGCCACAACCAATCGCGACGCACATGGTAACTGGTTGCCCCCTTACGAACTGGCACGCACGATGTGCCTGTTCGCCGCGGCGGCTGCGGAAGTTGCGGCGATTGATACGGTCTATACGGACTTTCGCGATATCGATGGATTGCTACGCTATGCGGCGAATGCTCGGCGGGACGGCTTCAGCGGGATGCTCGCGATCCACCCGGCACAGGTCGACGTGATCAACGCCGCCTTCGAACCGGCGCCGGAGGACATCGAGCGTGCGCAACGTATCGTCGCGTTATTCGAGCAAAACCCGGGTACGGGCACGGTCGGGCTCGATGGAAAGATGATCGACCGGCCACACCTGGTTCAGGCCCAGCGACTGCTGCAACAGACTAAACGCGACTAACAACACAGGAAAGCAACATGGATACGCAGATCTATCCGGTCACGGATGAGGTTAAGGGACGCGCATTGATCGACGAGTCGGGCTACAACGCGATGTACACCCGTTCCATCGAGGACAACGAGGCATTCTGGGCCGAACAGGCACAGCGCATCGACTGGATCAAGCCGTTCACAGAGGTCAAGGACGTTTCATTCGCCAAAGACGACCTGCACATTCGCTGGTACGCGGATGGCACGCTGAACGCCTGTTACAACTGTGTTGATCGCCATCTCGAGACGAAAGGCGATGATGTCGCCATCATCTGGGAAGGCGACGACCCATCGCGTGACCTGCAGATCACGTATCGCGAGCTGCATGAGCGGGTCTCGAGGTTCGCCAACGCACTCAAGGCACTTGGCGCCAAGCGCGGCGACCGCATCACGCTGTACATGCCGATGATCCCGGAGGCAGCGATCTCGATGCTTGCCTGTGCCCGTATCGGTGCTGTCCACTCGGTCGTATTCGGTGGCTTCTCTCCCGATGCGCTCGCCGGCCGCATCATCGACTGTGAGTCGAATATTGTCGTAACCGCTGACGAAGGCTTGCGTGGCGGCAGGATTGTCCCGCTGAAAGCCAACGTGGACGCAGCCCTCGAAAACCCGGAAGTCACGACGCTCGAAAAGGTCCTGGTGGTCCGCAACACGGGCAATGATGTCGGCTGGGTCGAAGGACGCGACGAGTGGCTGCACGAGGTCGAGGAAACCGTCGACGCCGACTGCCCGTGTGAGGAAATGAATGCGGAAGATCCGCTGTTCATCCTCTATACCTCCGGGTCGACGGGCAAGCCGAAAGGCGTTCTGCACACGACAGGTGGGTATCTCGTCTTTGCCGCAATGACGCACGAGTATGTGTTCGACTATCACCCGGGTGACGTCTACTGGTGCACGGCGGATGTTGGCTGGGTGACAGGACACAGCTACATCGTCTACGGGCCGCTCGCCAATGGCGCGATCTCACTGATGTTCGAAGGCGTGCCGAACTACCCCTCGGCGTCCCGCTTCTGGGAGGTTTGCGACAAGCACCATGTCAACATCTGCTACACGGCGCCGACCGCAATCCGCGCCCTGATGCGCGCCGGCGACGAGCCGGTCAAGAGCACCTCTCGCAAAGACCTGCGTGTGCTCGGTTCTGTGGGCGAGCCGATTAACCCCGAGGCCTGGCAATGGTATTACCAGGTCGTCGGCGAGGGTCGTTGCCCGATCGTCGACACCTGGTGGCAGACGGAGACCGGCGGCATCCTGATTACGCCGCTACCCGGCGCGACGGCCCTGAAGCCTGGTTCCGCGACGCGGCCGTTTTTCGGCGTCAAGCCGGCACTGCTGGATGCGGAGGGCAATATGCTCGACGGCGCTGTCTCCGGCAACCTCGTGATCTGCGACAGCTGGCCCGGCCAGATGCGCACGGTCTACGGTGACCACCAGCGTTTCATCGACACTTATTTCTCAACCTTCGATGGTTACTACACAACGGGCGACGGTGCGCGTCGTGACGAAGACGGCTATTACTGGATTACTGGTCGTACGGACGACGTGATCAACGTCTCCGGGCATCGTATGGGTACCGCCGAGGTCGAGAGCGCCCTCGTCGCACACGACAAGGTTGCCGAAGCGGCTGTGGTTGGCTATCCGCACGAGATCAAGGGGCAGGGCATCTACGCCTACGTCACCCTGATGGAAGGCGTCGAGGCTAACGACGAATTGCTGGCCGAGCTGAGGGCCTGGGTGCGCAAGGAGATTGGCCCGATTGCCACGCCGGACCTGATCCAGTGGGCGCCCGGACTGCCGAAGACGCGTTCCGGCAAGATCATGCGCCGCATCCTGCGCAAGGTTGCCGCGGACGACTACGGTGAGCTTGGGGATACCTCGACGCTGGCTGATCCGTCGGTTGTCGAAGACCTGATCGGTAATCGGCAGAACCGGGCGGCATAGCTCAAGGCGATCGCAGCCCGGAACAGGCAACCGAACACGCCTTGCCACTTCGTGGCAAGGCTATGGATTCGGTTACCTGTTCAGGACTGCCAGTGAACTGGCCACGCTGCCCGGATCTGACTGCTGTGGTGTCTGGGGTGTTTCCCCGACGCCCCTGGCAGCAGATTCAGTCGGCGATTTTCAGCTTGTCTGGGTCGTCGTTGCCGGCGAGCGTGTCTTCGAGTTCGTCGATGATGCTCTGCTCGAGCCTCACGGCGTCGTCTTCCGGAATCGCCTCGACGATACTGTCGTCGTTGAAGGGCTGGTCCGCGCCGACTGATTCGGCTATGACCGGTCCGTCGAGCTTCTGTGTTGCGAGCAGGCCCGGATCGAGCGCGGCACTGGCGACGGGCCTCTCTTTCTCGACCGTGCCCTCGCGGTCATGGCGCCGGTATTCGGCTACCTGTCGTTCATAGGCGTTGACGAATTCCTCCCCAAACATCTGCGGGAAGCGGCCGCCACCCTTCTCGGTCATGCTCGGGTAGACATCGCAGTACAGGTCCCAGTACTTGGACTTGTTGAGGAATTTGAACAACTTGCTGTTGATGGTCCGGTCAAAGCCCTCCTGGAGCTCGTCGGGGTCGAAGCGATCGGAGAATTCGATGAACGCGCTGTTCATCGCATCGAGGAAAGCATTCTGGTGGTTGATCAGGTCGCGATTCGCTTCACGGACTGCGTCGCGTGCGCCGAGGTATTCGCCCTCGCCACCGACCAACAACTGCTTGATCAGGTCGCCTGTGTTCTCAGAGAACTTGAGCGGATTATTGTGACGCGGCAGCAGCGTGGTCTGATCGAGACGGAACGCGTTCTTCAGGTTGGCGCGGCTGGTCAGGAGCTTGATTGTGCCTTCCACAAACTCGCGGAGTACGAGCCCGGCAGTGAGCATCATCTCCGGCCGGTTGACGGTCGGATGCAGCTCGACGCGACTGATCCCGAGGCCGTCGAGGAAAGAGTCGAACAGGTCCTCGGCCGTGACGTCCACGCTCTTGTCGCCATCGCTCGCTTGCGCTGATTCGTCATTGGCCGATACGTTGATCTGTGGCTCTGGATCGGGCTTCTTCTTTTCTTCCTTGCCGAACAGCACGGACTGGAACTCTTCGTCACCGGTGATCTCCTCTTCGTCGAGGAGTTGCATGCCGGTCTCGATCAGATCTTCGTCGACGAACTGGTCGAAGTGATCATTACCGGTGGCGGTCGTGCGATCGTTATCGAGGGGCATGACGAGGCTCTCGCCCTTGTCGATGCGAACCTCGAACTCGAAATCACCCATGCGCATATAGTCGCCGTCAAACAGGCGTCGCGGGTTGCCCTTACCAACAGGCTCGTGCTCGCCGTTCATGTAGACGCCGTTGCTGCTGGTGTCAGCGAGATACCACATGCCGCCCTTGTAGTCGATGGTCGCATGGCGGCCCGAGATGTAGCGATCGGGATCGGGCAGGATCCAGTCGTTGTTCAGTGAACGGCCGATCGTGCCACCTTCCTCGTGGTACTCACGCACGCAGTCATCGCCGACCAGGTCGCGGTGCTTTGAGACTAATGTGATCTTAAGTGGCATAGCTGTCCTCTCGATTACCTGCTAATTCTGCGACGTATCAAGGATTTAGACTGGTACGCAGTTCACATAATCACGGCTTGCACGTATTGCCAGGGCCTTGATTTCCGGTAATAACGGCCTTAGCTGGGGCTTTTCGGTAGACTCACGGCAGAAATGAGCAAAACGCCACTATTCAAGGTCATCTTCATGAGCCAGGGGCAGGTGTATGAGATTTACGCCCGCTCGGTCGGCCATGGGGAGATGTTCGGCTTCATCGAGGTCGAGGAACTCGTCTTCGGCGAGCGGACCACGGTCGTCGTCGACCCGTCCGAGGAGAAGATCAAGGCGGAGTTCCAGGACGTCCGGCGGACCTATCTGCCGATGCACTCGATCATCCGTATCGATGAGGTCGACAAGCAGGGCATCAGCAAGATCTCCAAGCTCGAGGGCGGCAACGTGGCGCAATTCCCGCTGCCGGTCTACACGCCGGGAGACAGCAACAAGTAGTGGGATACGGCGGGGCGTTCCAGTATTATCGCGTCTCGATTGCCACCCACTTCACATAAGGCCGACGCTTCAGATGCTGGAATTGCCCGGACAGGCGGCGCTCTCGGATTTTCGCCTGGCCAAACTGACTCGATCCCTGCAACGTGTCGATGGGCGCGTTGCCTCTCTCGAAGCCCGCTTCGCCTATTTCGTCTCGACCCATGCCAACCTGTCCGCGAAGGACAAGGAACGGCTCGACGCTCTGTTGTTGTCCGGTGAGCAGCCCGCAAAGCTGACCCGCGGGGCCAGGACGCTCTACGTCGTGCCGAGACCCGGCACGATTTCGCCCTGGTCGTCGAAGGCGACCGACATCGTCCGGGCTTGTGATATCGAGGCGGTGGATCGCGTCGAGCGCGGCATCTGTTACGCGATCAAGTTCAATGGCAAGGCAAGCGACGAAGATGTGCTGCCGCTCTGTCCTGAGCTGTTCGATCGCATGACCGAGGCCGTGTTCGCGGACGTTGCGGGCGTCGAGGCCCTGTTCGAGGAGCACGACCCGGCGCCGGTTGGCACCATCGCACTCGGTGAAAAGGGGCGTGACGCGCTGGTTGCCGCCAACACCGACCTCGGGCTGGCTCTGTCCAACCAGGAAATCGATTACCTGGTCGGTTGCTACGAAAACCTGGGGCGCGACCCGACCGATGCCGAGCTCATGATGTTCGCGCAGGCGAATTCGGAGCACTGTCGTCACAAGATCTTCAATGCGAGCTGGGTCATCGACGGTGAGTCCCGCGACAAGCGCCTGTTCGGGATGATCAAGTCGACGACCGAGAAGACCCCCGACGGCGTGATCTCGGCTTACAGCGACAACGCAGCCGTCTTCGAGGGCTGGGACGGCGCGCGCCTGATGCCGCACAGCGGGTCGCGTGAATACGGCTACGTCGACGAACCGATCCACATCCTCTGCAAGGTGGAAACGCACAACCACCCGACTGCCATTTCGCCGTTCCCGGGCGCCGCGACGGGTTCCGGCGGTGAGATTCGCGACGAGGGTGCGACGGGCCTGGGCGCCAGGCCCAAGGCCGGTCTCACGGGCTTCACCGTGTCGCACCTGCGGATCCCGGGCTACAAGCAGCCCTGGGAAATCGATTTTCCGCACCCGGATCACCTGGCGACGCCGCTGGACATCATGATCGAGGGGCCGATCGGTGGCGCCGCGTTCAACAACGAGTTTGGTCGACCCAACCTGGCCGGCTATTTCCGGACCTTCGAGAGCCACGTTCCGGGCCTTCCTGACAATGAGATTCGCGGCTATCACAAGCCGATCATGATTGCGGGCGGTGTCGGCAACGTGCGCGAGGAGCACGCCACGAAGATCGACGTGCCGGCAGGCGCAAAAGTCGTCGTACTCGGCGGGCCGGCCATGCTGATCGGCCTTGGCGGCGGCGCGGCGTCGTCGCTCGCGAGCGGCACATCGAGCGCCGAGCTCGATTTCGCGTCGGTGCAACGCGGCAATCCCGAGATCGAGCGGCGCGCACAGGAAGTCATCGATCGTTGCTGGCAGATGGGCACCGACAACCCGATCCTGCTGATCCATGACGTCGGTGCCGGAGGCCTGTCCAACGCCGTACCCGAGGCGGTTGACCACTCCGGACGCGGTGCCGAGATCGAGCTGCGCGAGGTCGACAATGCCGAGCCCGGCATGTCGCCGATGGGTATCTGGTGCAATGAGGCGCAGGAGCGTTACGTGCTGATCGTGGGCGCCGACCGGATCGCTGAATTCAGGGCGTTGTGTGAGCGCGAGCGTTGCCCGGTCAGCGTCATCGGCACGCTGACCGACGACGGTATGCTCACCGTCAATGACCGGGATTTCGACAACCGCGTCGTCGACATGCCCATGCAGATGCTGCTCGGCAACCCGCCGAAGATGGAGCGCGACGTCGAGCACCGGCCATTACCGGTGGACTCGCTGGATCTCGACGGTATCGAGCTCGAGGAAGCGGCGCTGCGCGTATTGCGGTTCCCGGCAGTCGCGGACAAATCGTTCCTGATTCATATTGGCGATCGCACGGTCGGTGGTCTCAGTGCACGCGACCAGCTCGTCGGGCCCTGGCAGGTGCCGGTCAGTGACGTTGCGATTACGTCGTCGAGCTTCGGCAGCAAGACGGGCGAGGCGATGGCTATGGGCGAGCGGACGCCGCTGGCCGCGACCAACGCGCCGGCTTCAGGTCGTATGGCCGTGGCCGAGGCAATAACTAATATCGCCGCAGCCCCGATCGAGGATTTGAGCAAGGTCCGCCTGTCCGCAAACTGGATGGCCGCAGCCGGCCACCCTGGCGAGGACGCTAATCTCTACGACACGGTCAAGGCCGTTGGCGACGAGCTCTGCCGCGACCTCGGCGTCGCTATCCCCGTTGGCAAGGACTCCATGTCGATGCGAACCTGCTGGGACGATGGCAACGGCGAACACAATGTTGTTGCGCCGGTATCGCTGATCGTGTCGGCATTTGCGCCGGTGACCGACGTGCGCGCGCATCTCACACCGCAGCTTCGCAGGACCGACGAGCCGAGCTACTTGCTGCTGCTCGACCTCGCGGACGGGCGCAACCGGCTGGGCGGCTCCTGCCTGGCGCAGGCTTACACAAGGACCGGCGGACAGACGCCGGATCTCGACGACCCGGCGCCGCTCAAGGGTTTGTTCGCCGCAGTCCAGGAGCTGAACTCGCGCGAGATGTTACTGGCCTACCATGACCGCAGCGACGGCGGTTTGCTGGCAACCCTGGCCGAGATGATCTTCGCGAGCCGACTCGGGGTGACGGCGACGCTCTCGGGTTCGCGCGTGGAGCTGTTGCAGCGCCTGTTCAGCGAAGAGCCGGGCGCCGTGTTGCAGGTTACGAAAAGCAAGCTGCCGCAGGTGCAAATGGTCCTCGACCGGACTGGCGTCAAGGCTGAGGCGATCGGACTTGTCACCGACGAAGCGAAGCTAATCGTCCGGAGTGGCGAGCGGACCGTACTCGAGCTCGATCGCGCGACCATGCAGCGTGAATGGTCGGAGATGAGTTACCGCATCCAGGCGCTGCGCGACAACCCGGCGACGGCGAAGGAAGAGTTCGACCGTGTCATGGACGACAGGGACCCGGGGTTGAACGTCTCACTGAGCTTTGATCCGAGCGAGGATATGCTGCGCGCCATCCGGCGTGCGGACAGGCCACGCGTGGCGATTCTGCGCGAGCAAGGTGTCAACAGTCAGTACGAGATGGCTGCGGCATTCATGAAAGCAGGCTTTGCGGCCGTCGACGTGCATATGAGCGACCTGCTGGATGGTCGCGATACGCTCGCTAACTACCAGGGGCTGGTAGCGTGTGGCGGTTTTTCGTTCGGCGACGTGCTGGGCGCCGGTGGCGGCTGGGCCAAGTCGGTGTTGTACCATGCACGCACGCGCGATCAGTTCCAGGCGTTTTTTGAGCGTGGCGACACGTTTGCCCTTGGTGTTTGCAACGGCTGCCAGATGCTCGCCCAGTTGAAAGAACTGATTCCGGGCGCGGAGCACTGGCCGCGTTTCCTGAGGAACCGCTCCGAGCAATTCGAGGCGCGACTGAGCCTCGTTGAAATCGTTGAAAGCCCGTCACTGTTCCTCGCTGGCATGGCCGGATCCAGGTTGCCGATCGCCACCTCACATGGCGAGGGCCGGGCTGTATTCGCCGATGACACGGCGCGCTACTCGGCGTCCTACACGGTCGCACTACGCTACGTCGATAACTACGGCGAAGTCGCCGATACTTATCCCGCGAACCCCAATGGCTCGACCGATGGTATCTGTGGCCTGGCCAACGACGATGGTCGGGTCACGATCATGATGCCGCACCCCGAGCGCGTCGCCCTGACGCTGCAAAACTCCTGGCACCCGGACGAGTGGGGCGAGGACGGACCCTGGATGCGGATGTTCAGGAATGCGCGGATTGCGGTAGGCTAACGCCATGACCGACGAACCGAACGCACGATTCCCGGCACTCTTCCGAGAACACCCGGCCCTGATCGCGTCGGGGTTTTACGTTTTCGCGTCGTTTGTCGGCATGTTCTGGTCGTGGGCCTACCTGAGGCGATTTGGCATTAACGTATTCAATTACGCTCAGATCAGCGACTTCCTGCTGGCTTCGCTAAAGGAGCCGTTCACCTGGATGCTGGTCATGCTGGCGTTTGCCATGGTGCAGGCCGACAATGCCTGGAGCCGGCGGGTTGACCGGCGGGCGAAGACCACGTGGTTTCGGTGGTACGGTTCACCCACGTACCGGATGATCAACAACTTCGGTGCGATCGCCCTCATCTGCGTTTTTATATTCACTTACGCGACGCTCGAGGCAAGAGATACGCGCGACGGCAAGGGTGAAACGGTTGACGTGATCTTTGCAGAGGGTGGGGCGGTCAAGAGGGCCACGCTGCTCGGTACGACCAGCCAGTTCATGTTCCTTTACGAACCCACCACCGAGCGTGTGGACATCCACCCATTCGAGGCGATCCACTCGATCTCTTTCCAGGCCGATTAGGCCGACGCAATATTGTCGTTGTCCGCCTCGGTAACGAAGAACCGACGTACTTTGAGCGCGCGCGTGAGTTTCCCGCGGCGGACGAAGCACTGGTAGAACATGTCTTTGAGCACCTCGAGCAGGACGCCGGCCTGGGCACGGTTCAGGAGCGGTAGTTCTTCATGAGTTCCCGACCCGAATAACACGGCCTTGATCGGCGCGAACGCCTCGTCATCGATGCCCGCAATGTCCTGCGCGGTCATGACTTCTTCGAACGCGCGCAGCTTGCCGCCGTCGCCAAGCGCATGGAACGCGCTGATGGACGCGCGCCGACACATGGACGCAAATGCGTTGAAGTTGTTGTTCGAATAGCAGGACAGGGCCTCGCGGAACAGCACCTCGGTGTGCTTCGGCAGGTAGGAGAACGAAAAGCGCTCCTTGGGCCGTTCAAGTTCGACGAAGTTGCGATACAGCTCGACCGTATTGTCGCGATATTCGCGCACCGAGAAGCGCAGGAAAACCGGCGCATTGCAAGAATCGCACTTGTAGACGAGGCCAACGTGTTTTGGTCGGTCCCGAAGCAGGGATGACGCCTCGGGGACCGACTGTGGCTGCATGTGTGCAAACACGCCGCAGTAGGGGCACTCGAGTCCAATGCGATCCTCGAGCTCGCTTTTTATCCCCTGATCTCTGTCAATTACGATTGCCATATGGCTCGATTTTTATGTTTGTAGATCAGCAAGTTCAGTATGCCCTTTCAAACACCGGCGACTATCGCTCGTTGACATAATACAAGAAACAATCCTGTCCCTGATCGACAGTAGAACACGCTCAGGTGCCAAGGCGCTTGTACTTGATGCGGTGCGGACTGTCCGCGTGAGCGCCTTTGCGGCGCCGGTAGTCTTCTTCGTAGTCCGCGTAATTACCCGCAAACCAGACGACCTGGGAATCGCCCTCGAATGCGAGGATGTGGGTCGCGATGCGATCGAGGAACCAGCGATCATGCGAGATCACGATGGCTGAGCCCGGAAACTCGAGCAACGCTTCCTCGAGCGCGCGCAGGGTTTCGACATCCAGATCGTTGGTTGGCTCGTCCAAGAGCAGCAGGTTGCCGCCCGCCTTGAGTGTTTTTGCGAGGTGCACGCGATTGCGCTCGCCGCCGGAGAGCAGGCCGATCTTCTTCTGCTGGTCCTGGCCGCGGAAGTTGAAGCGACCGACGTAGGCGCGCGACGAGGTTTCATAGTTGCCGACCGTAATCAGGTCGGAGCCACCCGAGATTTCTTCCCAGACCGATTTGCTGTCGTCGAGCGCGTCACGGGACTGGTCGACGGCGGCAACCTGTACCGTATCGCCGAGGCGCAGCGTGCCATCGTCCGGCTGCTCTTCGCCCGTGATCATGCGGAAGAACGTGGTCTTGCCGGCGCCATTCGCGCCGATCACGCCCACGATACCGCCTGGCGGCAGCTGGAAGCTCAGGCCATCGATCAGCAGCTTGTCACCGAAGCCCTTCTTGAGGTTCTCGACCTCGAGAACAAGGTCACCGAGCCGCGGGCCGGGCGGAATGTAGATCTCGTTGGTCTCGTTGCGCTTCTGGTACTCCACCGATGACAGTTCCTCGAACTGCTTGAGGCGTGCCTTCGACTTGGCCTGCCGGGCCTTCGGGTTGCTGCGCACCCATTCGAGTTCGTGTTCCATCGCACGCTTGCGCGCCTTTTCGGTCGCCTCCTCGATCTTGAGTCGTGCTTCCTTCTGCTCGAGCCATGAGGAGTAGTTGCCTTCCCAGGGAATGCCATGCCCCCGGTCGAGTTCGAGAATCCAGCCCGCGACGTTGTCGAGGAAATAGCGATCATGTGTCACCGCGATGACCGTGCTCGGGTACTCGTCGAGGAAGCGCTCGAGCCAGGCGACCGACTCGGCATCGAGATGGTTGGTGGGCTCGTCCAGCAGCAGCATGTCCGGCTGGGACAGCAACAGACGACACAGGGCAACACGGCGGCGCTCACCGCCCGACAGCTTCGTGACGTCCGCGTCCCAGGGCGGCAGGCGCAGGGCGTCGGCGGCGACCTCGAGCTTGCGGTCGACTTCCCAGCCGCCGGCCGATTCGATCGCGTCCTGCAGCTTGCCCTGTTCTTCGAGCAGCGCGTTCATCTCGTCGTCCGCCATCGGCTCGGCGAATTGCATGCTGATCTCGTTGAAACGGTTCAGTTGTTCGATGACCTCGCCGAGCCCTTCTTCGACGTTGCCACGCACGTCCTTGTTCGGGTCGAGCTCGGGCTCCTGCGGCAGGTAGCCGATGTTGATACCGGGCTGCGGGCGAGCCTCGCCATCAATCTCGGTGTCGATGCCCGCCATGATGCGCATAAGTGTCGACTTGCCGGAACCGTTCAGGCCGAGCACACCGATCTTGGCGCCGGGGAAGAAGGAGAGGGAAATGTCGCGAATCAGGTAGCGCTTGGGTGGCACGATCTTCGCGACGCGATTCATCGTGTATATGTACTGTGCCATGGCGGTGCTGCGTGTTGAGAAGCGCGCATTATCCGGTATGCTGCCGTTATAGCAAGCGCTCCAGATGATCAACTGAATCACGCTTTATGACTGGCAAGGTCCTCGTCTACAAAGGTAAGGAGATCGCAGCGTACGGCTTCGGCGATCCGCACCCGTTCGGGCTCGATCGTCACGATGTATTTCACGACGAACTCGAACAGGCCGGGCTCGGCACGCACGTTGACTTCGGTCATGCGCGCCCTGCGCGGGTCGACGAACTGGCCCTGTTCCATACGGCCGAGTACATCGACAGTGTGTCGCGGCTCTCGGCGGCAGGAACAGGCTACCTCGACGCTGGCGATACGCCGGCCATGAAGGGCATCTACGACGCAGCGTCCAACGTTGTCGGCGCAGTGCTCTGCGCGGTCGACGAGGTCATGCACGGCAACTATCGGCGTTCGTTCATCCCGATTGCGGGCCTGCATCATGCCGCGCGCGACAGCGCCGCCGGCTTCTGTGTCTTCAACGACTGCGGCATAGCGGCCGAGTACCTGCGCAAGGAATACGGGCTCAAACGCATTGCCTATGTCGACATCGACGCCCACCACGGTGACGGCATGTTCTACGGGTTCGAGGAAGACCCGAACCTGATTTTTGCCGACATCCATGAAGACGGCCGCTATCTGTATCCCGGTACGGGGCATGCGCACGAGACGGGCAGGGGCAGGGCAAAGAACACCAAGCTCAATATCCCGATCCCGCCCGGTGCCGGCGATCACGAATTCCTGACCGCCTGGCAAAGGGTCGAAGCCTACCTCGAGGCGCAGCGGCCCGAGTTCATCCTGATGCAGTGCGGCGCCGACAGCCTCGAGGGCGATCCCATTACCCACCTCCGCTTGACCGAGGAAGCTCACGCCCATGCCGCAGCCGCACTGTGCCGCCTCGCGGACAAGCACTGCGAGGGGCGCATCATCGGCACCGGCGGTGGCGGCTACAACCGCCGCAACCTGGCCCGGGCATGGACGCGTGTGGTCCAGTCCTTCGTCGAAACCTAATACGGTACCGGACACCCTATTTCCGCTTCC
>JBFFOM010000053.1:0-19791 GCA_041574455.1 Woeseiaceae bacterium | reverse complement strand
TTTGATGCGCTGGTAGATCACTTCGGGGTTCGGCCAGTCGCCGCGGTAATCGTCCTCCCAGCTCCAGGAGAGGCTGCCGAAGAGCTCGCCATCACCCATCGGGAACACGCCGTTCACGACTGCGAATGCCGTCCATTCGGGAGCCCACGGAATCGAAACCCCCTCGCAGACATTGATGTCGCCCGTGATGATTTCGCCGTTGCCGCAGAATTTCTGGACGTTCGTGGCCTCCGAATCGAACCACGACAGGCCGACGTGCAGATTCAGGTTATCGGTCAACGCCGTATGCATGTCCAGTTCGAAACCCGTGCCGTCCACCTGGCCGATGTTGTCGACAACCTGGCGCGGGCCCTCAGTGAAGATCGCCTGCAGGTCCTCGTAGTCGTAGAAAAACGCATTCGCCGCTATCTGCATGCGACCGTCCATGACCGTACCCTTGTAGCCAAGTTCAAACGAGGTAACGGTCTCTGGTTCAAATCGGTCGGGCCGGTCCACCGAGTTGTCGGCGACGCAAAGACCGAACGGCAGCTCGCAGGGCGTTCCGAGCCCGGGCCTCGCCTCGTAGGTAAAGCTACCGTACCCACCCGGCTTGTAGCCGGTCGTGATACTACCGAACAGCAGGCTGTTGTCGGTCGGGCGCCAGTTCGCGACGACCCGGTAGGTCACGTCGTTCCAGTCGTGCTTGTCGGTCAGCGGCCCGTTCGGCGTCGAGAAGCCGGTCTGCGCCTTGTAGGCGAGCAGCGAGCCTCCCGGGTCTGGAAGTACCTCCTGGGAGAATTCCTTTTCGTCATAGGTATAGCGGACCCCGAAACTCATGTCGAAGGCTTCACTGAACTCGTAACTCAGGTCGAGATAAGCCGAGTAGCCCTGGTATTTGCCGATGATCCGGTTACGGTCATTGAGAAGCGTGGTGCCATCGGGCGCCGTTACAGTACTTGGCGTCCATTCGCAGGACCCGAAATAGTAATTCAGGTAGTTGTCGCAGAACTCGGAGAAGCCCGCGAAACCGTTTTCGAACGCTAACGGGAAATCCGGGTCGTTGTAGTAGGTCGAGTAGTAGAAATCGAGGTAATTGTAATAGTAGAAGACCCCCTCACAGGTCTGGTAGCCAGAGTAGTACCAGTAGCCCGCGCAGTAGGCATCCTCCGACTGCTGCCCGAGGAAGATCGTGTCGATGTTCTCCTTGTAGAAGGAGACGCCCGCGTACCAGCTGAGCGGACCGTCGTTGGTCGACGTCAGGCGGAATTCCTGCTCGAAGTAGTCGCCTTCCTGTTCCTGCCCGTAGTTGAACAGGATGATGGGCGAGGCATCGTAGTCCTCGACATACTTGTAGTCGTGATCCTTGAACCCCGTCAACGAGGTCAGGGTCGCCCAGCCCAGGTCGTGCTCGATATGGAGCCCGAAGGCGGCAATATCGGCTTCGTCGGTCGGCGGCAGCGAGTTGTCGTTATTAACCGTGCGGCCGTCGGGAGAATATTCGACAGGCTCGCCGCCGTTCATCAGCGGAAAGAAGAAGCTGAAGGCGGTGCCACTGCCGTCCGGCTGCTCATAGCCTCCGCCCGTCGCCCGGTAAACGGTACCGAACTGGTCGCGGTCTTCGACATCGACGGTGAAATCGACCGTGGTGCTGTCGGTCTGGTAGCGGGCCGAGAGCCGGACCGCATTCTTGTCGTGTGAAATCAGGTCCGGGCCGCCGGCCAGGTTCTTCACGTAGCCGTCTTCCTCGGAGTGATAGCCGGCCAGCCGAATACCGAACGTGTCGCTCATCGGAATATTGAGCGCACCTTCGAAAACCATGACGCCACGCTCGCCCGCATCGAGTTCGACATAGCCATTGCGGCTTTCGAGATCGGGCTTGGCCGTGATCACGTTGATCGCGCCGCTAACCGAGTTCCTGCCAAACAGGAAGCCCTGGGGTCCACGCAGGACTTCGGATCGCTCGATGTCATAGAGACTCGAAACGGCCGAACCGGTGCGGCCCTGGTACAACCCGTTCTTGTACAGGCTGACCGACGGGTCGCCACCGTTACCGAAGTCGATCGTGCGGATGCCGCGGACGCTGACGAAATCGAGGAAGCTGTCCTTGCTGTTGCCGGTCATGCCCGGCGTGAATGAAATCAGGTCCTTGATGTCATTGAGGTTGGAATCGCGAATGAACTCACCGCTCATGGCCGAAATCGCGAGGGGCACCTCCATGACGGACTCCGCACGCTTGGTCGCCGTTACCGTGATCTCTTCAAGGACACCATCCTGCGCGAGCGCCGGACCTGAGGATACCCCGGCCATAATTGCAACTGCGACCGCCTGCGCGATCGGCGTTCGGCTCGACTGCGACAGGGCTAATTCGGGAGATGGGTTTTGCGGGCCTGTGCCCAAACCTGAATGAACATTACTGGCTGCCATAGCGTCCCCCCACGGCTTTCTATGTTGTCGATACGTCGCTTTGAAGCGTCGTTTTATAATCCCTTGTGAGACTACGCTGGCGACTATTTCTTTGCAATCCTTTCCTATAGGTTAATAACTCTCCTGCACTTCTCGTAAACCTAGGGCATATCGACGGGGATGCCTTCCTCCTCGAGCGCTTTTCGCATCGGCTCCAGTTGCTTCTCATAACGCAACCAGCGCCCGATGGACTTGGTATGCGCCGGTTTGCGAACCTGCACGGCGCTCGCCGTCGTGACGGCTGCTTTTTGCTTGTGGAACTCGAGACAGGCGTCTTCCCACGGCAATTCAAGGTAATCGATGAGCGCGCGCGCATTGGGCTCGAGATCGCGCGCGGTGCTCTCGTAGGCGAGATCGAAGAACCGGCCAGGGAAGCGCTCGCGCCACGTCGCCATCAGGCGGTAATAGCGGGCGTGATGTCGCGCCATCTCCTCCTGGTCATAGGAGTGTGGATAGGCGTCGGCAAACAACTGCTTGAAACTCGAAAAACACGCGTCCATCGGATTGCGCGTCAGGTGGATGATCTTCGCGTTCGGCAGTGCCCTCAGTATCAGCGGTACATACAGGTAGTTCGGCGGCAGCTTGTCGACGAAGCGCGGCGTGTCTCCCCGGAACTTCCTGGAACTTGCCATGTACATCTTGCCCAGTTTTTCACTGTCGACACCTGCCGCCAGATGCGCGAATTTTGCAGAGTAGCGTGTCGGCTCGCGATAGTCCGACAGTCGGCGGATGCTGTTGCCGAACTGCTTGAGTTCGCCTGCCGAGTGCACCTGGGAATGACTCGTGATAATTCTTTCCACCAGCGTCGTGCCCGTCCGCGGCTGGCCGACGACGAAAATCGGTGACGGGTCGTCATGCCCGCCGGTGCTTTGCTCGAGCCACTCGGCCGTAAACAGCTCCGCAAACGCGTCGTACATGGCAATCTCGGACGCTTCGTCGAAATCCAGCGTCTTGCGGCGTGCCGCAGCTCCCGCGGCGAAGGCATCAAAGGCCTCGTCCCAGGCTTCGAGGTCTTCCAGCTCCTTGCCGAGCCCGTAATAGAGAAACGCCAGCGCCCGCAGATTCCTGTTCTCTTGCCCGACCAGTCCGAGCAATTCGTCCACGTGTTCCCTGTCACTGGCCTTGCGAACATTGGACAGGAGCCAGTGTGCGTTCGGATTACCCGGATGCAGATGCAGAACTTTGCGCAGCACCTCTTCCGCATCCTCCAGGCGCCCCAGGAACATATGGTTGTTCGCCTGGTTGACCAGGAACGGGATACTGTCTGGTGCTTTCAGGACAGCTTTTTCGTTCCAGGCCGCCGCTTCCTCCTGGTCGCCAAGTTGGCCGTATACCGTCCCGATCAGGTCCAGAACGACAGGGTTCCCATCGTTGAACTTGACGGCCTTTTCGAGTGCTTTGTCCGCGCGTACCGGTTGTCCTGCGATCATGAACAACCGCGCGAGGTTAGCCCATGCCGCACCGTGGTCTTCCTGCAGCTGCGTGACCGAGCCGAACGCACTGACGGCCATCTTGTTCTGCTTCAACTCCAGGGCAACAAGGCCCACGAGGAAGTGTCCCTCGACCAGGTCCGGTTTGGCGCCCAACAGCCGTTTGCAACATTCCGACGCCTCGTCGAGTCGTCCCGCGGCCAGCAGCGCAAATCCCTGCCTGAGCGTATCCTGCATCCAG
Source organism: Woeseiaceae bacterium (assembly GCA_041574455.1). Lineage (GTDB taxonomy): Bacteria > Pseudomonadota > Gammaproteobacteria > Steroidobacterales > Woeseiaceae > UBA1847. The sequence continues at coordinate 15,678 of JBFFOM010000053.1, read as the reverse complement.
GGCGCAACCCTGTGATTCGAACTCGTAACCATGTGTTCCGCTGTTACTCCTTACCGTGCGTGCGCGGAATGACAACCCCTCACCCGCTGCGATACTATCATTGGCCGCTCGCAGTAAGTCAGGCATTTGCGCATGCAAGCGACCGAGTTCGTCAAGAGCTACATTGAAGCCTGGAATCATCACGATCCAGTCGAAGTAGCCGATCATCTTGCCACCAATGGCATCTACCGCGATGTGCCGGAGCAGGCACAGCGCTCGCACGACGAACTGATTACAAACCTTTATGCGTTCTTCAAGCGATCGAAGCATCGCTATGCGCTGTTGGGCGACGTACTGACCAACAACGAGACCGTCGCATTCCAGTACCGCATGATCCCCGAGCGCGGCAATGGCGAGGACCAGACCATCTACCAGGGGGCTGAATTCATCACCCTGCGCGACGACTCGGCCCTGTTGATCATTGATTATTACGAGGCCGCGGAAGCGCAGCGCGATTCGATCATGAACGGCGGCCGGAACCTGCCCACGCACAAGTACGCCAAGTCCGGACTAACCGGACCCCGCTTGAAGCAGTACAAGTCGTGTCTCGAGAAGGTTATGAACGAGCACCAGCTTTTCCTGCAATCCGGACTGACTCTGCCCCAACTCGCGGAGACGGTCGGGTGCTCGGTGAATCACTTGTCGCAGGTCATCAATGCCGGTTTCGGCGTGAGCTTCTTCAGCTTCATCAACGCTTACCGTATCGAACACGCAAAGAAGTTGCTCGACAATCTCGATGAACGCGGTGCCGTTCTCAACATCGCATTCTCGGTTGGCTTCAATTCCAATTCCGCGTTCTATGCCACCTTCAAGAAGCATGTCGGCATGACGCCGACTCAGTACCGCCGGTCACGGCAGAAGCGCCTGTAGGCCGGGATGCGTTCCGACACGAGCCTGCCCGACAAAATCTCGAGGTAACAGGCCAATGAAACCCCCTGCAGAACACACCGGCTCGTACTACGCCGCGTCGGCCAATGAGCGCACGAACTACCCGGCGCTCGAGGGTGCCGTTTCGGCCGATATCTGTGTCGTGGGGGCAGGCTTCACCGGCACGGCAACCGCATTGACCCTGGCGGAGCGCGGCTACTCTGTCGCGGTGGTTGAAGCCAACCGGGTCGGCTGGGGTGCATCGGGCCGCAACGGCGGCCAGATCATCAACGGGATCAGCGGTCTCGAGAAGATTCGCAAAAAGCACGGCGACGGGATTGCCGACACGCTTTGGGACATGAAGTGGCGAGGCAATGACCTCATTCGCGAGCGCGTTGCCAAATACGATATCGATTGCGACCTGAAAGACGGCTTCGCGGAAGTGGCAACGAAGCCGAGACAGGTCGCGCGGCTGGCCGAGTACGTCGAAGAGCGCGTGGCGCACGATGCGCCGCAGACTTATGAAACCTGGGACCGCGACCAGACCCGCGATCTCCTCGGCACCAACGCGTATCACGGTACTTTCGTCTGCTACCGTGACGGCCATCTGCACCCGCTGAACCTGTGCATCGGCGAGGCTCGTGCGGCATTCAATCTCGGCGCGACGTTCTTTGAACAATCCCCGGTAACGAATATCGAGCATGGACCGCGCCCGCGCGTCGTCACGGCAAACGGACATGTCGAGGCCGATGCCGTCATATTGGCGGGCAACGCTTACAGCCGCCTCGAACCAAAGCATCTCTCCAACCTGGTCTTCCCCGCCGGCGGCTACATCATCGCGACAGAGCCACTGTCGGATGAACTCGCTAATGAGATCAACCCGAAGGATGTCGCCGTCTGCGACCTCAATGAGATTGTTGATTACTACCGCCTGTCCGCCGACAAGCGGCTGCTGTTCGGCGGCGCCTGCAACTATTCAGGACGAGACCCGGCCAGCATTGCGGCATACATCAGGCCGCGCATGCTCAGGATCTACCCGCAACTTCAGGACGCGCGAATCGAATATGAGTGGGGTGGCAGCATGGGCATCGTACTGAATCGTATTCCCACGCTTGGCCGAATCAACGGCAACGTGTACTACTGCCAGGGCTATTCAGGACACGGTGTCGTGGCCACCCACACCATGGGAGAGATTATGGCCGACGCCGTCGCCGGCACCATGGAACGCTTTGACCTGTTCGCCGATATGAAGCACTTCCGCATTCCCGGCACGCAATGGGTCGGCAACCAGATCATTGCCCTCGGCATGCTGTTCTACAAGATGAAGGACAGACTTCCCTAGTCGAACTCGATCCACGCCGTTCTGGTATTGACCCTTGACGAACGCCTTCTGTCCGACGATTGTCGATCTCCACCATGCGGATAAGCTGCCGTGCCTGCACGCGGTGGCGTTAGCACGTCGAAAAATGGGCTAGACTCGTCGCGGCAGGAGAAAGAAGGAAAGCCGTGACCGTGCCGACCCGAGACCAGCGCAGCAAGCTGCTGCACCACCGCACCGAGTTCGACAACTGGCGGTCGCTCACGATCGGCATCTATATGGCGCTTGCCGGTTACGCCGTCATGGTGGGCCTTCCGGTCATATCGACGCAGTGGGTGGACAATCTCGGTTTCTCCGCAGTCCAGGTTGGTCGTGTCGCAAGCGCTGACCTGTTCGGGCTGGCGGCCGGTGCGGTCATTGCCTATTTCGTCGTCGCGCGGTTCGATCGCCGCATGCTGACAGTCGCCGCGGCGAGCGTTGCCATTGCCGCAAACCTCTTGTGCATCTACTTCCAGTCGTACGAGATCACGCTGATCCTGCGCGGCGCAGCCGGCATCGGGGCCGGTGTTTACACGGGTATCGCGGTCGCCACGATTGGCGGACACTCGCGGCCGGCTTTCGCTTTCGGCATGGAGCTGTTCGCCTTCGCCGGATCGCAAGGCGCCGAACTCAAGTTCCTGCCTTATCTGTCGATCGGGGGCTTGTACTTTACGTTCGCGATGACGTTCGTCGTCGGCCTGTTATTCATCAACTGGCTGCCACGCCGACCGGCCGAGGCCACACTGGACATCGAAGTCGATGTCCAGGAGGAGACAGGCGACCATCATGTCGAGCATCAGCACGTTCCCACCTACGTGCCGTGGCTGGTGCTGACTGCCGTCGGACTGACCTACGTCAACATCGGCGCGTACTGGACATACATCGAACTGGCCACCGTCGATTCGGCAGCCTCGCCCGAGTGGGTCGCTGACATGCTGGTGTACACGTCGGTGTTCTCCGTCATCGGCTGCCTGGCCGCCGTATTGCTGAGTAACCGCTTCGGGCTGGCCCGGCCGATGCTCGTAACCCTCGTGTTCCAGGCCGGCATTGTCTTCATGCTCGTCTTCGGGATCACCAACGTCAGCGTCGCGTTCAGCATGTTTGCCTTCAATTTCTGCTGGATCTTCGTCGACATCTACCAGGCGGCGACCGTCGCCAACGTCGATCGATCGGGGTGTTACGTCGCGTTGCTGCCTGCGGCGCAAGGTATCGGCAATGGTTTCGGCCCTTACCTCGCTGCCGGCGTACTCTCGCTCGCCTTCGGCTACAACGGCGTTTTCGTGTTGTGTGCCCTGGCGTCCATCGCCGCGATGCTCGTATACCTTTACATGTACCTGATGCTCAGGAAGACGATTCCCGCGCTCGCGGACGCTTCATGACGAACAATTGCCACGAGGCCGAATACCACGACAACATGGTTGCCCTGCTCGAACTGATGTGGGGCAAGGGCTACATGGCACCGGGTGGTCCCGGCAATGTCGCAAAATTGCTGGAGGGAACCGAGCCTGCCGGCAAGCGAATCCTCGATATCGGCTGCGGCATTGGCGGCCCGTCGCTGGAGATGGTCAGCACGCACGGCGCGCAGGTCGTCGGCATCGATCTCGAGGCGCCCCTGGTCGAACGCGCGCGACGTTATGCGAGGGAAGCCGGGCTGCACGAACATGTCGCTTTCCAGGTGGTCGAACCAGGCGCGTTACCGTTTGCAGACGCTGCCTTCGATATCGTCATTTCGTCGGGTGCCGTGACCCAGACGCCCGACAAACCAGGTTTATTCGCCGAGATCCTCCGTGTGCTCCTTCCGGGCGGGCACTTCCGCTGCTATGAATGGATGGACAACGGCAGTGAACCTTCGGAGGAACTCCGGTACTGGATCGAGCTCGAGGGATTGACCTACGAGTTCGAGACACTTGGCAGGTATGAGGAACTTTTGCGGTTGTCCGGTTTCGAGAACGTGGAAACCATCGACGCCACACCCTGGTACCGGGCAGAAGCACACCGCGAGTATGACCTGATGCGAGGTGCGCTCAATGCGGAGCTGGAGGCGCTTCTCGGCAAGGAAGATACCGACTATTTCATCGAGGACTGGCGCGCCATGATCGTCGTCATCGATGCCGGCGAGATGCGGCAGGGCTACTGCCGTGGCACCCGACCGGCCAGCCATTGAGGAGTCTGTGGTTCACACGGCCTCGAGCGCCAGCACCGCAATCGGTTCGACGAACTTGCCAAGCTCCGCTGCACGGTCGCTCGATGCGTTGCCCTCCACGGCGCGCTTTGCGACACCCTGGATGATCGCGGCGAGACGGAAAAAACTGAACGCCACGTAGAAGCCGAAGTTGTCGATGCCGTCCACCCCGGTGCGCTCGCAATAGCTCGCCACGCAGGCCTGCTCGTCCGGTATGCCGAGCGCCGCGAGGTCCTTGCCGCGCAGGCCGGACATGCCGCCGACGTCCTGCGGCATGCGTTGCTGCATGCAGTAGTACCCGAGGTCCGCGAACGGGTGGCCCAGCGTCGACAGCTCCCAGTCGAGCAGCGCGATCGCCCGGGGTTCGTCGGGGGCGAAGATCATGTTGTCGATACGGTAATCGCCGTGCACGAGCGTGACGCGCCCGTCGTCGTCGGGCATGTTGCCATCGAGCCAGGCGATCAGTTGCTCCATCGGCTCGATACGTTCCAGCTCGGACGCCCGGTACTGTCCGCTCCAGCGTCCGTACTGGCGCTCGAAGTAGTTGCCGGGCTTGCCGTAGTCGCTCAGCCCGACGGCATCGACGTCGACACTATGCAATGCGGCCAGCACACGGACCATTTCGTCGTAGATGGCGCTGCGCTCGTCGCGCCCGACTCCGGGAATGGCCGCATCCCAGAAACCACGCCCGTCGCAGAACTCCATGACGAAGAACATCGAGCCGATGAGCTCGCGGTCCTCGCACAGGTGATAGACCGCGGGCACCGGCACCTCGGTATCGCGGAGCGCCGCCATTACGCGGTATTCGCGATCGACGGCATGCGCCGACTTCAGTAACTCCCCGGGCGGCTGGCGGCGCAACACGTACGTGCCCGACTTCGCGGCAATACGAAACGTCGGGTTGGACTGCCCGCCCGGAAACTTGGTGACCTCGAGGGGGCCCGCGAAGCCGTCGATATGTGCTTCCAGGTAGGGCTGCAGGACAGCCGGGTCGAGTTCGCCGGTCGCCGCCATCGCGGCCCCTCAGCCCTTACCCGCTGCCAGCGCCGCGGCCAGGTTACGGCCCAGCTGCATCATGTGCACCTGGTCAGGGCCGTCGGCAAGGCGTAACGTGCGTGCCCCGGCGTAGGCGCGCGCCAGGATGAAGTCCTGGCTCACGCCGGCGCCGCCATGCACCTGGATGGCACGGTCGAGGACCGTGCAGGCCATCGCCGGTGCGACGACCTTGATCATGGCAATCAGGTCCTTGGCCGCCTTGTTGCCCCCCTTGTCCATGCGGTCTGCAGCCTTCAGCGTCAGCAGTCGTGCCTGTTCGATCTCGCAGGCCGAGCGCGCGATGTCCTCGCGAACCGACTGTTGCTTCGACAGCGGGCGGCCGAAGGCGATGCGCGACTCGGCGCGTACGCACATCAACTCGAGCGCACGCTGCGCCAGCCCGATCAGGCGCATGCAGTGATGGATGCGGCCCGGACCGAGGCGCCCCTGCGCAATCTCGAAGCCACGCCCTTCGCCCGCCAGCAGGTTGCTCGCCGGTACCCGGACATCCTTGAAATCAATCTCCGCATGACCTTCCGGCGCATCATCGAAGCCGAAGACGGTGAGCGGCCGGACGACCTCGATGCCGTCCGCGTCGGCCGGCACGAGAATCATCGACTGCTGCGTATAGCGGTTTGCGCCATCGGGGTCGGTCTTGCCCATGACGATATAGATCTTGCAGTCCGTGTTGCACGCGCCGCTCGACCACCATTTGCGGCCATTGATCACGTAGTCGTCGCCATCGCGGACGATCGACGTCTCGATGTTGGTCGCATCGGACGAGGCAACGCCGGGTTCCGTCATGCAGAAGGCCGAGCGGATCTCGCCCCGCAATAATGGCGCCAGCCACTGTGCCTGCTGCTCCGGGTTGCCGTAGCGGGCCAGGACTTCCATGTTGCCGGTATCCGGCGCACTGCAATTGAAGACTTCCGACGCCCACAGGACGCGGCCCATGATCTCCGCGAGCGGCGCATACTCGAGATTCGTGAGCCCCGGGCTGAATTCGCCGTAGGTCGACGGCAGGAACAGGTTCCAGAGGCCCTGCTCCTGGGCCTTCTTCTTGAGTCCTTCGAGAACGGCGGGGGGCTCCCAGCGATTGCCGTCCTCGATCTGCCGAAAGAACAACTCTTCGTTCGGATAGATGTGCTCGTCCATGAAAGCCAGGAGTTGCTGCCTCAGGCTCTCGACCTTCGGGGAGAATTCGAAGTCCATGCTGTGTACTCAGTGTGTTATCCGGTGCGACCGATAGCTTGCCACATTCGGCGTTTCGCCGGGCGCCTGAAACACCTATCATGCATCGCCTCGACCCGTACCGGAGATCACCACTTGATCACGCTCGTCCGAATTACCTTCCTGCTCATGCTTGCTACGCCCGCCATGGCGCAGCGCCCTATCGACTTCAGTCCGTTCGAGTGGCCCGCCGGCGGCAGCATCGTCGTGCCGGTTGCCGAGGGCGACGCGCTCTCCGGCCTTGCAGCCGAGCTCGATCAACGGACGGACGGCGCCGTCTCGATGGCCGTGACCGAGGCCGGGTTCAAGGGCGAGAAGAAAGAGACGCTGACGCTCTATGGCATCAGGCCCTATGCTCGTATCGACCTGATTGGCGTTGGCGCCGGCGCTGTCGACAGGGTCACGGCCGAGGACTTCGGTGGCCTCGCAGCAGGCCTCAACGACGGCTCGAGCGGCACCGGTGTGGGCATCCTGTGGGCGGGCGTCGAGCACGCCGACGACGCGAGCGCCGCCCGCGTGGCCTTTGGCTACCGACTCGGCGACTATCGCTTTGACCGTTACCAGCAGGAACGCCTCGATCCGGCAAGCCGCGGCGGCATTACCGTCTACAGCGACGATGCCGGCGCCGCCGCCCAATTCAAGGACGATCTCGCCCATGTCGCCACAGCTGTCTACCTGGCCCGGGATCTGAGTTCAGAGCCCGGCAACGTCATCTACCCGCAGTCCTTCGTTGACCGCGCGCGTGCAGAGTTCGAGGGACTGAAGAACGTGAAGATCCGCGTTCTCGATGAACGCGACCTGCAACGTCTCGGCATGGGAGCACACCTGGGCGTTGGCAGCGGTTCGTCGCGTCCACCACGCCTCCTGGTCGTCGAGTACATGGCAGGCGGCGACCGTCCGACGCTGGCGCTGGCCGGCAAGGGCATTACGTTCGACACAGGCGGCATATCGCTCAAGGGCAACGACCGCATGTGGAGCATGAAAGGTGACATGACGGGCGCTGCCGTCGTCACGGCATCGGTGCTGGCCGCTGCCCGTCGCGGGGCTGACGTGAACCTCGTGTCGCTGGCCGCGCTGGCCGAGAACATGCCGTCGGGGACTGCTATCCGGCCCGGTGATGTCCTGACGTCAATGTCGGGCAAGACCATCGAGATCCGTTCCACGGACGCGGAAGGTCGCCTCGTATTATCCGACGCGGTCTACTATGCGCAGGCCGAGTATGCGCCGGACGTGCTGATCGACGTCGCCACGCTGACAGGCTCTGTCGGCCGCGCCGTCGGCCCGGACTACGCCGGCCTGTTCAGTCGCCATGACGAGCTCGCCAACCAGCTTCTCGCCGCGAGCGCCTCGGCCGGCGAGCCGCTGTGGCGCCTGCCTCTCAGTGAAACGTATTTCGAGAAAATCAGGTCCGAGATCGCCGATGTCGTCAATGGCGGCGTGGACGCCGCCGGCGCCAGTATCGGCGCCGCCTTTATCGGCACGTTCGTGGCCGAAGAGCAGGTCTGGGCACACCTCGACATCGCAGGGGTCGATCTGGTCGAGGAAGCACACCCGACCATGCCCAAGGGCTTTGCCGGCTGGGGTGTCCGCGTTCTCGACGAGTACCTGCGACGGCACCACGAAGCCGCCGACTGACGGCGGCTCGTCAGCCCTCCGGGTTACCGGGCACGGTATCGAGACTCGAGACAAGTATCTTGGTCGCCATGCCGTCTTGCAGATTCTCGGCACCACGGATCGCGACGCGATCACCCTCGTGCAGCGCCCCGCTTACGGCAATCAGCTCACCCGCCGAATCGCCCAGCTCCACGGCAATGCGTTCGGCCGTGTCGTCCTCCCTGATGCGGAACACGTAGGACCCGTCATAACGCAGGACCAGCGCATCACGAGGCACCGCGAGGACGCTCGCCCGTGAGCGGATGGGCACGGCGACGCTGACCAGCTGGCCTACGGTCCAGTCTGCCGTGGCCGAAACCGGCAGGTCGATGCGGGCCTCGAAAGTCTGCGACCGGACATCGCCGGTTGGCACGAGTGCACGAATGGTCCCGGCGTAGGCAGTCTCGCCCGCAAACACGGCGATCGCGTCGCCGGCGACGGTGCGCGGCAGGTGCTTGAGCGGTACGAATGCGCGCACCTCCATGTTGATGAGGTCGGTGAGCTGGGCCAGCACCTGGCCCCGCGCGACGTCTTCGCCGCCACGATGGGTGCGGCTCGTCACGATGCCGCTGAACGGTGCGCGGACATCGGCTCTCCGGATCTGGTCGTCGATCTGCCGGATGCGAACGCGGGTGATGTTGGCGTCGCTGATGGCGAGATCGCGATTCGCCTGCGTCTGCTCCAGCTCGAATTCCGACACCAGGCTCGAACTCTGCAGTTCGCGCTGACGGCGCAGCTGGCTCTCCAGCTGGCGCACATTGATTTCCGCACGCTGCAGCAATGCCTCCTGCTCGGCGCGCTGCAGCAGCAGGGGCTGCTTGTCGATGCGCGCGACCGGGTCACCCTGTTCAACGATGGTCCCGGGCTCGGCGACCATGAGCAGCTGGCCGGCTATGCTGGCCGTCACCTGGATCTCGTTACGACTGTAGATCGTGCCGGGCACCGCCACTGTCGGGGCGATCTCCGTACGTTCGACGCTGGCGACCTGCACGACGCTGGCCGGCATCTGCTGCTGCGCCAGCGCGGATCCTGCGAACAGCCCCAGTACGATTGTTATGTTTATCTTACGCATCTGCGGTGACTCCCTTGATCGATGCCGCCCGACGACGTAACGGGTTGGCGACCGGCGGCAAACGCATGACGCTCGGCATCAAAACCAGTGTGAATACGGCGCTGACGAACATGCCGCCGATAATGACGGTCGCCAGGCCACGATAAATTTGCGAGCCGACGCCGGGAATGAGCATCAGGGGCAACATGCCGAAGATGCTCGTCAGCGTGCTCATGTAGATGGGCCGCGCCCGGACACGCACCGCCTCGGCCACAGCGGTCGCGCGATCGAGGCCCTTGCGCAGGCCCGTGCGGGTCTGCATCACGAGCAGGATCGCATTGTTGACGACGAGACCCAGCACGATCAGGAAACCGATCGTCGTCAGCAGGTCCATGGCCTGGGTCGTGAACAGATTCAGGGCGCGAAGCGCGAGGACGCCACCCGCGATCGCCGGTGGCATCGATAGCATCACGATCGCGGCGTCCCAGAATGAGCGGAACATGGCGGCGAGGACCAGGCACAGGATGATCGCGGCGATTGCCAGATTGATCGTCATGGTGTCGAACGCGCTCTCGAGACGGTCCGCCGTGCCGCGGTACGCAAGCGACATGTCTTCCGGCATGCTCTCGCGAATCCGGGGTCCCACGACGTCGCGTAATGTATCCAGTGCCTCCTGCACGGTCATTTCCGGCGGCGGCGTCACCGACAGCGTCAGCGTGCGCTGACCGTTGACGCGGAGCAGCTGCGTCGGTCCGACCGTGCGTCGAATATCGGTGAGTTCACCGATGCTCTGGATACCCGCGAGTGGCGTGGCGACCGGCATGGCGGCAAGTTCCTCGGGCGAGTCCCACGTCGGTCCCTTCAGGATCATGTCCATCCGGTCGTTGCCATCGAAGTACTCGCCGACAAAGGAGCCGCTCGTCAATACGCGCACGATGTTGGCCACGGCTGCGCGGTCAAGGCCGGCCGCCGTGATGCGGCGGTCGTTCGGCACGAGCTGCAATTCGGGCTCGGCGATCTGCAGGCCTGGTTGTGGTCTTACCTGTGCGCCCGGGATCGCCTCGTTGATCAGCGGCATCGTACGCATGGCGACGTCGGACAGCGCCAGGAAATCCGGCCCCTGCAAGTCGACATTGATTGCGCGACCGCCGTCGAACCCGAAGTTAAGCAGGGAGCCGCGCTGGACGAACGTCTGTGTATCAGGGAGGTCGACCAGGACCTCGTCGCGTACGATTTCGATCATCTCCTCGATGCGCCCGGGGTCCAGGGGATAGACGACAAGTTGGCTGAAACCGCCGAAGGCGAACAGGATATAGCCGCGAATATAGGGCTCCTGTTCGTGCTCCATGTAGGGCCGCAGCCGTTCGACGACGGTCCCTGCGATCTCTTTCTCGGCCATTTCGACGGTGCTGCCCGGTGGCATCATGAAGAACGCCCTGAAGAAATCAGAAGGTGCCTGCGGAAGAAGATTCGCCTTGGGCACGAGCAGGAAAATCACCAGCAAGGATGCGCTGAGGATACCTGCGGTCCAGCTACGGCAAAGGGCGGGCGTCCGCGTCAGCCGCATTACGAGTTCGGTGACGCGGTCCCACCAGTGCTCCAGCGGATCGTTATTCTCCTTCCTGAGGAAGAAATTCGCGGCCACGGGCAGCACCGTGATGGCGATCAGGAACGATGCCGAGACCGCAACTGCAATCGTGAGCGCGAGATCCTGGAACAGCTGGCCTTCCATGCCCTGCATGAACAGGACCGGGACGAAGATCGCGACGCTGGTCACGGTCGACGCGAACAGCGCGCCCGTGATTTGTCGAGTCCCCTGGCTGACGGCTTCTTCCTGCGACATACCGTCTTGCCGGCAGCGCACGATGTTTTCGAGCGTGACGATCGCGGCATCCATGACGAGCCCGATCGCAAAGGCAAGGCCAGCCAGCGAGATGACGTTGAGCGACTTGTCGAATATCCGCAGCGCGACGAAGGCCACGAGAATCGACAGCGGCACCGTGGCCGTGACGAGAAAGGTCGCGCGGCGGCTGCGCATCAGGAAGTACAGCACGCCGACCGCGAGCATCAGGCCGAGGCCGAGATTGCTGCGCACGAGCGCCACAGCCCGCCGAATGTGCACCGAGGCATCAAAACTCAGGTCCATTTCGAGGCCGGCTGCGCGCAGAACGTTTTCGTTGAGCTCGACGATCGCCTCGTTGACTCCGTCGAGAATGGCAACGGTGTTTGCGTCAGGGTCGCGCTGTATCGTGATGTAGTAGGCGGGATAGCCGTTACGCATCGTGAAGCCGTCCTGCTTGCGCGGCACGATCTCGACGTCGGCGACTTCGCTCAGGTAGATAGGCCGCTCGTTGCTCCAGCCTACGATCAGTTCATTCAGCTGCGCCGGCCGGAACTGCCCGACGAAGCGAACCGTGTACTGGCGGCGCCCAACGTCGGCAAAGCCGCCCGACGAATCCGTCGCGCGTGCAACCGTGGCAATGATGTCGTTGATCTGAACGCCAAGCGCCGCAGCCCGGTAGGAATCGAACGTGATCTGCAGTTCGCGCGGCTGCTCGCTCTGCAGGTTGACCTGCGAGACGCCCGGAATGCGGGCCAGGCGGGGCTCGACCTGGTCCTCGATCAGCTTCTGGTAACTCGATAGCTCGCGCACCGGATTGTCGGGTAGCACGCGAATGAGCAGCGAAGCTGCGGGGAGGTCTTGTTGTCCGCCGCCGGCGTTGACCATCGGCTCGAGCGCATCACCCGGCCGCGGTGGCGCCTGGGTGAGGTTGTTGATGACGTCGAGCTTGGCGGTCTGGATGTCCGTGCCGACGGCAAAGGTCAGGTTGACGAAGCCGGTCCCGCGGCCGATGAAGGAATTGATGCCGGTCAGGCCGGGCGTGTTGCGCAGGACATTCTCCTGCGGCTCCACGATGTTGGCCTCCATTTCCTCGGGTGCCGCCGCGCGCCAGAAGTTGGCAATCGAAATCTGCGGCTCTTCAATGTTTGGTAGCAACTGGATCGGAAGTACGGCTATCGAGGTCAGTCCGAACAGCGCGACCAATGCGACGGCGGCAGCGACCGACGGCCATTGCCGTGTGCTCAAGTCGGTAAGGTTCATGGTCCTTAGATGCGTCCCCGGCGCGATTCGTTGCCTCGACGATGTCGCATATTGCAAGCTTTCTTATAACCTGCGGGAATAACGGCTCCCTGCTACGACCTCGAATAGGTTCCCACCAGGCGGTTCATGCCGATTACGTTGGGCTCGATCTTGTTCAGCAACTGCCACATCTCGAGGCCTGCCGGCAGCTCGGGTTCTGCATCGAGCGCGAGCAACCAGAAGAAGTAGTGGTGCGTGCCGTGGCCCGGGGGCGGCATCGGTCCGCCGTAGGCGGCGTTGCCGAAATCATTGACGCCCTGCGTACCGCCGGCGAAACCCTCGGCCAGTTCACGAGCGTCGCCCGGAATGCCGTACAGCACCCAGTGCACGAAGCCGTAGGCGCCCGGTTTGACGAGCGGCGCGTCGGGATCGTGGCAGATCAGGGCGAACGACTGCGTGCCCTCGGGCACATTGCTCCAGGCCAGCGCCGGGGAAACGTCCTCGGCCTCGCCCGTGTGTTTCGACGGTATCGCCCCGTGTGCGTCGAACGCGGAGCTCGTCAGCGTCATATCGGAAAGTGCGAATCCCATGTGGTCTCTCCCTGTTGTTGGTTACGCTGCATGTAGCACAATGGTGCCACTGTGCGAGCAAAATCCAGACTGCATGCCGAGCGCCTGCGGCAGTTCACCGACGCCAGCAACGCTGTCCATGAGGCCTATCTTTCCGATCCGGAGCTCCTCAGGCAATACGAGGATTTCCTGAGCTGGCAGGTGAACTACATGCTGCCGTTCTACAGTGAGTTCGAGGACCACCCGGAGACCGCGGCGGCCGTCGAGTTCGTCATCTCGGACCTGATTGGTACCGGCATCAGCGCCCGCGACGCCGACCTGGCGCGCGTCATCCCGATCATGATCAGGCTCCTGCCGGCGAGCGGACTGCAGGCGCTGGCCTCGGCCATGGAGCTGAATGCGCATGCACTGACCATCAACCTCGATATTTGCCGGCACCTGTCGACACAACTTGCGGCCGGCACGGGCATTTCGGAACGGGAGTATTGCGTCGCATTTCGCGAGACGACCGGGCTCGATGAGTGCCGGGGACTCATCGACCTGACGGTCACCCTGGGCCATACGCTGAAATGGCTCGTACGCAGTCCGCTCCTCCGCCTGACGCTGCACGCGATGCGCCGCCCCGCGCACGCGGCTGGCTTCGGCGCCATGCAGCGCTTCCTCGAAAAAGGCTATATGACGTTCAGGGCGATCGAGGACGTCGACTATTTCCTCGAGCGCTTCGCCGGGCGCATGATCCATGCGTTCACGTGGATCTGCGAGGAGCCGCTGGAAAACCTGTCCGCGACCGCCGTCGCTACCGGGAATTAGTCTTCCAGGAGATTCATGTCCCTGAGCAGGGCCTGGAAACGCGGATCGTCCCGCAGCGGATCGTAGACTTTCATGAAGACGATGTATGAGGCGAGCGGATCTCTCGCCTTGAAGCCTGCTTCAAGACTCGCCATGGCCAGTTCGTGTTCGCCGAGAAACATGAACTGCAGCGCCTTGCCGAACGTGCCATCCGTGATGTCGGTGCGCTGTTCCAGCAATTCGAGGGCCCGGTCCTTCAGGGCAGGATTCTCGACCGCGTCGATACGCGCGAGATCCGCCGCCGGATCATGCCCCACCAACTCGGCAAACTTGCGCGTGTTATAGCGTGCTTCGTCATAGTCGCCGCGCAGCGTATGCAGGAAATCGAGGTTGTGGTACGTCCAGCGAAAAGGAATGTCGAGCGCCTGCGCATCGTTGTAGTGCGCCTCGGCCTCATCATAGCGTCCACGCCAGAGTAGAAAGTAGCCCGGGATGTGGCGGATTACGACGGACAACGGGTCCGCCTCCCTCGCGAGACGCAGCTGTTCCAGTGCCTCGTCCACGCGGCCCTGGATATTGAGGATCTCGCCATAGAACTGGCGGCCCGTCGCATAGTCTGGAGCCAGCGCAACTGCGCGCTCGAGATCCGCAAGCGCACCCTCCCAGTCATAGAAGTAATGCGCTTTCAAAAGGCCCGATGCTGCTAACGCATAGGGAGAATCAGGATTCAGCTGCAACGCCTTGTCCAGCGCCTCATGCGCCAGCGGCAGGTATCTGTCGGTCGTGCCCTGCACGTATTCGGGCAGTATGAGGTAGGCATTCGCAAGCGCTGCCCACGCACGATCGAATTCCGGATCGATCGCAAGTGCAGCTTTATAGTGCTCTACCGCGCGCAGCAAGAGCTCGGCGCGACGCCGCGGCCAGTAGTAGTGACCACGCAGATACTCGTCGTAGGCCTGCACGCTATCGGTCGAAAACTGGCGGAGCTTCTCATTGTCCGCGGCATTGAGCTTCAATCGGAGGGCCGCGACGATCGACGACGCGATTTCGTCCTGGATCTCAAAGATATCGACGAGCTCGCGCGTGTACGTCTCGCTCCAGAGCCGGGTGTCGGTACTCACTTCGATCAGCTGCGCCGTGACGCGAATTTTGTCGCCCGCTTTGCGCACGCTGCCTTCGAGGACATTGTCGACCTGCAGCGCGCTGCCGATCTCGGCAACCGTCTTGTTGCTGCCTTTGAACGTAAAAGAAGACGTGCGCGACGGTACGCGGAGATTGCTGATGCCGCTCAGCGCGTTCAGCAGTTCCTCTGATATGCCGTCAGCAAAGTATTCGTTGGCGTCGTCGTCGCTGGTATTGACGAAGGGAACGACAGCGACCGACGGGCGACCGTCGACAGCCGGTTCGTCGGGTTCTTGTTCTGCAGCCACCTCGTCCGCTGTCGTCGGGTCCGCCGCCTCGGGAATCAGTCGATCGATGACGACGATGCCTGCGACAACTACCAGGAGGGCGATGGTCAGGCGATTGAGCCGCACGGCCGTATGCCGCGAGACTGCCTCATCGCCAACCAGCTCGGACTCCAGCTTCAGGCCGTCGGGCGTCAGCTCGTACACCCAGGAGAAGATCAGCGCCGGCACGAGGCCGACCAGGAGAATCAGGAAGACCAGCCGCCCCACCCAGTCCGGCAGGTCGAGCAGCGGCGCAAGCACGTCGACGACCTGCAGCAGCAGCCACGCGGCGACGAGATAGGCAACGCCGACGCGGATGACATTCCTGCGCTTGAGTTCATCGAAGAACTTCATGAGGAAATCCTAACAGAGCGCG
>JBFFOM010000052.1:0-19868 GCA_041574455.1 Woeseiaceae bacterium | reverse complement strand
GACGCTCGCGCGCTCGCGTCCGAGGCGGTGCCCCAACCCGTAATCCCCGGCGCCGCGCCAATTGCGCGACGCGATATCTGAACTCCCCCAACGTCGGCACACGGACGTGCCGCAACCTCCCGAGGTCAACTGTCATGCTCGATGTTCGGAAACTCTTTTTTATCTTCCTGGCGTTACTTAGCGGAGCGCCTGTTATGGCCCTGGAAGAACCGGAATACGAGGTCCTGCACACGGCCGGCGACATTGAGATTCGACAGTACGATCCGTACATCGTTGCGGAGGTCAACGTCCCCGGTTCGTCGGGCGACAGCGAAGCATTCGGCATTCTCGCCGGATATATCTTCGGCGAGAACGACACCAAGACGGAAATGGCCATGACCGCACCGGTCGAGACACGCGGCTCCGAGTACGCTTTCGTCATGGAACGGCGTTACTCGATGGAGACGCTGCCGCAACCCGACGATTCCCGCATCCGTCTGCGCACCAAGCCCGCCCGCGTCGTTGCGGTTCTGGGTTTTTCCGGTCGCTGGACCGAACGGAACTTCGCCAAGCATGAACAGCGCCTGCTCGAGGGCCTTGCCGAACTGGGTATCGATACGACCGGCACACCGGAGCTGGCGCGCTACAACAGTCCGTTTACGCCGTGGTTCCTGCGACGCAACGAGGTCCTGGTACCGATCGACTGGAGTACGTTCACTGGAGGGAACTGACATTGCGGGCGAAGGTCTCACGAGACTATAGTCAGACTTCGTTTTTCGCAGGGGCCGCTCGTGCAGGGACGTATCCTTCTTTCTCTCGTTTTGCTCACCATCTGCGCCGCACCGGTCGATGCAAAAACACGCGTTGCCGAGTTCAAGGGAAGCGGCAATACCATGACCGCCATCTTCCGCGTGGAGTCGCCGTGGGTCATTGACTGGCGTCTCGATGGCGATTTCGAGCAGATGATGGGGCTCGAGATCACGCTCATCGAGGCGCGCACCAGCCGCCATGTCGGTCGCGTGGTCAAGACCAAGATCCGTAGCAACGGGGTGCGGCTGTTTCACGAAGGCGGCCTGTACCAGCTGCGCATCCATTCCACGCTGGCGCGCTGGAGCGTCAAGATCGACCAGCTGACGCGTGAGGAAGCCGAGCTCTACACGCCGAAACAGTACAAGTAGCACCACCTGGAGTCGCCTGCACAGGCCCACTGTGCGATTATCAGCCCGTGGAACAGACGGCCCGAAACAAGACCAGCGGGATCATTATCCTTGCCGCCATCGTCGTGGTGATCTACGGCATGCAGATGATGTCGGTGCTGCTCGTGCCGTTCCTGATCGCCGCCTTCCTGGCGCTGATCACGGTGCGGCCGATGCTCTGGATGCAGGAGCATCGTGTGCCCTCGATCCTGGCGGCGCTGATCATCGTCACGATGCTGATGCTGCTTCTGGCGATCCTCGGCACGATCGTGGGTTCGTCGATCGCGGACTTCACGGCCGCGTTGCCCGCGTACCAGGCACGGCTCGACGGCATCATTGATGGCGTGTTCAAGCTGATCGTCGAAAACTTGAATCTCGACGAAAAAGTCGAAAGTGTCGGCGACATGATCGACCCCGGCTGGGCCATGGGCCTGGTGGCCGGGATTCTCAACAGCCTGCGTGACGTGCTGACCAACGCTTTCCTGATCATCTTCACGATGATCTTCATCCTGCTCGAAGCGTCGACGGCCAAGACCAAGTTCGAGGCGGCTTTCGGCCGCAAAGCAGAGTCGATCCGGGGCATGCGCGACTTCATGCAGAACCTCGGCCGTTACCTCGGCATCAAGACCATGGTCAGCATGGCAACGGGCATGTGTGCCGGCGTGCTTACCTGGTCGCTCGGCCTCGACTTCCCGTTGCTGTGGGCCATGATTGCGTTCCTGCTCAACTACGTGCCGACGATCGGTTCGATCATCGCTGCCGTTCCGGCAGTCCTCCTGGCACTCGTGCAGATTGGTCCGGGTGCGGCAGGCGCCACGGCATTGGGATTCATCGCCATCAACGTCGTTTTCGGCAATTTCCTCGAACCGCGCCTCATGGGTTACGGCGTCGGGATTTCCCCGCTGGTCGTGTTCGTCGGGCTGGTTGCCTGGGGCTGGATCTTCGGTCCGGTCGGCATGCTGTTGTCGGTGCCGCTGACGATGACGTTGAAGATGGCGCTGGAGAGTGACGAGCGTACCCAGTGGGTGGCGATCCTGCTCGGGAGCCAGCGCGACGCGGAGTACGCGCTCAGGCGAAGAGCACGGGCGCGGGCCGCGGCAGCGGCGGATCAGGCGACGCCGACGTCGTAGTCGTCTTCCGCGACTGGCTCAGTTTCCTCGAGCAGCTCGAGCAGGTTGATCGCCACCGCCACGAAGTCTGTATCCGTGATGATGCCGACGAGTTCGCCCTCATCGAGAACCGGCAGGCACCCGATTTGGTGCTTCTCGAGGAACAGGGCGGCATGGCGCAGGCTGGCGTTAATATCGACCGTGGCAACGTCATGCACCATGGCTTCGCCGATACCGATGTCGTTCGCGTGGATACGGGTCTTGTCATCGCGCAGGAAACTGTCGGTGGCGGCGAGTACATTGGTCAGTGTGACGAGGCCGACGAGCTTGTCACCGTCGACAACCGGTATGTGGTGAATCCGGTTGTCATGCATCAGCGTCCGAGCCTCGGCCAGGGTCGCTGACGGAGTTACCGTGATCAGGTTGGTGCTCATGATGGCGTCGATGCTGAACATTTTTCCTTCCTCCACCAGTCAGTCTAGCGGTGGGCAACGGGCACACCATTGCGAGAAACACGTACAGAAATTCTGTAACTATGTGATTTCTGGTGGTCCTGGCACCTGCTCCTGCGGTGCTCGGAATCTACGGATATGAAATACTGAGCGACAAGCCGATCCTGTAGTCCAAAACCCTATGAATAAGTGGAACTTACTGCCACTCCTGGTGCTTGCCTTACCGGCAGTTGCGTCGGCCCAGGAACGCGACGCCACCCAGATCGTTCGAGACGCAATTGACCATTGGCGTGGGCTGTCGTCGTACACGGTCATGACCATGGTCATTCACCGCCCGGATTGGGAACGCTCGATGACGATGCAGGCATGGACCAAGGGCGACGAGCGCGCCCTCGTACGCGTCATGGAGCCCGCCAAGGACCGGGGCAACGGCACGCTCACCGATGAAGACAACATGTGGACGTATTCGCCCAAGGTGAACCGCGTCATCAAGGTGCCATCGTCGATGATGGGCCAGAGCTGGATGGGTTCCGATTTCTCCAACAAGGATATCGCGCGCGCCGACGACATCATTGACCAGTATGACCACCTGCTGGTCTCTACCGAGGTGGTCGACGATGTCGAGGTCTATACGATCGAGTCGATTCCGCATGAGGACGCGGCGGTCGTCTGGGGTAAGGAAGTCCTCGCCATCCGTGCGGACCATGTCGTGATCGAACACGCGTTCTATGACCAGGACGGCGCACTCGTGAAGGCGCTGCGGTCCCTCGAGATCGGGGACATGGGCGGCCGCACCATCGCCAAACGGCAGCGCATGCAAAAGACCGACAAGCCCGATGAATGGACCGAAATCGGTGTGCTCGAAGTCGAGTACGATCTCGAACTCAGGGATAGCCTGTTTACGCTGTCCAACCTCAGGAACCCGAGAGACTAGGTGTCGGGCTAGCAAGGACACTCATGGACATCACGCTGCGCCTCGCCTGGCGCAATCTCTGGCGGCAGCCGCGAAGGACCTGGCTAACGACCGGGGCGATGGTGTTCTCGAATTTCCTGCTGGTCTTCATGATCTCGCTGCAGTTCGGCATGTACGGGATGATGATCGACAACACCTTGCAGGTGTTCAGTGGTCACCTGCAGGTGCAGGCGCCCGGCTATCTGGACGACCAGAAGATGCGACAGGTCGTGCCCGACGTTGTGCCGCTCGCGAACCGACTGCGTGCCGCGACGGCGCGCGATACGGTCGCGGCGCGCGGCTGGGCGTTTGGCCTGGCGTCGAGCGAGGAACGCAGTTACGGCATCGGCATTTATGGCGTCGAACCCGATTACGAACCACTAGTGTCGAATATTCCGGGCCTGCTTCAGAGGGGCCGCTACCTTGACGACATGACTGCCTACGAAATCGTCATTGGCAGTGTGCTGGCGCGCAATCTGCGGGTCGACGTCGGTGACGAACTGACCCTGCTGGGCAGCGGGCTGGACGGATCTTTTGCGGCCGCCGTCGTGTCCATCGCCGGCATCTTCGAGAGCGGCATCAGGGACATCGACCGCAGCATCGCCGAAATGCCACTGGGTGCCTTCCAGGAAGTGTTCTACATGGGCGGGGCCGGCCACCAGGTGGTCGTGGTGGCGCCTTCACTGGGTGAGGTCCCGGCGCTGCAGGCGTCGGTCGAGGCCGAGGTGAGCCACGCTGACGGCCTGGTCGTCCAGGACTGGGATGCCCTGCAGCCGGGCCTCAAGCAGGCCATCCAGGCGGACATGAGCAGCGCATTCTTCATGTACGGCATCCTGGTCGTGCTGGTGGCATTCAGCGTGCTCAACACGCAGCTGATGTCGGTACTCGAGAGAACGCACGAGTTTGGCGTCGTCATGTCGCTGGGCATGAAGCCGGGCCGACTCGGCCGCCTCGTCATGCTGGAAACGGCGCTGATGGGGCTGCTGGGCCTGGTGCTCGGCGCATTGGTCGGCGCGGCGTTTACGGCATGGCTTGGCATCCGCGGGTTCTCGATGCCCGGTATGGAGGAAATGGCAGCGCAGTTCAACCTGCCGTCGCGCATCTACATGCAGCCGACCTTCCTTAGCGTCATGATAGGGCCGACGGTCGTCTTTCTGTTCACTCTGCTTGCGTCCGTCTACCCGGCGTTGCGGCTGCTCAGGCTCCACCCGGTTGAAGCGATGAGGGAGCACTGATGCGAATCGTCCCCGTCCTCGGCCGTCTCGCGTGGCGCTACCTGTGGCGCAATCACCGGCGTACGATCGTCATGCTCTCGGCCATCACGGTAGGTACCTGGGCCATGATCTTCATGATGGCGCTCACGCGCGGCATGGTCGACCAGATGATCGCCGATGGCATCAGCGTCATACCCGGGCACGTCCTGGTGCACGATCCCGACTTCCTCGACGACCCGAGTATCGGCAACCGCGTAAAGCTCGATGACGACGAACTCGAAGCGCGCTTCGGTGATGCCGGATTCACCGCCTGGGCAAGCCGCGTGCGTGTCCCGGCCATCGTTACCAGCGAGCGCGAGTCGCGCGGCGTGACGCTGCTCGGCATCGACCCGGTCGCCGAGCAGAGCTTTTCCTTCGTTGACTACGCTGCCGTCGAGGGTCGCTTCCTCGAAGGAGTCGACGACAACGGCATCGTGATCGGGGCGAAGCTCGCGAATACACTCGAGACACGTGTGGGCAAACGCGTCGTCCTGATGAGCCAGGACCCCGATAACGACCTCGCGGACCGTGGTTTCCGCGTCGTCGGCCTGTTTCACGCCAACATGGAGGCTTACGAGGATGGCTACGTCTTCATCGGCAAGCGCACGGCACAGAAGATGCTGCGCATCGGCAACGAGACCACGGAGGTCGTGTTCCTCGGCGACGACTATCGGAATGTGGAGCCGGTCTACGACAAGGTCGTCGCTGCCATGGATGACGCCTTCAGGGTGAGCCGCTGGACCGAGGTGGACACGTATCTCGGTACGATGCTGAAGACCATGGACGGTTTCATGGTGGTCTGGGTGGTCGTGGTCTTCCTGGCGCTGTCGTTCGGCCTCGTCAACACGCTGGTAATGGCGGTGTTCGAACGCGTCCGCGAGATCGGCCTGATGCTGGCGCTCGGCATGAAGCCCTCGATGATCCTGGGACAGATCATCATCGAATCGATGCTGCTGCTGGCTGTCGGCCTCTTCATTGGTGACGTGCTGGCGTATGCCACGGTCAGGCCACTCGAGAGCGGGATCGACATTTCAATTGTCGGCGAGGGTATGGAGATGTTTGGCATGTCGAGCATGCTGTACCCGGCGCTGTACCTCAAAGACGTGGTGATGGCGAATGTCGTCGTGCTCGTGCTGGGCTTCTTCGCGAGCCTGTCACCGGCCTGGCGTGCGTCGCGCTATGAGCCGGTCGAAGCAATAACCAAGGTGGGATGATGACTGCTGTACGTTGTGTGGATATCTGCAAGACCTACGTCCAGGGAGATGAAGACATCAAGGCGCTCGATCATCTGAGCATCGAGATCGAAAAGGGCGAATTCGTCTGTCTCATGTCCCCGTCGGGCGGCGGCAAAACCACGTTGCTCAACGCGATTGGCGGACTCGACATCCCTGACAGCGGCGAAGTCTGGGTTGCCGGTAGGCGGGTCGACCAGATGAGCAAAGGCGAGCTTGCCGATCTGCGCCTGGCCAACATCGGGTTCGTGTTCCAGGCCTACAACCTGATCCCGGTGCTGACCGCTCGCGAAAATGTCGAGTTCGTCATGCAGGTCCAGGGAGTGTCGGCACGCGCACGCCGGGAGAAATCGATGGCCATTATCGAGGAAGTCGGCCTCAAGGGTCTCGAGGACCGGCGGCCGGCCGAGATGTCCGGTGGACAGCAACAACGCGTCGCCGTGGCCCGCGCGATCGTCTCGCGGCCCGCGCTCGTGCTGGCCGATGAGCCGACGGCGAATCTCGACTCGCATACTTCAGACGACCTCATGGCCCTGTTTACCGAGCTCAATGAGCATCACAAGACTACTTTTGTCATCGCGACGCACGATCAGCGCGTCATGCGCTATGCGAAGCGGCTCGTGCGCATGCTCGATGGTCGAATCGTCGAAGACACGCTGCAGGATGCGGCCTGAGCTGGCGTTTCTCTGTCTCCTGGTGCCGGCGCTGGCCGGCGCGGACGAGCTACGCACCGACTTCGGCGGGCACACGAAGCTGCGTGTCGTAGCGCAGGGTTACCCGTCGGAAAGCCTGTTGTACGACCTCGCCGGCAGCAGCGCGGTCGATACGACTGCGGCACTGCGTCTGAAGCTCAACCTGCGCACGGGTGGCTGGACCTTCGACAGCGCTTACCAGCTTCTGGGGCTCGGTTCGGAGACACTTTCATACCGCGGCCTGCCCGGTGACGACCACCGGCTCTTCGATCTGACCGACGTCATCGACAGTGGCGACGACAGCGCCTTGCTGCAACGTCTCGACCGGCTGTGGGTCGGCTACACGAGCGAGAAGACCGTCGTGCGTTTCGGCCGCCAGGCGCTGTCGTGGGGAAACGGGCTGGTGTTCGCCCCAATGGACCTGGTCAATCCGTTCGATCCTGCCGCAATCGACACCGAGTACAAGGCCGGCGACGACATGCTGTACCTGCAGTACCTGCAGGACAACGGCAACGACCTGCAGGCCTCCTGGGTGCTTCGACGCGACCTCCTGAGCGGGAACGTTGATAAAGACGCAGCGACGATGGCGATCAAGTACCACGGCTTCCTCGGCGCGGGCGAGTTCGATGTGCTGGCCGCGCGAAGTTATGGCGACACCGTGATTGGTCTCGGCGGCAGCCGGGGCCTCGGCGGTGCCGTCGTCAGTGCGGACCTGGTCATCACGGATACGGACGACGATACCTACGTCCAGTTCGTCACCAACCTGATGTACTCGTGGACCTGGGCCGACCGGAACATGAGCGGCGTGCTCGAGTACTACTTCAACGACTTTGGCGGCGACCTGGCCAACCCGGACCTGCTGGCGCGTCTGCTTCGTGGTGAACTGTTCGCATCCGCAAGGCACTATGTCGCGGCCAATCTCCTCGTGGAGATGTCGCCGCTATGGACCTTGCGGCCCACGGTGCTGTGCAACGTCGAGGATCCGGGCGCCCTGTTCCAGCTCGTGACCACTTACAGCCTGGGCGACAACCTGACGTTCCTGGCAAGCGCGAACGTACCGCTGGGTCCGCAAGGCACCGAATATCGGGGGATCGAGTCGCCTCTCGATGGGCGCTACCTGTCGCGCAACGCGAGCCTGTTCGCGCAGCTTGCCTGGTATTTCTAGGGCAGGGATAGCCCTGTGCCGCGGAGCACAGGGATGTGCGGCAGCGGCCCAGGTTCAGGTCCCCAGGCTTTCGATGAGCCGCCGAAATCCCGCCTCGACCTCGAGTTCGAATACCGGGTCGCGGATATGCGCGATGCTGGAGATGTCCACCTTGTAGGGTTCGGCGTCCAGCATCAGGTCGATGCGCCGGAACAGATCCTCCTCTTCCCACAGCATGTGATCGCGCAGGCAGGTCACATAGGCCCGCGTATCCTCGATCATCTTCTCGCGGCGCACGGCGGCCCCGGCATTGATGGCCTCGACGTCCGAGCGCAGCAGGGCGCCCAGTGCAGCTATCTCACGGTGATCGTCGGGGACGTGAGCCAGGTCGTCGGCCAGGTCCGGGCGTTTGCGACGCAATTTCTCGTAGACGATGTCCTCCTTGGGGTGATGCACGGCGTCCGGATAGACGGTCATGTAACGCATGATCTCGTCGAGCAGCTCGAAATCCGGGTCCCCGCCCGCCTCCATCCCGGTGACGATGTCGTCGAGCAGGTTCAGGACCATGGCCATGTTCCGATGATCGAGCCGCAGCTCCTGCATCAGCATTCTTGCGTCGGTTTCCATGGCGTTATCCTCGCTGCACGGGACCCCGCCTGCCATCGGGAAAACCCCTTACTGCGCAGGCTGCGTGCCGCAAGGCGTCAGGACGGTATAATCACCGCCACAACCGCAGGAGTAACAATGCGCAAGTTCGCCCTTCTGATCGTGGCTGTCACGCTGGCCGCGTGTTCCGTCAATCCTGTCACCGGCCAACGCGAACTCGTGATTATGAGCACCTCGCAGCAGATCGAGCAGGGTCGACAGGCGTACCTGCCCATGCAGCAGGCGCAGGGCGGTGCATACGACATCGATCCCGGGTTGACGACCTATGTACGGCGCGTCGGCAGCGCCGTTGCCGCCCAGAGCAATGTCGATCTGCCATATGAATTCGTGGTGCTGAACAGCTCGGTACCCAATGCCTGGGCATTGCCGGGTGGCAAGATCGGGATCAACCGGGGCCTGCTGACCGAACTCGAGTCCGAAGCCGAACTGGCCGCTGTGCTCGGACATGAAGTTGTGCATGCCGCGGCGGGACATTCAGCTCAGCAACAAACGCGGGCGATGATCCTGCAAGCCGGCGTCATGGGCACGGCCATCGCGGCGAGCGGCAGTGATTACGGCAACCTGATTGCGGGCGGCGCCAACCTCGCGGCCCAGGTCGGGCTCGCCAAGTACGGGCGCAATGCCGAGCTGCAGGCGGACCGGTACGGCATGCAATACTTATCGGCTGCCGGCTATAACCCGCAGGGGGCGGTCGAACTGCAGCAGACCTTTCTGCGCCTCAGCGAGGGTCGTCGCAGCAACTGGCTGAGCGGCCTGTTTGCCAGCCATCCGCCGTCGCAGTCGCGGGTTGATGCCAACCGGTCTACGGCGGCAACCCTGCCGGCAGGCGGTCGCGAGGGCAAAGCCGAATATGCTGCGGCCATGGCCCGTACGATGCAGCTGAAGCCCGCGTACGAGGCCTACGACGAGGGTCGCAAGGCGCTGGCAGGCAACAACGTTGACGAGGCGCTGGCCGCGGCGGACAAGGCACTCGATCTCTTTGACGGCGAAGCCAATTTCCATGCCCTGCGGGGCGATACCCGCCTGGTGCAGAAGAACTACGACTGGGCCGTCACCAATTACACGCGCGCGATCGAGCGACGCAACGGCTTCTTCTATTACCACCTGCAGCGCGGCCTCGCGAAGAAGGAACTGGGGCAGCAGGCGGGGGCCGTCATAGACCTGGAACGCAGTCTCGAGATGTTGCCGACGGCGCCGGCGCATTACGCGCTCGGTGATCTCGCACGGGAACGGGGGGACTTGCAGGGCGCGATCGGGCACTATCGTGTCGTGGCCAAATCAGGCGGGGAGTACGGCAAAGCCGCATCCGTCGAACTTGCCAGGCTTGACCTGGCATCGAACCCCGGCAGCTATATTGCGCATGGCTGTTCCGTGGACAGTCGCGGTATGCTCGTGGTTTCAGTCAGGAACGACGCACCCCTCGCGGTTAGGAGTGTGCAGGTGGCCGTGGCGTATACGGATAGCCTCGGGCGCCGCCAGGAGCGTCACTTCGACGTTGGTGGCCGGCTTGCCCCCGGGGATGTCGCCAGCGTCAATACCGGGATGACGGCAGGCTCGAGTTGCCCGGTACGGGTAGCCGTGGCGCAGCCAGAGGAATAGGAATGGGTCCACTTCGCTACACGATTCCAAACGGGTTCACGGCGCTGAGCCTGTTGCTCGGTATTGCGTCGATCATCACGACCCAGCTCGGAGACCTCGAGCTTGCGGCCTGGATCATCGTCTGGTGCGGCCTGCTCGACGTGCTCGACGGCCTGTCCGCACGCCTGCTCAAGGCGACCTCGGATTTCGGCGCGGAGTTCGACTCGATGGCGGATCTCGTGTCGTTCGGCGTCGCGCCGGCCGTACTGGTCCTGAATGCCGGTCTGCAGATTGGTGGCGTGGAGGTCGGCACGCCGACGTTCCGCCTGCTGCTCGTCGCCGTCGGCGTATTCGCGCTGGCCGGCGCCATGCGCCTGGCGCGCTTCAATCTCTACACGGACAAGCCCGCGACAGGCTGGTTCACGGGTGTGCCGATAACCGCGGCAGGGGGCGGTCTCGTGTCTTCGGCCGTGCTGACACTGATTCATAACCCGGACCTCGCTGCGTCGCTGCCTTTGCAACTCTATCTGCCCGTGTTCATGTTCGTACTCGCCCTGCTCATGATCTCGCGCCTGCGCTTTCCGAAAGCCGCCAGACGCGCCGGCCTGGGCATCAATATTTTCCAGGGAGTCGTGATACTCACGATCTATTACTGTGGCATCACACGGTCGTACCCGGAGCTGTTGCTCGGGATCGGAATCTTCATACTGATTAGCGGTATCATCGCGGGTCGCGTTACGCGCCACGCCTGAGGGGGATACATGCCGAAGCCATCTGGGGCCTTGCTGGCCCTGTTGTGCCTTTCGTGGTCGGGCACGGCCCTGGCCGACGAACTGGCCCTCGACACCTACAACGCCCATGAAGGCTTCGTCGACTTCTGGTGGGATGAGAACAAGGGCCGCATCCTGCTGCGTGTCGAGGACTTCGATACACCCTTTATTTACCAGGCGTCGCTGGCTCGCGGCGTTGGCTCCAATGATCTCGGGCTGGACCGCGGCCAGCTCGGCTCGACGAAGATCGTGCGCTTCCTGCGCAGCGGGCCGAAAGTTCTGCTTGTCGAGGACAATCTCCAGTACCGCGCGGCCAGCGACAATGATCATGAACGACAGGCCATAGCCGAGTCATTCGCCCGTTCGGTCATCTGGGGCTTCACCGATCTCGACCCGGAAGACGGGTCGACGATCGTCGATGCGACCGCGTTCCTGGTTCGTGATGCCCATGGCGTGGGGGCGCGACTGGCGTGGCTGCAGGAAGGCAACTACAAGGTCGACAGTGATCGCTCCGCGATCTTCCTGGCACGCACGAAGGCGTTTCCCGATAATTCGGAGTTCGAGGCGATCGTGACGCTCGCCGGCGAGCCGACCGGCCGGCACCTGCCCACCGTGACGCCGGACCGCAATGCCGTCACGGTGCACGTGCACCATTCCTTCATTCGCCTGCCTGACCGCGGCTATGAACCGTTGCCCTATGATCCGCGCAGTGGCGTCATCGGCCTGCGCTACGATGCGGGCGGCTTCCTCGATTACGCGACGCCCATCGGTGACCCGCTGGTCCGGGACTTCGGCCGGCGCCATCGCCTCGAGAAAGTAGACCCCGCGGCGCCCGTCAGCGCAGCGGTCGAACCGATCGTTTACTATCTCGACCCGGGCGCGCCCGAACCCGTCCGTTCGGCCGTGCTCGAGGGGGCCCGCTGGTGGGCGGAGGCCTTCGAGGCGGCCGGCTACAAGGACGCGTATCGCGTCGAGATGCTGCCCGAGGACGCTGACCCGATGGATGTACGCTACAACGTGATCCAGTGGGTGCACCGCTCGACACGTGGCTGGTCCTACGGCTCATCGATCCTCGATCCGCGCACCGGTGAGATCCTGAAGGGGCACGTAACCCTCGGTTCGCTGCGCGTGCGCCAGGACTACCTGATCGCGGAAGGCCTGCTGGCGCCGTACGAGGACGAGTCGGTGCCGGCCGAAATGCTCGAGATGTCGCTGGCGCGTATTCGCCAGCTCTCGGCGCACGAAGTCGGGCACACGCTCGGTTTCGAGCACAACTTCGCGGCGAGCACCCAGGATCGCGCCTCGGTCATGGATTACCCGTTCCCGCTGATTCGCATTACCGGTGACGGCGGCCTCGACCTGTCGGATGCGTACGACGTCGGTATCGGCGACTGGGACAAGCGCACCGTGCTGTACGCCTACCAGGACTTCCCGGATGGCGAAGACCGGGCCGCGGCGCGGCGTGCGATCATGAACGAGACGATCGGGCAGGGGTTCAGGTACGTCGGCGATACGGACTCTCGTTCGATCGCGACCTCGCACCCGGACGGCAATCTCTGGGACAACGGTACGGATGCCATCGCGGAGCTCGAGCACCTGCTGCGGGTGCGCGAGATCGCGTTGCAGCGTTTCTCCGAGCGCAACATCCGCATCGATCGACCGCTGGCGACCGTCGAGGAAGCGCTCGTGCCGATCTACCTGCTGCATCGCTTCCAGATCGAGGCTGTCGGCAAGCTGATCGGCGGCCAGTATTTCAACTACCGGCTGCGCGGCGATAGGCAGGATGAAGCGCGACCCGTGCCGGTCGCGCGCCAGCAGCAGGCGATCGACGCGCTGCTGGCGACACTCGACCCGGCGCTACTGCAGCTGCCGGAAGCGCTTGCAAGTGCCATCACGCCGCGCGTCCCGAACAACCCGAAATCGCGCGAGACCTTCAGCGGGGCGACCGGCATCAACTTCGACGCGCTTGCGCCGGCCAAAGCCGCGGTGGCGCTGACGCTGAGAATACTGCTCGAGCCGACGCGTGCTGCGAGACTCGCGCGCCGTGGCGCGCCCGGGTTCGAGGCCGTCACAAGAGGCCTGCTCGACGCGACCTGGTACGCCGACCCGTTGAGCGGTGTTGCGGCCGCAATTCAGCGCCAGACCAACCTGCAGGTACTGTATGGATTGCTGGGGCTGGCGTTCAATGCGCAGGCTGATGCAGATGCGCGGGCCCAGGCGCTGGCCGCGGTCAGTGAGCTCGAACGCTGGCTGACGCGGCGCAGTCCGCGCGACCGCGAGTTTGGCGCACATGTTGCGTTTGCGCGCGAGGAAATACGCCGGCTGCGAGAGGACCCGGCGGCCATCGAGAAGCTGGCACCGGTAACGCCGCCGCCGGGCTCGCCCATAGGCTCAACTTTGTAACAGGCTGAAATCGATGAATCCCACTGTCACCGTTCTCATTGTCTATCTTGGCATCCTTGCCGCGCTGGCCATCTGGAGCCGGCGCGAAACGCACACGCTGTCGGGCTTTTACCTTGCGGGCAAGAAGCTGCCGTACTGGGTCGTGGCATTCAGTACCAACGCAACCGGTGAGTCGGGGTGGTTGCTGCTCGGTCTGTCCGGCATGGGCTACCTCGTCGGCTACCAGGCCTACTGGGTTGTCGTCGGGGAGATCCTCGGTATCGGCCTGTCCTGGTGGGTCGTGTCGCGGCGGCTCAAGAAGCTCGGCGACGAGACCGACTCGATCACCGTGCCTGACGTGCTCGCGGCGAAGTTCGTGGACAAGTGGCACCTGATTCGCGGTGTGGCCGTTCTGATCATCCTGGTCATGGTGACGACCTACGTGACGGCGCAGATGGTCGCGACGGGCAAGGCCTTCTCGAGTTTCCTCGGTATGGACTACAAGACCGGCGTCATCGTGGGGTCGGTTTTCATCATTGCCTACACGTTCATCGGCGGCTACAAGGCCGTCTCGTACACGGACGTGGTGCAGGGCGTGCTGATGCTGCTGGGCCTGGTTGCGGTCCCGGCGGCGGCAATTTACGCGTCCGGTGGCTGGGGTGAGGTCACGAAGTCGCTGCAGTACCAGGATCCGGCGCTGCTCGACATGTTTGCGTTTGCCGATACGCCGGTGTGGATCGGGATTGCCAGCTTCGTCGCGATCGGCCTGCCGTTCCTGGGCGTGCCGCAGCTGCTGATTCGCTACATGTCGGCGCGCGATGATGGTGAAATCAGGAAAGCCCGCATCATGTCGCTCGTCGTCCTCTTCATTTTCACATTCGGTGCGGTAACCGCCGGCGTAGCGGGTCGCGCCCTGTTCCCGGGCCTCGACGATCCCGAGACGATCTTCCCGGTTATCTCGAGCAACCTGTTCCCGCCCGTGATCGCCGGCGTCCTGCTGGTCGTCGTGTTGTCGGCCATCATGTCGACCGTCGACTCGCTGCTGTTGCTGGCATCGTCGTCGGCGGTGCGCGATACCTACCAGAAGATCATGGGCAGCAAGGAGAACGACGAGCGCCTGTCCAACTATGGCAAGGCCATCACGATTATCATCGGCGTGTTCGCCGTGGTGCTTGGTGTCCAGGAGCCGCGAGTCATCTTTCACTTCGTGCTGGCGTCGTGGTCCGGACTCGGCTCCGCCTTCGGCCCGGTTATGATCGGCCTCCTGTATTACAGGCGCATCACCTGGCTCGGCGTACTGAGCGGCATGCTCGGTGGGTTCTCCACCAACGTCCTCTGGCTGATGTTCTTCAAGGACGATTATCACGGCCTGTACGAGGCGATTCCGGGCTTCATCGCGGGCTTCTTGCTGACTTTCGGCGTCAGCCGGCTCACGTACCGGGAAAAACCTGCGTGACGATGTAACCAAACCGGCAGCGGGGCCCTATAAGAGGGTATGAAAACACTCAATGAGGGCTTGACGATGCGTATTTTCAAATTCCTGTGGCTGGTACTGATGCTGGCCGCGCCGGTCGCGGCCGATGCCGATGCCAGTGACATTCCGGGCTCGGCGGACTGGTATCTCTATCTCGACCTGGAGCAGATGAAGTCGGAGAAAGCCGGTAAGGCGCTCTACGACTGGCTCGACGCCGAGGTGCTCACCGAGGTCGAGGAAGAGGCAGGCGTGAGTCTCGACCAGGAGGTCGACAGCCTGACGGCCTTTGCCACGGCGGGCGAGGGCCCGGTCGTGGTCATCGACGGACCGATCAGCAGCGACACCAAGGACAAGATCATGGCCGTGATCGCCGCCGAAGGAGACATTTCCCCGCTCAAGGCTTCCGGCCGCACCTATTACAAGATCGGTGACGGCGATGGGGTCTACAGCAACGGCGACGTCGAAATTGATCTCGATTCGCTCGACGACGGCGGCTGGATCAGCCTCGATGTCAAGAACAAGATCCTGATCACGGGCACCGAGGACCGCATGAAGGCGCTGCTCGCGGACAAGGGTCGCGTACCGGGTCCGGGCAGGAACAAGGGCGCGCTGCTCGTCCTGACGGCCGAAAAGGCGCTACTCCAGGCCGGGATGAACACCGGCGCAATGAAGGATGACGGGGACGACGATCTCGATTCGAAGATCCTGCGCAACACCGAGCAGGTCGCGTTCCTCCTCGCCATCGTCAAGGACAAGCTCGCGATCGAGGCGGAACTGATCACGACGGACGCGGCAATGGCCGAGTCGCTGGCCAGCGTTGCGCGCGGCCTGATCAGCCTGGTGGCGTTCGACGACAGCATGGACGCCGAGACGATGGCGGTCCTGCAGAGCACGAAGATCGAGGCGAAGGGCAACAGCCTGAGCCTGTCGCTCGCGGTCGACCCCGATCTCGTTGTCAGGACCATCCAGAACTGACACGGATCGTGACGAGCGAGCTGCAACTGATTGAAGCCGCCAAAGCGGGGTCCGCGGACGCATTCGCGGACCTCGCGCGGCGTTACCGGGAGCGCCTGCTGCGCTTCCTGCTCACACGTTGCGCCAGTCTCGCCGATGCCGAGGACGTCCTGCAGGACACGCTGATCAATGCGTATCGCTACATCGACTCCTACGATCCGCGCTGGCGCTTCAGTACCTGGCTGTACCGGATCGCGATTCGCAATGCGTCGAAGCTGCGTGGCCCCGATCTCGTCGAGATCGGCGACCTGCGCGACGAGGAAAACGACCCCCTGTTGCAGTGCATCGCGGCGTCGGAGAAGGAGAACCTGTGGGTGGCCGCGAGGCGGACGCTCAACGATGACGTTTTCGCAGCCATGTGGCTGCGTTACGCAGAGGACATGTCAGTCAACGATATTTCAAAAACCCTGGACCGGTCCGTTTCCTGGACCAAGGTCAACCTGATGAGAGGGCGGCGCACGCTTGATGCCGAGCTGAACGACGCCGCACGACACGCTTATGGATAAACTCGCCAAGCAACTGCGCGAAGACGCAGATCGCATCAATGTCGCTATTACCGATGAGCTGGACCAGCGGATCGAGGCTTCGCTGCGCTCCGTTACGCCCGTCCGGGAGCGCGCCGCGCCACGTGCCAGACCGCCGCTGTTCTGGCTGGCCAGTGCCCTGACCGGCGCAGCCGTCGCGCTCGCGGTCATTGCCGTCGTCAACCGGCAGGTTCCCGACGAGCCCGCCGCACCCCCGGTGACGGTTGCCGAGGTAACGCCGACGATCGATCTCAACATGGAGGCGGCGATGCTGACGGCCCCGTTACAGCAGGAACTCGAAGACCTGCAATCGGACCTGAAGAAAGCCGAGGAAAAAGTCAAGCGCGATATCGGCCTTTGAAAAAAATCATGTAGTGGAAAATACCTACTGGTTCCAGTATGTTCTGCAGCGGGTAAGAAGAACATAGGCACAACACCGGGGGGTGCTCGCTGTATGGCTTTTGCGGTTGTCCTGATCCTGCTTGTCGTGGGATCAATCCTGTTCCACCTGTTAAGTCCCTGGACCTTCACCAAGCTGGCCTCCAACTGGGGCATGGTGGACTTTACCGTCGACATCACGCTGTACGTTACGGGCTTCGTGTTCGTCGCGGTAAACCTGTTCATGGCTTACTGCGTTATCAAGTTCCGGCACAAGAAGGGTGCCCGCTCCACCTATGAGCCGGAGAACAAGAAACTCGAAAGCTGGCTGACCGGCCTGACGGCGGTTGGCGTCGCCGCAATGCTTACGCCCGGGCTGTTCGTCTGGGCCAAGTTCGTCGAGGTTCCCGACGAGGCCCATGTCGTCGAGGCCGTCGGACAGCAATGGCACTGGAGTTATCGCCTGCCTGGTGATGACGGCAAGTTTGGCGAGGTCGACGCCGAACGCATCACCGCGGACAACCCGTTCGGCATGGACCCCGATGACCCCAATGGTCAGGACGACGTGCTGATTCACAGCGCCGAAGTCCACATCCCTATCGACAAGCCGGTCAAGTTCCTGCTGCGCTCCAAAGACGTACTGCATAACTTCACGGTCGCCCAGTTCCGCGTCAAGATGGACCTTGTCCCGGGCATGAACACCTTCCTTTGGCTCACCCCGACGAGGGAGGGCCGCTTCGAGGTCCTGTGCGAGGAGCTCTGCGGTATCGGTCACCACACGATGCGCGGCGCCGTCTATGTCGACAGCCAGGACGATTTTGACAACTGGCTGGCACAGCAGACGACCTACAGCGAGCAGGCGAGCAAGGCCGCCGGCAATGCGTCGATCGGTGCTGCCCAGTATGGCGTGTGCGCTGCCTGCCATGGCCAGCAGGGCGAGGGCGTGGTGGCGATGAATGCGCCGAAACTGTCCGGTCAGTCGGAATGGTATTTGCGTCGCCAGATCATGAATTATAAAAATGGTCTGCGCGGAGCGCATGCGGACGACGCGTTCGGTCAGCAAATGATTGGTATGGTCGCGACACTGGGCAATGATGCTGCGGTAGACAATGTTGTGGCTCACATTCGTTCCTTCCCGGACGATCCGGCACCGCCGACGATCGACGGCGATATAGCCGCGGGTAAGAAGGGCTACGCGGTATGCGCGTATTGTCACGGCGCCGATGGTATGGGCGTGCAGGCGATGAACGCGCCGCGGCTCCAGGGCATGTCCGACTGGTATCTCGAACGACAGCTCGAGTATTTCCGGGATGACGTGCGCGGCTCGCACCCCCAGGATTACTACGGTTTCCAGATGGGGCTGATGGGTCAGTCAGCTCACGACGAACAGGCGGTGAAAGACCTCGTCGCCTACATCAACACGCTATAGGGTCGGGTTTATGTCTTACGTTGCCATTGCCGATCGTGACCACGAGCAGGAACATCACGATCCGCAAACGTTCATCACCAAATACATCTGGAGCCAGGACCACAAGGTCATCGCCATACAGTATGGCATTACGGCGATCTTCGTAGGCCTGGTCGCCCTGGGGCTGTCGGCCATGATGCGCCTGCAGCTCGGCTTCCCCGATGAGTTCACCTTCATCAACCCCGAGAACTACTACCAGTTCGTGACGATGCACGGGATGATCATGGTGATCTACCTGCTGACCGCGCTGTTGCTGGGAGGCTTCGGCAACTACCTGATCCCGCTCATGTGCGGATCGCGCGACATGGTGTTCCCGTTCATGAACATGCTCAGTTACTGGGTCTACCTGGTGTCGGTGATCATCCTGCTCGCGAGTTTCTTCGTGCCGGGCGGCTCGACCGGCGCCGGATGGACCCTGTATCCACCACAGGCGATCATGCAGGGCACGCCAGGCACGGACTGGGGCATCCTGCTGATGCTCGCCTCGCTCGGAGTATTCATCATTGCCTTCACGATGGGCGGCCTGAATTACGTCACCACGGTCCTGCAGGCGCGCTGTCGCGGCATGACACTGATGCGCATGCCGCTGTCGATCTGGGGCATCTTCATCGCCACGATCCTCGGCCTGCTGGCGTTCCCTGCATTGCTGGTCAGCGCGATCATGATGCTGTTCGACAAGACGCTCATGACGAGCTTCTTCATGCCGGCGATCTCGTCGATGGGTACGGACCCCGGCTACACGGGTGGCAGCCCGATCCTGTTCCAGCACCTGTTCTGGTTCTTCGGCCATCCCGAGGTTTACATTGTCGCGCTGCCGGCCTTCGGCATCGTTTCAGACCTGCTGAGCACGCACGCCCGGAAGAACATTTTCGGTTATCGAATGATGGTATGGGCCATCGTTGCAATCGGCGGTCTGTCATTCATCGTCTGGGCGCACCACATGTACGTGAGCGGCATGAACCCGTATTTCGGATTCTTCTTCGCGACCACCACGCTGATCATCGCGGTGCCGACCGCGCTCAAGGTATACAACTGGGTGCTGACGCTCTGGGAGGGCAACATCCATCTCAGGGTGCCGATGCTGTTTGCGATCGGTTTCGTGTTCACGTTCATCCACGGCGGACTCACAGGGCTTTTCCTCGGCAACGTTACGATCGATCTGCCGTTATCCGATACCTATTTCGTCGTGGCTCATTTCCACATGGTCATGGGCGTGTCACCGATCCTCGTCGTATTCGGCGCGATTTATCACTGGTACCCGAAGATCACCGGCAAGATGTACAACGAGACGCTCGGCAAATGGAACTTCTGGATGACGTTCCTCGGCACCTATTCCATCTACCTGCCGATGCACTATCTCGGCTTCCAGGGGATGCCGCGGCGCTATTTCGCGATGGGCAATACCGAGTTCCTGCCCGAGTCGGCACAGGCCCTTAATGCGAGCATCACGCTTTCTGCATTGTTCGTGGCGGCCACGCAGATCCTGTTTTTCGTGAACATGATCTGGAGCCTGAAAAGTGGTGAGAAGGCGGGCCCGAATCCGTGGGGCGCGACGACGCTCGAATGGCAGACACCGGACACGCCGCCCAAGCATGGCAACTGGGG
>JBFFOM010000051.1:0-20434 GCA_041574455.1 Woeseiaceae bacterium | reverse complement strand
TGCCTCGGTCACCAAAGCATTGTGCAGCAGCATGGCGGTGAGATCGTTCGCGCCGAACGGCTCATGCACGGCAAGACGTCGATGGTGAAGCACGACGGCAAGACAATCTTCGATGGCCTGTCGAACCCGTTCGAGGTCGGCCGTTATCACTCCTTGTGCGCGGAACATGAATCTCTACCGCCGGAGCTCGTCGTAACGGCCGAGACCGAACGCGGCGAGATCATGGGCGTTCGCCACAAGACGCTGCCGATCGAGGGTGTGCAGTTTCATCCCGAGAGCGTGCTGACGCCCGAGGGCGATGCTTTGATGGCGAACTTCTTGAAGATGGAGGCACCGTGAGCAACAGCGCATTACTCGATGCCGTGCTGAACGGCACCGACCTCGAAGAACGGCAGGCCTATGACCTGATGCAGCAGTTCGCGGCCGGCGACCTCGAGCCGGCGTTTGCGGGCGCGCTGCTGGCGGGACTGCGGGCCAAGGGCGAGACGGCCGACGAAATCAGGGGCTTCGCCCGCGCCATGCGCGAGCTGGCCGTGCATCCCGAAATCCCCGACGGTACGCCAACGGTCGAAACGGTCGGCACGGGTGGCGATGGTTCGGGAAGCCTGAACCTGTCGACGGGTTCCGGGCTGCTGGCGGCGGCCTGCGGGTCGCGCGTCGTCAAGCATGGCAATCGGTCGATCTCGAGCAAGTCGGGCAGTGCCGACATGCTCGAGTGTCTCGGCATGCCGCTGCCGCTGCACGAGAAGGCGGCCGTCGAGTGCCTGCAGGCGACAGGCTTCACGTTCCTGTTTGCCCCGGCGTATCACCCGGCGATGAAAGCGGTAATGCCGGTCCGCCATGCGATGGGTGTGCGCACCGTGTTCAATATTCTCGGGCCGCTGGCCAACCCGGCCATGCCGCCCTACCAGCTCATCGGCGCTTTCAGCAAGGACATGGCAAGACTCATGGCCGAGGCGTTGTCGGGGCTGGACATCAAGCACGCCTTTGTCATCCACGGGGAGCCGGGGTGGGACGAGGCGACGCCGGTAGGCAAATTCTGGTTGTACGACGTGACGCCGGGCAACGTAGAGGAAACGACGCGCTCGCCGGAAGACTACGGGCTGGCGCGCTGCGCACCGGAAGATCTCGCGGGCGGCGACGCCGAACACAATGCCCGCGAAGTCGAGCGTGTCCTGACCGGTGAGGACAAAGGCGCGCATCGCGATGCGCTGCTCATGGGTGTATCGCTCATGCTCGAGTGCCAGGGCGTTGCCAGCGGCCCGAAGGACGGCGTCGCACAGGCTGCTGCGGCAATCGACGATGGCCGTGCCGCCGCTTTCCTCGACACGCTCAAAGGCCACTTCGCGGACCGATGAGCGACTTCCTGCAAACGATGGCTGCAAGCAGCGCGGCTCGGGCCGCGCAGGCGCCGTCGTTCGCGGACGCCGACTTCGACAAACCCGTTGTGCCCCTCAATCTCGGCACCTTCGACGTCGTCGCCGAGATCAAGAATCGGTCACCTGCCGAAGGCGAACTGTCGACAGCCGCCGGCGACCCTGTTTCCCGCGCGCGAGCTTATGCGGCAGGTGGCGCCGCCGCGATCTCGGTACTGACCGAGCCGAGCCGTTTCGATGGCGAACTCGCGCATCTCGAGGAAGTCGTGGCCGCGGTGCCGGACACGCCTGTGATGCGCAAGGACTTTCTCGTCGACCCGGTACAGGTGCTCGAGGCGCGCAAGGCTGGAGCGAGCGGTGTCTTGCTGATCACGACGATGCTCGACGATGCAACGCTGGGCGCGATGCTCGACTGCGCGTTCGAGCACGGCATGTTCGTACTGCTCGAGTCGTTCGACAAGGACGATCTCAAGAGATCATCCCGGTTCCTGGATCGCGGCGGCCAGCTCCTGATCGGTGTAAACACACGCAACCTGCGCACGCTGAAGGTTGACGCGGATCGACTAGAGCGATTGGGGCCGGCGCTGCCTGACGCCCGTTGCGTCGCCGAAAGTGGGCTTCACTCAGCCGCAGATGCTGCCCGGGTCGCCGGTTGGGGCTACACAATGGCGCTGGTCGGCACCGCGCTGATGCGCAGCGACGATCCCACGGCGCTGGTTACGGCCATGCGTGCAGCAGGAGCCGCGGCATGTTCATAAAGATTTGCGGTCTGAGCTCAGCAGAGCATGTGCAAGCGGCCGTCGACGCCGGCGCGGACGCCGTGGGCTTCGTATTTGCCGAGTCGGTTCGGCGGATCGCTCCTGATCGCGCAGCGGACATCACAAATACGGTACCGGACACCATAAAAAAGGTGGCCGTGATGCTGCACCCGGGCAACGAGGAGTGGCAGGAGGTGCTGCAGGGTTTCGGGCCCGACGTGCTGCAGACGGATGCAGGTGATTTTGCGAATCTCGAGGTGCCCGCGGACGTAGAATGCTGGCCGGTCTATCGCGAAGGAAATACGGTGTCCGGTACCGCATTCGATACGTTCGTCTACGAGGGCCCGAAGAGCGGACAGGGAGAGACGGTCGACTGGGCACGGGCGGCAGAGATTGCGAAGCAGGGCAACATGATTCTCGCCGGTGGGTTAGGTGCGGCGAACGTCGCCGAAGCCATCGCGACGGTCAGGCCATTCGGCGTCGATGTTTCCAGCGCGGTAGAGTCCGCACCTGGACAGAAGGATGCTGCGAAGATCCACGAATTCATCAGTGCGGTGAGGGCCGCGGAGAGAAAACCATGAGTGCATTGCTGCAGGATAATGAAGCCAGGCAGCTTCTCGATGCGGCGATCAGAGGAGAACTCCCGGATGAGCGCGGCCGTTTCGGTCCGTTCGGCGGGCGCTACGTGCCGGAGACGCTGGTGCCGGCGTTCGAAAGACTCGAACAGGGCGTCAGGGAACACCTGCATGACCCTGCCTTCCAGGAGGCGTACCGCCGGGAACTGCGCGAATGGGTCGGTCGCCCGACGGCCCTGACATATGCGCCGCAGCTGTCGAAAGCCTGGGGCGCCGATGTCTGGCTCAAACGAGAGGATCTCGCGCACACGGGGGCGCACAAGATCAACAACGCAATCGGCCAGGCGCTTCTCGCCAAGCGGCTTGGAGCGAAACGCGTCATCGCGGAGACCGGCGCCGGCCAGCATGGCGTCGCGTCAGCCGCGGCCTGCGCGCGCGTCGGCTTGCCATGCACGGTTTACATGGGCGCCGTCGACATGGAGCGCCAGGCGCCAAACGTCGA
Source organism: Woeseiaceae bacterium (assembly GCA_041574455.1). Lineage (GTDB taxonomy): Bacteria > Pseudomonadota > Gammaproteobacteria > Steroidobacterales > Woeseiaceae > UBA1847. The sequence continues at coordinate 17,223 of JBFFOM010000051.1, read as the reverse complement.
TCGAATGCATCGGCTGGGTGCCGAATGCGTTGCCGTTGAGTCGGGCGACAAGACCCTGCGGGCGGCGATCGACGAGGCGCTGCGCGCCTGGGTCACCGACCCGAACGGCATCTACTACCTGCTTGGCTCTGCGGTCGGCGCGCACCCGTACCCGTACCTGGTGCGCGAGCTGCAGTCGGTGATCGGTGAAGAGTCCCGTCAGCAAATGCTCGACCAGGCGGGCGCGTTGCCGGACGCAGCCTTCGCCTGCGTGGGCGGCGGCTCGAACGCCATCGGCCTGTTCTACCCGCTGCTCGGCGACGACATCGAACTGATCGGTGTCGAGGCGGGCGGTACCGGCACCGGGCTCGGCCAGAATGCTGCGACGCTCGCGACCGGCACGCCGGGCGTCCTGCAGGGCTCGTACACGATCATCCTGCAGGACGACGACGGGCAGGTGCAGGAGACGCATTCGATCTCGGCAGGCCTCGACTACTCGGGCGTCGGTCCGGAACACGCATTGCTGCAGGCAACGGGCCGCGTCAAATACATCTCGGCCGAAGACGACGAGGCACTCGAAGCCCTCGAAGAGCTCTGCGCGACCGAAGGCATTCTGACCGCGCTTGAAACCTCGCATGCCTTTGCCGCGGCGAAGAAGTATGCGCAGGAAAATCCCGGCGCGAAGATCCTGATCGGCAACTCGGGCCGCGGCGACAAGGACATGCCCACATTGACGAAATACCCGGCAAGGATCCGCAGCCATGCAGGCGCATGAACGCATAAGCGCGGCGCTCAAAGCTGCGAACGACGCAGGACGCACCGGACTCGTGCCGTTCATTACGGCCGGCTACCCGGAGCCTGCCGATTTCATCGCGACGCTGAAGACGGTTGCCGAGTGCGGCGACGTCGTGGAACTCGGCATCCCGTTCTCCGACCCGATGGCCGACGGCATGACGATCCAGCGCTCGAGTTTCGAGGCGCTGCAGAAAGGTGTCAGCCTCAGGTGGATCTTCGACCAGCTGAATGCGGCGCAGGGCGAGATCGACGCGCCGCTCGTCATGATGTCCTACCTGAACCCGCTGCTGGCGTTCGGTTACGAAGCACTCGTTGAGCGAGCCCTGGCCGCCGGCGTCTGCGCGTTCATCGTGCCGGACCTGCCGTTCGAGGAGTCGGACGAGATACGGGAGGCGCTCGAGGCAAAGGGTCTTGGCCTGATTCAGCTCGTCACCCCGGCAACGCCCGAAGACCGCCTCAAGACCCTGTGCGATGCATCACGCGGCTTCGTTTACGCGGTCACGATCACGGGCATCACGGGTGGGGACACGGGCCTGCCGGCGGACCTTGCCGATTACCTCGACAAGGTGTCGAGCATGTCGGATCTGCCGGTCTGTGCCGGCTTCGGCATCCGTGAGGCAAAAGATGTCGCCAATGTTGGTGCACATGCGGCGGGCGCAATCGTCGGTTCGGCTCTTGTCGAAGTGCTGGAGCGGGGAGAGAATCCTGCCGACTTCCTGAAGTCCCTCGTATGAAGAAACTGACCTCAGCCGAAACGCTCGTACTGATCAACCATTACGCGAACCTGCTAGCGGCCGAAGGCATTCGGACGGAAGTCCGCAACCAGCACCTCGGCTCGGTCATGGGCGAAATCCCGTTTTTCGAAACCTGGCCGCAGCTGTGGGTCGTCAACGACCTTGACTTCGATCGCGCCAAACAACTGATTGAAGCGGCCGACGAGGAGGCGCCGACCGAGCCATGGATCTGCGGCGCGTGCGCAGAGCAGAACGAGGGGCAGTTTTCGGCGTGCTGGAAGTGTGGGACGTCGGCCGATTAAGGCATCCCGCGCGCAAGCAATGAGGTACCGGCAATCTCGCTGCGCAGGATCGCAGCAATCTTTTCGGGCTGCATCGGCCTGCTGATCAGGAAGCCCTGCGCGAGGTCGCAGTTGGCGGCCTTGAGGAACTCGAGTTGTGACAGCGTCTCGATACCCTCGCCGGTAACTTCGATATCCAGACCCTGTGCCATGGCGATCGCGGCGCGCACGATGCGCTGATGACTGTCGTTGTCCTCAATGTCGGCCATGAGATCACGATCGAGCACGAAACTGTCGATGTAGCCGCTGTCGAGTGAGGCAAACGACACATCGCGGGTGCCGAAGCGATCCAGTGACAGGCGCACACCAAGACGACGCAGGCTGCGCAGCGTCTCCAGCTCGGTGCTGCGCTGGCGCACGACTTCGCCTTCGCCGATTTCGAGCTCGACGCACCCGGCGTCGAGCAGCGTGTCGTCGAGGATCTTGCCGACGACATCGGCAAGCCGCTTGTGCATGAGTTGCCGCGGCGAGATATTGATCGCGATCGAAAGGTCCGGCAGCTCGAACTGATGCTGCCATGCCGCCAGCTGGCGGCAGGCCGTCGCGATGACCCACTCGCCGGCCGAGTGAATCAGCCCGGAGCTTTCGAGGATCGGCAGGAACCTGGCCGGCGGCAGCAGGCCGAAGCGCGGATGCTGCCAGCGCAGCAGTGCTTCGAGGCCGATCAGGCGCCCTGATGCCAGATCGATGCGCGGCTGGTAATGCAGCACGAACTCGTTGCGTACGAGTGCGTGCCGCAGGCCGATCTCAAGTTCCTCACGCTGCTCGAGCTTGGTGTTGAGTGCCGTCGAGTAATACTGGAAGCGTCCGCCACCGCGCTTTTTCGCTTCATACATCGCGATGTCGGCCGCCTTCACCATCTGCTCGGCCGTATCGCCCGATTCCGGGTACAGCGCGATGCCGATACTCGGCGTCGCGTAAACCTCACTGCTGCCGATCTCGTATCGTTCCGACAGCACGAGCAAAAGCTTCTGCGCCGCGGCTGCGGCGTTACCAGCTTCGCCGAAATCCTCGAGGCAGACGACAAACTCGTCGCCGCCCCAGCGGCCCGTGAAATCGCCAATACGGACATTGTTTCTGAGGCGCTCGGCAATCAGCCTGAGCAGCGAGTCGCCGATATCGTGGCCGAGGGCGTCATTGACCGACTTGAAGCGATCGAGGTCGATGAACAACGTGGCCAGCGGCGCGCTCTTGCGCTGCGCCCGGCCGATTGCGCGAGACAGCTGCTCGAGGAACAGGCTGCGGTTGGCGAGTCCGGTCAGTTCGTCGAACTGCGCGAGCTTCTTGAGCTGCTGTGTACGGTGCTGCTGCTCCGTGACGTCACGGAAGGTGACGACGCCGCCGATGAGACTGCGGTTACCGTCATACAGACCCTGCCCGTTGAGGCTGAGCACAGCGTCCGGTTGCTCGGGCGTTCGGTAGATCGCGGTCTGGTCCGAGAACTTCTCACCGCTGCGCGCACGCACCAGCGGCAACTCGTGCGAGTTGCGGTAACTGTCCCCGTTCTCGTCGATGCAGCAGAAGGTCTGCTCCCAGCTTGCATCCGGCTGTACGCGCGGGCCCAGCCCCAGGATCGTGCGTGCGGCCGGGTTGATGTCGAGCACATGGCCGGCCTTGTCGACGACGATGACCCCGTCGTTGATGTTGCGCAGTATCGACAGCACGGACATGTCGGAGTCCGAGAGCCGCTGCAGTATCTGGTTGCGCTTGACGGCATGGTCGAACACGGCGTCCTGGCCTTCCACCGTGATGTCGTCGATGCAGATGTAGCCCTGTGCGCCCGCCCGTATGGCCGCAATGCCGCGATGCTCGTGTTCCTTGCGCGTCAGCGCGACAACCGGGTAGGGGCGGAGCGCGTGAATCAGCGCCGACAGCGAATGTCCCTGCTGCGCGATCAGCGGCCCGGTCTGGAGCAAGACGAGATCGGTATAGGAAAGGTCCCGGGGCAGTTGGAGCGCGTTGCTCCGGGAGAGCATCGTGCAGCAGGGCAGGGTTTCCAGTTCAGCGAGATAGTCAGCGGCAAATTCACCGCGGCCCAGGTAGAGAATGGAGTGCCCCGACATCCCTAAAGACTCGCAAATTCGAGGGGCAACTCGGCCGTAGATTCAACGATTTGATCGCAGGACGGTCGAGCAGTTGCAAGCGCCATATTTGCTGTCGTTATTGAATTAGGCCCACCGAATCATAACAGGATTTTTTTGCCGTTTGGACAGCGGAAATTCAAACCATCAAGGGCCCATGGGCATCCAAAGGTCAAGATAAAGGGAGAAACGCCGTTTGGAAGCGCTTTTGACCGTCACTGGTAGCGACTATAGTCAGGATATGGTGAAAGCCACTCACGACACAGTCGCTGACGAGAAATCCTGGATTCGCCAGGCAAAGCGAGCAGATGCGCAGGCATTTGAGGCCCTTTATCGGCTGCATGTGGACAAGGTTTACGGACTTTGTCTCAGGATGACGGGAAACGTCAGCGAGGCCGAGGACTGCACGCAAGAGGCGTTCATCCTGGCCTGGAACAAGTTGACCAAGTTTCGCGGTGACAGCGCCTTTTCGACCTGGCTGCACCGCATCGCGGTCAACGCCGTCCTCGGCAGGATCCGCAAGTCGAAGCGCGAGCACGACCGGATCCAGGCCGTCGCTAACACGCAGCCGGCGCGCGTTGTAACCGACGATCCGGGTGAACTGCGCGACCTGGCTGAGGCTGTGGACCGGCTTCCCGAAGGCGCACGACACGTATTTGTCCTGCATGCGGTATATGGCTATAGCCATGACGAAACTGCCGGCATGCTCGACATCGCAACCGGCACGAGCAAGGCACAGATGCACCGGGCAAGGAGGCTTCTGGCGCAGCAACTGAAAGAACAGGGATTTGAACAATGAACTTTGACGACAAACTCGACCAGACAGCAAAACAACTCAGGAAGGAAATTTCGCCTGAGCGCGATCTGTGGCCGGGCATCGAACAGGCCATCCGGACGCCACAGCGCCGCACGCCGTGGTATGCGCAGGCAGCAGCCGTCGTGCTGCTTGTCGGCGCCTCGTCGGGTGTGACATACCTCGCGGTCAAGGACAGTGGCCCCGTTGTCTCGGTCGCGCCCGAACTGATTTTCGAGAAGGCCGCCTTCGGTGGCGAGTACCACCTCGGGCCGGGTTTCCAGGATGCGCGCAACAGCCTGCGCGCCCAGCTAGATGCAGAACTCGATCGCCTGTCACTGCAGGCCCAGAACGACGTCCACGAAAATCTCGACGTGATCCATGGGGCGATCGTCGAGATCAACACGGCGCTCGAGAACGAACCGGATAACGTGCTCCTGCAGCAAAAGCTGTTGCACGCTTATCGCGAAGAACTTGCCATGTTGCGGCGGGTCGGTGGCCTGACGCGCAACGTAATGATCAGAAACGATATCTAGCCGGCGACGAGTCGGCTGGGAGATGAAAGTGAGAAAGACTATGAAGAAACTGACTGTAATTGCACTGGGATCGCTTTTCGTCGCGCCTGTCGCGGCAGAGGAAATCGATCGCACGCTGGATGCGGCGGCGGACGGTTCCGTCAACATCTCGAACATCTCGGGTTCCGTTACGGTCGAAGGCTGGGATCGCAACGAGGTCCGTGTTACCGGTGAACTCGGCCGCAATGTCGAGGAACTGATTTTCGAGCGAGATGGCGACACCGTCATGATCAAGGTCAAGGTACCGAGGAAGGGCGGTCGTGGCATCGAATCCGACCTCCATGTCTCGGTCCCCGAGGGCAGCTCGATCGACGTCGGTACGGTAAGCGCCGACATCGAGGTGTCGCGCGTATTCGGTGAGCAGAAGCTCAATGCCGTCAGCGGCGATATCGACGCCGCAACAGATTCTGCCGATGTCAGCGTTGGCACCGTCAGCGGTGACGTCGAAATTAAAGGCGGTGGCAAAGACGCCGAGACACGCGGTACGACCGTTTCCGGAGACGTGGTTTTTGAAAACGTCGCCGGCGAGGTCACGGGCGAGTCGGTCAGCGGCGACGTTACGATCGCTGGTGGTGCCTTCGATCGCGTGGCACTCAGCGCTGTCAATGGCGACATCGCCTTCGGCGCGCAGTTGCGCGCTGGCGGCAAGCTGACGGGTGAAACCGTCAACGGCGAAATCGAGCTGCAGTTCGAAGGCGGCGTATCCGGGCGCTTCGATGTCGACACGTTCAACGGCGATATCAACAACTGCTTCGGCCCCAAACCGGAACGCACCAGCAAGTACACGCCGGGCAAGAAACTCGATTTCCAGGAAGGCGACGGCGACACGCGCATTAGCGTGTCGACCATGAATGGCGACATTACGATCTGCCGGTAAGGCAGTTAGTATCCCCTAAGACTGACGGGCCGCAATAGCGGCCCGTTTTTTTTGTCTCATCTGGTACCCTGTATTGCTTCTGGTGAGAGGGAATTCCAATGGGTCGTCCGGTCAAGTTCATCCTCTGGTTTGTCGTTGCCATCGCGGCTCTGTTCGCGGTCGCGGCGATTGCGTTCCTGTTCCTGTTCGATGCCAATGACTTCAAGGAAAAAGTCGAAACGGCGGTCCAGGAAGAGACGGGCCGCGAACTCGTCATCAGCGGCGACGTTTCGGTGCAGATCTTCCCATGGCTGGCCGTCGAGATCGGCGAATCGCGGCTTGGCAATGCGCCGGGCTTCGGCGACGAGCCGTTTGCCGCATTCGACAGCATCACGCTCAGCGTGCAGTTCATGCCGCTGCTCATCCAGCGTGAGATTGTCGTCGGTACCGCAGAGATCGACGGGCTCGTTCTGAACCTCGCAGCCCGGGACGATGGCACCGACAACTGGTCGGATCTTGCCGCGGGCGGTGAGGCGGAAGTTGCCGCCGCGGACACGATGGAAGAAGCAGCCGGCGCCGAAGACGTGGGCGGTACGCTCGCGATCTCGGGTCTTGCGATCCGCAATGCGGCGATTTCCTACTCGTCGGGCGCCGACACGTACGCGCTGACGGACGCCAATTTTACGGTCGGCCCGGTGGTGGGTGATGCCGACGCGCTCCGCGTGGGTGCGATCTCGCTCGAAGCCCTGGTGTCCGGGCTGACCGAGATCCCGACGGCACTCTTGTTTGAGACCGGCGGTATCGAGGTCGACAATGCCGCGAACGTGGCTGTGATCGAGCCGCTCAGTTTGTCGATTCTCGGCATCGACATGCACGCCGATGTGCAGCCGCTCAACTATGGGGACTCGGTACAGCCGAGCGTGGCACTGCAGGTCGATGCGTTCTCGCCGCGCAGCGTCATGACGCTGCTCGGCGTGGAGCCGCTCCAGACCGCAGACCCGTCCGCGCTGAGCAAGGTCAGCCTGAGTGCCACGGCCAGGGTTGGCGAAAACGACATCAGACTGTCCGGGATCAATATCGAGTTCGATGACACGACGTTCACGGGCAGCATGAGTCTGCCGATGTCGGCCGACGGCAGGATTCGCGCAGACCTCAAGGGAGACGCCATCGATCTCAATCGCTACATGGCGCCGGCTGCCGATGAGGAGGTTGTCGAGGACGACGTTGCGCCGATCGAGATCCCGGTCGACCTGGTTCGCCTGCTCAACGTGCAGGGCGACTTTGGTATCGCGACCGTGCGTGTCGCCAATCTCGAGCTCGAAAACGTGACGCTTGGTGTCAACGCCGGCGGCGGCAAGCTGCGCATGCACCCGATCTCGGCAGATCTTTACGGCGGTAGCTATAACGGCGACGTGCGCATCGATGCCTCGGGCCAGACAGCGTCGCTGTCGCTCAACGAGACCGTCGACGGCGTCGATCTTGCGAAGCTTGCGATGGCGATGTTCGAGGTACAGAACATCACCGGCTCGATCGCGGGCAACTTCAAGCTCGGGGGCCGCGGCAACGACATGAACGCGATTCGTGAGACGCTGGGCGGCACGATGTCGTTCGAACTCAGCGAAGGCGCGTACGAAGGCACCGACATCTGGTACGAGTTGCGCCGCGCCCGGGCCGCGCTCCGGCAGGAGACGCCACCGGAAGCGACGTTGCCGGCGCGCACGCAGTTTACGAAGATCTCGGCGACGGGCGCCGTTACGAACGGCGTCATGCGCAACGACGACTTCAAAGCGGAACTGCCGTTCATGCAGGTAACCGGGAGCGGCCAGGTCGACCTCGGTGGCGGCACGGTCGACTACGGACTGCGGGCGCGCGTCTTCAGCAAGCCCGAGCTCATGGGCGGGGCGACGCCCGAGGAGATCGAGGACTTCACGAAGACCGTTGTTCCGCTGAAGATCACCGGTTCGCTAACCTCGCCGTCGGTCAGGCCTGACGTCGAAGCGCTGCTGCGCAGCAAAGTCGAGGAGAAGGTCAAGGAAGAACTCGAGGACAAGCTCAAAGACCTGTTCAATCGATGAGGTACTGGTGGCTCCTTCTGTTCGTCGCGAGCTCCGCGTCGGCGGCGGAGCTGCGCAGCATCGACGTCCAGCACGAGAAGGGGGCCTACCTGCTCGTCTCCGAAGTCTGGTTCGATGCGGGACTCGATGCGACGTTCACCGTATTCAGCACCTGGGATTTGGCGCCACGGTTCTCGAGCGCGATCGTCGCGGCGCGCGATCTGGAACCCGACGAGCGGGGCCGCCCGGGCTTCTACACGCAAAACAGGGGCTGCGTCCTGTTCTTCTGCAAGACGCTTGTCCGCGAGGGCTGGGTCGAGTACGAGGGCAACGAGGTCCTGCGAGCGTTTGCCGACCCGGAGCGCAGCGACTTTGTATTCAGCAACGAGATGTGGACCTTCGAGAAGGAAGCGGGAGGTACGCTCGTCACTTACCGGCTGCACTTCGACCCCAAGTTCTGGGTGCCTCCCGCCATCGGTCCGTTCATGGTCAAGCGGACGCTGAAGAACAAGGGCGGGGCGGCGATTCATCGGATGGAAGCGATCGCGCGCGGCATCGCCGCGGGTCCCGAGATCAGCGTTGACTGAGTTTGCCGACCGCATCCTGGCCTGGTTCGACGTGCACGGGCGCAAGGACCTGCCGTGGCAGCAGCCGCAGGACCCGTACCGTACCTGGGTATCGGAGATCATGCTGCAGCAGACCCAGGTGCAAACCGTCATCCCCTACTTCGAACGCTTCATGCAGAGCTTTCCCGACGTGCGCGCGCTGGCCGACGCTCCCCGGGACGAGGTGCTGCAGCACTGGTCGGGACTCGGGTACTACGCGCGGGCGCGCAACCTGCATCGTGCCGCACAGATCATCCGTGACGATCATGACGGCGTGTTTCCGGGCACGCTCGAGGGCGTGATAGCGTTACCCGGGATCGGTCGCTCGACGGCGGGCGCGATCCTGTCTCTCGCACTCAACCAGCGACACCCGATCCTCGACGGCAACGTCAAACGCGTGCTGGCCCGCCACGAGGCCATCGATGGCTGGCCCGGCCAGGCAGCCGTGGCACAGAAGCTCTGGGACATCGCCGAGCGCAACACGCCGCACGCGCGAGTCGGGGACTACACGCAGGCCATCATGGATCTCGGCGCCACCCTCTGCACCCGTGGCAACCCGGCCTGCGAGCGCTGCCCCGTCGCCTCCGACTGCAAGGCATTAGATCTAAATAAGGTGAGTGACACCACTAGAACGGGTCTAAAGGTGTCAGTCACCCAGTTTCCGGGGCGTAAGCCGAAGAAAGAGAAGCCGCTCAGGACGACGACGATGGTGCTGGCGAGTCACGACGGTCATATTTATCTCGAGCGACGCCCCGAGCCGGGCATCTGGGGCGGGCTGTGGAGCCTGCCGGAGGTGAACGACTCAGGGGTGGAGGACTGGTGCCGCGACCGGCTCAAAAGTGAGCCGCGCGAGCTCGAGTCGTGGCAGGTGTTACGCCACAGCTTCAGTCATTACGACCTCGACATCCAGCCGATATTAGTGCGCATCGAGTCAGCTTTGCGTAAAGTAGCCGACTGCGACGATGCCAGGTGGCATCAACTGGACGAAGACCCGCCGGGCGGTATGGCCGCGCCGGTCAGCAAACTGATAGAGCAATTGAGAAATGGCACGCACAGTTAACTGCGTTTTGCTGGGTAAGGAAGCCGAAGGCCTCGACTTTGCGCCTTATCCGGGCGAGCTTGGGCAGCGCATCTACGACAACGCCTCGAAAGAGGCCTGGCAGCGCTGGCTCGGCCACCAGACCATGCTGATCAACGAGTATCGCCTTTCACCGATCGAGCCCGAGGCCCGCAAATTCCTCGAAACCGAGATGGAGAAGTACTTCTTTGGTGACGGGTCCGCTGCGCCAAAGGAATTCGTGCCGCCGGCGGAGTAATCAGGCGCGCGTGCAATAGTACACGCTGAACCAGTCGCGCGGGTCGGTCCAGACCCTGGCCGTGCGAAAACCCGCTTCCTCGACCATCGCGTCAAACTGTTCCAGCGTGAACTTGTGTGAGTACTCGGTGAGGACCGGCTCGCCGCGGGCGAACTCGATCTGCGTGTCGCCAATGCGCACCTGTTGCTCCTGCGTGCTGACCAGCTCGACGGCCACCCGGCCCTCCTCTGGTTTGTAGGTCGCACGATGCTCGAAGGCATCCAGTTCGAAATCACTGCCGAATTCGCGATTCAGGTGCCGCAGCATGTTGAGATTGAACTCGGCCGTGACCCCGGCGCTGTCGTTGTAGGCTGCGTCGATGACCGACGGGTCTTTCTGCAGGTCGGCGCCAATCAATAACGCACCGTCCTCACCGGCCTCGGTGTGCATGACGCGCATCAGGTCGATCGCGTCCCGGTGCTCGAAATTGCCTATCGTCGATCCGGGAAAGTAGACAATGTTACGGACCGGCATCGTCGCCGGGCTCGGCAGGTCGAACGGCCGCATGAAATCCGCGGCGACGGGGATGACCTCGATGTCGGGAAAGTCCGCCTGGATGTCTTGCTGGCTCTCGAGCAGGTGGTCCTCGGAGATGTCGACGGGTACGTACACCGCGGGATCGTGCATGTGCTCGAGCAGCAGGCGCGTCTTCTGCCCTGATCCCGCCCCGAACTCGATCAGGCTCGCCTGTGCGCCGATGAGATCTGTCATCTCATCGATGTACGCATCCATGATGTGCAGCTCGGTCCTGGTCAGGTAGTACTCGGGCAGCCGCGTAATATCCTCGAACAGCTTCGAACCGACCTCGTCGTAGAAGTACTTGGGAGAGATGGTCTTGCGTGGCTGGCTGAGGCCTTCGATCACGGCCGCGAGTTCGTCAGGCATCGGCATCGCTCGCGAGCCGGAACCCGAGGAACTGCCAGCGCGCATCCGGGTAGAAGAAGCTGCGGTAGCTGGGACGAATGTGGTCCTCGGCTGTAACGCAGGAGCCGCCCCGCACCGTCACCTGGTTGCACATGAACTTGCCGTTGTACTCGCCGAGCGAGCCCGCCAGCGGACGAAACCCCGGGTAGGGCGCATAAGCAGACGAGGTCCATTCCCACACGTCGCCGAACAGCTGGCGCCCATCGCTGGCGGCGCCCGGATGCCAGGTCCGCGAGCCGAGCAGGTTGCCCTCGAGCGGTTCCCTGCGTGCGGCGTGTTCCCACTCGAATTCTGTTGGCAGCCGACAGCCCGCCCAGCGGGCGAACGCATCGGCTTCGTAGTAGCTGACATGCGTTACAGCCGCGTGTGGATCGATCTCACGACGCCCGCCCAGCGTAAACTCGGTCTCCAGCGCTTCGTCCCAGTACAGCGGTCGATTCCACTGCCGCTGCCGGATCGTGGTCCAGCCATCGGAGAGCCACAGCAGCGGATCGTCGTAGGCGCCCGATCGAATGAACTCACGGTACTCGCCGTTGGTGACGGTGCGTGTGCCCATAGCGTGCGGGTGCAGGAGCGCATCGTGCGCCGGCAGTTCGTTGTCGAAACTGAAGGCATCGCTGTCATGCCCGATGCGCACGATGCCGTCTGAGCCGTGCGTGAATTCGTAGCTGCCAGGGGGCGTGCTTGCCGGGCTGACCAGGTCCGAGCGCGCGGCCGGTTCGCCGGGAGTCTGCGCGAGCACATGCTTGATGTCCGTGAGAATCAGTTCCTGGTGCTGCTGTTCATGGTTCAGACCCAGTACGAGCACATCGAGCTGTTCGTCCTCCAGGCTACCTGCGTCGAGCACGCGCCCCATCTGCTCGTCGACGTGGTCCCGGTATGCGAGGACGTCATCGTAGTCCGGGCGCTCGATCTGCCCGCGCTCGGGCCGCGGGTGCATGTCGCCCGCCGAGTTGTAGTACGAGTTGAACAGGTAGTGATACTCGTCGCTGAGCCGCTCCACTCCGCAGGGCTCGAGAACGAAGCGCTCGAAGAACCAGGTGACGTGCGCCAGGTGCCACTTGGTCGGGCTGACATCGGGCATGGTCTGCCGGCCCGTATGTTCAGGGCTCAATTGGCTCACGATGTCGAGGCTTAAAGCCCGGACGCGTTCGTAATGTTGTTTGATCAACGCAGTGGCAGTTCGGTTTTTCGCTGTACGGTCCGGATGCCGAAACTCGAGTTCACACGCGCGACACCGGGCAGGCGAGTCAGGTAGTCCTTGTGAATCCGCTCGAAATCGGCCATGTCGGCGACGACGACGCGCAGGAGGTAATCGAACTCGCCGGACATAAGGTAACACTCCATTACCTCGGGAATGTTACGAACGGCCTCCTCGAATGCCGCGAGCTCGCTCTCGACCTCGCGGTGCAGCCCGATTTGCACGAATACGTTGCCGGGAAACCCGGCTCGGTTCTGGCTGAGCAGGGCGACGTAGCGATCGATCATGCCTTCTTCCTCGAGCGCACGGACGCGCCTTAGCGTCGCCGATTCGGAAAGGCTCACCCTCTGGGAAAGGTCGACGTTGCTGATACGGCCGTCCTGCTGGAGAGCCTTGAGGATCATCTTGTCGTACCGATCGAGTTCCATGACAGAAAATTGCGTAAAAGCCTATAAACAAGACAGAAAATATCACAAAAACACCAAATTAGCGCTGAAATCGCAATCAAACACCGCGTATTCATTCGTAAGATGGTCGCATCCGAAACGATTTCTGGTCTGGAGAGAGCCATGAAAATCGGTGTACCAAAAGAAATAAAGACGCTGGAATTTCGCGTCGGCATGACGCCTGCCGGCGCGCACGAGATGGTCCATGACGGCCACGAAGTCATCGTCGAAACCAATGCCGGTGCCGGTATTGGCGTAACGGATGCGGATTACGAAGAGGCCGGGGCGCGCGTCGTCGGGTCGGCCAAAGAGGTCTTTGACGAGGCCGAGATGATCGTCAAGGTCAAGGAGCCACAGCTCCCGGAGTGTGAAATGCTCCGCGAAGACCAGGTGCTGTTCACTTACCTGCATCTTGCGCCCGATCCCGCGCAGACCGAGGCGCTGGTCAAGTCAGGCACGACCGCGATCGCCTACGAAACCGTCACGGCCGCCGACGGCTCGCTGCCCCTGCTTATCCCGATGTCCGAAGTTGCGGGCCGTTTGTCGATCCAGGCAGGCGCCTACGCGCTGCAAAAAGCGAACGGCGGCAGCGGCAAATTGCTAGGCGGTGTTCCCGGCGTGAAGCCCGCGAAGGTGCTTGTCATCGGCGGCGGCGTCTCGGGCACCAACGCGGCCGACATGGCTGTCGGTCTCGGTGCCGAAGTAACGGTTCTCGATCGCTCGCTGCCGCGGCTTCGTGAACTCGATTATATTTGGGGTGGCCGTGTCCACACGGTCTTCTCGACCAAGCACGCGATCGAGGAACTCGCGCTCGACGCCGACCTTATCGTCGGTGCCGTCCTGATCGCAGGCGCGGCCGCTCCCAAGCTTGTGTCCGCCGCGACCGTGAAGGCCATGCAGCCTGGCTCGGTCATGGTCGACATTTCGATCGACCAGGGCGGTTGCTTCGAAACCAGCCACCCGACGACACACGCCGATCCGACTTATGTCGTTGACGATGTTGTCCACTATTGCGTGGCGAACATGCCGGGCGCTGTCCCCCGCACCAGCACGTTTGCCTTAACTAACGCAACCCTGCCCTTCGTCAAGGAATTGGCGAACCACGGCTGGGTAGAGGCCCTGAAGAGAGACCCCCATCTCGCCAACGGCCTCAACGTTCATGCAGGGCACGTCAATCACGAGGCAGTTGCTCGTGACCTCGGATACGATTATCTCTCCCCCGAGGACGCCCTCAAGACAGCCTGACCCCTTCTACATACCCCCCTGGGTTCAGGACTGCAGTAAGGCCGGGCAATTGCCCGGCCTTTTTCTATGCATAGCCGTCGAGAGATCGCGCCGATTCCGGACGCTACCGGTAAAAGCCCTAAAAAACACTTGTTTTGAAGCCCTGCTACACTATCCTTGTAGAAACAAAGCAGGCGCAAGCCTGTGATTGAGAAAAACCTAACGCACATAATCAGGGGGGTTTCCAAATGTGTAGCAGGAAGACGATGCCACGTATCGTGGCGCTTTCATCTGTGACCGCGCTGCTCGGCTTGTCGGGCGCTGCCGTGGCACAGGACATAGAAGAAATCACGGTTACGGCTACCAAGCGCGAGACGACCATCCAGGACGTCCCGTTCTCGATCAACGCGCAGACAGCAGAAGATATCCAGCGCACGGGCGCTACCGATCTCGAGGAGCTGTCGCGCAACGTCGCGGGCCTTACGGTGCAGAACCTCGGCCCGGGCCAGAGCCAGGTCGCCATCCGTGGCGTATCGGCCGGCCAGATCGTCCGCGATCAGCCAGGCGTCAAGGAGCAGGTCGGCGTATACCTCGACGAGTCGGTGATTTCACTGTCACTGTTCACGCCGGACTTCGACCTCTACGACCTCAACCGCGTCGAAACGCTGCGCGGCCCGCAGGGAACGCTGTTCGGTTCCGGCTCGGTCGGCGGCACGATCCGCTATATCACCAACAAGCCGCAGCGAGAGATCTTCGAGGGTGATGTCGAGCTCAGCCTGAACTCAATCGACGATGGTGGTACCGGTGGCCATGTCAAAGGCATGCTGAACCTGCCGCTTGGCGAGGATGGCAAAGCTGCGCTGCGTCTCGTCGGCTATACCACGGAGTACGGTGGCTTTATCGATGCACGGATGGAATCCGGCGGCTGGAAGTCCGATGTCAACAGCGGCAACCGCACCGGCGTTCGTGCGACCCTCTCGTTTGATGTCGGGGACAACATCACAATCACGCCGCGCATCATCTACCAGGAGACCGAGGCAGACGGTTTCGCGCGTCAGGAAGTCTTCAACCTGTTCGCCAACCCGTTCACCGACCCTGCGATCCGCGAGCCGTATCAATTGGGCGAGCGTGAGCAGCACCTGCTGCTCGACGAAGGGTTCAGTGATGAGACAACGCTATTCGACCTGGTCTTCGAGGCGTCGATGGACACGTTTGACTTTACGTTCGTGGGCAGCATGTTGGATCGCGACATTCTCGTCAGCCGCGATGCCAGTGCGTTGACGGGAAGCGTGACTGTATCGCCTCTTGGCGGCCTGGGTTTCCCTGAGTCAGGCGTGACGCTGCCGTCCAACCTGCGTGACACGACGGATCTCGAACAGACGACGTTTGAGGCCCGGATCAGTTCGAAGGGTGACAGCCGTTTCGACTGGCTGGTGGGCATATTCTCTTCCGATGTCGAGCGCAATTATGCGCAGCGGTTGCCGACGCCCGGTTATGACGCAATGACCGATACGGCACTGGGAGCTGGCACGTCGGAGGCCGTGAATAACGGCATCGCACCGGTGGATTCGCCTTACTCGGCAGATCTGCCTTACGACATCAAGCAGTTCGCAGTATTTGGTGAGGCAACATTCAATATTTCGGACGCGTTCCGGATTACTGCCGGGGGCCGCTGGTACGACTTCGAGGAAGATCGTGTGTTCTGGTCCGGCGGGCTGTTCTCCAATGGCGACGGACCGTTTACCGACAGCACCTCGTCAGACGGCTTCACGCCACGTATCCTGGCCAGCTGGGAGTTCAGTGACGAAATCACGCTAAACGCGCAGGCGTCGCAGGGTTTCCGTCTAGGCGGTGTCAACGACCCACTCAACGCCACACTGTGCACGCCAGAGGACGAAGCGATCTTCGGCGCCTTCCAGTCTTACTCGGATGAAAAGATGTGGAACTACGAAGCCGGCATGAAGTCGACGTTCGACAATGGCGTCACGTTCAACGCTGCCGTGTTCTACTCGGACATCGAAGATCTGCAGGTAACGCTGGACGCCGGTTCGTGCTCGTCGCGTATTTCGTTTAACGTACCGGACGCACACACGTCGGGTGTCGAGTTCGAGCTGAGTGCCTCGCCGACAGAACAGCTGTTCCTGTCATTGGCGGGCAGCTTCCTCGAGTCGGAGTTCGACACAACGGTGACCGATGCAACTGGCGCAATACTCGGTGGTATAGAGGACGGCAACCGCCTGGCCTCCGTGCCGGAGTACCAGTTTGCTGCGACGGGCGAGTACGTCTTTGAAACCGGTTGGTTCGGTGGTTCGGAAGCCTTCATCAATGGCACCGTGCATCATGTTGGCGATCGCTATACCCAGCCGTCCGACCAGGTTATTGATGCGGGCTTGTTCCGCTCGGACCTGCCGTACGGCGGGGCGGACGGTCTCGGCGTGACGACGTTGGATCTCAATCTCGATCCGTACACAATCGTCAACCTGAGCGCCGGTATCGTGAAAGAGGACTGGTCGGCAACGCTGTACATCCACAACGTGGGTGACGAGAATGCCAACCTGTCGTTCAACCGCGAGCGTGGTGGCCGTGCGCGGCTCGCGTTCTTTACGAACCGTCCGCGGACGATCGGCCTGACGTTCCGCAAGAGCTGGGGCGACTAGAAGTCCTGCTCACTGTACGAAAAGAAACGCCCGGCTTTGCCGGGCGTTTTCTTATGGCAGCGCCAGCTCCATCTTGATGAGCGGGCGCACCTCGTCCCAGAGTTTCTCGGGCTGGTTGTAGACCACCTCGAACCCGAGGTTCTCGTACAGGGTTTGCGACTCGGGCAATCCATCCGTGGTTTCCAGGAACAGCGCCGTGCAGCCCTGTTCCCGGCTCCAGGCGATGGCCCTTTGCATGAGTTCCTTGCCGAGACCGATGCCGCGCGCCGACGGGTCGACCAGCACCCAGCGGATCTGTCCACGATTACCGTCTCGCAGGACCAGGGCGGTACAACCGACGAGTTGATCGCCCCTCTCGGCCAGCCAGATGCGGCCGTTGCCGCCGTCGTCGAGGACGTAGTCCGCGAGGGTCCTTGCCACGAACGCTTCGAATGTGATGCCGAAGCCGGGCAGGGTGTCGTAGCACTCGCCGTGCAGGGTAACGATACGGCCGACGTCGCCGATCCGCAGCTCGTCTCTTATCGATATGTCGTCAGTCATCCACCTCGGTGCTCTCGTCTTCGACTTCAGGGTCGGGGGCGAAGCCCTCGATGTTCCGGTATG
>JBFFOM010000050.1:0-20654 GCA_041574455.1 Woeseiaceae bacterium | reverse complement strand
GGGTGAAGAGTTCGCTCGTAAGAAAATCGAGATACGACAGTGGCGCCATGTTGTCTATGGCTTGCGCGACTGCCGTTGTCGCGACCGTGTTATAGGCAAAAGCCGACCCGGGATCGTCCGATAGCGGCAGGTCCAGGAAACCTTTCGCATAGTCGACGTGCGTGTCGTAGAACTGTGCCAGCTGGTTCTCGGGCGACTCGTAGGGATGCTCCCATTCGTCCCACTCGAACCCCGCACGCATGGCCAGAACATGGCCGAGCGTAATATCGCTCTTGCGCTCGTCCCAGTTCGCATAGCTGGCGTAATTAAAAAACCCGAGAAAGGGCGCGTCAGTGCCCGGCAAATAGCCTCTCTCCAGCGCAATGCCTGCAGCGAGTGCCGTGATGCTCTTGGATGTCGAAAACTGGGCGTGAAGGACCAGGTTCGTATTGCCGACCCAGTCATCGTGACGCGTGGTCACTGTTCGAACCGTCTCATCCAGGACGAGCGTCCCGTTGCGCGCTACGGCTACGGCGTCGATGAAGCCGAAACGCACCGTCTGAAGAGCGTTCATCATCGCCTCGACCTGCTGGACATCGACTGCTTCGTCAGCCGCATTGCCAACGTCCCAGCCATCACCGCTGAGCGCCGGAACGCGATAGGAATAACCAACGGGTGCCGGGTTCTCCGATCCGCCCGAACCGCCACAGGCAACCAGGGTCGCCAACAGCAAATACAGTCCCGGCCTGGTCAGCCCCTTTCTCATATGGGCAGCGCTGTCGTGTGCTTCGTGTCCGAGAGGACGATACTGGATGTGACCTCCTGGATGCCCGGGAGTTGCGACAATTTCTCGAAGAAGAACTGCTCGTAGGCCTTGATGTCCTCGGTGACGATACGCAGCAGGAAGTCGACGTTGCCGAGCAGGACGTAACAGTCGAGAACCTCGGGGAAGGCCTTCACGGCTGCGGCAAATGCGGACAGGTTACTGCGGCCATGCGAGGTAAGCTTTACGTGCGCGAAGACCATCGTCGTCAGGCCGACCTTTTCGCGATCGAGGACGACGAGCTGGTCCTTGATGACGCCATCTTCGCGCAGGCGCTGGATGCGCCGCCAGCACGCCGACTGGGACAACCCGATACGCTCCCCGATGGCCGCGGCGTTAATCTCCGGCTCCGTCTGCAACAAACGAAGAATCTTGCGATCCACGTGATCGATCGACACAGGTTGCATTATTTATGCCTTATTTGTTCTTATCATGCATAAATTATGCCCTTTTTCGAACTTACGTAAAAGTTTTTGCAAGTCTTTTCCCGTTTTTTGGCGATATATTAGTGTCACAATGCAACGCTCTAGAGGGGACCCGGTAATGAGCGTCTTTGACCATCTTGAGTTCGACCAGCACGAATCGGTGCACTATTTCGTTGACGATGCGACTGGCCTCAGGGCCATCGTGGCCGTGCACTCCACGGCACTCGGACCCGGTGCGGGCGGTACCCGACGCTGGGTCTACAACAACGACGCTGAAGCGCTGACTGATGTCCTGCGCCTCTCGCGGGGCATGACCTACAAGAACGCGGTCGCCGGCCTCGCGTTCGGCGGCGGCAAAGCCGTCATCCTCGCCAGCGACGACGCGCCGAAGTCAGCGGAGCTGTTCCGCACATTCGGGCGCTTCGTCGACTCCCTCGGCGGTCGCTACATTACGGCCGAGGACGTTGGCTGCTCGGTTGAAGACATGCGCTACGTCGGCGAAGAAACGGAATTCGTGTCCGGCCTGCCGAAGAGCGGCGACCATGCCGGCGGTGACCCCTCCCCGTGGACGGCGCTCGGCTGCTTCCAGGGTATCGAGGCCGCCGTTGCCGCGCGTCTCGGCACTGATTCGGTCGAGGGATTGCAGATCGCGGTCCAGGGTGTCGGCCACGTCGGCCTCCACCTGTGCAGGATGCTGCACGAAGCCGGCGCAGAACTGTTCATCTCCGACGTAAATCGCGACAACATCAAGCTGACGCTGGATGCAGTTCCTGCCACGATAGTCCCGCCCACGGAGTTGCTGTTTGCCGACGTTGACGTACTCGCCCCGTGTGCGCTCGGTAACATCCTGACCTCAACCACGATTCCGGACATCAAGGCCAGGGTCATCGCTGGCGCGGCCAACAACCAGCTGTCAACTCCGGCTGACGGTGCACGCCTTGCCGAAAGAGAAATACTCTACGCGCCCGACTACGTAATCAACGCCGGCGGCATTATCAGCGTTGCCGCCGAGTACTACGGCAACAGCTCCGAAGATGACGTCCGTGCCGATGTCGGCCGCATCAAGGACCGGCTCGAGGAGATCTTTGCACAGGCACAGGAAACCGGCCGTCCGACCAACGAACTTGCCGACGAGCTCGCTCGTCGCCTCGTGGCCAAGGCCTGCTGAGAATACGAACGGAGCGCTCCTTATGATCGAAAAGTCGCGACTGCAAATACCGCGTCCCACAGCTCGGCCTGGCGATGAGCCGGATTTCAGCTACCTGGAGTTGTCACCTGCCGGTGCAGTCGACAAGCCGCAAATCGGTGCGCGTACGCGGGACATCGAATACCTGAGTAACGGCCTCGTTCGTGTTCTCGACGATGACTTCGACGCCAAGGGCCCATGGAACCCGAATCTCGAGCCCGAGAAACTGCAGGTGGCGCTGCGCTGGATGCTCCTGAATCGCGCGTTCGACAACCGCATGTGGCAAATCCAGCGGCAAGGCCGCATCTCGTTCTACATGCAGGCGCTCGGCGAGGAAGCAGTTTCGATCGCACAGGGCATGGCGCTGCGTTCGGGCGACATGTGTTTCCCGTCGTACCGCAACCAGGGTCTGTACATGTATCGCGGCGTCAAGCTCGTCGACATGATGTGCCAGTGCCTGTCCAACACGCGCGACATGTGCAAGGGACGACAGCTGCCGATCATGTACCACAGCAAGGAAGGCAACGTCTTTTCCATCTCGGGCAACCTGGCTACGCAGGTGCCGCACGCTGTCGGCTGGGCGATGGCGTCGGCCCTGAAGGGTGAAGACCATATCGCAGCCACCTGGCTCGGCGACGGCAGCACCGCGGAAGCCGATTTCCATTACGCGCTGACGTTTGCCGCCGTGTACCAGGCGCCCGTCATACTCAACGTCGTCAACAACCAGTGGGCGATCTCGACGTTCCAGGGGACGGCTGGCGGTCAGCGCCGCCCGTTCGCCGCCCGCGGACTCGGGCTCGGGATTCCGGGCATCCGCGTCGACGGCAACGACTTTCTCGCGATCTACTCGGCGACGCTCTGGGCCGCCGATCGCGCACGGCGTGGCCACGGCCCGACGCTGATAGAACTCGTGACCTACCGCGGTGGCGCACACTCCACGAGTGATGACCCGTTGAAGTACCGGCCCAAGGACGAGTGGGACGCATTCCCGCTCGGCGAACCGGTCGAGCGCCTCAAGCAGCACCTCATCAATGTCAACAACTGGAGCGAAAAGAAACACGAAAAACTCTGGAACGATTGCGTCGCGGAGGTCACGGCAGCGTGGAAGGAGGCCCAGACCTACGGCACGATGACCGAACCGCCCTTCCTCGATCCGGCGACGATGTTCGACGACGTGTATGCCGAGACGCCGGCGCACCTGATATCGCAGCGCCGGCGACTCCTCGAGATCCTGGGAGAGGACTAAGCCATGGCAAAGATGAACATGATCGAAGCCATCCGCTCCGCTCACGACGTCATGATGGAACGCGATCCGTCCGTCGTCGTTCTCGGTCAGGACGTCGGGTACTTCGGTGGGGTCTTCCGCTGCACGGATGGACTGCAACGCAAGTACGGCGAGCATCGCGTCATCGACGCACCGATCGCCGAAGGCGGCATCGTGGCCACAGCGATCGGCATGGGCGTGAACGGTCTGCGGCCGGTCGCGGAAATCCAGTTCGCCGACTACATCTACCCGGGCTTCGACCAGATCGTGTCGGAGCTTGCGCGCCTCAGGTACCGGTCCAGCGGCGATTTCTTTTCCCCCGTCACGATCCGCACACCATGCGGTGGCGGCATCCGCGGCGGGCAGACGCATTCGCAATCCCCGGAGGGTATCTTCACGCACGTCAGCGGCATCAAGACCGTCATGCCATCGAACCCGTACGACGCGAAGGGGTTACTGATCGCCGCCATCGAGTCCGATGACCCGGTAGTTTTTTTCGAACCAAAGCGTATCTACAACGGACCGTTCGACGGTGACCCCGAGAAGCCCGGCGTGTCGTGGGCGACGCACCCGAAGGGCGAGGTGCCCGAGGGTTACTACACGGTAGCGCTTGGCACCGCCGATGTTGCGCAGGAAGGTGACGAACTCACGATCATCACCTACGGCACACTGGTCCATGTCGCAATTGCCGCCGCACAGGAAGCCGGCGTCGCCGCCGAAATCATCGACGTTCGCACACTGGCGCCGCTCGACACGAAGACGCTTTCGGACTCGGTCAAGAAGACCGGGCGCTGTATGATTGCGCACGAGGCCACGCGTTTTGGCGGCTACGGTGCGGAGCTCGCAGCGACTATCCAGAAGGACTGCTTCTATCACCTGGAAGCGCCGATTAGTCGCGTGGCCGGCTGGGATACGCCCTACCCGCACGCGTTCGAGTGGCAGTACTTCCCCGGCCTGAAACGCATGACCGCAGGGATCCGACGCGTCATGGAGGCAGAATGAGCGAGTACATCTTCAAACTGCCGGACCTCGGCGAAGGAACCGTTGAATCGGAGATCGGCGAGTGGTTCATCAAGGTCGGTGAACTCGTCAAAGAGGAAACCGTCGTCGGCACGGTGATGACCGACAAGGCCGCCGTCGAAGTTTCAAGCCCCGTGACCGGCACGGTCGTGAAGCTCGCGGGCGAACCGGGCGACATCGTCGCCGTCGGCGCGCCGCTGGTGGTATTCGACACGGACGGCGAGGCGCCTGCTGTCGAGCCTGGGCCTGCCCCTGAGCCTGCCGCGCCGGCAGAGGAAGTTGCCGCCATGGCGCCTCCCACGGATGTCCCGATGAAGCGGGTCGTCACCTCGCCTGCGATACGTCGTCGGGCAAAGGAAGCGGGCATCGATCTTACCGTCATTCCCGGCACCGGCCCGGGCGGCCGCATCGTCCGCAAGGACTTCGACAACTACCTGAAGGCGCGCGCCACGGGCGCGGCTGTCAGCCAGCCGGCGAAGCCGTCTACTGCGGTCAGGGAAACGAAGATCATCGGCGTGCGGCGCGTGATCGCCGAGCGCATGCAGCTCGCCAAGCAGGAGATTCCTCATTTCGCGTACGTCGAGGAACTGGACATCACGGAACTGGAGTCGCTGCGCCAGCACCTCAACTCGAAGCGCGACGCAAACGATCGCCTCACTTTGCTGCCGTTCCTCGGCCTCGCCCTGGTTCGCGCACTGCGTGATTTCCCGCAGTGCAATGTCACGCACGACCGCGACCGCAACCTGCTGCTGCAGCATGAGGCAGTGCATCTCGGTATCGCGACACAGACGCCGGACGGACTGAAAGTCCCGGTCGTGAGGCACGCGGAGACCCTGTCGCTCGACGGGCTCTTCACGGAGATCAGGCGCCTCTCGGAAGCCGCGCGCAACAACAAGGCAACGAAAAGCGAGTTGTCCGGCTCGACGATCACGATCACGAGCCTCGGCAAGCTGGGCGGCATCGTCTCGACCCCGGTCATCAACTCACCCGAGGTGGCGATCATTGGTGTCAATCGCGCCGTTGAACGGCCGGTTGTCATCGACGGCCAGATCACGGTTCGCCTGATGATGAACCTGTCATCGTCGTTCGATCACCGCTTCGTCGATGGTTACGACGCCGCCGCGATGATCCAGCGCATCCGCGAGATGCTCGAACACCCCGCGACGATCTTCATCAATTAGGTGTCAGTCACCTTATTTAGCAGCCGCGAACGATCGCGTCGTTGATCAGGTTTTCCATGAGTTCCTGCTTGCCGCTGATTTGTGCCGGCTCGCCATTCCTGGCCGCAAGGTCGCGCAGGTCCGCGAGACCCAGCTCACCGTTCTCGAAACGCTTGCCGTCGCCGTCATTGAAGCTTGCGTAGCGACCGTCTTTCAGCTCGGCGTAGCGCTTGTCCGAGAGGATGCGATCGGCGACGACCAGGCCGCGCGCGAATGCATCCATGCCGCCGATGTGAGCGATGAACATGTCTTCGAGATCGGTTGACTCGCGCCGCACCCTGGCGTCGAAGTTCAACCCGCCCGGGGCAATGCCGCCCGCTTCGAGTACGACCAGCATCGCCTGCACCGTGTCGTAAAGATCGGTCGGGAACTGGTCGGTATCCCAACCGTTCTGTGGATTGCCACGGTTGGCATCGATCGAGCCGAGCAACCCGGCGTCGGCCGCCATGCGCAGGTCGTGCGCGAACGTGTGACCGGCGAGCGTTGCGTGGTTGGCCTCGATGTTGAGCTTGAAGTCGCCCGCCAGGCCGTGCTCACGCAGGAAACCCGTGACGGTCTGCGCGTCAGCATCGTACTGGTGGTACATCGGCTCCATCGGCTTCGGCTCGATCAGGTAGGTGCCAGTAAAGCCAACGGAGCGACCGTAATCGCGCGCCTTCATCAGGAACGTCGCCATGTGTTCGAGTTCGCGTTTCGTGTCTGTGTTTTGCAGGCACGCGTAGCCTTCACGCCCACCCCAGAACACGTAGTTCTCGCCGCCAAGTTCGACTGTCGCGTCGATCGCGGCTTTTACCTGCGACGCGGCATAGGTAACGACTTTGAAGTCCGGGTTCGTCGACGCGCCGTTCATGTAGCGCGGATTCGAGAATACGTTGGCCGTGCCCCACAATAGCTTCATGCCGGTTTCGGCCTGGCGGTCTTTTGCGAGCTCGACCATCGTCTGTACGTTCTTCTCCGACGCCTCGACGCTGTCGCCTTCCCAGGCCAGATCGAAGTCGTGGAAACACCAGAACGGTACGTCCAGCTTGGTGAAGAACTCGAAGGCGGCGTCCATCCGATCGCGCGAACGCTCGTACGGGTCCGCTTTCGCTGCCCACGCATGATCGCGCGTACCCGGGCCGAACGGGTCGGCACCGGTTGCGCAGAAGGTATGCCAGTAGCACACGGCGAAACGCAGGTGCTCTTCCATTGTCTTGCCGGCGACGACCTGTTCCGAATCATAGGTCTTGAACGCGAGCGGGTTGTCCGAATCCGGACCTTCGTACTTTACCTGGTCGATGCCCGGGAAGAACTCGGTGTCACCGATGAACACTGTGCGACTCATGTTATTGCCTCTTTTCCTGTCTCAACTGTAAAGCGCGGCAACTTTCTCCACCGCTCGCTGGTAGTCGTTATAAGTTTCGTTATAGAAATTGACTGCGGACGGGCGCGGCTCGACGCAGCGCGGCTCGTCTTTCAGCAGGTGGGCCTGCGTCAATGCCGCGAGATCGACGTCGTCTCCTTCGAGCATTGCCAGGGCCTGCAGGGCAGCGCCAAATGCCGCGCCCTCGTTATTCTTGAGCACCGTGACCGGCGCGTTGAACACATCGGCCACGACCTGGCGCCAGGTCGCGCTGTTTACGCCGCCGCCTGTGAGTACGATTTCGCTCGCAGACATCCCGAGCGCGCCCATCTCGTCAAAACCGAAACGCAGCGCGTAGGTAGCGCCCTCGATGGCCGAGCGGAGCAGGTTCGGCTGCGTCGTGTTACGGGCGTCGAGGCCGAGGACCACGCCGCGGGCGTTTGGCAGATTCGGCGTGCGCTCACCGTTGAAGAAAGGCACGGTGATGACGCCATTCGAGCCGTGCGGCGCCGCCTCGACCTGCGCCTCGAACTTCGCAAGATCGACGCCGACGAGGTTCCGCATCAGCTCGGTGCTGACAGTGCAGTTCATCGTGCAGAGCAGCGGCAGCCAACCGCCCGTCGATGAGCAGAATGCGGCAATGTTGCCCTTTGCATCGATCACCGGCTCGTCGGAGAACGCGTAGACCGTACCCGACGTGCCGAGGCTAACCGTCACGACGCCCGACGCCACGTTCCCGGTGCCGATGGCGCCCATCATGTTGTCCCCGCCGCCGATCGAGACCGGGATACCAGGGGGAAGGCCCAGCTCGTTGGCGATCGACGGCAGCAATGTGCCGACGGCTTCGTTGTTGGTTCGGGCATCCGGCAGGCAGTCGCGCAGGTCGCGATCCGGATCGATAGCGCGCAGCATCTTCTCCGACCACTCGCGCTTGCTAATGTCCAGGAAACCAGTGCCCGACGCGTCGCCTGCTTCCATGCAGCGTTCGCCCGTCAGGTAGAAGTTGATGTAGTCGTGCGGGAGCAGGATGCCATCCATCTGCGCGTACAGTTCCGGGTGCGTATCGCGGAACCAGCGCACCTTCGATGCGGTGTACCCGGGAAGAATTGCGTTACCGACCTCATTGATGCACGCGTCGGCGCCACCGAAGGCATCCATGATCGCGTCACACTCAGCTCCCGTGGACGTATCGCACCAGAGCTTGACGGGCGCCTGGACTTCGCCAGCCTTGTTTATTGGCACGAAGCCGTGCTGCTGCCCGGACACGCCGATGGCCACGGCGGACTCGCGCACACCTTTGTCAACCTGCTGCATGGCCTGCTGCAGGGCATGGATCCACCAGTCCGCCCGCTGCTCGGCCACACCGTCGTCGGTCTGGTAAAGGTCGAGCGAGGCACTTTCCACGGCGACGGACTTGTGGGCCTCGAAGTCGTAGAAAACGACCTTGACGCTCTGTGTACCGACATCAATACCAAGGACCGTGGACACGTTGGAGAGCTCCCGCGAGGCGAGAAATGGAAACGTTTACATTCTAGACCCAGCCGGGTTTGCAACTCTACACGGGCAACTAGCTTGCCGCGCCGTTCACACCTCGCGCCGGTCTGGTGCGCGACAGGGGCAAAAGCCCCTCGATATCAGTTGTCGTACGACTTGAAGATACAGTTCTCGGCGAACGCTTTCGCCTCGTTGGCTGTCCAGTCGCCTTTGGGCTTGTCGACCATGTCTTCGCACCATTCGTCGCTGCCGACTTCGGGCTCGCAGCCGGATAGCAGACAGGCTGAAAGGACCATGCAGACTGCCAGATGTGTTGTTCTCAAGGTTGACTCCCCGATGTCACGATACCGGTCATTAGAGGTCATTCTACTGTAGTACTCAATGACTTCCTCGGCGCTGGTCAGAGGCGGCGAATTCGTAGTTCAAGGACCACATGCCGCTCTCGAGCCCGTCAATGGCAAACAGACCCAGCCCGGCACCGATAAGCGTGACCGCCGCAATGCCTTCCAGTACCAGGTTCAGGACAAGATACGTTGTGAATAGACTCTTCATCGATCGCTCTTCGGGCGAGTCTACCCGAAGCTGGCCTAGTAGCGGAATGTATAGCTCAGCTTGACATTGATGTCGCTGCCGGTCGTCGACAGGCGATTCGCCGGATCGACATTCAGTCCGTGATTCAGCACCAGCAACAGCTCCTTGCCCGCCTCGGGGATGTAGCGGATGCGGCTGTTAATCCCGACGACCTCGGCCGTGTTGTCGTATTGCAGCAGTGTCCCCCAGGACCAGCGTGAGTCGAACGCGATATCCGTTCGCAAGCTCACGAGGTGCGACGTGAAGCTGCCGCTCGGCAGATCGATGACGTTCTCGGTGAAACCTGCGCCGATGAAGAAATAAGCCGACTGGCGCCACTGCACCTCGATGGACTTCTCGAGGCGGTCGCCGCCGAAAAAGCCACCGTCCTCGACGGCAAGCACGAACCGGAGCGGCCGTTGCATACCTGTGCGCAGTTCAGCCCGGTAGCGGTCGAACTCGTAGTCGCCGACCGGCACTTCGAGGCGACCGCCGAACAGGCTGAAGTCCTCGTGCACGATCTCTTTCTTGCGCCTCATCTGCGCGAACACGTAATCATCACGATGCGAGTAGAAACTGAGTGGCATGAGGACGAGCTCCTCGGACAATGTGCGATTGTCCATGTCGGTGACAAGTCCGTAGTCGGCGCTGAAGTTGATCGCCCGCCAGCGGCCGGTTTCCGGCCGCACCCGGTAGCGTGTGCCGACGCTGTAATGTTTGATGCCGGCACGGTTGACGAAACCGAGCGCGGGCCGGAAGTTCTCCTCGATGTATCTCACGTTGGCGTACGCCATCAGCTTGTCGCTGGGAATCTCGATGTGGAAACCCAGCGCGCTATCGTCGCCGTCGAGATCGGATGAGCGGCTTTGCTGGGCCCAGACGCGGCCCGTCAGGATCTCGTTGAACGGCCCGTCGCTGTTGCGATACAGGAAGTCCAGACCAACGACCGAGTTGGACTCGTTCGACGTCGGGTCGCCGTGCGTGACGATGAATCCGACCGTCGACTCATCGAGTACGTTGTAGGAGCCTCGCGCGACGAACAGGTCGGTCGCCTCCACTTCGTCATAGGCCTCCTGGCGAATCGCAAGTGCACCTACGTTGAAGTCGCCGACACGGCCCGTCAGCTTGACGCCCCCGTCGATATCCACGGCCTGGCCATCGCCAGACAGCCCGATTCGACGTGAGAAGAATGGCCGGCCATTGGTGTTGATGTTGCCGAACTCGAAGATCCCGGCGTCCTGCAGGAAGAAGTCGCGCTTTTCCGGGTAGAACAGCGAGAAGCGATCGAGTGCAACCTGTTGCTGGTCAACCTCCGCGGTCGAGAAATCGGTGTTCAGTGTCAGGGTGGCGCTGAGTGACGGGGTTATCCGGTAGCGCACATCGAGCGACGGCTCGAAGCCGTTGTCCGACTCGTTGAATACGAGGTTCCTATGCTGGCTGACGTTGACCGACGGCACGACGTCGAGGCCGAGGCCCTGTTCGATGCCTTCGATGCCCCTGATCTCACCACCGTAGGCGGGCCAGTCCTGGCGCTCGTGCGACGCCCACATGTTGAACTCCTGCTTGCGCACGATACCGCGGCCGAAGTTGATGCCCCAGGTATCGGAATGCGGCGAAAACGAAATCGAGTTGAACGGGATGGCGATCTCCGTAGACCAGCCGTCGTCGTGGACCGCGGACTCCGCCAGCCAGATGGTCGTCCACTCGTCGATGAAACTCGCGTTGTTCTCACGCAGGGCGTCTCGCCGGACGCCGTTGGCATTCACCTGGAAGAAATAATCGTTGCGTTTGTTGTTGAAGCTGTCGAGCGTCACCCAGAAGCGGTCATCCGAGTAAAAGAACTTACCCTGGATCATCTGCTTGGCCTGGATGGCGTTCGGATCGCTGTCCAGCATGTTGGCCGCAATATAGAGAAAGTTGTCGTCGTAGGTAACGCGAACGACAGTCCGCTCGGTAGGACGCGCCCCGTCCAAGGGCGCGGTCTGGTGAAAGTCGTCAACGAAAGCCGCCCTGGTCCACGCGTCGTCATCGAGTTTGCCATCGATGACGGGCGGAGTATCGGTGCGGTGGATCTCGAACGACTTGCGCTCGCCGTCAATCGTGTAGACGGCGGCCGATTCCCCGGCCGCGAATAATAGCCCGGCGACAGCCAGCAGGCGGACGGTCGATTTCATGGCAACTCCCCGTGTCTCGGTTGCGAGATGCTATTTAGAGAGTCGGGAAGGACTTATCGTTGCGTCGTCTGCGACGAACGGTTGGCTTTGTGCGATAAGGCGTTTAGTCGGCCAGGCGCTCGAGGTTGGCTTTGTACTTGCGGCTCAGTTTGAGCTCGGCCTCGTCGCCGAGGCGCAGGAAATATTCGCCGTTGCGATGCGGTTTCATCGAGGTCACGCGGTGCCGGTTGACGATAGCCGAGCGGTGCACACGCACGAAGATTTCCGGGTCCAGGAACTCCTCGAGGTGTTTCATCGTACCCCGCAGCACGAACGTATCGCCCTGGACGTGGACGCACATGTAGTCGCCCGCGGCGTCGACCCAGTCGATCGTCTCGACGTCGACGAAATGCACTTCCCCACCATCACGAATAGTCAGTCTCCTCGCACGGGAGGGCTGCTGACCGGCTTCTGCGAGCGCTTCCTCGAGGGTCAGTTCGCGACCAGTCAGCTCGCACACGAGCTTGAGCAGCCTGTTGCGCTGCGCATTGGCGGACACCTCGTCGCTGTGCCTGCGCGCCCGCCCCACCGCTTCACGCAGCCGTTCGTCATTGATGGGTTTCAGCAGATAGTCAAGAGCGTTCGCCTCGAAAGCCTGCAAGGCAAATTCATCGTAAGCCGTAACAAAGATGATCTCGGGCATATCGCTGCCCGACAGGCGGCGCAAAACTTCGAAACCGTCCATCCCGGGCATCTGGACGTCGAGAAAGAGCAGGTCCGGCGACTGCTCGCGAACGGCCTCGAGCGCTTCGCGACCGTTGCGCGCCTGCCCGCAGATCTCGACATCATCAATTTCGGCAAGCCGAATCTCGAGACCGCGACGGGCCAGTTCCTCGTCGTCGACGATCAGGGCCCTAAGCATCGACTTCCTCGAACGGAATATTGATCGTGATGGTCAGGCCGGTCGGCTCGTTGGGCGCCAGTGTGAACGCCTGGTCGTCGCCGTAGAGTTGCTGCAGGCGTTCCCTGGTGTTCTTCAGGCCGACACCGCTCGACTTCTGGCCGTTGTCGCCGTTACCGAGTCCGGGCCCGGTATCTGACAGCCGCAGAACAAGCGTAGCTTGCTGCACGCGAGCACTGATCCGCAGTGTGCCACCGTCTTCGCTCGGCGAAATCGCATACTTGATTGCGTTCTCGATCAGCGGTTGCAGGATCAGGCTGGGGACCAGCGCGTTGCCGGCCCGGTCATCGATGTCTTTCTCGATGATCAGCCGATCGCCGAAGCGCACCTTCTCGATTTCAAGGTAGAGATCGAGCGCCGCGAGCTCGGAGCCCAGCGTCACACGGCTCATCGGATCGTTGTCGAGCGTATAGCGCAGAAAATCACTGAGCCGGCTCACGGCATCGTTAGCCGTCTTGTTGGCGCCATCGAGAATCAGCGTGGAAATCGCGTTCAACGTGTTGAACAGGAAATGCGGGTTGAGCTGGTAGCGCAGCATCTTGAGCTGGGCCTGGTGCGCGGCAGCATGGGCCTTCAGGGTCTGCTCGGTCTGGTCCTGCAGCTGCTGGTAGTACTTGATCCCGAAGTACAGACCACTCCAGCAGAGCAGGATGTAGAACGAGCCCATCACGCCACCGACGTAGTCCATCAGGTGTTCGGGCTGCCAGTTGTTCTTGACCCAGTCGTAGTAGAGGACGTTCTTGAGCCACTGCCAGGCCAGCGCAATGACGTAGCAGACCGAGAGCGCCCATGCGCTTATCACCAGGAACGACCGCGACCACAACGAGCGATAGAAATATCGCAGGGGAAGCGTCACCAGGAAACCGACAATGGCGCCAACGATGATGACGGCGATGTAGGACTCCGGTTTTTCATGCGCGAGCGCACCGAGCCAGGCGGCCAGCGTATAGCCTGCCCACCCGGCGACGTTCAGGAACCAGAACAGGTGCCCGCGATCCTTGAATAATGCAGCTATCTTCACCCGGGGGATTATAGATCGCAGAAGTTAGTCAGCTGCACGTTTTGTCGCCTCTGCGGCACGTTTCGTCGCTCGATCAGCCGGGCTTGCCATCGATCCGGGGTCGCACGAGCATCGGGGCGTAGCGGACCAGGAACAGCACGAGCGCCAGTGCCCAGACGACCCCGGACGCGACGACCATCGCCCGGTATTCACCGACGCTCGGCGCCACTACTCGCAGCACCGCCCCTGCCTGCAATGTGAGAAAGGCCGCAATGGAGAGCTTATCGGCCACGAGCTGACGCCCGGTGTGTCCAAGCGTACTGCGCATCATCATCGCGATGATCAGGCTCGCCAGCCCGCCTGCCGTCAGCGCATGGAACCAGGTACCGGGCAGCACGATTCCGAACCCCGAGAGACTCCGGAGTAACAAGGCGAACGGCAGCCAGGCGTAGGAGAGCGGCAGCATCCACAACAGGGGATTCCCTTTCGTTGCCATCGGCTGCCACAGCGCCAGGCGCACGCCGTGCGCTGCTGCTGCCAACAACGCGAGTACCGCCGGTACCAACGCGAGATCGACTGCGCCACGCACCAATGTCGTCATTGTCAGAGCCACGAGGAAAGCGAACGCGGCAATCTCAACGGCCGGATGGTGGCGCGGCGTCGAGCCGGGTACCGCGCTGCGCGTGAACGCCGGAATGACCCGCCCTCCGACGACTGCGTACAGGATGACGATGCAGTCGATTGCAGCAAACAGAGACTGGCGCGCCGCCCAGGCCGGCACTTCCCCGTGAAGGCCGAGATGAAACACCGCGTGCAGTGCGCTGACGGCGACGACGAGGGCGATCACCTTGTAGTTGCGTCGGTTGCGGCTTTTTATGATCGGGATCGCGATCGCAACAGCAACAACGGGCAGGAATGCAACGTCCACGAGCGCCGCCAACCAGGCCGGCCCGGTCAGGAGCAATGCCCTGGCCAGGAGCCATAACAGCACCATTGCGCCCAGCGCGAGCCCCGCCGGCGTCTGCAGTCCGGTCCAGTTACGCACTGCCGTGAACAGGAAGCCGGCGATGACGGCCGCGAGGAACCCGAACACCATCTCGTGGCTATGCCACAGCATGCCCGACAGGTAGGTCCCGAACACATAGCCCTGCGTGTATGACAACAGCCAGGCCAGTATCGCCACGACGGCAGATACGGCCGCAAGCAGGTAGAAAGGTCTAAATCCGATAGCAAACATGAGAATGGCCTAGGCTGCCGCTGGATGCGGCCGATTAGAATAGTGGAATGCCACGCTGAAGGCGAAATCGGGGACGTGATCGTCGCGGGCATCAGGCCGCCGCCAGGCTACCGTATCTCCGACACCTGGCCGGCTTAGCTCAGCCGTGATAGCCGGTTGAATAAACGACCGTATCGCCGAGGTACTGGTCGTCCAGCAGGCGATAAAACTCACCGGTGTCGAGGCGATAGATCCAGACGCCCCATTTCCAGCGATTGCTGATGCGCCCCTGCCAGCGTTCGGTCAGGACGAGCACGTCCTGGTCATGCAGGTAGGCAATCGGGCGCAGGTCCCTGTCGCCGGGTAACGGCAGGCCCTCGACTTCTGAGCCATCGATCGCGACGTATGCATATTCATGCGTGCCATCGTCGCGTTGCGCGCGGCACAGCAGCTGCTCACGATGCGCGATCCAGAGTGCACGATCAATGGAGCACAGGGATTCGAGCCCCTGCAGCGGGATGGACCGACTGGCCGTGCGGTCGTAGACGTATAACGGCCCGTCTTCGACCTGGTAAATGAAGCGAGTGGCGGTAATCGGAAGGACGTCGACATCGGCGTTGAACCGGTGTTGGACAACTTCCGCCTTGTCCCAGGTCCCTCCAATCTTCTCTGTTACCCAGGTATTGACCCCGTCATCGAAGATCAGCACCCGGGTGCCCGGCAGGTAGTGACCGAAGCGACCATTCAGCAACGTCAATCGTTGCCTGGAATCGACATCGAAGAGAACAACCTGGTGGATGCTGCGCTGGTTTTCGGTGCCGATGACGTTGAGCAGCAAGCGATCGTCGACGGCCTGCCCGACGGACAGCACCTCGGCGTCACCGAGATTGGCGACGACCGATGTGCTGCCGTCGCGAAGGTCAAGCAGGGCGAGATATTTGCCCGCCGCAAAATACAGGGAGCCCCGCAACTCGTCGCGCTCTTCCGGGGCGCAGCCCGCGAGCAGCATCCCCGCCAGAAGCAACACCGCGATGATGCGGGCAGGTGTCACCTGACCTTGTTTCCGAACGCGTCCCAGACCTCAACCGGCCCGAAGTCCAGCGCGCGGACTTCATCTTCGATCGCGTCCAGATCCCCGACCACGACCCACGTAAGCCTGTCGGGATCGATGACGCTTTGCGCACGCGCGACCACGCCATCGGTTGTCACGGCATCGATCCGGTCGCCTGCCGATGCGGCATAGTCGTAAGGTAATCCGTAGGCATCCGACGTAACGATCGCACTGAGAAACCCACCGTTTGTCGAGTAGCTGCCCGGCAGGGACCGGGAACGATTCAGCTTGAGCCGATCAACTTCGGCGTCGGTTGCCGGTGAAGCGCCTGCAAACGCCGCGAGTTCGTCGAGAATCTCGCGCATGCTCATCGCCGTCTTGTCAGTCTGGACCTGGCCCGCTGATGAAAACGTCATCGCCCCGCTGGTGTTGCGGCTGATTGTCGAACGATATCCGTATGACCAGCCCTTCTCCTCACGCAGGTTCATGTTGAGGCGCGACTCGAACGACCCGCCGACGACGGCATTCATGATCGTCAGTTCGGTAAACGTGCTCGCGTCGTAGGCATCGATCAAATGGCCTGCAACGATGGTGCTCGACTGCGCGCCCGGGTAGTCGACGAGTATCACCCGTGCGGATGCGTCCCTGCCTTCGCCAACAGGTTCGAGCGCGGATTCGCTCTTGCTGCGCCACTTGCCGAAAGCAGCGGTCACGGCAGCTTCGGCCGTTTGCATATCGAGGTCGCCAATCATGTAGATCGTCATGTTGTCGGGCGCAATCTCCGCCGCATGGTATGCCAGTAACTTGTCGCGATTCACCTGCCCCAGCAGCTCCGGTGTCCATACCGCCCCCATCTTCGTGTCCGCGCCGTAGATCGCGCGATCGAACAGCCCACTCGCAGCACGATCCGGGGCCTTGTCCAGATTGGCGAGAAAAGCACCGACCCGGGCTTTCAGCTTCTCGAGTTCGACATCCGGAAAGGTCGGGTTGCGCAACATCTCCGCAGCCAGCCCGAGTGATTCTTCGAGATGGTTCCCGAGGATGCGATAGCTCAGCGAACTTCGCTCGAGTCCGTCGCGGAACCCGCCCCCCATGCCTATCCTGTCCCTGGCCGCGGCCAGCTCGTTCGCATCGAAGTTCCTGGTGCCCTTGTCGAGCAGGTTGAAGACGAATGTTGCCAGTCCGGGCGCGTCCGCCGGAGCGGCCAGCGCTCCGGTGTCGATGTTGATCGACACATTGACGAGCGGGATGTTGCCGCGGCGCGCAACAACCAGCTTGAGGCCGTTGCCGAGCGTCTTCTCCTCGATTGGCGGGAAGGTGATCTTCGAACTTGCCGTAACCGACGGAATGGCCGAGCGATCGGCGCGCTGCTCGCCTTCCACGTAATCGGGGAACGGCAAGACCGTGAGCTGGTAATGGCCGCGAGTCAGCCAGCGATTGGCGATCCGCCGCAATTCTTCGCTCGTCGCCGCATTCATCCATGCGAGCTCGCGATTGATGAACAGCGGATCATTGGAATACAGGTAGCCCTCGGCCAGGATGCTGCCGATTGCCGCGGTGCTCTCGAGCGCACCGATCATCGACATGTTGATGGCGAGCTTGGCGTTTTCGAGCAACTGCTGATCGGGCCCCTGCGCGAGATACTCCGCAAGGGTCGCATCGACGACCGGCAATACCTGTTCCGGCGTCACGCCCTCTCTAAGGTTGATCTGTAGCAGGAACTCGCCACTCAGGACGCGCTCCAGCGCCTGCGCCGACACGCTCGTCGCCAACTCCAATTCGTCGACCAGGATTCTGCGCAGCGGCGAATTCTTGTTGCCGGCCAGCGATTCCGCGATCAGGTAACCCAGCGACGTATCCTTGCTGTTGAGGCCCGGCATGGGCCATGCCCGGACGATACGTGTCTGCCCGACACGGTCGTGCATGATCTCAACCCGATTGTCGGGCAGGTAGGGAATCCACTCCCTGGGGTGGGACAGCGGTGCACCACCCGGCGCCTCGCCAAAGTAGTGCTGCACCTTCTGCTTCGCGTCTTCGATGGTCACGTCGCCGGCAAGAACGAGAACGACGTTCGAACCCCCGTAGTAGGTTTCGAACCACTCGTGCACGTCTTCGACCGACGCCGCATCGAGGTCTTCCATGGAACCGATGACCGGGTGTCGGTAAGGATGATCGAGCGGGTACAGCCCGGCGCGAATCTTGTCGTAGACCTCGGCGTAGGGGCGGGTTTCGCCCTGGCGCTTCTCGTTCTGTACGACGCCGCGCTGTTCATCGAGCACGTCCTGGGTAACGGCGCCCAGCAGGTTGGCCATGCGATCGCTTTCCATCCACAGCGCCATGTCGAGTGCGCCCGACGGAACGGTCGCGTAGTAGTTGGTGCGATCCTCCGAAGTCGTGCCATTCATGCCGGTCGCGCCGGCGTCCGTAAACGGCGAAAAGAACTCGCCCTCACGATTCTCCGAGCCCTGGAACATCAGGTGCTCAAACAGATGGGCAAACCCGGTCTTGCCCTCGGGCTCGTCTTTGGAGCCAACCCCGTACCACATGCCGACGAACACGGTCGGCACGGAATGATCGGAGTGCACGAGAACGGTCAGGCCGTTATCCAGCCGAAACATCTCGTAGGGGATACTGACCTGGGTGGAGACCTCGGCGCCGCGTTGCGCCGCAGAAGCGCCCGCTGAGAAGCAAGAAAAGAGAATAAGAAAGATCAGAGCTCGACGCTGTGTGGTCACCTGGATGCCTCGATTGGGTTGCGCAATGGGTAATTATCTCCTGAGATTCAACCTTGCGCTGGAAGTTCGATGCGCTTTTGGCGGAAAATGCTTGCACCAAGCCGTCTCCGAGGCCCATAAGCCATGAAAACCACTGCCGCTGCGCTCGTTCGTCACGCGCTGGAGCAAATCGGTGTCCGCTATACCTTCGGGATCCCGGGCGTCCACAATATCGAACTTTATGACGAGCTGATCGGTTCCGGGCAGATCACGCCGGTGCTCGTCACGCACGAAGGCGGCGGTGCGTTCATGGCCGACGGTATCAGCCGGGCAACTGACACCATCGGGGTACTCTGCATCGTGCCGGCTGCGGGGATCACGCATGCGATGAGCGGCATCGGCGAGGCGTTCCTCGACGGCGTCGCCATGCTGATCATCTCGGGCGGGATTCGCACCGATATGAAGCAGTCGTTCCAGCTGCACGACGTCGACCAGCAGGCGCTGATGCGGCCGCTGACCAAGGCGCAGTACAAGATCGAGCGCTATGAAGATGCGATCCCGATCGTCTATGAGGCCTACCAGGTTGCCGTGTCCGGGGAACCGGGTCCCGTGTTCATCGAACTGCCCGCCAACCTGCAGTTACTCACCGGCGAAGTCGACTCGATGCCGGACGCGAACATTGCTATCGAACGTCCTGCCCTGGACGCGCAAAAAATCAAAGATGCGGCCGCGCTGCTCGCCAGCGCGACGAAGCCTGGCCTGTTCGTCGGCTGGGGCGCGAAAGACGTCACCGCGGACCTCATCCGTATCGCCGAACACCTCGGCGCACCCGTCGCGACGACGCTGCAGGGCCTGGGCGTGTTCCCGGGCGATCACCCGCTGCATGCCGGTTTCAGTTTCGGACCCTCGGCCGTGCCATCCTCGCAGAACGCATTCGCAGACTGCGACGTCATGTTGGCGATTGGCACCCGTTTTGCCGAGATCTGCACGGGCAGCTACGGCGCCATTCCGCCCGAGAAGCTGATCCACATCGACATCAACCCGGATGCCATCGGGGCGAATCACGCGACGCCGATCGGTATCTGCGCCGATGCCCGCGACGCGGTCCCGGCACTTGCCGCAGTGCTCGCCGAAACGCCGACGCGAAACGGCGAGCCTGTCAGGGCCCAGATCGCGAAGGACAAGGCTGCCTATAAAGACGGGTGGCTCAAACACGACTCGAAAGGTCGGGTAAACCCGTGCCGCTTCTTCACCGAGCTGCGTAAGCAGCTCGACGACGATGCAATCGTTATCTCTGATGACGGCAACCACACTTTCCTGACCGCCGAGCTCATGCAGATCAACCGGGGCGGCGCGTTCCTGTCACCGACCGATTTCAACTGCATGGGCTACTGCGTCCCGGCGTCGATTGCCGTGAAGATGGCGTTGCCCGAGCGACAGGTCGTCGGCATCGTTGGCGACGGCGCGTTCCTGATGACCGGGCTCGAAGCGGTCACGGCGGCTGCCAACGACTTTGCCTCGATCTGGTTCGTATTCAACGATGGCGAACTGGCACAGATCGCCCAGGCCCAGGAGATCCCCTATCAGCGCACGGCCTGCACCGATGTCGGCAAACTCAATTACGAAGCCTTCGCCACGGCGACCGGCGTCGACTATGTCGAGATCCGGACCGACGACGACCTCGAAGACGGCATCGCCAAAGCGCTGACAGCCGCCGGCGCCAGCCGGCCGGTGCTGGTCAACGTGCACATCGACTACAGCAAGAAGACCCAGTTCACGGTCGGTACGGTGCAGACGAACCTCAAACGCTTCGATACGAAGAACAAGCTGCGCATCGTCGGCCGCGCGCTCAAGAGGAAGATCTTCGGCGCCTGATGCGACTGACCGACGAGCGACAGGCAGCTTCAAGATCTTCTACCCGGCCCACTGCGAGATCGTGCGCCAGCTGGTTGAAGCCGGCAACCGGGAGAAGGTGCCGTGGTCCAGGTTGATGGCGACGCCGCGGAGATCACGGTATTGTCTTAATCGGGGAATCAGCCTGTGACTTTTTTCGAAGAGTTAAAACGACGCCACGTATTCCGGGTTGGCATTGCCTACCTGGCGTTTGCGTGGTTGCTGATCGAAATAGCAGGAACGTTGTTCCCTGGCTTTGGCATTCCGCCGTGGGCGTTTCGCTTCGTTGTCATTCTCCTCGCCCTGGGATTCTTCCCGACGCTGGTCTTTTCGTGGGCTTATG
>JBFFOM010000049.1:0-21055 GCA_041574455.1 Woeseiaceae bacterium | reverse complement strand
TACTGCCGGATCCGCCGGGTTGTCGTGCTCCACGAAACCATAGCGCGTTCCGCCAACCGACGCATGCTCGATGATACCCGGGAAATCGATCACGCCATCGCCGACATCGACCATCTTGTTGTCGGCCGTCATGTCCTTGACGTGCCACAGCGGGAAGCGCCCCGGGTAACGCTCGAAATACTCGACCGCCGAGCGGCCCCCGACGTGAATCCAGGCGAGATCGAGCTCGAACTCGACGAATTCGGGGTCCGTCTCGTCGAGCAGCACGTCATAGAAAACCTTGCCGTCCGCGCTGCGGAATTCCCAGTCGTGGTTGTGGTACGCAAAGCGGATGCCGGCGGCGCGACAGGCCTCGCCCCACGCATTGAAGCGCTCGGCCGTCTCGTAGTAGTAGTCCAGAGAACGGCGCCGAAGAATGGGCAGTGCGGGCACCACGACGTACTCATGCCCGATCGCCGCGGCAAGGTCGATAACGGCGGCGGCATCGTCGACGAAGTAATCCTGGCCTATGTGTGCCGCGGGCGCCGCCAGCCCCACGTCGTCGAGCATGCGGCGGATATCCGCCGGGCTGTGATCGAAATAGCCGGCGAACTCGACGTTGCGATAGCCGATCTCGGCAACGAGCTTAAGCGTCTCCTCTACGCTCTCGGCCATGAGGCCGCGTACCGTGTACAGCTGGACGCCGACGGCAGGCCGCGCCGTGCTCTTATCGCCGGCACACGCCGTCACCGGGCCTGTCATGCCGGCTGCCGTCATTGCAGCAACGAATTCCCGCCTGTTCATTGTTGTTCTCCTTGCCGAGGTGCGGCACCGCGGTGTTATGCTCGCCCTCGATAATAATGAAAAAGAGAGCCCTGATGGACTCCAGGAACCGCCCTTTCGTTATCTTCGTACTGTTCGTGATCGGCATGATGAGCACCTCCACGGCAAGTGCAAACCAGTTTCGTGCCCTGCTGGTCACCAAGACCGACGGCTGGCATCACGAAGCAATTGCCGACGCGGTTCCCGCGATCCGCGGCCTTGCAGCGAAACACCAGTTCGAGGTGGTCTGGGAAGAGAACGTTGACCTCGTGTTCACCGAGGAAGGCCTCGCGAATTTTGACGTCATCCTGTTCGTCCTGACGACGGGCAACATCCTCAATCCCGAGCAGCAGAAACTCATGGAAGACTTCATTCGCTCGGGCAAGGGCTTTGTCGGCGTACACAGCGCCTCCGACACCGAGTATGAATGGCCCTGGTATACGCAACTCGTCGGTCGCATGTTCCGCATTCACCCACTCATCCAGACGGCCGAGCTCGAGGTCATCGACAGGACATTCCCCGGCCTCGAGCGCATGCCCGACCGGTTCGGATTCACCGACGAGTACTACGAATTCGGTGAGGAGATGTCAGACGGCCTCAACTACATCCTGACCATCGACGAGAACACCTACGACCCGGTCGCCGACTGGGGCCAAGTCGCAGGCGACGGCATGGGGGCATTCCATCCGCTGGCCTGGTACCAGGCGTTCGATGGCGGGCGTTCGTTCTATACCGCCCTTGGCCATCTGCCGGCCGTGTACTCGGACGAGCTGTTCCTCGAGCACCTGTACGGCGGCATTTACTGGGCAGCAACCGGTAAGGGCATCAGGACCCGGTAACGAGCAGCCTGTCTCCGCCATGACCGACCGCCGCCGCAGCCTGGTTGCGATCATCGCCTCGATGGTCATCGTCAATCTTGTCTACGGCCTGACGCTGCCGCTGCTGTCCCTGGTTCTCGACGGCCAGGGAATCAGCAAGACAATGATCGGCCTGAGTATCGTTGCGCAGGCCTGTGCCGGCGTGGTCATCGCGCCGTTTGCACCGCGGCTGCTGATCCGGGTCGGTGCCGCACGTGCCATGCAACTGGCCACTGCCGCCGCAGCCATCATGTTGATCGCGCTCGGCCTGGTCCAGGACGTCTACGCCTGGTTCCCGATGCGCTTCATCCTCGGCGCCGCCGCAACCATCCTGTGGGCGGCCAGCGAGGCTGTCATCAACGAGCTTGCGGACGATAACTGGCGCGGGCGCATCATCGGCATCTACAGCTCCGCGGGCGCGGCGGGATTTGCGCTGGGTCCGCTGGTGCTGGTCCTGACCGGGACCGAAGGGCTGTTGCCGTTTGTCGTTACCGCCGGTTTCATCGCCATGGCCAGCCTGCCGCTGTTCTGGCTGCACAATGAGGCCAGCGACGACGTCGACAGGCGCGGCACCAGCCTCGCGCGGCTCTTCAGGATCGTTCCCCACATCATGCTGCTGAACCTGACGTACGCCGCCGCAATCGAAGCGTTCATCGCGTTCTTCCCGCTCTTCGGCATTCACATCGGGCTGGGTGAGGCACGCAGCCTGTCCTTGCTCACGACGTTTGCCCTTGGTGGCGTGATGCTGCAGCTGCCGCTCGGCTGGCTGGCCGATCACATGCAGCGTGAACGGCTGCTGCTCATCTGTATCGTCTTCACGATGATCGGTTTTGCTGCGCTGCCCGGGTTCATCGCCCTGCCCGTCAGCGGACCGGTGTTCGCGTTCTCGCTGGGCGGTATCGAAGGCATGATCTATGCACTCGGTGTCATCCTGCTCGGGCAACGCTTCAGGGGCGCCGAACTCGCGGCCGCCAGCGTGCTGTTCACCGGTATGTGGGGTGCGGGCACGATGATCGGACCACTGCTCGTTGGGGTCGGCATGGACCTGCTCGGCAACACGTGGATGCCATACCTCGTGGCCGGCTTGTACGCCCTGTATCTGCCGGTGTTCTTCCTGGCCAGGCGATGACCGGCCTGCAGAAAGCCGGCTGAAATCTCCGGGTTACGCTGCGAGGACCGCTTCGATCAGCGGCTTGTAGCGCTCGGCGAATCCCCCGAGCGCCTCGCGAATTTTCGAAAAATGCGAGTCGTCCATCGGCAGCGACAGGAACAGGTCGCCCCTGCGGCAGACCAGTATGCCATCGAGGAGCATTTCCATGTGAAAGAGCGGCCGCAGTGACTGGCATCCCGCCGTGATGTCCGACGGTCTCCTGGTCGGTTCTCTCGAGAAGTGAATCGCGATCATGGAGCCGAGACCGTTGGCATACATAGGCACGTCTTTGGCCGCAAACATTTCGTTGAGCGACAGGCGAAACGCCTCGGACCGCTCGAGAAAGTCTGCCGCTACTTCAGCCGTATAGACCTTGCCCAGCGCCGCACAGCCGGCCGCCATCGTGCAGACGTTGTTATTGAACGTGCCGGCGTGAGCAATCGTGCCTTTTTCGCGCGGATTGAACTTCGCCATGAGTTCCCTGCCGCCGCCAAAGGCGCCGGTCGGCAAGCCACCACCGATGAATTTGCCGATCGTGGTCAGGTCCGGCTTGATGTCCACCATGCCCTGCACTCCGGATGCGCCGAGACGGGCCGTCTTGACCTCATCGAAGATCAGCAGGGCTCCGACTTCCTCGGTTTTCTGCCGCAGCATTCCGAGGAACTCGCGATTGCCCTGGATATTGCCACCGGCGCCGAGGATCGGTTCGACGATGACGGCGGCCAGTTCGTCACCGGCCGCATCGATTAACTTCGCCGTTCCCTCGATGTCGTTGTAGTCCGCGAGCAAAAAATCGAAGGGCACGTTCAGGTCGCACGAGCCGCCGAGGAATTTGATGACCCCGCCGTGGTAGCCGTCATTGAAGGCCAGCAGTTTATTGCGCCCGGTCACGACTCGCGCCGTGCACAGGGCCATGAGGTTCGCCTCGGTTCCCGAGTTGCAGAAGCGCACCTGGTCGAGTGACGGGTAGCGTTCGCACACCAGTGCAGCCAGCTCACGCTCATAGCGTGTCGGGGCACCCATGGCGATGCCGTTGTCCAGTGCATCACGGATGGCCGCCTTGATGACTTCGTTCGAATGTCCGAACAGGCCTGCCGAGTATTCACCCACGCAGTCGACATAGCGATGGCCGTCGAGGTCCGTGAGTTCGGCGCCCTCTCCCGACACCATCGTCAGCGGGAACGGATCATAATGCAGAACCGAGCGCGTATTGCCGCCCGGCAGGTAGCGGGCTGCCTGGTCGTCTGCCGCCTGGCTCAGCGGATTGGCGGTTACAAAGCGAGCGCGTGCATCTTCTATAGCGGAGTTCAGGGCTTCCATCTTCTGATCCTCAGTTCCTGGACCTCATTTCGGCGCGGCAATCGGCGCACCGGTCTGCTGTTCCACCTCTGCAAATGAAACGCCGGGCGCCAGTTCCACCACCCGGAAGCCGTCAGGGGTGACATCGACGACGGCGAGATTCGTGAAGATCCGGGACACGACACCTGCCCCGGTCAATGGATAGCTGCACTGTTCAACCAGCTTTGGCTCACCGGTCTTGGTGGTGTGCTGGGTGATCACGTAGATGTTCTTCACGCCCTGCACCAGGTCCATGGCGCCGCCGACGGCGGGAATGGCGTCCGGCGCTCCCGTGGACCAGTTGGCGATATCGCCGTTGGCTGCCACCTGCATCGTGCCCAGCACGCAGACGTCGATGTGTCCGCCGCGGATCATGCTGAAGCTGTCGGCATGGTGGAAATACGCTGCACCCGGAATAGCCGTGACGTACTTCTTGCCGGCGTTCATCAGGTCGAGATCACGCTCGTCTTCCGACGGCGGCGGACCCATCCCGAGCAGGCCGTTCTCGGTGTGGTAAATGAACTCACGGCCCTCGGGCACGAAGTGCGCGACCAGCTCGGGAATACCGATGCCGAGATTCACGTAGGAACCGTCCGGGATATCCAGGGCAGCGCGAGCAGCCATTTCTTCTCTCGTCCAGCCAGCGCTCATGGGTAACTCCTCCCTGCCGCAATCAGGGTGTCCTCGTGGACCGGCTCCGGCACCTCGACCACGCGGTCGACGAAGATGGCCGGGGTC
The DNA here is from genome assembly GCA_041574455.1 of Woeseiaceae bacterium. Classification (GTDB taxonomy): domain Bacteria; phylum Pseudomonadota; class Gammaproteobacteria; order Steroidobacterales; family Woeseiaceae; genus UBA1847. Next base: position 16,171 of record JBFFOM010000049.1, on the reverse strand, counting down.
ACGACGTGCTCGGGATCGATGCCGCCCCTTGGCACCAGCTGCTTCGCCTGCACGATCGTGGTCGTGGCCGCCATGCACATCAGCGGGCTGAAATTGCGCGCGGTCTTGTTGTAGGTCAGGTTGCCGAGGTGATCGGCGACCTCGCACTTGATCAGGGCGTAGTCGGCCTTCAGCCAGTGCTCGAGGACATAGGGCCGGCCGTCGAACTCACGCACTTCCTTGCCCTCCGCGAGCACGGTGTTGACGGTCGTCGGTGTATAGAAGGCCGGGATCCCGGCACCCGCGACGCGAATGCGTTCGGCGAGCGTTCCCTGCGGGACGATCTCGAGCTCGATCTTCCCCGCCCTGTAGAGCTCCGGGAATACCTTCGACTGGCTGGACCGCGGGAACGAACAGATCATCTTCGCCACCTGCCCGTTGCCGATCAGTGCGGCCAGTCCGACCTCGCCGTTGCCGGTGTTGTTGTTGACCACCGTCAGGTCTTTCGCGCCGTGGTCGATCAGCGCGTGGATCAGCTCGATCGGGCTGCCCGATGCGCCAAAGCCGCCGATCATCACGGTGGCGCCATCGGGGATGTCAGCCACTGCTTCGCTGACTGACGAAACTCGTTTATCAATCACCTGCTACTCCTCCCGAGTAACGAAGATCTGCTACAGGAACGCCTCGGTGTCCTCCCACAACGCCTCGATACGATCGATGCGGTTGGTCGCATCGTCGCACAGCTCTTTCGCCACTTCGGCAACCAGCAATTCGCAAATGGCGACGACCGGTATCGAGCTATCGAACGGCCCTACAGCCGGCACCTCGATCTGGCACCAGGTGTCGGCCATCTCGACGAGGGGCGAAAACGGGCTGTCGGTAACGGCGACCACGGTCACGCCGGCGTCGGCCAGCACGCGCGCGGCCATTGCCACCTGCCGCCGGTAGCGCTGGAAGTCGAATACCAGGGCCGCATCGCCCGGGCCCGCGTCGCTGAGATCGGTGCCGTACGAATGCTCCTCGAGCAATCGCACCCCGGGTCGCACCATGGACAGGCCGCTCACCAGCGCATGCGCGCCCGCTTGCGAGGTCTCACCCGAAAGAACCCATACATTCCTTGCTCGCAGTACCGGCGCGACCAGCTCGGCCAGTCTCTCCCCATCGATTGCATCGAATACGGAAGAAATTCCATCGTTGATGGTTTCCCGAATCGGTCGGGCCCGGACATTACCGCTCCGGATACGATCACTGGGGCGCGACAGGCGGTGTCGAAGATCGCTGCGCACATGGTGTTGCAGGTCCGTGTAGCCATCGAAACCGAGCTTGGCGGCAAACCGCACAATCGACGGCCTGCTGGTACCGACACGATCAGCCAGGTCGGATACCGTGCCGAACGCCAGCAGCGTCGGCTCGGCCATTACGGCCTCGGCAATGCGCCTTTGTGTGGGCGTCAGCGCGCCCCCGGCCGCGGCGATCAAATCCAGTGTGGACGAACTGGGTGCGGGACTGTTCATATTGTTACATTATAACAATTCTATAGTTCAATGTGTTACATTCTGTCCTGTCCCGACTATCAATCGTGAGGTGTGACGTGGGGAGTGAGAGCAAGTACGTGCCGACGGAGAGGGAAAAGGCCTTCCAGTCGACCATCGAGAACCCGAAATACGAGCGGGACATCATCAACGGCCTGACGCCGTTCCTCAAAGACAAGGCGCCAGACGATATCAAGGCGTTCTACTCGACCGACGAACTCGCAGCCCTGGCAGCACTGAAGGACACCGAGCGCGATGTCGAAGCTCGCATGCCTGTCAAACTGACGCGCCACTTCTTCAACATGGCTCGTGACAGCGCGCCATTACGCCGCATCGTAAAGGCTAACCCCGACGAAACACTGAATCTCCAGGGCTCGGAAGATCCCGGCTACCAGATGGACTTCGCCCCGGTCGAAGGACTACTGCACAAGTATGAAATGGGCCTGTTGTACGTCGTATCGACCTGCTCCGCCCATTGCCGTTTCTGCTATCGCGAGGAACTGATCAGTCAGAAGGAGGTCGAGCGCCAGGATGGCACGGTCGCCAAGAAAGGTCTGGCCAGGATCAAGGAGGTCACCGACTATATCCGGGAACACAACCGGATCGTCGTAGAGAATGGCGGACGTCACCCGGAAACCGGGCGCGAGAAACTGCGTGAGATCCTGATGTCCGGCGGCGACCCGATGGTACTGCCCAACCGCAAGCTCGGCGCGTGGCTGTCGGCGCTGGCCGAGGCCGGTGTCGAGTGCATTCGCCTGGGCACCAAGGAGCTCTCGTTCCATCCGCTGCGCTTCGACGAAGCATTCCTGTCGATGATGGACAACTTCCACGAGGCGTATCCGGACGTCGGCTTCCGTCTCATGATCCACTTCAACCACCCGGACGAGTTCCTGCTGAAGGGCGAAGACGGCGAGTACCTCACCAATCCCAACGGCTCGCTGAAATGGCACGAGGACACGCGCAAGGCGATCGAGGGCATCACGTCCCGCGGCTGGATTCACGTCGAGAACCAGGCGCCGATCATCAAGGGCATCAATGACGATCCGGACGCATTGCGGATCATGCAGCGCTCGCTCTACCACGCCGGCGTCGGCAACCATTACTTCTTCTGCGGTCGCGACATCGTCGCCTATCGTGCGTTCAACGTGCCGATCGAAACCGCCTGGAACATTCTCAACGAATCCCAGAAGGGCCTGTCCGGCGTGGAAAACCACGCACGCCTCTCGATCACGCACTACAAGGGCAAAACGGAAGTGGCGGCCGTCACCAATGAGCCGATCCCCGGTGTCCCGGGTACCGAGAACGGCGTATTGATCTTCAAGATCCTGCGCAATGCGCTGGATGCGCCGGATCGCGGCAAGACCTGTATCGTCGGGCGCAACCCGGACGCCATCTGGTTCGATGAGTACGAGGATCGCGTCATCTACGATGAGGCGGGGCTGTATGACTACGCGCGCATCGACAAGAAGAAGGTCGAAATAAAGGAAGCTGCCGAAGTCGCCTGAGATTCTTTACGGCAATTCCTCGCGCGGTTTGCACAGGATCGCGTGACGCTCCTGCTCCCGTTTCTGCGCCGCCCACGCGCTGGTGTTCAGGTAAGCGGCAAAAACTCGCGAATTGACACATCCACGAGGATGTCGGTATACGGCACAAGCGGTCGTTTCTTTCCTCGTTCCCCTGTCTTCATTTTGATGAGGCCATAGCGTTCCATGTTCTTGAGTGTCCGCGTCAGATTCGACTGCGAGCGATGCGACAACTTTGCCAGCTCGGAAATACTCTCCGGCTCCTCGTCAACAATAAGCGCAAGCAGCTCACGGTTCTGATCGGATAGAACCTGGGCGAGGGATGCCATCGAGTTGAACCAGATCTTCGGCTCCCCCCTTTTGCGCTTGTGCTTTCCGGTTGCGATCGCTCGTGTGTATGCCTGAAACTCCTTCAACGGCATTATTCCCACTTTGATCTGTTTCATGGATGCAGTCCTCGCTTCTTCAATGCGGCGACAACTCCCTTGTCGAAGTCAGCCAACAACGTCTCCGCGTCCACGAACTCGTAAACATAGGTACGTCCGCCTTTATGCATATGGTCTGCCGCTACAGAACGAGCCGATCTTTCGGCTGGCCCGCTCCTTGTTCTTGGTGCATGCGCATTGTCAATGGCAAAGACCCGATTCCCTTGGCGATCATGCAGAGTCAGCGAGTACTTGATGCCGTGAGGCCACTCCGGGCTCTTGGCTACTTTGCTGACCGCATACTTGATCCAGAAGCCGCCGTCGTACACGTAACTGAGGCCATCCAGGTCCAACAGTAGCTGCAGAGTATGGTCCGTGCCCTCCATGACCATTGTATATCATCGAATGATATATCATTGAATCTGCATTTCCAGCGATTTCGCAGCAAAATTCGAGAATTCGGGGCAACTCCACTTTCCACACCGGCGATTGCCCCAGGGCGGGCGTCTCTGCGCAGAAGAAAGCCCTGTTAACACGTTGATTAACAGGGCTTTTCATTGGATTTGGTGGTGATGGGTGGAATTGAACCACCGACCTACGGGTTATGAGTCCGTCGCTCTAACCATCTGAGCTACATCACCTTAATTTATTGGCCTCGCAGGGTCCGCGAGGGGCGCAAATTGTCCTCACGCGGCCCCCGGGTGTCAAGATATTCTACTCCCGATTCCGGCGATTCCGGTACAGTCTCGACATGAGTTTCGTGTACACCCTCGAGTTGCTCGGCACGGCGGCATTCGCGGTGTCCGGGGCGCTGGCTGCGTCCCGCAAACGCATGGACATCTTCGGGTTCTGCGTGCTCGCGTTACTGCCCGCCGTCGGCGGCGGCACGATCCGGGACGTGATCATCGACCGCGTGCCGGTCTTCTGGGTCAGCGACAACCGTTACGTCGCAGTCGCCATCATTGCGGCCCTGGTGGTGTTTTTCGCGCCGCACCGCAAACCGGGCCGGCGACGCAAGCTGCTGGTCTGGGCCGACGCGCTGGGGCTCGCCCTGTTTGCGGCGCTTGGCACCGAGATCAGCCTGCAGCACGACACGGGACCGCTGGTCGCCGTGATGCTCGGGGTCACGACGGCCGTCACCGGCGGCATGATCCGCGATGTCATTTGCAATGAGATTCCGCTGATCCTGTCGCGCGAGATCTACGCGACGGCGGCGTTCGCTGCGAGTCTTGCCTACGTGCTCGCCGACAGGCTCGGCCTTGCCGACAGTATTTCATTGACGGTCGGCGTGATCACGGGCCTCGTCGTGCGAGGCCTCGCGATTCGCTACAACTGGTCGCTACCGTCGTTCGATTCCGACCGGCCTTAAATAGAGCAGGTCATATCCTGGCCGCAGCACAGCGGCGACTTGATCTTGCCGTGACCGTTCGGGCACTGCGAGATCTGCACTTCGCGTCCATCATCCAGCTTGAGTGTGTCGTTCTCGAGCGGTGCATCGCAATGCCCGCAGGTTGCATTGACGCTCATGCCGCATTTCTCACAGGAGTACGTTGCCATGTTGTTCCCTCAGGTTGTTATTCGACAGCAGGTTCAAATCATACATTGAATCGGAAGCGCATGACGTCGCCTTCCCGGACGACGTAGTCCTTACCCTCGAGTCGCAACTTGCCGGCGTCCCGAGCGCCGGATTCTCCGCCGAGCTCGATGAACTCGTCGTAGGAGACCGTCTCAGCGCGGATGAACCCCTTCTCGAAGTCGGTATGGATCTCTCCCGCGGCCTGCGGCGCCCTCGCACCGAGCTTCGTGGTCCAGGCGCGGACCTCCTTGGGGCCGGTCGTGAAGAACGTCTGCAGGCCGAGCAGGTGGTAGGCATGGCGGATCACGCGGTTGAGGCCGGGCTCCGTGGCGCCGAAGTCGGCCAGGAACTCCGCTTTGTCTTCCTCGTCGAGCACGGCGATCTCGGCTTCGATGGCGGCACAGATGGCGACGACCTCCGAGCCTTCCTTTGCCGCGTACTCTTCGACGACCTGGAGATACGGGTTGTCGATGAAGCCGTCCTCGTTGACGTTGGCGACGTACATCACCGGCTTGTTCGTCAGCAGGTGCACGCTCCTGAGGATCTCCTTTTGCAGGTCGGTCTTCTCCATCGAACGGACTGGGAGTCCCTCGTCGAGGTGGGCCTTGATGCCAGCCAGCGCATCACGGCGCGCAATGTCTTCCTTCTTGCCGGTCTTGGCATTGCGCGTCGCCTTGTCGAGCTGCCGTTCCACGGACTCGAGGTCGGCCAGCGCCAGCTCGGTGTTGATCGTCTCGATATCATCGATCGGGTTGATGGTGCCGGTCACGTGCGTGACGTCGTCATCCTCGAAGCAACGCACGACATGGGCGATGGCCGTCGTCTCGCGGATGTTGGCCAGGAACTTGTTGCCGAGGCCTTCACCCTGCGACGCCCCGGCCACGAGGCCCGCGATGTCGACGAACTCCATCGTCGTATGGATGATCTTCTGCGGTTTGACGATCTCTGCGAGTTTCTCGACGCGCGGGTCAGGCACCTCGACGACGCCGACATTGGGATCGATCGTGCAGAACGGGTAGTTCTCGGCCGCGATCTCGGCCGCCGTCAGCGCGTTGAAAAGCGTCGACTTGCCAACGTTGGGCAGGCCGACAATGCCACAGGTAATCGCCATAGCTATTCTTTGGTGTGTAGTTTCTTCATGGCCGCGTTGATGTCGCCCTCGATCAGTTCGGGCAGGACAGCAAGCGCGTCGTCGATGTTGCGCTCCACGGCCGCTTCGATATCGGCCGAGCCTTTCTTGAGCACGTAGTTCGTTACCTTGTGCTTCTCGCCGGGATGCCCGACGCCGAGGCGCAGGCGCAGGAAATCGGCACCGCAGTGCCTGATCACGTCACGCAGCCCGTTGTGCCCGCCATGACCGCCACCCTCCTTGAGCCGCACCGTACCCGGCGGCAGGTCGATCTCGTCGTGGGCGACGAGCAGCTGCTGCGGCGCCAGGCGATAGTAGTCGAGCATGCCGCGCACCGGCGGCCCGCTCTGGTTCATGTAGTCCTGCGGTTTGACGAGCCAGACATCCTCACCATACAAACTCACCTTGCAGATATCCGCCTCGAACTTCTTCTCGTAACGGAAACCGCCACCACCCTTACGGGCGAGTGCATCCACGAACCAGAACCCGACGTTGTGCAGGGTGCGTTCGTACTTGTCCTCGGGATTGCCGAGTCCTGCGATGATGCGGATGGCTGATCTCATGGCGTCAGAATCTTAAACGATTGTGAATGCAAAAAGGCCGCCTTCAGGCGGCCTTTTTGCAAAGCTCGGGTGAGGCTTACTCGGTCTCGGGCTCGTCGCCACCTTTCTCGGCAGCAGGTGCTTCGCCTTCTTCGGGGGCCTCTTCGCCCTCGACGAGCGGTACTTCGCCTTCCTCGACCTCTTCCTCTTCCTCGATGACCACTTCCTTGATGATGTGGATCGAGACGACGCCGCGATTTGCTTCCTCGCCCTGGGCCAGTGCCGGGATCGACACACCTTCGGGCAGCTGGATATCGGAGAGCTTGAGCATCTCGTCGAGTTCCAGTTCGGAGACATCGACCTCGAGGTACTCGGGCAGGTGCCTCGGCAGACAGACAACCTCGACTTCCGTAATCAGGTGCTGCGGCTTGCCGCCACCCGTCTTCACGCCCGGAGCGACGTCTTCACCCAGGAAGTGAATCGGCACCAGCATCTTGATTTCCTGGTCCGCGACGACGCGCTGGAAGTCCATGTGCATGACCAGCGGACGCGACGGATGTCGCTGTACGTCTTTCAGGATCGCGGCCTGGTTCTTCTCGCCGACCTTGATACTCAGGACGCTGGAGTAGAACTTCTCATTCGCGAGCTGCTGGATGACGCGGTTGTGGTCAAACACGAGTGCCCGCGGCGGACGCCCGGCACCATAAATGATTGCGGGAACTTTTCCTTCACGACGCAGGCGGCGGCTCGCACCCTTCCCCTGGTCCTCACGGATTTCCGCAATCAGATCGAAATCGTCACTCATGACTATTCTCCATATCTGATTGATTTTATTGAGCTTTACTCAACGATAAGCCCGCAGAAATCGCGACCAATCGCTGCGGGGCGGCGAATATTAACCGATGGGGTGGGCGAATACCACCTGTGGGGATCAGTGATTATTGATCCGCCACCAGATCTCGCTCAGGTCGGCCCGGTCGAATTCCATTCGGGCCCGCTCCGGTGTAATCGCGATCCAGTGTGGATTCGCATACTCGGCCACGACGTGCCGGAACACGTAGTGCGGTTCGTGGCCCATGCGCAGGTCGGAGATGACCAGCCGTCCGTCAATGACATCGGCTCGCACAAAGTCACCGGCAAACCACCGCAGCCGCTGCACGGCCCAGACGTGCGACGCATCCTGAAGTGCTTCGACATCCGAAGGATGGCTCGTGAACGTCATCGTGCCCTCGTCGACGAGCACCGAGTCGAAGCCCTCGAGGTAACCGTCCTCGGTCCGGACGACGACTCGCCACAGCAGCGAGTTCAAGGGTGTGGGCGTCGAGAAGATCGCAGTATACGGCGTGCCGGTTTCTGCCAGGGCATTCCTCGCCTCGCGCTCGACGAGGGTCTTGCCGAGCCAGGTCCAGCCCAGGTACGCAACGCTCAGGAACAGGCCGACCAACAGCACGGTACTGGCAGCCTGCCGCGAGGGCCAGATGCTCGCGGCAATGGCGCCGATCAGCAAAGGCAGCGTGTACGCGGGATCGATGATGAACATCGTCGCCCACTTCACTGGAACGGGTTCGAACGGCCACAGCAATTGCGTGCCGTAGGCGGTGTGCGCATCGAGCAGCGGATGGGTCACCAGCGCCAGGAAGATGCCTGCGAGCCAGTGTCGCGGCGCGGCACGAACCGGTGCCCACCAGCGCCGCAGCGCGAACCAGATGATCACGGCCGCACCGGGGAGAACCAGCAGTGAGTGGCTGAAGCCCCTGTGATAAGTGAAGTTGCGGACCACGTCGCCGTAATCGATGAACAGGTCGAGGTCGGGCAGGATCCCGAGCATGGCGCCCGCCAGCAGCGCCTTGCGCCGATGTTCGCGCGGCACGCAGGCCGCTGTCACACAGGCGCCGAGCGCGGCTTGCGTGATGCCGTCCAATTACCAGTCGACCGCTAGTCTACGTACAACGACGAAACGGATTCCTCGTCGCTGATACGGCGCATCGTCTCCGCCAGCATCTCGGCGACAGACAGCTGGCGTATCTTCTTGCAGGCCTGGGCCTCGTCGTTGAGCGGGATCGTGTCGGTCACGACCATCTCATCGAGCTCGGAGTCACTGATGCGCGAGACGGCCGGCCCCGAGAGGACCGGATGGGTGATGTAGGCCGCCACGGAGTCGGCGCCCTGCGCCTTCAGAGCGCTCGCCGCATGGCACAGCGTGCCGGCCGTATCGACCATGTCGTCGATCATGACGCAGTTCTTGCCCTCGACCTCACCGATGATGTTCATGACCTCGGACTGGTTAGCCCTGGCGCGCCGCTTGTCGATGATGGCCAGGTCGGCGTCGCCGAGACGTTTTGCCAACGCACGGGCGCGAACCACGCCGCCGACATCAGGTGATACGACCACCATGTCCTTGTACTTCTGCTTCCAGACGTCGGCGAGCAGGATCGGCGATGCATACACGTTGTCGACCGCGATGTCGAAAAAGCCCTGGATCTGGTCGGCATGCAGGTCGACGGTGAGCACGCGGTCGACGCCGGCCGTGCCAATCATCTTGGCGACCAGTTTCGCCGTAATCGGCACGCGCGAGGAGCGCGGCCGGCGGTCCTGGCGGGCAAAGCCGAAATACGGGATAACCGCCGTGATGCGCGATACCGAGGCCCGGCGGGCCGCATCGACCATGACGAGCAGTTCCATCAGGTTTTCCGCTGCCGGGGGACAGGTCGGCTGCACGATAAAGGTGTCACGACCACGGATGTTTTCGAGGATCTCGACGTTGATTTCGCCGTCCGAGAAGCGCCCGACGTGGGCCCTCGACAGCGGCATACGCAGGTAGCGGGCGATGTCCTGAGCAAGCTGCGGATGCGCGCTGCCGGAAAAGACCGCCATTGTTCCGAGATCCACGATGTCTCCCCTATAGAAAAGTATGGCTGGGGCGGCAGGACTCGAACCTGCGAATCACGGGATCAAAACCCGTTGCCTTACCACTTGGCTACGCCCCAACAAAAAAAGAGATCAGGCTGCGGCGCAATTGTGCGGGGCACCATATATGCTGTCAATTATCGAAAAAAAACCAGCGATCGATGACCATCCGCACGCGCGTATCATCGTTCGTGGCCGTCAGGATCCGGGGCATTTGCTGGCCCCCGCCCTCTCGATAACGGGATATCTGGACCACCCAACCGCCCTGCTCGAGGCGCGCCAGCTGACCCTCATCAGTGAATTCAGTGGCGGCCGGGAGTTCCGGGTCGGGGATGCCGAGCGCCCAGTAGCGCAGGGACTCCACCGGGATGGTCCAGCCATAGCGCCAGCGCAGTTCGAGCTCGGCATCCTCGAGTGCGGTACGGACACCGTCCTTGTCCGTCAACACGACCGTGCGCCCGTCGCCTTCGATGCGCACGGTCCCCATGCCGAGGGGGCCACTGACCGTGGCGCTGAAAGAGTCTTCGTCCTGTTCCCAGGCGAATTTCGCGTTGAAGCCGTCGTCGGCAGCCTTGACGGCGACACGCCCGCGGAACTCCCATACCTCGACGCCACCCAGCACATCGACGCGCTGTTCCCAGGAATCCATCGGCGGCAGGTCGACAGCCGGCCGGGTCGCGGCGCAACCGGCCAGGAACAGCAGTCCCAGCATCAGGCCGGGCAGTCGGCAATCAGGGCGCATCCGGGAACAGGCGGTCGCGAACGTCCTTGAGAAGAGCGCTGTCAGGTTTCAGCGCCTCGGCATCCGCGAGTCGTTCGAGGGCCTCGTCGCGGCGGTCGAGTGCCACCAGGGTCTCGACGATGTGCGCCGCGACTTCATGGTCCTGCATCATCGTGTAGGCCCGCTCGAGTTCGACCAGCGCTTCCTCGTGGCGGCCCAGTTTAAACAGAACCCAGCCCATGCTGTCGATGATTGCCGCACGACCCGGGTCGTACTTGAGCGCCTTGCGAATCAGTTTTTCGGCTTCCTTGAAGCGATCGGTACGGTCGGCCAAGGTATAGCCGTACGCATTGAGCGCCAGCGCACTCTTCGGCCAGCGTTTGACGGCATCGGCGTACGCGTCGAGCGCATCGTCCAGGCGCTCCATGCGCAGCAGCAGCTCGGCCCGTGCCAGCACGTAGCGTTCGTCGTCGGGCCGGAATTTAGCGATCTTGTCGTAGTATTTTAGCGCGTCTGCGCGCTCCTCCTCCATGGCGAGTAATTGCGCCTTGGCGCCCAGCACATCGATCGCGTGCGCCGGTGATTCGGCCGCAAACTGATCGAGCAACTCGATTGCGCCCTTGAGGTCGTCTTTCTCGGAGGCCATCAGGCCCGCCGCACGTTGCTGCGACTGCAGGGCATACTGACCCGTCTTGACCTCGCTGTAGAAACGAATCGCGCGATCGGTCTCCTCGCGATAGTGCGCAATCTGGCCGAGGTAATAGAGGGCATCGTTGCTGTAGTCGCCGCTCGCCAGCAAATCGTGAAAATCGTCCCACGCCGCGTCGAGATTCTCGTTGTGGAAGTTGATGATCCCCATGAGGCGCAAGGCGTCGGTCCGGCCCGGCTGCTCCAGCATGACCTGGCTGACCTGGCTCAGCGCGTCTTCGGTGCGGTCGGCCATCATGTACAGCACGGCAAGTTCGATGCGGGCATTCGGATCCGGATCGAAATCGTCGCCAATGAGGCGTGCCGTGTAGTCGATGGCCTCATCGACCTCACCATGCGCCAGCAGGGCCCGCGCGTACATGAGCCGCGCGCTGAGGTTGTCGGGGTCGAGCTCGATCGCCCGCGACAGGCGCTCCAGGGCATGTTCGACATCACCGCTGCGCAGCGCGAGGCTAGCGACGGCCCGGTGGGCCTCCGGAGAGTCGTCGTAGGGCCTGGCGAGCGCACGCAGGAGCTTGTCGGCGTCCCGGGCATCACCTTCGTCCGATATAAACCCGGCCAGCATGAGGAGTTTCTCGCCGGGCGGCTCCTTGCTCTTCTCGATCAGCACCGAGAAATGCCGCTTCGCCGCCCGGATGTCGCCGGTGCGCAGGCTCAGCTGTGCCAGGTAGGCGCGCGCATCATCGGCCTCATCGAGTTCAAACCAGCGTTTGGCAGCCAGCAGGGCTTCGTCGTCGAAGCCGTAGGCGATCGCCGTCGCCGTAGCCTTTTTCGCGATATCGGGATTGTCGCTGAGGTGGGCGGCCTTGCGGTATTCCTGCACGGCCATCAGGTAGTCCTCGCGCTGCAACGCCATCTCGGCCTGCAGGATGTAGGCGTTGACGTCTGCGTAGTCGGGCTCCTGGGCCCCGGCGGCCCGGCCGCCCAGGGCAACCAGGGTGAACAGCGCTGCCGTTACCAGCCAGCGTGGGGTGTCATGCATAGATTGTGTCCATCGGCAGAAGCGACCCCAATAGAGACAAGGAACTCGCCGTGCAGTTCGCTTATCATACGCACTTCGAAGTTCTCGAGTGCCCGCGGGCACCACTACATAACGTATGCCGCTGCAAATTCTCGGCCTGAACCATAACACGGCCCCCGTCGAAATACGTGAGCAGGTCGCTTACGCCGGCGACGAAGTTACGCGTGCGCTGGAGCGGCTGAAGGGGCTCGACGGCATCGACGAGGCGGTGCTGCTCTCGACCTGCAATCGCACCGAGTTCTACCTGATCGGCCATGATGGCAGCCGCGAACAACTCAAGGAGTGGCTGCACGACGATCGCAAGCTCGGCGACGCGTTTGCCGACTCGCTGTTCATGCTCGACGACGAGGAGGCTATACGGCATATCTTCCGCGTCGCCTGCGGGCTCGACTCGATGGTTCTCGGTGAGCCACAGATTCTCGGGCAGCTCAAGGACGCGTTTCGCTACGCGCAGGACGCCAATGCGCTCGGCGGCAACCTGAGCCGCCTGTTCCAGCACACCTTCGCGGTCGCCAAGAAGATTCGCACCGACACCGAGATCGGCGCGAGCCCGGTGTCGGTCGCGTCGGCGGCCGTACACCTCGCGCAACAGTTCTTTGCCGGGTTCAAGAAGCACACCGCCCTGCTCGTCGGCGCCGGCGTCACGGTTGAACTGGTCGCCAAGCATCTCTACAGCCACGGCATCGGCCGCATGTTCGTTGCCAACCGCAGCATCGAACGCGCGCAGGAACTGGCCGGGCAGTTCGGCGGCTTTGCCCTGCCGCTGACCGAGATCGAAGGGACCTTGCCCGAGGCTGATATTCTCATTACTTCTACGGCAGCAACCGAGCCCGTCGTGACGGCCAAGCAAATCAGTGCGGCGCTGAAGGCGCGCAAGCGCAAGCCGATCTTCGCCTGCGACATTGCGGTGCCGCGCGATATTGAAAAGGAAGCCGGCGAACTCGACGACTTCTATCTGTACACGATCGACGATCTCGACAAAGTGATCCTCGAAGGCCAGGGCAATCGGGAGGCCGCCGCCGTCGAGGCGCACCGCCTGCTCGACGACGAGATCCGTCGCTACGCAGCCATCGAGCGCTCCAAGCAGGTAGCCCCGATCATCGCAACACTGCGCGAGGCCAACGAAGAGGTGCGCAAGCAGGTTGCCAAGCAGGCGCGCAAGCGCATGCGCAAGGGTGAATCCGCCGAAGACGCGATCGAGTTCGCGACCGCGGCTCTGATGAAAAAGATGCTGCACAGGCCGAGCGTCGCGCTGCGCAAGGCCGGCGAGGCCGCGGACGAGGACATGATCCAGGCCGCGCGCAAACTGTTCGGCCTCGACGATAAGTAAGCTCGAGCAATGAAGGAGTCCATTCGCCTCAAACTCGAATCCGTGCGCGATCGCTTCGAAGAGATCGCGGGCCTGCTCGCGGACCCCGACGTCATCGCCGACCAGAACCAGTTTCGGGACCTCTCGAAAGAGTACGCGCGCGTCGAACCGGTCGTGCAGTCGTTCCAGCAGTATGAAGGCATCCTCGAAGACATCGCGGCCGCCGAGGAGATGGCGAACGACAGCGACGAAGAGATACGCCAGATGGGCCAGGAGGAACTGGCTGGTCTCGAGGAACGTCGTGACCTGTTGCTCATCGACCTGCAGAAGGCGCTGATTCCGCCCGACCCTTACGATGATGCCAATGTCTTCCTCGAAATCCGTGCCGGCACGGGCGGTGACGAGGCGGCCATTTTCGCCGGCGACCTGTTCCGCATGTATTCGAAATACGCGGAGACCGCCCGGTGGCAGATCGAGGTCCTGTCCGCTCGTGAAGGCGAACATGGCGGTTACAAGGAAATCATCAGCCGCGTGACCGGCAGTCGCACCTACGCAAAGCTCAAGTTCGAGTCCGGCGCACACCGCGTGCAGCGCGTACCGGCGACGGAATCCCAGGGCCGGATCCACACCTCGGCCTGCACGGTCGCGGTCCTGCCCGAGCCCGACGAGGTCGAGGAAGTCGATATCAACCCGGCCGACCTGCGCATCGACACTTACCGCGCGTCGGGCGCCGGTGGCCAGCACGTCAACAAGACCGATTCGGCCGTGCGCATCACCCATCTCCCGTCCGGCATCGTGGTCGAGTGCCAGGACGAACGCTCGCAGCACAAGAACAAGGCACGCGCCATGTCGTTGCTGCAGGCGCGCCTCCTCGACCAGCAGGTTTCGGCGCAGCAGACCGAGCAGGCCGAGAAGCGCAGGCTCCTGGTCGGTTCCGGCGATCGCTCGGAGCGTATCCGCACCTACAACTACCCGCAGGGCCGCGTCACCGATCACCGCATCAACCTGACGCTGTACAAGCTCGACGAGATTCTCGAGGGCGCACTCGACCAGGTCATCGAGCCGCTGACCAACGAATACCAGGCGGACCAGCTCGCAGCACTGGGGGCGTCGTGATTCTCTCGCTGCGTGAACGCTCCCGGTGGTTCTTCGCCGAGTTCGTCGTCATCATCGTCGGTGTCCTCGTGGCGCTGGCCATCGACGAGTGGCGCGGCACGCTCCAGGACGAGGAGCGCGAACAGGAGTATCTCACCCAGCTGGCAGCGGACCTGCGGGCAACCGAGGAAATGTTCGTGGCCGCGGCGGAACTGAATGCGCCCTGGCAGAACGCCGCCAGGCAACTCGTTGGGCTGTTCGAGCAGCGTGGGCCTGCCGATATCGAAACTGTCCGGCGCCTGCTGGCCGATGCCAGGCAATTCAATAATCCTGTGCCCGTTCTTGGCACGGCAGAAGCGCTGGTATCGACCGGCGACCTTCGCCTGATCAGGGATCCCCGGATTCGATCGGAAATCACGCGTTACCTGTCCCGCAGCCGGGATTTCTGGCTGTTCCCGATCTACCAGCTCGAAGAGCAGCATCGAAACGTCTACATGAATATCGCTGTGCTGGCGCAGCGATATGGCCTGTCGCCCGCTTACCGCGAGGGTCCCGCGGCGGGACCAGGGCGTCCGGACCTGAATGGGTTTCTTGCGGACCCCGAGGCGTACGTCTACGTCGCGCGGTATGCCGAACTCAAGGAATCTGTCGCGGGAGTGCGTGACGCCATGTCGGGCGAGGCCGCCGCGTTGCGGTCCCTGCTGATCGCGAACAGCGAAAAAAGTCCGTAAATGTTGGGCTCCTGTTCAAATGTAGGTAATAATTCGCATTGCCAAACGCCCTCTCGGGGGCTTTGAATGGCCCTGTGCTCTGGGGCGGCGCCGCTGACGCGGGCAGTGCGGCCTTACGAATCATCAGGAAACCATAAGAAAGCCGTCAAACAAGGCTTCTGCCGCAGTATCATGATCGACCATGGCCTGTTAGCGGTCATCGAAAGGGGAATACATATGAAGATCAATACGTTTACCTGCGCCCTCGTGGTGCTCGCCATGGCTGTGCCGATCGCGCCTGCGATGGCCCAGGATGACGCTTTCGTCATCGAAGAGATCATCGTCACTTCGACCAAGCGCGAGTCCACCTTGCAGGAGATCCCTGTGGCAGTTTCGGTCGTGCAGGCCGAGGATCTGAAACGGTCGCAGGTGTCTGATATCAAGGACCTGCAATTCCTCGTGCCGTCGCTGCGCATTACACAGCTGCAGTCGAGCGGTAACACCAACTTCATCATCCGTGGGTTCGGCAACGGCGCCAACAACGCCGGCATAGAACCATCGGTCGGCGTGTTCATCGATGGCGTGTACCGTTCCCGCTCGTCGTCGGCACTGAATGACCTGCCGAACCTGGAGCGCGTCGAAGTATTGCGAGGCCCGCAGAGTACGCTGTTCGGCAAGAACGCTTCAGCCGGGGTCATCAGCGTTGTGACTGCCAAGCCGGATCTCGACGAGACCAATGGCTCTGCGTCCGTCACTGTCGGCGATTACGGCCAGTTCATTTTCAAAGCCGACATCAACGGGCCGCTGTCCGATACGGTCGGCTTCGGGCTTTCGGGCACCATCAATCAGCGTGACGGCTATTACGAGAATCTTGCCGGTGGCGACGCGCTGAACGAGTTGAATCGTTACGGGGTGCGCGGCGAGCTGTATTTCGTCCCGTCAGATAACCTGGAGGTGCGACTGATCGCCGATTACGACGATTTTGACGAAGCCT
>JBFFOM010000048.1:0-22491 GCA_041574455.1 Woeseiaceae bacterium | reverse complement strand
CTGCACTCCGCCCGAGACGAGCACAAGAAAAAGGCCGCCCAAGAGGGCGGCCTTTCTGATTACAGAGTGCGTAATCACTCCCAAATATCAGGGTTTCAGCTTGTCGATCAGGCCGAACACGATGCACGTCAAAGCTGCAGCGCCGTAAGCCGCGGCGAGGCCGCCAGCGCCCAGTGCGGCAGAGATGTGGCTGCCGACTGCCGGTATCGCCCCCAGAGCACCGCTGAAAGCGGCGAGCGCGAGTGCGGCAACCAGGAAGCGCATGCGGTCGTCAGCATCGATGAAATAGCCGGAAACGGCACCGAGTACCGCGATGATCAGCCCACTTTGAGGGAAGCCGCCCATGAGGCCAGCCACGAGTGCCACCACGACGGTGACGATCTGGATGATCTTACCTGCTCCCATTTTTATCCCCTTTAACTTGACTTGTTGCTTGATAGAAATAGCTTAGTTGTTGTTATCGCTGACCGGTTACACGGCCGGGGACAGTCTAGCAGTAATCTCTGGATGGTTTCCATACACTAAAAAACAATGGGTTATGGGCGAAACTTAATGCATTTTAAGAGAAAATAAGCGGACTTTTGTCCACTTGGACTGTACTACTGTTGCCTAGAAACGGAGCATGGCCGAACCCCAGGTAAAGCCGGCGCCAAACGCAGCCATGAGCAACATGTCGCCGCGCTTGATGCGTCCGTCACGGACTGCCAGATCGAGTGCCAGTGGAATCGAAGCGCCCGAGGTGTTGGCGTGCTCGTCCACGGTCGCAATGACGCGCTCCATCGGCATCTCGAGTTTCCTTGCCGCCGCCGTGATGATGCGCATGTTCGCCTGGTGCGGGATGAACCAGTCAATATCGTCAAGATGGCCGTCCAGGTCCGCGATGGTCTCACGCGTCATCGCGTCGAAAGTGCCGACGGCGCGCTTGAATACGGCATTGCCGTTCATCTCGATCGAGGCGCCGCGCTCGCAACTTGCGTCAAAACCCAGTGAGACTCCATGGCGCGTGTGCAGAAGTTCCTCATAGGCGCCATTCGCATGGATATGCGTGGCCAGGATTCCCGGCTCCTCGGAAGTCTCGAGGACGACGGCGCCTGCGCCATCGCCGAACAGGACCGCAGTCGTGCGATCCTCCCAGTCAGTGATACGTGACAGGGTCTCTGCACCGATCACGAGTGCCTTCTTCCCGCCACCCGTGATCATGTAGCGATTGGCGTAATCCAGCCCGTAGACGAAGCCGCTGCAGGCGGCATTGATGTCCATCGCACCGCAACCCTCGATGCCGAGCTGGCGCTGGACGATACAGGCTGTGGCCGGGATGACCTTGTCGGGTGTGCAGGTACCGACCACAATGAGGTCAATCTCGGACGGGTCCGTCTCGGCCATCGCAAGTGCCCTGCTCGCTGCTTCGAGCGACATGGACGCCGTAGTCTCGTCAGCGGCGGCGATATGACGGCGCTTGATACCCGTGCGCTCGCGAATCCACTCGTCGGACGTGTCCATCATGCCCTCGAGGTCCTTGTTCGTCAGAACTTTCTCGGGGAGGAAGCTGCCGACGCCGGCGATGCGTGCATAAGTCATCAGGGTTCCCTCTTCAGGAGTGCCGCCACATCTCGCAGCGTCGGGTAGTCGAACAAGTCGCTGATGTCGAGCTTGCCCGGGAATCGCTCATCGACAGCGAGGACTATTTCGGTCAAGGTCAGCGAACTTACACCGACTTCGAACAGGTTGTCATCTGCGCCAATCTGTCTGTCTTTCGAAACTTCACGACAAATTGCCACAAGTTCGGCCACGATCGGGTCCTCTTCGAAGGCATCGTCCGCTTCCGGCACCGCCGGCGCCAGTTGTTTCATAATCGCGTCGAACTCCCCTTCGATACAGGCCTCCAGCAGCTTCGCGCGCTGCACCTTGCCGCTCGTCGTCTTGGGAATGCGGGAAACCGGAATGACCTTGTCGACCTCGAGACCGGCGTGTTCGCCGACGATTTCCCGTACCCGGTCTGCCAGCGGCCTGAATGCATCGACGTCCTGCCGGAAGAGTATGAAAACGATCAGCTCTTCAGTTTGCCCGCCTTTGGGTGTCGCGCCCGCGACCACGACCTTGTTCAGGTCCAGACCGTCGAGCTGGGAGATGATCTCCTCGATGTCGTGCGGATAGTAGTTCTGCCCGTTGACTATGATGATGTCTTTCTGGCGCCCCGTGATGACGAGGTCCTGATCGACGAATACCCCGCAGTCGCCCGTACGCAGCCAGCCATCGGCAGTGAACAGCTCTGTGGTTGCCTTCTCAGCGCCGTAGATTCGTTCGGTGACGCTGCCACCTTTGAGCTGAATATGCCCGATGTGCCCGTCGCTCAGGACGTTGTCACCATCATCCGCTATGCGAATATCGACGTCACGAATCGCCTTGCCCACCTTGAGGAAACTGACAGCATCCGTATGCTCCTCCGCTACCGGCCGGTAGGCCTCGCCGATCTGCAGGCTGTGGCGGTCCATGATGACGCGTTCGTACTCGGGGCCGAGTGGCGAGAACGACACGCCGACCGTCGCCTCCGCGAGACCGTAGACCGGCAGCATCGTGTTGCGTGCGAGGCCGTGCGGTGCGAGTGCGGCGAGAAAGTCCTCGCATAAATCCCAGGAGATCGGCTCGGCGCCATTGATGACCCGCTTGACGCAGGAGAGGTCGATGCCTGGCAGCCCTTTCCTTTCGAACAGCTTGAGAAAGTGCTTGTAGCCGAAGTTGGGTGAGCATAGCTGGGTCGCTCGCAACTCGTCCGCCTTGCTCATCCACAGAAGCGGTCGACGGACGAAGACGCTGGTGTCCATTACCGCGTGGGTCATGCCGGCGGCCAGGACACTCAGGTGGAACCCTATCAGCCCCATGTCGTGCGTCAGCGGCATCCAGCTCAGAGACAGGTCGTCGTCCCGCCACCCGAAGCCCTCGACTATAGCCCGGATATTGATGCACAGGTTGCGATGGGTCAGTACCACGCCTTTCGGGTCGCTCGTCGAACCGGATGAGTACTGGATGAAGCCAATATCGTCCGGGTCCGCATCGTAAACCGCGCCATGATCACCCGGCGTAACGTCACTCATGAGTACAGCGTGAGTCTCCAGAAGCTCGGTGATCTTCGCGAGATCCTGTTCTTGCGCAAAATCGTGCAGGCGTTGCAACAGGTCCAGCTCGGTGAACAGCGTTGGGTTAGCGAGCTGTGACAGAATCCGAAACAGCTTGAGCTTGTGCTCGTCACTGATTCCGACGGCAACCGGCACCGGCACGATGCCACCAAGCACCGCCGCCCAGAACGCTACGACGAAGCTCTCGTTTGACTTGCTGAAAATAATCAGCTCGTTCCCAGCCCGCATACCACGCGCCTGGAGAGAACCCAGCAGTGCCAGGGCGCGCTCCCAGAGCTCGCCGAATCCTATTCTCGACTCGTCTATTTCGCCGTCGATAAACAGGATGTCGCGGTCGCGATCCTTCATCTCCGCGAGAAGGTCAATCAGTGTGTCGTAGAGTTTCATTGGATATCGGATTCTCGCCGCGGGAGACGGCGAAGCGTGCGGACGCCGAACTGGCTGTTGGTGCAGGCGCAATAGTACACTCCCGCACTTGAACGACCAATCCTCCAAACACTTCGAATCCATCGAGTCCCGGCGCAGTCCGGTGTCGCGGAGGCGCATGACGCCTGCACGCCGCCTCTACTACTCTCTCGGGCTGCCATTGCTGCGCGGAATCATCCGCCTGCTGACGGCCACGTACCGGGTCGAGAAGATCATAGGCGCGGAGCATATCGAAGCCTTCATTGACGCCGGCAATGTCTGCGCGCCCGCGTACTGGCACCAGCATCACATTATCGGCACGATGCTGGTGCGTGCCTGGATTGCCCGGGGCTTCAAGGCCTGTTTCCTGATATCCGGCTCTGTCGACGGTGACGTGCCGGAACGGATCGCCCGAGCGTGGGGTGCCGAAGTCATCTGGGGCTCGGCCAACCAGAGCGGCGCACTCGCCCTGCGGGACCAGCAACGCATGATGAAGAGTGGCTACTCGATTGTCACCACGGCCGACGGACCGCGTGGTCCGCAGCACGAGTTCAAAGCCGGCACGGTACTTATGGCCCGCATCGCCGGGGTACCGATTGTCCCCATCGGCTGCGCAGCCGATCGCGCCTGGTATTTCGAGAAACGCTGGGACCGTTTCATGGTCCCCAGACCGTTTGCTCGTATTGTCGTAGCAATCGGTGAACCGGTGGCCGTTTCACGCGACATCGCCCTGGATGCCCTGGAGCCGGTACGACTGAACGTTCAGCAACGAGTCATGTCCCTTATGGAACAATCCGAGCAAGCTCTCGGACGATCCTGAGGAGGACACCGAATGACACGACTGATGATTGGCCTGCTGCTCTCCCTGGGCGTGCTCATGCCTGCGGCGGCTGCAGACCTCACCCCGCATACTGCTGAGTACAAGGTCAAGATTTCGGTCGTATCCGGTCAGCTCAACACCGAGCTCCGGGCCACCGAGGACGGTTATGTGGCCACGCACGTCGTGACACCGACCGGTCTTTCCAAGATCATCACCGGCGGGAGAATGCACGTTTCGTCCGCATTTACGACCGTGGCGGACGGGGTCCGTCCCGTCACCTACCACGCGATCGATACAATCCGTGACGAGCCCGAGGCGAAGATCGGTTTTGACTGGTCGACTAACCTGGCGCGCGGCACGGTCGGGGGCGTACCGGCCGAATTCCAGCTCGAAGGGCTGTCGCATGATGCCGTGTCGATCCAGTACGAACTCATGTACGACCTCCTCAACGACCAGCCCGACGCACGCTATACCGTGTTTGACGTCGACAAGATGCGGCCCATCAACGTCCGTGACGCCGGCAGAAAGTCGGTCACGACGCCTGCCGGCACCTATGACGTCGTTGGCATTCAGCACCAGCGTGAGGGATCGTCGCGAGTTACGACCATGTGGTGCGCCCCGGAACTCGGCTACCTGCCGGTGATCATCGAGCGGCACCGCAAAGGCAAATTACTGTTCCGCGCAACGCTGAGACGCTACACGCCGACCTGAGGATCAGCCGAACAGGATCGTCAGCTGCAGCAGGAGCTGCCTCCTGCTTCAGCGCCGCTCGAAAACCTGCCGGGTCGACAGGCTGTTCTTCTCACCCTTGTCGATTGATATATCACGCTGCAGTACCGCGCCGCCTGCGGCCAATGACCATCTCTCGGTCAGCCGATTGCCTTCCCGATCCATGGTTTCGACGACGAAGGCGGCACCGTCCCACCCGGAGACGCGTTGTGCCTCGATGGGCCCGACAGTGGCCGTGCGATTCTCGCCGAAGTTGTACTCGTTGACGACGGCTCGATCGTAGCTGAAGAACAGCGCGTAAACCGTCTGCGTCACCTTGAGATGTCTGCCCGTCGTCAGAAAGATATGCACGCTCGATCCCCTGGACCGGCGACCATTGCGACGGGCCTGCTGCATACGCTGGTCCCTGATGGTCGGAATATAAATGGTCTGGTCCTGCTGGATCGGAAGCGCGGCGGCGCCGCGTAGTTCCCATTGCCCGGTAAGGTCAACGTGTTCGGGATTGCCCCCGGCGCGGCCCGGCAGAACAGGAACGCTGGCGGCACACCCGGCCAGGAAGAGGATCGCGAACGCGGGAAGAAATCGAGTTCTCATGCTGGTAGTGTTCCATAGAACGCTGTCAACGAATACCTGTCGGGCGCGTTGATGAGACAGGTGCCGGGTTATCGGCAACCTTTTGGAGGAGACAGGAATGAACACACTTCGTTTGATCGTGGCCGTATTCGGACTGGCATTGCTGGCACCGGCAGGATCTGCCCAGTCAATAGACGAGCTCAAGGAAATGAACCCCGAAGAGCGCCGCGAATACGTTCAGGGTCTGTCCGACGAGCAGCGCCAGGCGCTGCGCGAGGAACAAAGGGCACGCTGGGAGGCCATGTCCGAGGAGGAACGCAACGCTACGCGCCGGCAAATGAATGAGCAACGCCAGGCGGAGCGCGAAGCCATGCGCCAGAAGTGGGAAAGCATGTCCGAAGAGGAACGTGAAGTTGCCAGGGCGGAACGCGAGGCGCAGCGTGAACAGCGCCGCGAGACCTGGAACAATATGTCCGACGAACAGAAAGCCGCTGCGCGCGAGCAGATGAGAGAACGCCGCGACCACACACGTGGTCAGCGCCAGAAGAAACGCGACCGAAAGCCGCCTCAACAGTAGACGACAGACTCCAGTCCAAGCCAGTCGGCCAGTGCATCGAGTTCACCCGCAAGGGCGGACTCGGTTTCTTCTTGCGAAAAACCGACCTCGAAGTGCAGTTGTCGAACCAGTAACGCGCCGGTCTTGCGATCCGCCTTCAGGTCCACGCGGGCCACGAGATTCTCGCCCAGCCTGAATGGCAGGACATAGTAACCCCAGCGCCGCTTTGCCTCGGGGACGTAAATCTCGATCCGGTATTCGAAGTCGAACAGTCGCTCCGCACGCGGGCGAAACCAGACGACCGGGTCGAAGGGCGACAGGAGCGAAGCGCCGTCGATCGTCCGGGGGATCTTCGCTTCGCGACAGAGGTAGGCGGGTTGGTCCCAGCCCTCGACGGCAACGGGCAGCAGTTCGCCCTCTTCCACGAGTTCCGTGACTCGTGGTGCCGCATCACGCGGCACCATACGGTAGTAATCCGCAAGGTCCTGGAGTGTCGCGATACCCAGCGAGCGCGCCGACTGACGCAGCAGCAATCGGCGGGCGTCATCATCGCTGACGCTCGCGAGACGATGCTCATCGTCGATCAGGCGCTCGGGCAGATCATAGACTCGTTGGAAGTTCCCTAGGCGCTTCTGCACGCAGAGCAAGCCTCGCCCAAAATGGTGCTCGAGCGCCCAGCGCTGCACCGGTCGGTGCCAGTCACCCGTCTTGCGAGGCAAACTTTCCGCCTCGGGAAGGTCGTTCGACGTCACCGCGCCACCCCGTTCCACCTGCTCGAGAATCGACGCGAGATACTGCTCCGGGTTTGCCAGTGTTCGCAGAGGATTGCGCTTCCAGGGCGTCCAGGCCTGCCGCCGGTGCTCGAGCAGGGGCCAGTCGCTGACGCGCACGATCGACGCTTCGTGCGCCCATTGCTCGGTGTACTCACGCGAGCCATAGAGATAGTGCTCGAACCGGCGTCGGTCATACGCGCCGAGGCGCGACCAGATCATGAGCAAGTGGGCCGGGAGCAGGACATTCACAAAATCGAGCTGCAGCACGCCAATGTCGTGCAGCACGCGCCGGTAATGGCGCACGTCGTCTGCAGCACCGGGCCGCCCACGATCGAATCCCTGGGCCGCAAGCGCAATGCGGCGGGCCTCGGAAAGGGAAATGCTTGTTCTGCGACTTGGCACTATGATGATTCCGCGCTGCTCAGAGATAATGCCGACGCTATGCGATTTTTCCCGGTACTTGGCACCCTTCTGACCTTCGGCGCAATGAGCGCGGCCAACGCATCCCCGACGGCCGTCGAGGGGACCTGGTTGAATGGTGACGGCGACGGTCTGATTCGCGTTGAACTGGCAGGCAGCGAGCTACGGGCCACGATCCTCGGCTCGGCCACGGGTGACTCCGGGCGTGCCGACCGGGACGAAAAGAACCCCGACCCGGCCTTGCGCAATCGCCCGCTCACAGGCCTGAACATATTCAGCGGCTTCAGGTATGACGGCGATGACACCTGGTCCGGTGGCCGGATATACGACCCGAACAGCGGCAACACGTATCGTTGCAAGATCCAGCTGCTGGATTCGAATACGCTCAAGGTGCGCGGGTTCATCGGCGTGTCACTATTCGGTCGCACCGAGATCTGGAAGCGCCGGCCCAACTAATCGACGAAGGCGTCGGCCTCGATTTCAACCAGCATGTCAGGATCGATCAGGGCCCGCACCTCGACCATCGACGTCGTGGGCCAAATGTCGCGGAAAGCTTCCCCATGCGCTCGCCCGATGGCTTCCCACTGGCTGATGTCCGTGACGAACATCCGTGTCCGGACGACGTGCTCGAGGCCGGCCCCGGCTTCCGCCAGCGCACCGGCGATAATCTCGATGCAGCGTTTCGACT
This sequence comes from Woeseiaceae bacterium, assembly GCA_041574455.1. GTDB lineage: Bacteria > Pseudomonadota > Gammaproteobacteria > Steroidobacterales > Woeseiaceae > UBA1847. Next base: position 14,393 of record JBFFOM010000048.1, on the reverse strand, counting down.
GGGCGTAGGCGTCCCCGACACCGACGACCTCACCGTCTGCGCCGACCGCTGCCGTGCCGGATACCGAGATGTGGGGTCCGGTCCGCACTGCGCGGCAGTAACCGACATTTTTCTCCCAGGGGGCCCCGGTGAATACATTCTGCCGTGACATAGAATTCCTCTTAATTATCCTTCATTAACGGTTGTTTTTAATCGTGTTTTTTGAGCAACTAGAAAGCCGGTACCGATAGCGGACAACACCAGGTAGGCGCCGGCCGTCGCCCACACGGGTGCAGGCAGCCCGCCGGAGGTAAGGTGCCAGGCGAGCAGCAGGATCGGAGCCAGTGCCGCCAGTCGCACGAGTTCGAAGTATCTCGCCCAGCGGCGTCCTTCATTGAGCATTCCCAGCGACAACAACAACACCCAGAGAGCGGCACAGGGAAGCAAAACGCCTGTGGCGCCCTGTTCGACGTACACCTCGCCAATCCACAGTGCGGCCGCAATTGCGACCGCGAACTGCGCAACCGTATAGAACCTGACCGCTGCCGGCACGTCCGGGTCGAACTTGACGAAGCGCTCGAGATCAACGTTTCTCTTCGGGTACTGCGCCTCGACGTCGGGAGGCCGCCAGCCGGTCCGTCGGAACCAGACCCCCAGTTTGTCCCGCCAGCGCCTCGTTTTACGCGCATCGAACCACAAATAGTCATACACCTGGAAGTTGGCCCAGAACGGGTTCCAGCTGGCCAGCGGCTTGCGGACACCGTACACGACGGGCTCGTCATCCCGTTCCGCCTCGAACGTGCCAAAAAGGCGGTCCCAGACGATGAACATGCCGCCGTAGTTTTTGTCGATATAGCGCTCGTTCTGCGCATGGTGGACGCGGTGGTGCGAGGGTGTCATCAGGACCCACTCGAGCGGGCCGAGTTTTCCGATCAGGCGTGTGTGGACCCAGAACTGGTAGATCAGGTTGACCGCATTGACCGTGAGCAGCACTTCGAGCGGGAAACCGACGGCGAACAGCGGCAGGTAGAAAATCCAGCCAAACAGGAACCCGGTGCTGGTCTGGCGCAGGGCCGTCGAGAGGTTGTATTCCTCGCTCTGGTGATGGACGGCATGGGCTGCCCACAGGACCGAAATCTCGTGGCTGAAGCGGTGAAACCAGTAGTAGCAGAAGTCCCATGCGATCGCCGCAGTGACCCACAGTGCAATGCCGCGTAACGAGGCATCGAACCATTCCAGCGGCATATCGATAAGCGCCAGGTTGCGCATGACGAAACCCCACCCGAGCAGCGGCAGGAATTTCGTGAAATACCCGGTCGTCGTGTCCAGCATGCCGGCGCTGATGCTGTTGATTGCATCGTTGCTGCGGTAGACCCCGGTCTTCTTGTAGCGATTGACAAGCAGTTCGATGATGATCGCGAGAAGAAAGAACGGCACGGCATGCGCAATCAGGTCCATGCCCGCAGTTTACGGTAAGCTGCGCGGCAACGGGAACAGGAAGGCCGGATGATCAACAAACAGGAACTCGAACTACTCGCGAACGCGCTCGACATTCTGGACGCGGGCGCAGCCGACCTGCCGGATTTTTCGCCACAGATCGATAAGAGAGCGCTCGCGCCGGTGCTTGCCGAGGTTGCGCAACGCATGCAGGACAACTACCCGTACTTCCATCCGCAGTACGCCGGGCAGATGCTGAAGCCACCGCACCCGGTGGCGCGTATCGCCTATGCTCTTTCTCTGTGGGTAAACCCGAATAACCACGCGCTGGACGGCAGCCGCGCCAGTTCGCCGATGGAAAAAGAGTGCATTGTCGACCTGGGACGAATATTTGGCTGGGACGCGCCGCTCGGACATCTCACGAGCGGTGGGACGATGGCGAACCTTGAAGCGCTGTGGGTAGCTGGTCGCCTGCACCCCGGCAAAAAAATCGTGGCATCTGCGATGACGCACTACACGCACAGTCGCATCAGCGACGTGCTCCGCCTTCCTTTCGCCGAAATCGATGTTGACGAGCGTGGCCGCATGGACCCGGCGTCCTGCGAAAAGTTACTGGCAAACGGGGATGTCGGCACGGTCGTGGTTACGATGGGAACGACCGGCCTCGGTGTCGTCGACCCGTTGCCCGCCATCCTCGAACTGCGCAAGAAGTATGACTTCCGCATACATGCTGACGCGGCCTATGGCGGCTATTTTGGCCTGACCTCGGAGATCAACGCAGACACGAAAGCAGCACTCCAGGCAATGAGCCAAGTCGATTCGATCGTGATCGACCCGCACAAGCACGGCCTGCAGCCCTACGGGTGTGGATGTGTCCTGTTTCGCGACCATGCCGTCGGCACGCTCTACAAGCACGACTCGCCATACACCTACTTCAGCTCCGGGGACCTGCACCTCGGTGAGATCACGCTCGAATGCTCCCGCCCCGGCGCAGCGGCCGTGGCGTTGTGGGCCACGCATCAGCTGTTGCCGCCGGTCCCGGGCGGCGCCTTTGCGGACGGACTCGATGCGTCACTACGCGCTGCTCGAACGATGTGGCACAACCTGGACGCGAGTTCAGCGTACACGCCACTCTGTGCGCCGGAGCTCGACATTGTCGTTTATGCCGTCAATGCCGCCTCCGCATCCGAGTCGTCGCGGCGCGCACGCGATGTCTTCGATGCCGCCGCAAAGCAGGAGCTCCACCTCGCGCTGATAGAACTGCCGGTGGAATTCGTGCGTCACTACGTGCCGGCACTCGAAGCCGATGCGGACGTCGTCACGTGCCTGCGCTCCGTGCTGATGAAGCCCGAACACGAAGACTGTGTCGAGTGGATTACAGCAACGCTCGAAGCGATCGCAGCATAGCGTAGCCGAGGTAGAAACAGGCGAATCCACCCACGAGCGTCGCGAACAGGTAGGTGAACGAGTAGAACAGTTCGTTCCGCTGCAGCATCGTGTTGAGTTCCATGACCATCGTCGACAGCGTGGTGAAGCTGCCGCAGAAACCAATCGCAAACAGGAGCCGGTACTGGTCGGGAATAATGCCCGCGTCGTTGAACCACGACGAATGTGCAATCAGGTGCGCCAGCATCCCCATCGCAAGGCAACCGATCAGGTTGGCCCCGAGCGTACCCCACGGGAACGCCACGTCCCGCTGCAGGAATACATTGAGCGCAAAACGCGCCATCGCACCGAGCGCACCGCCCACGGCGACAAAGAAGTAGGACCAGAGAACCGCGTGCATGTCAGGCCGCGCCGATGCGCCTCAGCGCATCTCTATACTCCTGCTCCATGCGCAACACGACATCACGGGCCGGACTCACCTCGTGAATATTGCCAACGCCCTGCCCGGCACCCCAGATCTCTTTCCAGGCCTTGGCCATGGCCTCGTCGTTCTTGCCGAAGTTCATGTCTTCCTTGCTGCCGTCCGGCAGATTGGCAGGGTCCATGCCGGCTCGCGCAATACTCCCCGCAAGGTAATTGCCGTGGATCCCCGTGAACAACGACGAATACACGATATCCGCAGCAGCACTATCGACGATCATCTCCTTGTAGTCGGGCAGCGCAGTAGCCTCCGGCGTCGCGATAAACCGCGTGCCACTGTACGCGAGGTCGGCCCCCAGTGCGGTCGCCGCCAGCACATCGTCGCCGCGAGAAATGCATCCTGACAGGATCAGGCAGCCATCGAATTCACGGCGAATCTCGCCGATGAGCGCAAACGGGCTCAGCGGACCTGCATGCCCACCGGCCCCGGCGCATACGGCGATTATCCCGTCGACGCCCTGCTCCATTGCCTTGCGCGCATGCCGCATACTGATGATGTCGTGAAACACGAGACCGCCATACGCGTGGACTGCGTCGACGATATCGCGTGGCGGGTTGAGGCTCGTGATGATGATCGGCACTTCCTCGCGGACGCAGACTTCGACGTCGTGGGCCAGGCGAGAATTGCTCGGGTGAGCGATCTGGTTGACCGCGAAGGGCGCGACGGGCTCGTCGGGATGAGCCTCCGCATGTGCCGCCGTCTCTTCCTTGATCTGCCGGATCCACTCGACGAGTTTTTCCTGCGGGCGCGCGTTGAGCGCGGGAAACGAACCGACGATACCGGCATTGCACTGCTCGATGACCAGTGCGGGACCGGATACGATGAACATTGGCGCGCCGATTAACGGCAGCCTCAGCCGGCCTTCCAGCAATGGCGGTAGCGCCATCTACTCCTCCTTCAAAAAACTCGCCGTGCATTCGGCGACGAGTTCGTCGTCACCCTTGCAGCGCGCCTCACCGCGGATGACCATCAGGCGCCCCTTCTCCTTCTCGATCCAGCCCTTGAGCAGGATCGTCTGGCCCGCTCGCACGGGACGTCGATAACGAATCTCACAGCGACCGGTGTGCGCGACGAGTCCGCGAGCGTACGGGATATTACCGGTTACATCGTCGAGTGCCGAGTAGATGATGCCGCCGTGGACGGTATCTTCCCAGCTCAGGTGATTTTCGTTCGGCGTGAACTCCGCCGTGCAGACCTCGTTCTGATCGACCGTGAACTCGATCTTGAGACCGATCGGGTTGTCGGGCCCACAGGCAAAGCACATCCGCTCCGACGGATTATCGGCTACACCCAACGGTCAGGGCACCTGCTGGTCGATCGTCAGGGACACCGAGCGGCTCTCGGCCGGACGTACGATCATCGACCCGTACCAGTCTCCCGAGGCAGCAGCCGGGCCGCCTGACAAGGAGACGCGGGCGAGCAGCTCGATCTCCGGGAACATCGACAGGTTACGACCCGCAACCATCGAATTAGCGTCGGTCAGCGACACCACGGTCGGCAGTTCCGCCAGCGCAAGCCGGGACACGGCAATCGGTGGGGTCGGTGCCGCCGGGTCGCGTGCAATGACGAAAACGGCGGCATTGCCCGGCATCGCGGCGAGTGCGTCATTCGACAACGTAACACTCGCGGAAATGATGGCGTCGTCAGGAATCTCCTGGGCCTGCGGCTGCTGGACTTGTGTCTGCTGCACCGGGGCCGGCGGCGCCTCGCCGCGCCACGTCGCGATGTTCTGGACCAGGATTTCCTGAATATTCTGTGGCGGATTGAGACTCAGGAGCTTCTCCCAGTGGTCCGCAGCCGTCGTGACATCGCCACGATTCGCCGCCGCCATACCGCCGTAGAACAGCGCCGCCTGGTTCTGCGGTTCGAGGGCCAGGGCGTTATCGACGAGCTCTGCGCTGCGACCGACGATAGGTTGCTGGTCGCGGTTTGCGATCGCGAGGGCGAGATCAATCAGCGTCTGCGCTACCTGCCCGCTTTCGAGGCTCATCGCGCGCTCGTAGGCCGTAACGGCCCCGGCATAGTTCTGCAGGGTCATGTGCGTGCGGCCCAGCATCTTCCACCCGGCGATATCGTCCGGGTTATTGTCCAGCCTTGCCTCGAGAGAGGCGATCGCCTCGTCCATGCCCTGACCACCCTGACCACCACCTAGTCCGGACCGCCCCGACTCGGCGCCGGGACTGCCAAGCTGGTCGTACACCACGGCAGACAGGCCCACGGTCAACACGATGACGGCAGCTACGAGCGGCGACAGGCGATGAGACTGTTTCCAGAGTGGCCACACCGCGAATGCGACAGCCAGCAGGCACAGCACAACGAGAGTCGACCAGAACATTATTGTGCCTGTCCTTCTTCAGATTCGTCGCCGATTGGCAGCGATGCACGGTGCTTGATCACGCGCACGAGCGCGTAACCACCCAGCAGAACGAGAGCGAACGGGATGAGCCAGAGGAACAGCGTCTTGCCACTCATGCGCGGCCGGTACAGGGCGAACTCGCCGTATCGCGTCACCAGGAATTCGGCAATTTCCTCATCGGACTGTCCCTCGTCGATCATGCGCGCGATCTCGCGCCGGAGGTCGGCAGCGAGTGAAACGTTGGAATCCTTGATGCTCTGGTTCTGGCACTGCAGGCAGCGCACCTCGGAAATCAGCTGCTCGTAGCGAGCCTGCATCTCCGGGTCCTCGAAACGCTTCTCCTTGTCGATGGCCAGCGCCGGAACCGCGATGAGAAAGGCCGCGACGAAAACGAGCAAGCGTCTCATTGGCCACCTCCGTCCGTCATACGGGCAACAAACTCACGCTGCCAGATGTCTTTATCGAGCGGGCCCAGATGCTTGTAAATGACGGTGCCCTCCGGATCCACGAGGAATGTCTCGGGCGCGCCGTAGACGCCCCAATCGATCCCCACGCGCCCGTCCGCATCATAGGCCGATGCAATGTACGGATCGCCCAGTTCATTGAGCCAGCCAATTGCATCGGGACGAGAGTCGCGCCAGTTGATGCCGTAGATTGGAATGGTCCTGCTCGCGGCAAGATCCAGCAAGAAGCGGTGCTCGACCTTGCACATGACACACCACGTCGCCCAGACATTGACGATCGAGTACTGCCCAAGCAGGTTCTGCTTGCCGATGGTGACTTCGGGATTCTTCAGCGTCGGCAGCTCGAACTCGGGCGCCGCTTTACCGATAAACGGTGACGGCAGCGCCCGCGGATCGCCGTGCAGCAGACCAAGAACCAGGAAAACAATCAGTGCACCGACGCCGATCAGCGGCCACAGGTAGCGGTTCATGCCGTGGCCTCCGCTTCGCCTGCCTGCACTTTCTCTTTCTCCCTGACGTTGACACGGTAGCGTCGATCGCTGAGCGCGATAAGGCCGCCCAGGGCCATGACCAGGCAGCCCAGCCAGATGAAACGAATCAGCGGTTTGTACTGTATGCGCACGCTCCAACCGCCATTGCCGAGCTGATCGCCCAGTGCAACGAACAGGTCCTTGTCGAGCCCGGCGCGAATGCCGGCCTCCGTCATCCAGCTCTTCTGTACGAGGTACTGGCGTTTCTGCGGCCTGACCGTCGCAACGTAGTTGCCGTCGCGCCGAATTTCGATCTCGGCTTCAATGGCCGAGAAGTTCGGACCCTCTACGTTACGCAGATCGATCATCTCGAATTCGTAGCCGGCGACGTCGATGGACTCGCCCGGCGACAAGGCCCGATCTGACTCCACACCGAACGCCGACACGATCGTCACGCCGATGACGAACAGACCGACGCCGCTGTGGGCGACGGACATACCGAGAGCAGAGCGCGTGATTCCTGCCGCGCCCTTTTCACGCCGCAGCGACCGCACGATCGGAATGAGTGCGACAATCACGATCCATGCTGCCGCCCCGCAACCCACGACGAGCATGATGCTGATGCGACCGTAGACAAGTACCGGGATCACCACACCGATAACCAGGGCGAAGATTGCCGGTACCCGCAGCGTACGCAGCCAGGAGTCCGTCGCCTGGGTTCGCCACGCGACATTCATACCCATGCCGAGCAGGATGATGAGCGGGACCGTGGGCACGAGAAAGGCCACGTTGAACCACGGCGGCCCGATCGAGATTTTCCCGCCTGTCGCCATCTCGATGACGAGCGGCGACAAGGTGCCGATCAGTACGAGCGCTGTGGCGACGACGAACAGCACGTTATTCAGCAGCAGGAAGGTCTCGCGGGAAAGCAGGCCAAAGCCGGCGTCCGAATCAAGCGATGGCGCGCGCCATGCGTAAAGCGCAAGGGCGCCGACCACGACAACAGCAAGGAAAGACAAGATGAAGAAACCACGCGTCGGGTCCGTGGCAAACGCGTGCACGGAGACGATGATGCCCGAACGCACCAGGAAGGTACCGAGCAGGCTCAGCGAAAACGCCGTGATTGCGAGGAGCAAGGTCCAGCTCTTGAACAGGCCGCGCTTTTCGGTAACAGCCAGCGAATGAATCAGCGCCGTGCCGATGAGCCAGGGCATGAAAGATGCATTCTCGACGGCATCCCAGAACCACCAGCCGCCCCAGCCGAGCTCGTAGTACGCCCACCAGCTGCCGAGGGCAATGCCGAGCGTCAGGAACAGCCAGGCGAGCGTGGTCCAGGGGCGCGTCCACTTCGCCCAGTTACGGTCCAGGTCGCCGCTGATCATGGCCGCAATGGCGAACGCAAACGCGACCGAAAAACCGACATAGCCGATGTACAGGAGGGGTGGGTGGATCGCAAGACCGGGGTCCTGCAGCAATGGATTCAGGTCACCACCGTCAGCAGCGGCGGGAATCAGGCGGTCGAAAGGATTCGAAGTGAACAGCGCGAACGCAAGAAACCCGATCGACAGCAATCCAAGCACACCGATGACACGGGCAGCGAATGCATCCGGCAGTCCCGAGCTGAAGCGCGCGACAGCGACCGTCCATGCGGCGAGCAGCAGAATCCACAAAAGCAATGACCCTTCATGCGCTCCCCAGACTGCCGACACCTTGTATACGGTCGGCAAAGCCAGCTGCGAATGATTGGCAACGTACAGGACCGAGAAGTCGTCCGTCAGGAACGCGTAGGTCAGGCAGCCAAAGGCAACGGCGACAAACAGGAACTGTCCGGTCGCTGCCGTGCGCGCCACACCCATCATCGCGGCGTCACCGCGATGAGCGCCAACCAGCGGCAGGATCGCCTGGCAGATGGCCAGCGACAAGGCCAGGATCAGGGCGAACTGCCCGATTTCAGGAATCATTGGTGGCACCACACTCCGCGGCACCGGCTACCGCCGCATTGACGATGTCCTGCTGGTGCTTGGACAGGGACTCGGCTACCTCCGGTGCCATGTATTCCTCGTCATGCTTGGCAAGAATCTTGTCAGCCTGGAATATGCCGCTGTTGTTGAGGCGCCCATGTGCCACGACGCCCTGCCCCTCGCGGAACAGATCGGGAAGAACGCCGGTGTAGATGACCGGTACGATACAGGCCGTATCCGTGACCTCGAAGCTGACATCGAGCGAGCCTTCTTCGCGTTGCACGCTGCCGCCGACGACGAGCCCGCCGATACGGAAGTTACGTTCCTTGGGGTATTTCCCGGCGACGACGTCGGAGATTTCCACGAAAAACATCATATTGTCCTGGAAAGCCCGTAACGTCAGTCCTGCAGCAATTGCTATGCCGAGCGCGGCCAGTCCTAAAGCCAACATGCGTTGCTGTCTTGGTTTCATTCACGATCCTCTAGTGCTTTCAGTCGCACTTCAATATCACGGTATACGCGCTTGTGCCTGAGGCGTGCCCGCCAGTCTGAGAACACCACGATTACAAGGGTCAGCGCGTAGCAACTCCATACGTAAGGGCCGTAATCACCCATCGCAAAACCGTCCATTATGCTCCTCCGTGCGGCGACAGAATCAACTCCCGAACCCAGCGGGTACGGCGCTCACGGTACAGGACCTCGGTACGAATACGCCGCAGCAGCATGGAGCCGAACAGCAGCGTGAACCCGATGATCATCATGAACAGCGGAATCTTCATATCGGCATCCATCGTGCCTTTCTTGAATACTGTCTGGCCCTGGTGCAGGGAGCTCCACCACTCGACTGAGAAATGCACGATAACGACATTTACGATGCCGACCAGCGCCAGAACTGCACTGGCCTTGTCCGCTTTGGTCGTGTCGTCGATCGAGCTGCGTAGCGCCATGTAGCCGAAGTACAGGAACAGCAGGATCAGTTCCGACATCATGCGCGGATCGCCCCACTCCCACCAGGTACCCCACATCGGCCGCCCCCAGATCGAACCCGTGCACAATGCCAGGAACGTGAAGCCGGCACCGATCGGGGCAGCCGCGGCGGCTACTGCGTGTGACAGCTTGATGCGCCAGATCAGGCCGATGGCCCCGGCCGTCGCCATGATCATGTAGGCCATGAGCGACAAGTAGGCAGACGGCACGTGGACATAGATGATGCGGAACGCATCCCCCTGCTGATAGTCCATCGGGACAACAAACAGGCCTTGCCAGGCCGCGTAGGCGATAAGGATCAATCCGGGACCTGCCAGCCAGGGCGACAAGAGCGCGGAGATTCTATAAAAGTGCGGCGGTGAGGCCAGCTGATGAAACCATTTCCACATAATCTATGACATTCACTCGTTGCTAATTCGAAGTGCGGCCGCCGTCGCATATGGCGCAAGGCTCAGGGAAGCGATGGCGTAGGCCCCAAGGGCCCAGATTCCGGTTGTATATACGTCGTTATGGGCCGCCAGGGAAACCGCGTTGGCGCCCAGGATCATGATCGGCATTGCCAATGGCAATATAAGCAGACTCAGAAGCGCCGTGCCGCGGTGCAGTCCCACTGTCAGGGCCGCACCAATCGAACCAAGCAGACTGAGGCTGATCGTACCCAGTGTCAGCGTGAGCATCATCACGCCGATGACCGAGACCGGCATATTGTACGTGATCGCGAGGATCGGCGACACGACCACGAGCGGCACGCCCGCAGTCAGCCAGTGTGCCATGACTTTGCCGAGTACGAGCACCGGCAGCGGCTGCGGGCTGACCAGCAACTGATCGAGGCTGCCGTCCTCAAAATCCGAAATGAACAGCGAATTCAGAGACAACAGCGCTGCAAGTAGCGCGGCTACCCACAGCACGCCAGGGCCGCTGAATTCGAGCTGCTCCTGGCTCGGCCCGACGGCGAGCGGGAACAACGTGCAAACCATGGCGAAGAAGAACAGCGGGTTCAGAACGTCGCCCGGGCGCTTCCACGCGAGCAGCAGATCGCGTTTCGCCGTGGCAAGCAGACCCGAGATGATGCCGGGAATTTCGCGTGTTACCTCGTTCACTGGATCTGCACGCGCGTCAATGGTGCGTCGATCTCGACATCCTGGTGCGCCGCCATGACGCACAGGCCGCCTCCCGCGAGGTGTTCTTCGACCAGTTCCATAACCAGCGCCCGGCCCTCACGATCGAGATTGGTGAACGGCTCGTCCATGAACCAGAGCGGCACGTCGGCAAGAAGCATGCGCGCGAGCGCGACACGGCGCTGCTGGCCCGCGGAAAGCGATCGTAGAATCAGCTTCTTGAGTCGTGACAGCCCAAGGCGTTCGTAGACCTCCTCGGGATCACGGTTCGAGTGAGCCCGCAGGTAGCGTTCGAAGCCGAGATTCTCGACCAGTGTCAGGTCGCCCTTGAGGCCGGTCCGATGAGCCAGCCAGACCAGGTCTCCGTGAAAGACCTGGCGCTGTTTTTCGACCGGTACGTCGTCCCAGTAGATCCTGCCTGCCTCGAGGCTCAGCATGCCGGCAATGGCACGAATCAGACTGGTCTTTCCGCAGCCGTTACGTCCCTCGAGAAGCAGCAAACCGCCACTCTCCAGCGCAAACGAGAGCCCCTGGAACAGGCAACGTTCGCCGCGTATCAAGGTGAGGTTGTCGGCAGATAGTTTATGAGTCAATGCCTTACGCCCTATCGCCGCATGCCGACGGTCTGGAAAACATTATTGAAAATCCTTGTAAAACAAATAGTTGACGAATACTTTTCAAGTTATTTCAAACAATTTTATGTTGCACCTTGAAGCTCAAGGGAACACTGATTTCAAAGTTTGCAAAGGCCTGAAGCCGACCGTAGACTGGTCCGCCCGGTCGATTATTACTACAAGAACCGACCGGACACGGACAATAACAAATTTCCGCAACCGAGCGATTGCGAGTTTATACCTATGGACCTAGGGACGGCAGGCCTTAGCGAACAACCTTTTCCGACACACGGCAGACCACTCGCCGTCGTCAGCTACGAGTCGCAGCAGCAAGCCCTGGGTATCCTGCGCGAAACGCACGAGCACCCTACCGGTCTTTGCCTGCTCCAGGGACCCTCGCTCTCTGGCAAATCCATCCTCATCCGCAGCTTCCTCGAAAGCATCGACGAGGAATGTGCCGTGGCACTTGTCGATGGCCGTAGTCTCAACACGACCAGGCTGTTGCATGCAATCCTGCGGCAGTTCGGCTACGACATAGATCTGAGTTCCGCCAATGAGCTGCTCGGTCTCGTGCGCGTGTTTGCGCTCCAGCAGGCCGCCTCGGGCAATCCGCCGCTGATCGTGATCGAGAATACGAGTGACCTGAACCCGAGTGCGCTGCGGACATTGTGCGAACTGGCAGAACTGCGGGTACGTAACGGCAACGCACTGAAAATGGTGCTCGTAAATGACCGGTCGCTCTCGGCCATGATCCAGGCGCCTGCCATGCAGTCGATCGCCAAACGTATATTGCACGATTTTCACCTGCGCCCGATGACGCGTGAGGAAACACGCGACTACATCCATGAGAAAATGGTGGCCGCGGGTGCCGAGTTCCCGGCACTCGTATTCCCGACCATTGTCTGCGACGAACTCTGGCGCGCAGCGGGTGGCTGGCCGGGCATCATCGACCGTGTTGCCCTGCTCGCGCTGGCGCGCGCCGACAGCCTGCCGGTTTCGAGCGAGGTCGTCGAACACCCGGCCCTGCCCAACGGCACCTGGGACGATGCATTGCTCGAGGAGGGGAGCGAGGAGCCGGACATTCCAACCTCACCGCCCTACCTGGTGGTTTCCAACCACGGCAGCATTTTGCAGGAACTGGAGGTGGACAGGGAAAGATTGCTTATTGGCCGCTCCGAGCACAATGACATTGCCATCAACAGCCGCTTCATCAGTCGGCATCATGCGCTCCTCGTCAGGCACGGCAATGCGACGTTGCTCATGGACCTCAACAGTACCAATGGAACCTTCGTGAACTCGGAGCGCGTCTCGAATCACGTGCTGCGGCATGAGGACGTCATCACGGTCGGCCACCACCACATCAAGTTCAGCGACCCGTTTGCGACGAAGCGGAGCAAACTCGAGGGCGCGGAGTTTGCCGATACGGCAATTATGAAGACGCTGGAGGACGTGCGCAGCCTGCTTGCACAGGAAAACACCGCGTTGCTGCCGACACCCAGCGAAGACCTGCCGACCATTCAGACCTGAAGGTCAGTCGAAGAACTTCTCCTTGAAGTGCTTGCGGCACATCGACACGTAACGGTCGTTGCCGCCAATCTCCACCTGCGATCCTTCGGTTACCGCGTTGCCCTCGGCATCCATGCGTAACACCATCGTGGCCTTGCTGCCACAATGGCAGATCGCCTTGATCTCCTTGAGATTGTCCGACCAGGCCAGCAGGTACTTGCTGCCCTCGAACGGTTCGCCCTGGAAATCGGTGCGCAGGCCGTAAGCCAGGACCGGAATATTCAGCTTGTCGGTGACGTCACTGAGCTGGAAGACCTGGTCGCGCGTCAGGAACTGCGCCTCGTCAATCAAGACACAATGCAGCAGCTCGTCTGCATTCCTGGAATGGACAATCTCGAACAGGTTGGTATCACTTGTAAACGATGTCGCCTCAGATTCGATACCGATCCGTGAAGTGACCTTACCCGCCCCATAGCGGTTATCCAGTTGCGGCGCGAGCACGAGCGTGTTCATGCCGCGCTCTTTGTAGTTGTAGCTGGACTGCAGCAAGTTGGTCGACTTGCCGGCATTCATCGACGAGTAATAGAAATAGAGCTTGGCCATGGGCGCGCATTGTCGCACCACGGCAGGCCGGATGCACGAGTCAGCGGCGCAGCGTCAGGAGTTTGCCGAGCTTGCGGCGGTGGCCATGCTTTGCGGGGTTGCGCGCACGACACTCGGCGCACTCGTTGGTCAGCGAGTGGCGACCGGAAATCACCTGGGGGACCGGCGTCACCTTGCCGCCGCGCAGACAGCGGCTGCATATCACGAGATTGCTGAGACGATTCAGCAGGCGATAGCTCACGTTGTCCTTGGCGAAGGCGGCCATGACGGCACTCCGGCAGTTGATGCCTGCTTTGTGGCATCCACGAGGAGTCCTGGCCAGCAAAGGCAAGATTTTATGTCAAAAACTGTTAACCAGTCGTCGTTTTGCGTGTGACGCAGGTCGCTAAGGGCTACTGCGGGGGCCTCTCTCTTTTCTTCGCACGTGCTGCTTTGTCCTTGTCGGTCTTGTCGTCCACGCTCCGGTCCTTGTGCCGCAGCGATTCCGGACCGCGCCTCTCTGCGGCCGGCTTGCTGTCGGCTTTCGAAAGCCCGGCATCCGAGGCCAGGGTCTCGGTCAGTTCGGCCTTGTTCATGGCCGGCGTTGTGTCCTGGGCAGTGTTCTTAAGTTCCTGCATCGATTTGCGTACCCGGGAGCTTCTGGTTTCTTCGGCTTCTTCCTGCGGCTGTGTCGCGGCGACGGGCTTGTGTTGCCGTTTGCCGGTCGGCGTCCCACTCGCAGTATCGTCCGCCAGCGCCGGCATCGTCAGCAACAGTCCGACGCCCAAAACAATCATGAAATTCTTGGCCATAACCTCCCCTCCTTTCAGCTAATATACTGAATTATAAAGGAGAGGAACTGGGCGAAGCGTGAACCTCCTTCAGGAACTGCGACGACGACGAGTATTCCGGCTGGCCGGGCTCTACATCATTGGCGCGTGGGTCGTCATCGAGGTTGCGTCCGTGTTCTTCCCGGCCTGGGGCATTCCTGACACCGCACTTCGTTACCTGTTCATAGCAGCAGCCCTGCTCTTCCCGGTCGCCCTTGTCTT
>JBFFOM010000047.1:0-23461 GCA_041574455.1 Woeseiaceae bacterium | reverse complement strand
GCTCGAGAAAGATATCCATGTGCTCGTTCGTCACCGCGCCCGACTGCCTGAACAGGTTGATCTTGTGTGTCAGCCGGTCCGGCACGTCCATCTCCCGCGTCTGCTTCCAGAATCCGTCATCACGCTCATTGAGGTGATAGTGCAGGATGATGAAATCGCGGATGTATTCGAACTCGTCCCGCGACTGCCGGTTGTACTCGTCGACCAGCGTCGGCACCACCCCGTTGTGCGGGAAAAACGTGATCAAACGTGTGATCGCCGTCTGGATCAGGTGGATACTGGTGGACTCGAGCGGTTCGAGGAAGCCGCTCGATAAACCGACCGCAACCACATTCTTCTTCCATTGCTCCTGCGTTCGACCCGTCCGGAACGGAATGATGACCGGGTCGGCAAGCGGTTTCGATTCGAGATTGCCGAGCAATACTTCGCGCGCTTCGTCGTCGGAATACTGCTCGCTGCTGTAGACCAGCCCGTTGCCATTGCGGTGTTGTAGCGGTATACGCCATTGCCAGCCACCGGCATGCGCAATCGAGCGCGTGTAAGGCAGGGTCTTCTCGAAACGCTCCGACGGAACGGCCATTGCACGATCGCACGGCAGCCATTTGCCGTAGTCATCAAAACCGACGCCCAGCATCTGTTTGATGAGCAGTCCACGAATGCCTGAACAGTCAACAAAAAAGTCACCCTGCACCTTTTGACCGCTCTTCAAAACGAGTCCTGTGACGTATCCGCTGTCCGGATCCTGCACGACATCTTCTATCAGGCCTTCTGTCCGGCGAACGCCTTTCTTCTCACTGTACTTGCGCAGGTACTGGCCGTAGAGGCCAGCGTCAAAGTGGTAGGCGTACTGCATCTCCCAGATCGGGTCCTGCACCTGGAGCTTGGCGAACTTGCCCGCCGTGGCGCAGAGGTAGTTGAGATCGTAGTCCCAGATCGTCGTCTCGTTGCCCGCCTTCGCTGCGCGAACCCAGAAATGCTGGAAATGGCAAAACGCCTGGCTGCGCCCCGGCGCACCAAAAGTATGGAAATAGCCCTCGCCGGGCACGCGCCAGTTTTCGAACTGGATAGCGAGCTTGATCGACGCCTTGGTCTCGCGGATGAACTCGCGCTCATCGAGACCGAGGGCGGCATTGACCTTCTGGATGGGCGGAATCGTGGCCTCGCCAACACCGATAATGCCAATGTCGTCCGATTCAACCAGCTCGATATCGATCTGGCTGCCGAGAATGCGGCTCAACATAGCCGCAGTCATCCAGCCGGCAGTGCCACCGCCGACTATGACTACCTTGCGAATTCTGTCGTTCATAGCTGTTGATTTTAGGCGATACAAAAAAACCCTGCCGGGAAATCCCGGCAGGGTCTTCGGCTAAAGCCGCGTACTGTTACTTGAACCTGTAATTGACGTTCAGCAGGTAGTTTGCACCAAACGTCTGGTACTTGAGTACTTCCCGCATATCATCCGTCGTCTGCAACGTGTCCTCGTCGGTGAGGTTCTGCGCCTGCAGCGAGATATACAAGCCATCCAGCATGTCGTAACCACCGAGACCGAAGTCGTAACCGATCTGGGCGTCGACAATCTCGGCGCCCTGGTCGATCGTCGGCGTCAGCGCGAGGCTGAGTCCCGGGGTTTCAGTCCGGAAGTCATCACGCTTGGTCCACGATACACGTGCCTGGAAGCCGCCCAATTCGTAGTAGAGCGTCGCCTGGAAGGTCTCTTCCGAGAGACCCGGCACGTTGCCGCCGTCATCCAGTCTGCCATCGTAGAACGAGGCGGAACCGATCAGGCCAAGGCCTTCGAGCGGCTCCGCGAGCTCGCCGAACGGCAGGTTACCCTGCAGCTCGATGCCACGGACGAAGCCTTCAAGACCATCCTCGCGGAAGTTCACGACACCTTCGAACGTCCCCGGCGTATCAAAAACGCCCGGGTTGTTCGGATCTTCGGCCTGGTGGAAGCCTGGAATGTACAGACTGGAGAAATCGCCGATGGTGCGGCCGTCGCGATGCCAGTTGGTGAGGTCCTTATAGAACCAGGTCGTCGCGACAAAACCGTCTTCTGCGAAGTACCACTCGTACGAAATGTCGAGCTGGTTCGCTTCGAGCGGTTTCAGCTGCGCGTTACCGGACGTTGCACTCCACGGACCGTCTTCAGCGTTTTGAGCCACGACGTTCGCCCAGTTGAAGTTAAAGCTGGAGAAGAAGTTCGGGCGCATATCGTCCATACGCGGCCGCGTCATGGTCTTTGACATGCCCACGCGAACCAAGTGGTTCTCGGCAACTTCGAAGTTAACGTTGAGGCTCGGCAGCACGTCAGTGTAGGTGTCACCGTCGGTGGTAGGAACTGCCTGGACCAGCCCGTCCTCGTCGCTGATCACGTCGAAGCCCTGGCCTTCCTGGTCGGACTGCACGATCTGCACACCGAAATTACCGGAAACCGGAACGTTGCCCCATTCCGTATCGAAGTCAATCATCGCGAAACCGTTCAGCAGCGTCTCCGAGATCGTGTAAGTGTCGCCGAGTCGGTCCGTCTGGAAGTTCTCGGCTGCCCATGGAATGTAGTAGCCGCTTTGGTACAGACCCAGCGCGTCGTAGGCGATCATGCCACCCGAAACACCCAGGAAACTCAAATCCGTCGTGCCGAGGCGGTACTGATCGGGAATCGGCTCTGCATTCGGGAACGTCGGCGCCGTCAGGTAGAAGCCGTCATTGTTTTTCGACTTCTCACGGTCCGAGTAGTAGACACCAAAGGTGGCCCCGGTGAGCGGTCCCCATTCGAGGGGCCTACTCAGCTCAAGGCGCGCCGTTGTAAGCTCTTCGTCGAAGATCGGCTCATTGACGAAACCATCCTGCGCATTGTTATAGCTGAGGACCGTGCCGTCAGACGCCGTGCATGCGGCCGCCGTCGGGCAAATGTCTTCTGAGATACCGGCCATGCCACCGCCCCAGGGCTGCGGACCCGTGAGCTGCATGACATTGAAGTCGGACAGGTTCGGGTTAGCCTCGGTCGGATGCGGACTGTAGACAACGCCATTGGGCGTCATCGTCCAGGTCCGGTAGGTCAGCGGACGATTGGCCAGACCGGATCGGCCTGTGCCCGAGTAGCTCTCGATGTTTGAAACACGCTTGTCCGACTGGCTGTTTGCGACATCGAAAATCAGGCTCCAATCGTCGTTGATGTCCCATTCGACGTTGAAACCGACCGTCGTCAGTTCGGCGGTCTTCTCTTCGGCGTCGTTACGAACGACCGAGTGGAAGCCGTCGAACGAAGCCGACGTCACAAGGTTGTTGTCGACCGAAGTTGCGGTCACCGAGGGCGGTCCCCAGATGTGCGCCTCTTCAACGCCACGGAAGACCTTGTCTTCGACGAAGTCGATGTACAGGGCATCGAGAGTAACCGTGATGTCGTCGTTCGGCGCAAACTGCAGTACACCGGAGATCGTGTCGCGGTTCAGCGTTGCCGAACGCACGAAGGAATCATGGCCTTCGAGAATGCGCTCGGTACCCGTGAGCGTAACGCCCGGACCCTCGATGATCTGGGCGCCCCACATATTGGAGTTAGCGACGTCCGTGTAGTTCCAGCCGCGGAATTGCTCCTCCTGCGAGGGCGACTCGGTCGTTGCGGCAGCCAGGGCCAGGCCAACCGTGCCATCGGCAAAGACTTCCGAGAAGCTCAGTGCAAGGCGGTGACCGCTGTCATCGAAATCCGGGTTCGCGGATTCGAGATCGTTCTGCTCGTAGTTCGCATTGACCACGATGTGCGGTTGCGCATCCAGCGGACGGATTGTCCGCAGATCGACAATACCAGCGATACCCTGGTGCGTCTTGGATGAATCAGGCGTCTTGTAAACGACGACGCCGCTGATGATTTCTGAAGGGTAAAGGTCGTACTCGACGCCACGGTTGTCGCCAATGCCCAGCAGCTCACGCCCGTTCAGCGTGACTGCAGTGTAATCCTCTTTGAAGCCGCGTAGCGAGATACCACTCGTGCGCCCGTTGCGGCGTTCACCAGCCATACCCGGTATGCGACCAAGTGACTCGGCAATACTCGAGTCCGGCAGCTTGCCGATGTCCTCAGCGGAAATTGCGTCGACGATCGACGCTGCATCACGCTTCGTCGAGATGGCGTCAACGAGACTACGGCGGAACTTGCCATAGGAAACAATTTCTTCAATGACTCCGATGTCTTCGTCGTCGGCGTCCTGTGCCATCGCAACTTGCGGAGCGGCCATCATGGCGCCCGGCAGTGCCGCTGCGACGGCCAGTGAGATGGCCGTACGACGGATATTTAAAGCCAGGTTGTTGGTTTCGTCAGAAACAGACTGCGCATACTTGCGCTGCTTTTTGCCCATTGTGGTGTTCCCCCGGTAGGACGGATATGTGATTACAGCTACGCTGGCCATAGTAAGAAGCGCACCAGCGTGGGGCAACGCAATGCAAACGTATTCATTTATTGAATACGTTTGCATCGCATTGCCCTGTCGCGGACACATAATTAGTTTGCGGGCATGGATTCCGCGCTCCAACACAGCTCGCTGCCCCGTTTCCGGCAGGCGGGCGTCTGCATGCACCTCACTTCATTGCCCGGTCCCTACGGGATCGGTGAGATCGGTGCGGCGGCCCGTGCATTCGTCGACAAGATGGTGCGAATGGAGCTGTCGGTATGGCAATTTTTGCCTCTTGGGCCAACGGCTTACGGCGATTCACCCTACCAGCCGCTGTCGACATTCGCGGGCAACGAAATGCTCGTCGATATCGGCGATTTGATCGACCTGGGGCTGCTCAGCGAGGACGAGGCGGAGGAACTCACCACCCTGCCCGAACGCTATGTCGACTACGGCGCGCTGATCCCCATCAAGACGCGCCTGCTGTTCCTCGCGTCCGATCGCTTCGAAGAGACCGTCAGCTTCGAAATCCTTACCGATTTCAATGGTTTCCTGGAGCGTAACGACGCCGACTGGCTGCACGATTACGCCTTGTTCCGGGTCCTCAAGAGCAAGCACGGCGAACGTCCGTGGCCCGAGTGGCAGCCTGCATACGTACGTCGCGACCCGGAGGCACTGGCACAGGTGGAGCGCCAGGAGGCGGACCGCATCCGCTCGCTCAAGATCATCCAGTACCTGTTCTTCCGGCAGTGGTTCGCGCTTCGGGACTACGCGCATCGGCGCGGCATCACGTTGTTCGGTGACATGCCGATCTGTATCGCACTCGACAGCGCCGATGCCTGGGCCAACCGCGACATCCTGCGGCTCGACGCAGACGGCCACCCCGACCATGTTGCCGGCGTCCCGCCAGATTATTTCAGCGAAGACGGTCAGTTATGGGGCAACCCGCTGTACGACTGGGACAAGCACGAGGCCAACGGCTATTCGTGGTGGGTGGACCGCCTGCGCGCGACAGCGGAACTGACCGACCTGGTCCGCATCGACCACTTCCGCGGTTTCGAGTCCTACTGGGCGGTCCCCGCCAGCTCGGAAACGGCGCGCCTCGGCGCCTGGGAGCCGGGCCCCGGCGATGCGATTTTTGATGCCATGCGCGAGGCGCTCGGCAACCTGCCGATCGTCGCCGAGAACCTCGGCGTCATCACGCCCGAGGTGGAAGGCCTGCGCGCGCGGCATAGCATACCGGGCATGTACGTCCTGCAGTTCGACGTCTGCGACCCGGACGTTGACCTGTCCGATCTCGAGCAGAACAGCGTCTGCTACACCGGCACGCACGACAACGATACGACGATCGGGTGGTTCCACGGCAGCCCGGACGATATCCGCTCGGATTCCGATATCCGCGCGGCGCAGGACGCCGTTCTCAAAGCGACCGGTGGACGTGCCGAGACCGTACACACGGACCTCATCAAGCTGGCATTTGCGACGCAGTCACGCCTCGCGATTGCACCGCTGCAGGATTTTCTCGGGCTCGGCTCCGAGGCACGCATCAACACACCCGGAACTCCCGGCGGTAACTGGCGCTGGCGTGTAATTGACGCCCAACTGTCGCCGGAAGTTTGCGACAATATCGCGGTTATGGTCACAGCCTCGAACCGCGGATTGTCACAACATGAACGAAAGCTCGCGTCTTAATCCCCGCCACGTCAGCCTGCTCACCCGCGAAACGCTGGCCCTCGTCCTCGCCGGCGGCCAGGGATCGCGCCTGCACGAGCTGACACGCTGGCGCGCCAAGCCTGCCATGTACTTTGGTGGCAAGTACCGCATCATCGACTTTCCGCTGTCGAACTGCATCAACTCGGGCGTGCGCCGCATGGGCGTGCTGACACAGTACAAGGCGCACTCGCTGATACGGCATCTCGTGCACGGATGGTCGTGGTTCCAGGCCGGGCGCCAGGAATTCGTCGAGATCCTGCCGGCGTCACAGCGCGTCGGCGGTGAGTGGTACCGCGGCACGGCGGATGCCATCTACCAGAACCTCGACATCATCCGCACCCATGATCCGAAGCAGGTCCTGATTCTCGCGGGCGATCATATCTACAAGATGGACTACGGCCCGTTCCTGGCCGCGCATGCCGTGCGCGACGCCGACATGACTGTCAGCTGCGTAGAGATGCCCGTCGAGGAGGCCGCCGGCCAGATGGGCGTCATGACCATCGACGAGAACTGGCGCGTCATCGGCTTCGACGAGAAGCCCGAGAGACCGAACGAGATCCCGGGCAAACCCGGCATCTGCCTCGCCTCGATGGGCAATTACATTTTCAATACCGATTTCCTGTACGACCAGGTCATCAAGGACGCCGATACACCGGGCACGAAACACGATTTCGGCAAGAACATCATCCCGTCGATTATCGAAAGCTATCGCGTCTACGCCTACCCGTTCCGGGACGCCGAGACGGGCAACCAGGCTTACTGGCGCGACGTCGGCACGCTCGACGCGTTCTGGGAAGCCAACATGGAACTCGTATCCGTGACACCGCTATTGAATCTCTACGACCAGCGGTGGCCGATCTTCACGCACCAGCAACAGGCGCCGCCCGCCAAGTTCGTGCATGACGATCAAGACCGCCGTGGTGCTGCCATGCAGTCCATGGTGTCGGGTGGCTGTATCGTTTCGGGCGCCGAGATCAAGGGGTCTTTGCTGTTCTCGCGCGTCTCGGTCGATTCCTATTCGACCGTGAGCGACGCCGTTATCCTGCCCGACGCCCGCATCGGTCCCAACTGCCGCCTGCATCGCTGCATCATTGACGCGGGCGCCAATATCCCCGCAGGCACCGTCATTGGCGAGAACCATGATGTCGATCGTGAGCGCGGCTTCCGCGTCACCGAGAAGGGCATCACGCTCGTCACGCCCGACATGCTCGGCCAGCAACTGCACCACACTCGGTAGGGAAAGATCGACACGCGCTCTGCACTCTTTCTCGCCTCCGAGAACGGCGCACTGCCCGGCGGCAAGGTCGGCGGCGTCGCCGATGTCGTGCGCGACCTGCCCGTTGCGCTTGCGGACCTCGGCTGGCGAGTCACGGTTGCGACGCCGTCCTACGGCGCGCTGCACGAGGTCGATGGCGCCCGCAGGGTCGGCGGCGTCGAGGTCGATTACCGCGGTAACCCCGAGTCACTCGATGCCTGGCTCGTACCGGGCAGCAACACCCGCGTCGAGCACCTCGTGTTCGATCATCCGTTGTTCGGTGCCGATGGCAAAGGCCTGATCTATTTCGGCGATGAGCCGGCGCGACCATATGCGACCGACGCGAACAAGTTTGCGTTGTTCAGCGCGGCAGCAGCTGCCTGGGTTCTGCAACACCCGCCCGATGTCGTGCACCTGCACGACTGGCACGCCGCCATGTACCTGCTGTTCCCCCGCTACCACCCTCGATTCGCGGCCATCGCAGGCGTCCCGACGGTCTTCACGGTGCACAATCTGTCCTACCAGGGCACGCGACCGCTGCGTGGTGACGAGTCCTCGCTCGAAGCCTGGTTTCCCGGCCTCGCACCCGACATCGATGCGATCGTCGATCCCAAGCACGGCAACTGCATCAACCCGATGGCGACAGCAATCCGCCTGGCCGACCGCGTCAGCACCGTGTCGGCCACCTATGCCGACGAAATCTGCCGTGCCAGCGACCCGTCGCTGGGCTTTATCGGTGGCGAGGGGCTGGAGCACCTGCTTGCGGCAGCACGCGATCAGGGCAGGCTCGTCGGCATTCTGAATGGCTGCGAGTACGACGTACCGAAGCCGCAGCGACCTGGCTGGGTGCGCCTGCTCGACATGTTCGAGGGGCAGCTGCACGACTGGCAGCAGCATAACCCGGGCGACGCTGCGCATCGCCTGGCACTGCAGCGTATCGAGAAGCTGTCCAGACGCAGGCCGCTGCACGTGCTCACGAGCGTCGGTCGCCTCGTCGCACAAAAGGCGACACTGTTACTTTACGATGCGGCGAACGGCGGGTCGCCACTCGACCGCATCGCCGTGGACCTGGGGCGCAAGGCCGTGATTGTCATCCTCGGGAGCGGCGAGAAAGTCTTCGAGGATCGCCTGCTCGAAGTGGCACAGCGTCATGGCAACGTGTTGTTTCTGAAAGGTTATTCGGAAATGCTCGCGGACCCCGTCTACGCGGCTGGCGACCTGTTCCTGATGCCTTCGAGTTTCGAGCCCTGCGGCATCAGCCAGATGCTGGCGATGCGCAATGGCCAGCCCTGCGTCGTCCATGGCGTCGGTGGTTTGCGAGACACAGTCGCACACGGTAAGACCGGCTTCGTGTTCGACGGCGCAACCGCCAGGGAACAGGCCGACAATTTCGTCACGACGACGCTCGCGGCACTCGAGCATCGCAGCAAGGATCCCGCCGACTGGAAAGCCATATGCGACCGGGCGCAGGCGCAGCGCTTCAGCTGGGCGCTCGCGGCCAGACGCACCGCCGAGGAACTGTACGGACTACCCGATGAGTAAGCGACCCGATCTCGAAGCGCTGGCTGCCGGCCGGCATCATGACCCCTTCTCCCTGCTGGGCGTGCACCAGGAGCACGGACGCCGCGTGCTCCGCACGCTGCAACCCGGCGCCAGGT
Organism: Woeseiaceae bacterium; assembly: GCA_041574455.1. GTDB lineage: Bacteria > Pseudomonadota > Gammaproteobacteria > Steroidobacterales > Woeseiaceae > UBA1847. Next base: position 14,456 of record JBFFOM010000047.1, on the reverse strand, counting down.
CGGTGGCGGTCACCGATGCGGATGGCGAAATCCGCGGCGAGCTGGAATCCACCGGGTTCGACGGCCTGTTCGAAGGGCCGATGCCCGCGCGCCTCAGGAATTACCGCCTGCGGGTTACATGGGCGGATGGCAACGTGCAGGACGCCGAGGACCCGTATCGCTTTCCGTCGATGCTTGGCGAGCTCGACCTGTACCTGCTCGGCGAGGGTTCGGACAAGTACGTCTACAAGAAGCTCGGGGCGCACGAACGGACCCTGCTCGGCGTCCCCGGCACGCGCTTTGCCGTGTGGGCGCCCAATGCCTCGCGTGTCAGTGTAATCGGCGACTTCAACAGCTGGGACGGGCGTCGCCATGTCATGCGCCTGCACCCGGGGAACGGCATCTGGGAGATCTTTGTTCCCGGCATCGGCAACGGCACGCTGTACAAGTACGAGATCACCGACAGCAATGGCGACCTGCTGCCGCTCAAGGCTGACCCGTTCGGCACCTACCACGAACCGCCGCCCGGAAACTCGTCGATCGTGTACGACAGTCATTACGACTGGCGCGACAGGGACTGGATGGCGCAACGCGCGGAGGGGCCGCGCCTCGATGCGCCGACCAGTATTTACGAGGTGCACCTAGGGTCCTGGCGCCGCAAGGATGACGGGCTTTACCTGACCTATCGCGACCTCGCACGCGAGCTCGTGCCGTACGTCGAGGACCTCGGATTCACGCATATCGAACTGCTGCCCGTCACGGAGCATCCGTTCGACGGCTCCTGGGGCTACCAGCCCATCGGCATGTTTGCGCCGACACAGCGTTTCGGCACGCCGGATGATTTCCGCTACTTTGTCGATACCTGCCACGAGCACGGTATCAGCGTGATCATGGACTGGGTACCGGCCCACTTCCCGGGCGATGAGCACGGCCTGAGGCTGTTTGACGGGACGGCGCTGTACGAACACGCCGACCCGCGCAAGGGCGCCCATGCCGACTGGGGCACGCTGATCTTCAACTACGGCCGGCGCGAGGTCATCAACTACCTGATCGGCAACGCGCTGTACTGGATCGAGGAATTCCATATCGACGCGCTGCGTGTCGACGCCGTGGCGTCGATGCTGTATCTCGACTATTCGCGCGAGGAAGGCGAGTGGGTTCCGAACGAGTACGGCGGCAACGAGAACCTGGAGGCCGTCGAATTCCTCAAGCAGCTCAACATTGCGCTGCACGCACACGGGGCAACCTCGTACGCCGAGGAATCGACCGCCTGGCCCGGCGTATCCCGCCCGGTCGACGCCGGCGGACTCGGTTTTACCTACAAGTGGAACATGGGCTGGATGAACGACACGCTCTCGTACATCTCCGAGGACCCGGTGCACCGGCGCTATCACCACGACAAGATGACCTTCGGCCTCGTCTATGCATTCAATGAGAATTTCGTGTTGCCGCTGTCGCACGACGAGGTCGTGCATGGCAAGCGTTCGATCATCGGCCGCATGCCCGGCGATCGCTGGCAGCAGTTCGCCAACCTCCGGGCCTATTACGGATTCATGTATGCGCATCCGGGCAAGAAACTGCTGTTCATGGGCAACGAGATCGGGCAGTGGAACGAGTGGAATCACGACGAGTCGCTGGACTGGCACCTGCTGATGGGCGCCGAGCACGCTGGTGTGCAGGACCTGCTGCGCGACCTGAATCGTGTCTACAGGGACACGCCGGCACTGCACGAAGTCGATTTTTCCGACAGCGGCTTCGAATGGATTGACTGGGACGACCGCAGCAACAGCGTGCTGAGCTGGTTGCGCCGCGACCAGCGCGACGGTTTCGTCGTCTGCATAACCAACCTGACGCCGGTCCTGCGCGAGCACTACCGGGTCGGTGTGCCCGAGGCCGGCCACTACCAAGTCCTGCTCAGCACGGACGACAAAAAATACTGCGGCAGCGGGGCTGGAATGCGATCGGTCGAATCGGGTACAACAGGCCATCACGGACGACCACACTCGATCAAACTGACGCTGCCGCCGCTGTGCACCCTGATTCTGAGAAAGACCTGAGGCCTGGAACAAAGAATGTCTGTAAAACCCGAGAACACGACTGGCGATCGCGAGTTGCTGCAAACCGGCGAACTGCCGATGACGGCCGACGCGATCCTGCACGACTTCACCCACTATTTCGGCCGCATGCTTGGCCGGCGCACGATCCAGATCGATTCACCGTTCCTGTACCAGGCCGTGGTCTATGCTGCACGCGACCGCCTGATGGAGCGCTGGAACAAGACGCGCAACCTGACAGAGACCTACGACACGCGGCGTACCGCGTACCTGTCGCTCGAATTCCTCATGGGGCGGTTGTTGCGCAACGCCCTGCTGAACCTCGGCATCGAGGACGAAACCACCGAGGCGCTCGACCGCATCGGCCTCGACCTCGAAGACGTTTGCGAACGCGAGCGCGACACGGGACTGGGCAACGGCGGCCTCGGGCGTCTCGCCGCGTGCTTTCTCGACAGCTGTGCGACGCTGCGCCTGCCCGTGATCGGCTACGGCATCCGGTACCAGTACGGCATGTTCCATCAGCGTATCGAGAATGGGTACCAGGTGGAGGAAGCCGACTCCTGGCTGCGCGAAGGCTTTCCCTGGGAAATCGAGCGCATCGAATTCGCGCAGACGATCCACTTCGGCGGACGCAGCGACGTGCAGATCGACGCCAACGGCAAGACCCGGCACGTCTGGGTCGACACGCACGACGTGCTGGCCATCCCGTACGACATCCCGATCCCGGGATTCGAGAACGAAATCGTCAACACGCTCAGACTGTGGTCGGCCGCGGCCCGCGACGAGTTCGACCTCGAGGAGTTCAATGCCGGCAGTTACGCCGATTCGGTGGCGTCGAAGAATGCGGCCGAGAACATTACGATGGTGCTGTACCCGAACGCCGAGACCGAGAACGGCCAGGAGCTCAGGCTGCGCCAGCAGTATTTCCTGGCCTCGGCGAGCCTGCAGGACTCGATTCGCAACTGGCAGCGACGCAAAGGCGAGGACTTCACCGGGTTCGAGGAAAAGAACTGTTTCCAGCTCAATGACACGCACCCGGCCGTCGCCGTGGCAGAGCTCATGCGCCTCCTGATCGATGAGCACGGCCTGGAGTGGAACGAGGCCTGGGCCATTACCCGCAAGACGATGGCGTACACGAACCATACGCTGTTGCCGGAGGCCCTCGAGAAGTGGCCCGTGTCGATGTTCCGTCGTTTGCTCCCGCGCCTGCTGGACATCATCTACGAGATCAATACCCAGTTCATTGCCGAGATCGGCCAGCGCTGGCCCGGCGACAACGACCGAATTCTGCGCATGTCGCTGATCAAGGAAGGCCCTGAACCGATGATTCGCATGGCCTATCTCGCAATTATCGGCAGCTTCTCCGTCAACGGCGTTGCCGAGCTGCACTCGCGCCTGCTGCGCGAAGGCTTGTTCCGTGACTTTGCCGAACTCTGGCCCGAACGCTTCAACAACAAGACCAACGGAGTGACGCAGCGCCGCTGGCTGGCGGCCTGCAATCCCGGGCTTGCGGAACTGGTAAGCGAGAAGATCGGTGACGGCTGGCAGACCAAGCTGACCGAGCTCGAGGGACTTGCCCGTTACGCCGACGACGCCGATTTCCACGCGCGCTGGCGTGCCGTCAAGGCGGCGAACAAGGAACGCCTGGCCACCGCAATCGAACAGCGCACAGGCCTCGCGGTATCGACCGACATGATGTTCGACGTCCAGGTCAAACGCATCCACGAATACAAACGCCAGCTGCTCAACATGCTGCACGCGATTCACCTGTACGATCGGATTCGGCGCGGCGACGGTGACGACCTGGTGCCGCGCATGATCCTGATCGGCGGCAAAGCCGCGCCCGGCTACGTCATGGCAAAGGCGATCATCAAGTGCATCAACAACGTCGCCCGTGTCATCAACGCCGACCCGGCGATCGAAGGCCGCCTGCGCCTTGTGTTCTACCCCGACTACAATGTGTCGGCCATGGAAAGGATCTGTCCTGCGGCTGATCTGTCCGAGCAGATTTCGACCGCCGGCAAGGAAGCATCCGGCACCGGCAACATGAAGTTCATGATGAACGGCGCCGTTACGATCGGTACGCTCGACGGGGCCAACGTCGAGATTCGCGAGGCCGTTGGCGAAGAGAACTTCTTCCTCTTCGGCAACACGGTCGAGGAAATCGAAGCCCTGCGCGGCACCTACAACCCGCAGGCGATCATCGACACCGACCCGGACTTCAAGCGGGTCATGGAGCTGCTGCAGAGCGGTCACTTCAACCACTTCGAGCCGGGCATCTTCGACGCGATCATCCAGTCGATCAAGGAGCCTGCCGATTTGTGGATGACCGCCGCGGACTTTCGCAGCTTCATCGACGCGCAGGAACGTGCCGGCAACGCCTACAAGGACGAGGTGTGCTGGACGCGCATGAGCATCCTGAACACCGCGCACTCCGGGCGCTTCTCGACCGATCGCACGATGCGCGAATACAACGACGACATCTGGCACCTCGAACCCATACCCGAAGAATGAGCCTGGACGTGTTTGGCCCGACTCCGGACGAGCGCGGTACGCGCTTTGTTGTCTACTCGTCGATTGCCGAGCGCGTCGAGCTGTGCCTGTTCGACAACAATGGTCGCGAAATGGTGCGCCGCGACCTCGAGCGCGACGATGACAGTACCTGGCACGGGCATGTCGAAGGATGTGCCACAGGCCAGCGCTACGGTTATCGCGTGCACGGTCCTTACGATCGTGAGCGTGGTCTGCGCTGCAACCCACAAAAGCTGCTTGTCGATCCATGGGCGCGTCGCCTTGAGGGGGAGTTCGCGTGGTCGGAAGCGGCGTTCGATAACAACGATCTCGACAGCATCGGACATGTCCCGTTCAGCGTCGTGACGGAGCGCGGTGCCCCGGCAGAGGAGCCGAGGCCCGGCGTCCCATGGGACGAGACGATCTTCTACGAGTGCAACCTGCGCGGTTTCACGATGCGTCATCCTGCGATCGACGAAGCACAACGCGGGACCTTTGCAGGCATGAGCAACAAGGAGGTTGTCGAGTACATCAGGGCACTCGGCGTGACCTCCGTGGAAATGATGCCCGTCCATGCATTTATCGACGAACGGCATCTCGCCGACAAGGGCCTGCGGAATCTCTGGGGCTACAACTCGATATCCTTCTTCGCCCCGATGCAGCGGTTCGCCAGGGGCGCCGCCGACATCGAGCTGCGCGACATGGTGCACACGCTGCACGCGGCCGGGCTCGAAGTCATTCTGGATGTGGCTTACAACCACACCGGCGAAGGGGACGAGAACGGCCCTACCCTGTCGCTGCGCGGACTCGACAACCTCACCTACTATCGCACGCCCCCGTTCGAACCGGGGGCTTACGTCAATGATACGGGGTGTGGCAATACTCTCAACGTGGATCATCCGCGAGTGCGCGAACTCGTGGTCGAAAGTCTCGCCTACTATGCGGAGGTCATGGGTGTTGACGGGTTTCGTTTCGATCTTGCATCAATCCTCGGACGGCGCACCCACGGTTATTCCAAGGGTCATCCGCTGCTGCTCGATATCAGCAACGATCCGAGACTCGCACATGTCAAGCTGATCGCCGAACCCTGGGACCCGGGTCCCGGTGGTTACCAGCTCGGCAATTTCCCACCGCGATGGGCGGAGTGGAACGACATGTACCGGGATACGGTGCGCCAGTTCTGGCGCGGCGATCACGGCAAGAGCGGCCTGCTCGCGCGCCGCCTGCACGGCTCGGCTGACATCTTCGAAACCTCAGGACGCGGCCCGCACGCCAGCATCAACCTGGTTACCTCGCACGACGGTTTCACCCTGCATGACGCAGTCAGTTACGTGCACCGCCATAACGAAGCCAATGGGGAAGACAATCGTGACGGTCACGCGCACAACTACAGCTGCAACTACGGCGTCGAGGGAGAGACGGATGATAAAGACATCATCCGGCAGCGCCGACGCCACCGCCTGAACCTGCTGGCAACGCTGATGTTTTCGCAGGGCACGCCGCTGCTGCTCGCCGGTGACGAGTTCGGCCATACGCAGGGCGGCAACAACAATGCCTACGCGCAGGACAACGAGGTCGGCTGGCTCGACTGGACTTTGCTCGAGGGCGAAAGCAGATTTTTCGATCTCGTCCGCGAGGTCATTCACCTGCGTCGTGAGAATCCCTTACTGCGCCTGCCGCAGTATGTGCACGGCACGCTGGAAGTCGAGGACGGCGTCGTCCGCATTGACTGGATCAACCAGCAAGGTGACCCCAAGAAGAGCAGCGAGTGGGCCGACAGCCGCGCGTTCTCCAAGGTCATAACGCATACGCGAACGGATAACAGCGAATCTGCCGTAACTATTCTCGTTAACGCCCATCACCATGCGACGCATATGCGCCTGTCGCGCTCAACGCGCAAGCAGGACTGGCGTGTCGCTTTCTGCAGCAGCAGGGATGAGATCGAGTTCGAAGACGAGCGCACGGTACTGATGCCCGAGCGCTCTATTGCGCTGCTGCTGGTTTCGTAAAAGCGGACTACGCCGAGGGCACGCAGGCTTTCCGCAATCCGCCCCCCTGGCAGACTCAGATGTCTGCTCGAACCCTCGCTCGTTCCATCATCTTGTCACGAAGCGCAGCCAGTGCTTTCCTGCTTTCATTGTCAAGATCGGCCGGCATCGATGCAAACGCTGACAGCATCGCGATGTCGTTCGCTTCCGCCAAATTGACGTTCATTAACTGTAATTCCTGCTCAATTCTGTCCAATGTCAGGCTCGACAAGTCGTTCTCCAAGAGTGTTAGCGGCTGTAACTATAGGGGTTAGGCTTCAAAAAAACAGCGACGTGGTAGACGAATTAACGTTGCGGAATTAGATCGTCCGACCACCTACTTCTGCTGCCGGCCAGTACCGGTCGCTCAAGATACACGGGGACGCGCCTCCGCAAGGCTGGTATTGAGGGGTATGCGGTCGCTCGCGGCCTGCCGTCGGCGTGTAAGGCGGGCGCCTACGGGACTGATTGCCCGTTACGCGCCTCGAGCAGGCGGTACCAGTCTTCCCTCGAGTAATCCAGATCGAGCGCACGCTTTGCTGCCGCGATGCGTGCCGGCGTCGTCGAGCCGATGATCGGTGAGATGTTCGCAGGGTGCTTCAGCAACCAGGCAAGTCCGACGATCCAGTTTTTGACACCGTAGGCCTCGGCCTGCCGCTCTACTTCTGCATGCACGCGCGCTGCCTGCTCGGGCGTGAATGTATTGCCCCAGGCCTCGTAGGCGATCCCGGCGATCGGGCACCAGGCCTGCGGTGTGATGGACTCCGCCTGGCACTGGTCGAGCGTGCCGTCGGTCAGCGTATGAATGCGGTGGATGTTGATCTCGACCTGGTTGACGTGCAGACGGCGATCGGTGACCGACTGCAGTGCGGCGAGTAGTGACGGCGAGAAATTGCTGACCCCGAACGCAGCAACCTTGCCGCTTGCGTGCAGCTTCTCGAAGGTTTCGGCGACATCGTGCAGATCGACCAGGTAGTCGGGACGATGCAGCAACAGGAAATCGAGTTGTTCCGTGTGCAAGCGCTGCAGTGAGCCCTCGACGCTCGCAAGAATGTGGGCTCCCGACAGGTTGTAGTGGTTCACCTTCACCCCCCACAGGCGCACGCCACACTTGCCGACGATGACGATCTCGTCCCGCAGCCCCGGGCTCTCCTGCAACAGCTCACCAAACAGCGCTTCGCAGGCGCCGTCCCCATAGATATCGGCGTGATCGAACAAGGTGTAGCCGTTATCGAGTGCCGCGCGGATGGCCAGCTTGCCTTTTTCGCGGTCGGCCGAACTACCGTCGCCCGCAATGCGCATGCAGCCGTAGGCGAGTCGCGAGCTCATGCGCCCGCTCTTGCCGAGTTCAATCGTTTGCATCGTTATGGGTCCAGTCGGAGTTCCGTCGTGTACTTGATGCGGCGCAGCACGAAGGTCGAACTGGCCGAACGCACCGCCGGATGCTTGAGAACCCGGCTGTTCAGGAAGTCATTGTAAGCGTCCATGTCGCTCACAACGACATGTAACACGTAGTCGCGGTCACCGGATACCGAGTAACACTCGGTCACCTCGGGCAGCATCGAGACGTGGCGTTCGAAGGACTCCCGATTCTTATCCGTGTGCTCGGTCATCGCGACGAGTAGCAACACCTGGATGTGGAAGCCGGCCTTACGTGGATTAAGCACGGCCACCTGGCGTTCGATCAGCCCTGAATCCTCGAAATCGCGGATACGACGCCAGCACGAGGTGCGGGACATGCCCGCGATCTCGGCCAGTTCGGCCTGGTTACGCGTCGCGTCGCGCTGCAGTTCGTTCAGGAGCCGGCGATCCTGTCTCGTCAAATTCATTGAATTTATTTCCCTTTCTATAAATCTTATTGAAACATTTGTTTCGATTAATTTCATATTTTAGCGCATATTGAGTCCCTTTTCCCCGTAGTGCGCGCATAATGTCGACGCAATATTGAACCAGAAGGCACCCGATATGGCAGACCTCTTCGACAATCCCATGGGCCTCGACGGTTTCGAATTCGTCGAGTTTGCCGCACCCGACCCCGCGGTCCTCGAGCAGGCATTCCAGCTGCTCGGTTTCACCGAAGTCGCCAGGCACCGTTCCAAGGACGTCCGCCTGTGGCGACAGGGCGGCATCAACTTCATCATCAACAACGAGCCGAAGAGCAAGGCCTGGTATTTCGCGCGCGAGCATGGCCCGTGCGCGTGCGGCATGGCGTTTCGCGTGCATGACGCGCATCTCGCCTACAACCGCGCACTCGAGCAGGGCGCCGAGCCGGTCGAGATCCCGACCGGGCCGATGGAGTTGCGCCTGCCCGCCATCAAGGGCATCGGTGGCGCGACCGTCTACCTGATCGACCGCTACCAAGACGGCTCGTCGATCTACGACATCGACTTCAACTTCATCGAAGGTGTGGACCGCCACCCGGCCGGCTGCGGCTTCACGGTCATCGATCACCTGACGCACAACGTCTACCGCGGCCGCATGGAGTACTGGGCCAAGTACTACGAAGACCTGTTCAATTTCCGCGAGATCCGCTACTTCGACATCAAGGGCCAGCACACGGGCCTCGTGTCCAAGGCCATGACGGCGCCCGACGGCAAGATCCGCATCCCGCTCAACGAGGAAGCCTCGGCCGGCACGGGACAGATCGAGGAGTACCTGATGGACTTCAACGGGGAAGGCATCCAGCACATCGCTTTTGCCTGCGACGACCTGTACGCGTGCTGGGACGCGCTCGAGAAACAGGGCATCGAATTCATGACGCCGCCGCCCGGCACCTACTACGAGATGCTCGAGGAGCGCCTGCCCGGGCATGGCGAGTCGGTCGAGGAGATGCAGTCACGCGGCATCCTGCTGGACGGCACGACCGAGGGCGGAGACGTACGCTTGTTGCTGCAGATCTTTTCGGCCAACATGGTCGGACCGACCTTCTTCGAGTTCATCCAGCGCAAGCAGGACGAGGGCTTCGGCGAAGGCAATTTCAAGGCATTGTTCGAGTCGATCGAGCGTGACCAGGTTGCGCGCGGCGTCGTCGGCGGCTGAGGAAACAGCTATGCAACTCAAACGCATTCATCACGTCGCGTACCGCTGCAAGGATGCGAAGGAAACGGTCGAGTTCTACCAGCGCGTACTGAACATGGAGTTCACGGTCGCGTTCGCCGAGGATCGCGTGCCGTCCACCAAGGAACCCGATCCGTACATGCACGTGTTCCTCGACTGCGGCATGGGCAACGTGCTCGCTTTTTTTGAGCTGCCCACCCGGCCGGACATGGACCGCGATCGCAACACACCCGAGTGGGTGCAGCATATCGCGTTCGAGGTCGAGGACTACGATGCCCTCCTCGCCGCCAAAGAACGGGTCGAGGCCGAGGGCCTGAACGTCATCGGGCCGACAAACCACGGTATCTTCCAGTCCATCTACTTCTTCGACCCGAACGGGCATCGACTCGAACTGGTCGCCAACACCTGTACCGAAGAGCAGGTCGAAGAACTCAAGCGCGTGGCCCCGGCCATGCTCGAAGAATGGAGCGAGACCAAGAAAGCTCCGCGTCACGCAGCCTGGCTGCACGAACTCGAGTTCACGGGAAACCGTCATTCACCGGAAACGAATAAGTGAAACTTGCTTCTCTGAAAGACGGCCGCGATGGCCGCCTCGTCGTTGTATCGCAGGACTTGCAGCGCTACCTCCCTGTAGGAGCCCGCCATGCGGGCGATTTCCCAACGCTTCAGTCGGCGCTGGACAACTGGTCCGAGGTCCGCCCTGCCCTGGAAGCACTCGCCGCGCGCGTCAACGCCGGTGAAGGCGAGGCATTCGACCAGGCGGCGTGCGCGTCACCCCTGCCGCGCGCCTACCAGTGGGCCGACGGTTCCGCCTACGTCAATCACGTCGAACTGGTGCGCAAGGCGCGCGGCGCCGAGATGCCCGAGAGCTTCTGGACTGACCCGCTCATGTACCAGGGCGGTTCCGACTCGTTCCTCGGGCCCCGCGACAACATCCCGATGGCGGACGAGGCCTGGGGCATCGACTTCGAGGCGGAGATCGTCGTCGTGACGGATGACGTGCCGATGGGCGTCTCCGCCGAGGATGCGCTCGGCCACATCCAGCTGCTCATGCTCGTCAACGACGTGTCGCTCAGGAACCTGATCCCGGGTGAACTCGCCAAGGGCTTCGGGTTCTTCCAGTCGAAGCCGTCGAGCGCTTTTTCGCCGGTCGCTGTCACCCCGGACGAACTCGGCGATGCGTGGCAGGACGGCAAACTCAGCTTGCCGCTATTGTCGTTCCTCAATGACACGCCTTTCGGCAAACCGAACGCCGGCATCGACATGACCTTTCACTTTGGCCAGCTCATTGCGCATGCCGCGAAGTCCCGGCCGCTCTGCACCGGCAGCCTGATCGGGTCGGGCACGATCTCGAACAAGCTCGACGATGGTCCCGGCAAGCCGATCGAGGACGGCGGCGTCGGCTACTCGTGCATCGCCGAGATCCGCACGATCGAGACCATCAACGACGGCAAGCCATCGACGCCGTTCATGCGGTTCGGCGATCGCATCCGCATCGAGATGAATGATGAGAACGGCGCTTCGATTTTCGGTACGATCGACCAGGTCGTCCAGAAATACGAATCCTGAGTGCCGATCAAACTGTATAGCTACTGGCGGTCGTCTGCCGCGTACCGCGTCCGCATCGCGCTGAACCTCAAGGGTCTCGAGCACGAGATCGTTCCGGTGTCGCTGGCGCCCGGCGTATCGGAGCATCGTGGTGAGGCCTACCTTGCGAAGAATCCTCAGGGTCTGGTGCCGTTCCTCGAGGACGGCGATGTCGCGATCGGCCAGTCGATGGCCATCCTCGAATACCTCGAGGAAGCCTATCCCGAGGTGCGGCTACTCCCGGCCGACGAGCCGTTGCGCAGCCGGGTGCGTGCATTCTGCAACATGATCGCCTGTGACGTTCACCCGTTGAACAACCTGCGCGTCATGAATTACATCAAGGCTGAGTTCGGCGCCGACCCGAGCGGCGGCTGGTACACGCACTGGATTCACGAGGGATTCAAGGCAGCGGAGGTGCTTGCGGAACATGGGCCTCATGTATTCGGCGAGGCCCCGACACTGGCGGACGCGTTCCTCGTTCCACAGATGTACAACGCGCGACGCTTCAACGTGCCGCTCGGCGAATTCCCGAACCTCGTCCGCATCGTCGATAATTGCAATGAGCTGCAGGCGTTCAGGGATGCAGCACCGGAATCCCAGGCAGACGCTACACCATAAGGAATAACGAGTAATGGACCGACCCGTCATTGCCCTGACCCTCACGGTTCTACTCGCGGCGGGCTGCGAATCCGAATTGCAGATCAAGGAACGTCGTTCGGTGAATGCCGTGGCGGTAACGGCCCATCCGGTGGCCACAGAGGTGGCACGCGACGCGCTGGCGCGCGGCGGCAATGCCGCGGACGCGGCCGTGGCGGCCGGGTTCGCACTAGCTGTCGTCGAGCCTTCCATGAGCCATCTCGGCGGTCGCATCCAGATTCTCGTACGCACGCCCGACGGTCAGTACCAGGGCTACAACGGCATGACCGAGGTGCCCGCGGGTTATGAGCCGCCCAAGGAGCGTGTGAACCAGGGCTACGGGACCATCGCGACGCCGGGCGTCGTCGCGGGGCTCGCGCGCCTGCACGCCGAACACGGCTCCCTTCCCTGGTCCGAGCTGCTGGCCGAGCCGGCACGTATCGCACGCGAGGGCTACACCCTGTTGCCCGGTGCGGCCGCGCGTCACCAGACTGGCTTCGCGCAATTCAGCGACAATCCGGGGTTTCAGAGCGTCTTCGTCGAGGACGACGGCACGGCATTCGATGCAGGTGACGTCATCGTCCAACCCGCGCTTGCCCGTACGATCGAGCGCCTCGCCGCACACGGCGCCGACGACTTCTACCACGGGCAGATCGCGCAGCAGATCGCCGCGGACATGGCGGCCAATGGCGGCCACGTGACGACAGAAGATCTCGCCGCGTACGAGGTCCTCGACGGTCGCTACATCACGACGCGTTACCGCAACCACCAGATCCACACGCTCGCGGCGCCGGCAGGCGGTGGCCTCGTCGTCAAAACGCTCAATATCCTCGAGAACTTCGACCTGGCTGAGTTCAGCGAGGTGCAATGGGCGGCGGTCGTCAACCAGGCGCTCGCGATCGCCATCAACAGCATGGCCGACGACCGCGCGGAACTCGACCTCGAAAAGGTGACGAGCAAGGCCTGGGCGGCGGCACAGGCGGCAACGATTACCGTGCCGGCGGCGGCCACGGAGTCGACGGCGAGCGCGCCACTGACACCACAAGTAGCGTCTTCGAGAACGGACTGGAGTGGCGAAAACTGGGGCGCCGACAGCCATCACACGACGCATTTCACGATCGCCGACTGCGACGGTGCGACGGTGAGCATTACGCAAACGGTCGGCCCGCTATTCGGCTCGAGCGTCATCACGCCCGACCTCGGCTTCGTCTATGCCACCACCATGGGCAGCTATCTGTCCGAAGCCGACCAGGCGCCGGGATCGCGGCCGCGCACGACCATTGCACCGACATTCGTAACGCTCGACGGTGACGTCGTGCTGGTACTCGGTGCCGCGGGCGGCATCCACATCCTCTCGGCCATCGTGCAGACGATCTCGCGCCACCTCGACCAGGGCCACGACCCGGTCTCGGCGGTCGCCCTGCCCCGCGTCCACCCGGAGAGACTCACCACGGAGTCCGGCGAACGCAGAACCTATGGCGACAAGGTCAATCTCGAGATGACGGCCGAACGCGGCTGGGCGCCGGAGATCGCCGGCCAACTCGAAGATGCCGGTTTCGAGGTGTTGCCGGTCGAAGAACACGCCTCTTTTGGTCGCGTGCATCTCATCGCCGACTCGGGCGGCAGCTGGCTTGGCGTCGCTGATCTCGACTGGGAAGGCACGTCGGCCGGTACGAGTTGCACCAATCGTTAGCAGAATCAAATCGGGCCCGACCATCGCTGGCCGGGCCCGGCACCCTCGGAGAGAGAGCAGAGAAGATCTAGAATTCGGGGGCGTTAGCGACTATTTCCTTGTTCGTGCTTGCCCATGCCTCGACCAGGGCATCACCCTCGGCGATTTGTTCGGCAGTCATGCGGCTCATAATGAAATCCTGTTTGGTGGAAGCATCAATGTCACCGAGCCGTTTCGCCAGGCTAAACCACTTGTAAGCCTTCACCGGGTCATATGAGCTGGAGAAGTCCATCGCATAATAGCGGCCCAGCGCCATTTGGGCCTGCGTCTGGCCCTGGTCGGCTGCTTTCAGATACCACTCGTTCGCAAGTTTCTCGTTGGGCGACATGCCCCAGCCATTCTGGTGCATCACGGCCAGGTTGAACTGCGCTTCTTTATGGCCTTTTTCGGCCGCAATCCCGTAGTACTTCAGCGCCAGCGCGTCATCCATATCGACGCCGAAGCCGTTGCCGTACAGCATGCCGATGCCATAGGCCGCCTCGGCATCGCCGGCATCCGCCAGTTCCTGCCATTCGGCTTTCGCGGCTGCGTAGTCGAGCGCGTTATAGGCAGCCCAGCCTTTTTTGACGTCGCCAGACCAGGCGACGGTCACGCACAGGGACAGGAACGCAGCGACGACGAGCGTTGAGAACCTGTGCATGAACATATCCTCCTGATCGCGGCGCGCACTCCTGTGCGCCATGAATATGATCGCAGTGCCTCCCGGATGGGCCTATTCGTGGTTCTACCTAGGCAACTCGTAGAGGAGCACGTAGTGGTTGGAGGTGTGTAAACTACTCAGGATAAGCGTTGCACATGGGAATACAGGGGGCAGTTTTGCAGAAGATTGAGGAGCGGCAGAGTGTAGATCGAGAGATATTCGAGAACGAGATC
>JBFFOM010000046.1:0-23518 GCA_041574455.1 Woeseiaceae bacterium | reverse complement strand
CGAAGGACCCGCCGATGCCGTAGCCATCAAACTCCTCGCTGGCCCCATCAAAGTCGAACCGCTGGTACCCGGCCTGCAGGTAGTTGTAGTTAAGGTCCGCCGCGAACGCGGGAACCGCGAATAACACCAGTGCTGTCCCTAGTAATTTCTTCATGATTGGTTCTCCTTGTCACCAACTGCTGTGCAGCAGAAATTGAAAATCGCGCAATGCCGGTTTGCCGTCAATGCGGATTTTCCACTGTAGGTAGCCGACCCCGGTGGCGCCTGACCCCGGGCTGATGGTTTTCTGATTACGCTGGCTGCAGCTACTTGCCGATGCAGAATTCGGAGAAGATTCGCCCGAGAAGGTCATCGGCGGATACTGCGCCGGTGATGGTGCCGAGCGCCTGCTGGCTGAGGCGCAACTCCTCCGCGAGCAGCTCCCCGGCCCGCGCTTCTTCGAGGGCGCGGCGACCGGCCTCGAAATGCCCGAACGCCTTGCGCAGGGCCCCGACGTGCCGCCGGCGCGCCGTGAAGGTCCCGCCTCCTTCATAGCCGGCCAGCTCACGGATACGCTGACGCAATGCGTCGATTCCGTCGCCCGTTCGGGCCGACAGCCAGACCTCGCCATGCCGCAGTCCTGCCGGCTCGTCCACGAGATCTACCTTGTTATGGACGACGGTGACGGGGACGCTGTCCGGCAGGTCTTCGCGCACGGCCTGCCCGGCGTCGCTTGCGTCCTGGATCCAGAGAACCGCGTCCGCGGCATCCAGCGCTTCCCGGGCGCGGCGAATGCCTTCCGCCTCGACGCGATCCGGGTTGTCGCGCAGCCCGGCCGTATCGACGAGCTCGACAGCAAGCCCGTCAATGTCGATCTGTTCTCGGAGCACGTCGCGGGTCGTGCCGGCTATTTCGGTGACAATCGCGGCTTCCTGGCCACTGAGGAGATTCAGCAAGCTCGATTTGCCGGCGTTCGGTTTGCCGACAATGACAACCTGGAAGCCGTCGCGGAGCACCCTGCCCTGTTGAGCATCATTAAGCAGCTTGTCGAACGCGGCGCCGCAGTCCGCAAGCCTTCGCAACAGCGCTTCGTCCGAGAGAAAGTCGATCTCTTCTTCCGGAAAATCGATCGCCGCCTCCACGTGCATGCGCAGACGTACAAGCTGCTCCGCAAGCGCATTGACGGCTTTGGAAAACGCGCCGTTCAGCGAGCGTAGCGCGGCGCGCGCGGCCTGCGCCGTACCGCTTTCGATCAGGTCCGCAATTGCCTCGGCCTGGGCGAGGTCAAGCTTGCCGTTCAGGAACGCCCGCTTCGAAAACTCGCCCGGCTCGGCCTGGCGTGCGCCCAGCTCGACGGCGGCGTCGACAACCATCGAAATGACGACCGGGCCTCCATGGCCGTGGAGCTCGAGGACGGATTCACCGGTAAACGATGCGGGCGCCGGAAAGTAAAGCGCAAGGCCGGCGTCGACCCGCTTGCCGGGCCGATCGCGGAAGGTTCGATAGGTGGCGGTCCTCGGCTCGGGCAGGCTCCCGAGCATCGCCCGGGCGATGCGCTCGACGTCGGGGCCCGAGATACGAACGATGCCGATGCCGCCCTTGCCGGGCGGGCTTGCCGCGGCGACGATCGTGTCGGCGTTCACATCAGCCCTGCGCCTTGCCGCCCTTCTGCGTTTTCGCTTCGGCCTCGACGACGCGATTGATCTTCCACTGCTGGGCAATCGACAACAGCGTGTTCGTTACCCAGTACAGCACGAGGCCGGACGGGAAGAACGCGAAGAACACCGTGAACATGATCGGCATGATCTGCATGACCTTCGCCTGCACCGGGTCGGTCGGCGCCGGGTTCAGTTTTTGCTGGAACAGCATCGCTGCACCCATGATCAGCGGCAGAATGAAGTACGGGTCGCGTGTCGACAGATCGGTGATCCAGAGCGCAAACGGCGCCTGGCGCATCTCCACGCTTTCCAGCAGCACCCAGTAGAACGCGAGGAAGAATGGCATCTGGATCAGGATCGGCAGGCAGCCCGCGGCCGGGTTCACCTTCTCGCGCTTGTACAGTTCCATCATCGCCTGGCTGAGCGCCTGGCGATCGTCCTTGTAGCGATCCTGCAATGCTTTCATGCGTGGCTGAATCTGCCGCATCTTCGCCATCGAGCGGCCTGATGATTCGGTCAGCTTGTAGAACGCCAGCTTGATCAGGAAGGTCACGATAATGATCGCAACACCCCAGTTTGCGATGTAGCCATGCACCAGGCTCAGCAGCCAGAACAGCGGCCCCGAGATAATCGTCAGCCAGCCGTAGTCGACCGTCAGCTTGAGGCTCTTGTCGATGGCGCCCAGCTGCCCCTGCAGCTTCGGCCCGACGAACAGGGTCGTCGCAAAGGTCTCGCTGGTCCCGGGCTCGATCGCCACGAGCCCGCGCCGAATCGCGCTGCTGGTCGCAACGTCTCCTCGCACACCAACGCTGTACTTGTAGTCTACGCCGGCGCTCGGAACGGCGGCGCGAACGAAGTGGTGCTCGATCGACCCGAGCCAGCCCTGTGTCGAGCTGTACTCGACCGGGCCATCATCGAGCAGGTCGTCACGGTCGAGCTTCTCGGACCCTTCGCCGTCATAAATGATCGGGCCCACAAATGAATAAGAGTCGACATCGAACATCGAGCGCTTGATCTCGGCCGAGTGTCGCCTGATGCGAACATACTCGGCGCCCTGCCAGGTCTCCGCCGAGGCGTTCGTCACGACCTGCTCGAGATCGATGCGGTAACTTCCCCGCTTGAAACGGTAGCGCTTCTCGACCGTGACGCCACTTGCGTCACTGAAGAACAGCGGCACGACGAGCTCTTCGGCGGTGCCGAGTTCGTAACTCGACTGCGCGGCCCGGAACGCAACCAGGTGCGTCGCCTCAGCGGCGCCACCGGCGGCGCGCACGCCGGACTCGATCACGCTGAAACCCTTGCCGCCGGCTTCGAGCAGGTTGACGAGTTCGTCGGGGCGGTCTTTCGCGACCGGGTAGTTTTTCAGCGTGGCACCTTGCAACGTCCCGCCGACTGCGCTGATCGTGAGGTCGAAGACGTCGGTGCTTACTACGATTGTCGCTGCGGCGGGCGGCGCCTCGGGCTCCTCCGTGACCCCCGGCGTAGACGGCAGGGTATCGTCGGCGGCCGAGAGCGTCGGCAGGTCCTCGTCAACAGCCGGTACGTCTGCAGCAATGCCGGCGGGTTGTTCCGCCGGCTGCCGGACCGGTTGCGGCCCGTATTCCTGTTGCCAGGTTTGCCAGGTCATCCACCCGAGGATGAAGACGAGGCCCCAGATCAGGAGACGTTGGTTATCCATTCGTTTTCGGTCCTTCGCTCTTCACCCTGGCGCAACGCTGCCAGTGGCGGTCGAGGCTGTCGAACAATTGCGGGTTGCTCGCGAGCGATGCCCCGGCCTGGTTGATCACGACGATGTCGAGCCCTGACAGCTGGTCCTGGTGCTGACGAAAAGACTCGCGAATCAATCTCTTTATTCGATTACGGGCTGCAGCGCGCCGACACTGCTTTCTCGAGATCGCCAGGCCAAGCCTGGCGGTGTCCGTCGCGTTGCGCCGGCACAGTACGGTGAACAGTTTATCGCGGCTGCGTGTTGCCTGGGCGAAAACGCGGCCGAAATCGGCCGCATTAAGCAGTCTCTGGTCTTTGCCGAAGCGGTTGATCGCCGTACGTACTATGGCGTCAGGCGTGCGCGGCCTTTCGCGCGACGGCGCTTCAAGACGAGGCGCCCGGCCTTCGTTGCCATGCGTGCGCGAAAACCGTGCGTGCGGGCGCGCTTGATTTTGCTGGGCTGGTATGTGCGTTTCATGGCCTTTTCCGCACCCTCCGGAGAGGGCAAAAATCGGTTGCAAAACCGGCCCGTCCGGGGCCGTGTTCTCTGAAGGGCGGCAAGGGTACGCAGATGGCCAGACAGTGTCAATAGAACAGCGTAAACACAGGGGTTTGCGGGCGTTTACGCCTGTGGATAACTCCATCTGGCGGCACCTCGGGATACGGTATAGACTGCCCGGTCCATCATCTTGCTAATGTAACCACATTGCCTGTTTTTTTATTGGGGTAGCCCTTGGCCGCTGAATCGACGCTTTGGAACCAGTGCACGCGCGTCCTGCAGGCGGAGCTGCCGGAGCAGCAGTTCAATACGTGGATCCGGCCTCTACAGGCCGTCGATGATGGTGGCGTTCTGCGGTTGCTGGCGCCGAACCGTTTCGTCATCGACTGGGTCCAACAAAACTACCTCGACCGGATTCTCGAGGTCGTCGTCGACGCCGACGTCGATACCCGGGTTGTCGTCGAGGTGGGCTCCCGGGAGGGCGGTGACACGACGGTAGCGGCCGGTGCAAAGCGACGGGTAACCATACCGGCGGAACGGAGCCGCGCACCGGTTGTTTCCCGCCTCAATCCCCTGTTCACGTTTGCGGGCTTTGTAGAGGGCAAAAGCAACCAGCTTGCCCGGGCGGCGGCCAGCCAGGTCGGCGAGAACCCCGGCAAATCCTACAATCCGCTGTTCATTTATGGTGGCGTCGGTCTCGGCAAAACGCACCTGATGCACGCCATCGGCAACGCGATGCTGAAGAACAACCCGGATGCCCGGGTGAGTTATGTGCACTCGGAGCGCTTTGTCAGTGACATGGTCAGGGGCCTGCAGCACAACAAGATCGCCGAATTCAAGACGGCCTACCGCTCACTCGACGCGTTGCTGATTGACGACATCCAGTTCTTTGCCGGCAAAGAGCGCTCTCAGGAGGAATTCTTTCACACCTTCAATGAGCTGCTCGAAGGTCAGCGACAAATTATTCTGACGTGCGACCGTTATCCGAAGGAAGTCAACGGTCTCGAGGAGCGGCTGAAGTCACGCTTTGGCTGGGGTCTCACGGTGGCCATCGAGCCACCCGAGCTGGAAACGTCGGTCGCTATTCTTATTTCCAAGGCAGACGCCGAAGGCGTGGAGCTCCCGGACGAAGTTGCCTTCTTTATTGCCAAACGAATTCGCTCCAACGTGCGCGAGCTCGAGGGGGCATTGCGCCGCGTTATCGCAAACCATCGATTCACGGGCCGGGCCATCAACCTCGAGTTCGCGAAAGAGGCGCTGCGAGACCTGCTGGCTCTCCAGGAGCGACTCGTTTCGATCGAAAACATACAGAAAACCGTGGCGGACTATTTTAAGATTCGCGTCGGCGATCTGTTGTCGAAGAAGCGCAGCCGCTCGATCGCGCGGCCACGGCAAATAGCGATGGCGCTGGCCAAGGAATTGACCAATCACAGCCTGCCGGAGATCGGCGACGCGTTTGGTGGCCGCGACCACACAACCGTGCTGCATGGCTGCCGGCGAGTGGCGGCATTGCGAGAGACGGATAAGCGCATTGACGACGACTACTTGAACTTGTTGAGAACTTTGACAGGATAGTGTGGATAACTTGTGCTTTTCTCGCGTGCCGCAAATTATCCACAGGGAATGCACAGGAGGTCGACCGGTGATCGACGAGATGTGCGGCAGGATAACTAGGTTTAAGTAATTGATTTTTATGGGGTTAATAAAGTTATACACAGGCGTTGCTGCGCCTAATAATAACTATAAATAACAATTTTCCAATATTTATTAACAGGTGGAATCTATGAAGTTTAGTGCAGCTCGGGAAGCACTGCTGAAACCTCTCCAGGCCGTAATCGGTGTCGTGGAGCGTCGGCAGACGATGCCGATCCTTTCGAATGTGCTTCTTGTGGCCAGGGACGGACAACTGTCTGTGACAGCCACGGATCTCGAGGTGGAGCTTGTCGCCCAGGCGGATGTTGAGACAGCCGCCGGTGGGGAAATCACGGTATCCGGTCGCAAGCTTCTGGATATCTGCCGCGCCTTGCCGGAGGGTTCTGAAATCGACGTCAGTGCCAGCGGCGAAAAGCTGGCCGTCAAAGCCGGGCGAAGCCGGTTCAACCTGGCAACGCTGCCGGCCGCTGAGTTTCCTGTGGTCGAGGACATCAAGGCCGGGCAGTCGATCGTCGTATCGCAGGGGGTGCTCGGGCGGCTGTTCGAGAAGACGCATTTTTCGATGGCTCAGCAAGACGTTCGTTACTACCTGAATGGGTTATTGCTGGAGACCGGTGGCGGACAGCTGAGGGCGGTGGCTACAGACGGACATCGGCTGGCCCTGTGCCAGGCGGACGTTGATGAGAAGGTCGAGGAGCAGCAGGTCATCGTGCCGCGCAAGGGGGTCCTGGAATTGCAGCGGCTGATGAGTGACGACGGCGATTTGAATATTGAGCTTGGCGCGAACCATATTCGCATTCAGCTGGACGGCATTCGCTTTACGTCCAAACTCATCGACGGGCGCTTCCCGGAGTACGAGCGGGTGATACCGAAGGAATCGAGCAACGAGCTCAAAGCCGATTGCGGAGCATTTAAAGGCGCGCTGCAGCGTACGGCAATCCTGTCGAATGAAAAATACCGTGGTATCCGGCTGGTGATTCGGGACAGCGGCGTCGTTCTCCAGGCGCATAACCCGGAGCAGGAAGAGGCGGAGGAAGAGCTGGAGGTCGAGTACAGCGGTGAAGACATCGAGATCGGCTTTAACGTGAATTATCTTCTCGACGCGCTTGGGGCGGTGGATGGCGATGACGTGACCTTATCGGTTCAGGACAGCAATTCCAGCTGCCTGATACGGCAGCCTGGCAGCGATGACTGCAAGTTTGTCGTGATGCCAATGCGCCTTTGAATGATCCGACGATTCAAGGCGACAAACTTCCGGTGCCTGACCGACGCGGAACTGGTCTTTAATTCGGAATTCAACCTGGTATACGGTGCCAACGCCTCCGGCAAGACAAGCTTGCTGGAGGCGTTGGCGTATCTGGGTCGCGGTAAATCCTTTCGCGGCGCGAGTACGGACAAGCTGATCCGGCACGGCGAGTCGGCCTTCGTATTATTCGGCGAAACCGAGGCCAACGGCGTGAAGCACAAACTGGGGGTAAGAAACGGCAGGGACGGGCTCGATGTCCGCGTAGATGGGGAAAGCGATGGCGGGGCGGCGGCGCTCGCGGCCGCGCTGCCGCTGCAGGTCATTGACCCGGAGGTTCATAACCTCGTGGCCGGTGGGCCCGAGCAGCGGCGGCGCTTCCTGGACTGGATCGCGTTCCACGTGGAACACGAGCACCTCCATACGTGGCGCAGGTTTCGGCGGGCCCTGAAACAGCGCAACGCGGCGCTCAAGGCGCGGTCCGGACGGCGCGCGATAAAAAGCTGGGACGCAGAGTTCGTCGAGCTTGGCCAACGGCTGGACGCATCCCGCCGGGCCGCGCTGGGGGTTGCGCTGGAGGCGCTGTCGGAGCAGGGCGCCCGTTTGCTGGGAACCGAGCTTGGCTTCGAATACCAGCAGGGCTGGGCCAAAGACAGGTCCTTGGCGGAAGCGCTCGACGAGTGGCTCGAGCGAGATCTCCAGCAGGGCGCATCGCAGCACGGCCCGCATCGGGCCGATCTTCGGGTGTCTTACGATGAACGACAGGCGCGCAAGCTGGTTTCGCGGGGGCAGCAGAAGCTCCTGGCAAGCGCCATGATCCTGGCCGCGACGGAAACGGCCCAGGCTGCGCTCGAGCGGCCGCTGCTGCTCCTGCTCGACGACCCGGCCGCCGAACTGGACAATGGGTCGCTGGCACGATTGCTGGAATCCGTGCTCTCGCTCGGGTGCCAGGTTGTGGCGACAAGCCTGGAAAGGGGCGCCCTTGCGTTGCCTCCGGGCACCGCGGTGTTCCACGTGGAACATGGTGTTTTGACGGCGGAAACATCACCCTGAGCCATTTCTTTCCGTTGCGCTCAATAAAACACCAAAAACCCCTTAAAAAATAGTACTTTGGGGGTCCTTTAAGGGCCTCGATTTGATACACTAAGTCGGTTGTTTTCAAGGGCCTCCGCATGACCGACGAATCCGAATATACTTCCAGTAATATCAAGGTGTTAAAGGGCCTCGAGGCCGTTCGCAAACGGCCGGGCATGTACATCGGCGACACGGACGACGGTACAGGCCTGCACCACATGGTCTTCGAGGTAGTCGACAATTCGATCGACGAGGCGCTCGCGGGCCACTGCGATGCGATCACGGTAACCATTCATGCCGATGAGTCGGTCACGGTCAGTGACGACGGGCGCGGCATTCCGGTCGACATGCACCCGGAGGAGGGGCGCTCCGCCGCTGAGGTCATCATGACGGTCCTGCACGCCGGCGGTAAATTCGACGATAACTCGTACAAGGTTTCCGGCGGCCTGCATGGCGTCGGCGTTTCCGTGGTCAACGCCCTGTCCGAGCACCTCGTCCTGACGATTCACCGTGAAGGCAAGATCCACCAGCAGGAATACGTGCACGGCGAACCCCAGGAGCCACTGGCCGTCGTCGGCGAAACCGACCGAACGGGCACGACGCTGCGTTTCAAGCCGAGCCCGAACACCTTCACGAACATCGAGTTCCATTACGACATCCTGGCGCGTCGCCTGCGTGAGCTGTCATTCCTGAATTCCGGCGTGCGCATCCACCTCGTCGATGAGCGCGAGGAAGACAAGAAAGACGTCTTCGAGTACGAGGGCGGCATCCGTGCGTTCGTCGAACACCTCAACAAGAATAAGACGCCGATTCACGGGGCGGTATTCCATTTCATGGCGACGAAGGACGACGTCGGTGTCGAGGCCGCGCTGCAATGGAACGACGGCTACCAGGAAAACATGTTCTGCTACACAAACAACATTCCGCAGCGGGACGGCGGTACGCACCTTGCCGGCTTTCGTTCTGCATTGACGCGCACGCTGAATGCCTATATCGAGAAAGAGCTATCGAGCCGCAAGGACAAGTTCATGCCGTCCGGCGACGATGCGCGTGAAGGCCTGACCGCGGTCCTGTCGGTCAAGGTCCCGGATCCGAAGTTCTCGTCACAGACCAAGGACAAGCTGGTTTCGTCAGAAATCAAAGGCATCGTCGAACAGGCCATGGCCGGGCGCCTGGAGGAGTTTCTCCTCGAGAACCCGCAGGAAGCCAAATCAATCGTGTCGAAGATCATCGATGCGGCGCGGGCGCGTGAAGCCGCCCGCAAGGCCCGCGAGATGACCCGACGAAAAGGCGCGCTCGACGTTGCCGGCCTCCCGGGCAAGCTTGCCGACTGCCAGGAAAAAGACCCCGCGCTCAGCGAGCTCTTCCTGGTCGAGGGCGACTCAGCCGGCGGTTCGGCCAAGCAGGGCCGGGATCGCCGCACCCAGGCGATCCTGCCGCTCAAGGGAAAAATCCTCAACGTGGAGAAAGCGCGCTTCGACAAGATGCTGTCGTCCGCCGAAGTGGGCACCCTGATCACGGCGCTCGGCACCGGCATCGGCCGCGAGGACTTCGACCCGGACAAGCTGCGCTACCACCGCATCATCATCATGACCGACGCCGATGTCGATGGCTCGCACATTCGCACCCTGTTGCTGACGTTTTTCTATCGGCAGATGCCGGAGCTTATTGAGCGCGGCCACGTTTACATCGCCCAGCCGCCGCTCTACAAGATCAAGAAAGGCAAGCAGGAGGTGTACGTCAAGGATGATGCCGAGCTCGATGCGTACCTGTTGAACGCCGCGCTCGACAATGCCTCGCTGTACGTAAATACGGAGGCGCCACCCCTGTCCGGCGTCGGCCTCGAAACCCTGGCGAAGGAATATATCGCCGTCGAGAACATCGTGGCGCGCCTGTCGAACCGCTATGACGAAATCGTCCTGCGCACGCTCGGCGCCCTCCCCGAGGTTACGGGCGGGGACGCGGAAGATCTCGATGCCCTGGCACAGTGGACCGCGAAACTCAGCGACACGCTGCCGAAGCACAGTGGTGATCGCGCGGGCAACGGCAGCGTCGGCAGCTACTCGGCCGAGCTGGATCCGGGCGACGAGGACGGCGAGGGCGTGCGCGTCGCGATTACGAGGGTCCAGCACGGGCTGGGCGCAACGCGGTACCTGCCGCGTGAGTTCTTCAGCACGAACGAGTACCGGCATATCGTCGAGCTCGCGGCGAAACTGAACGACCTGCTGTCCGATGGTGCATTCGTCAAGCGTGGCGAGCGCGAGTCACCGATCGAGAGCTTTGCGGAAGCCGTCGAGTGGCTCATGGGTGAAGCGCGACGTGGCCAGAACATCCAGCGCTACAAGGGCCTCGGCGAAATGAATCCGGACCAGCTCTGGGACACGACCGTGAACCCGGAAACGCGTCGCCTGATGCAGGTCAAGATCGAGGATGTAGTCAAAGCGGACGAGATCTTCACGACCCTGATGGGCGACCATGTCGAGCCGCGCCGCGAGTTCATCGAGAAAAACGCCCTGACCGTCGAGAATCTGGATATCTGACCCCATCGCGACGGATGAATTTTTTTGCCTGCCGCGTGTCTTACAATCACACCGCAGAACTACGCATTTTGAGGGGAAGCCAAGTGAAGAAACTGTTGATCGGCGCAACTGCGCTGTTGCTGGCCGCCTGTGGCCAGGACGCGGCGAATGATGCCGCGGCTGCCAAAGACGAAGCCAAAGAACGGACCTCCGGAATAGACATCACTGCAATGGACACGAGCGTTCGCCCGGGCGACGACTTTTTCGCCTATGTGAACGGCACCTGGATTGCTGAAACGGAAATGCCGGCAGACAAGTCGCGCTATGGCGTATTCGACAAGCTCCGCGACGAATCGCAGGAAGCCGTCAAGGCGATTATTGAAACGTCTGCCGGCGGGGACTTCCCGCAAGGCAGCGACGAGCAGAAGGTCGGTGATCTCTACAAGTCGTTCCTCGACTGGGAGACGCGCGATGCGCGCGGCGTCGAGCCGCTGCAGGCGGAGCTCGAGCGCATCAAGGCGATATCGGATCATGACGAACTGGCCGCATACTTTGCCGCTGCGCTGATACGCTCGCTGGATGCGCCATTCGGCGTATTCCAGATTCCCGACCCGATGAACCCGCAGCAGTACGCGATTGTCCAGGTCCAGAGCGGGCTGGGGCTGCCCGACCGGGAGTACTACCTGACGGACGACGAGAAGTCCGAGCAGATACGCCAGCAGTACGTCGAACACATCGCGAAGATGTATGAGCTGGCCGGATTGCCGGACGGCGCAGCCAGTGCCGCCACCATCATGGCTCTCGAGACGCGCCTCGCCACCGAGCAGATGACCAAGGAGCAGGCGCGCCGCATCATAGAAAACTACAAACCCGTGCCGCGCGAAGAGCTGACGGGGCTGATGCCCGGGTTCAACTGGGAAGGCTATCTTGCGGAGCTCGAGATGTCCGAGCTGCCGTTCATCGGCGTCACGACGGCGGATTACCTGACCGCGCTCGACGGCATCATCGCGGATACCGACCTCGACACCTGGAAAACCTACCTCACCTGGAGCGCGCTGAACCAGACGGCAGGGCGCCTGACGAAAGCGCTCGACCAGCAGAACTTCGAGTTCTACGAGCGGACGCTGTCCGGTGTCGAGCAGCAGCGCGAAGACTGGCGCCGGGCGACCCGCGTCGTCGATGGCATACTCGGCGAAGTCGTCGGCAAGGTCTACGTCAAGCAGCACTTCCCGCCCGAGGCGAAGGAGCGCATGCTCGAGCTCGTCGGCAACCTCGTCAAAGCCTACGAGAAGAGCATCAACGAACTCGACTGGATGACGGACACGACCAAGGTCGAGGCGCGCGACAAGCTGTCGAAGTTCCACCCGATGGTCGGTTACCCGGATAAATGGCGCGACTACTCGGCGCTCGATATCGCGGCGGACGACCTCTACGGCAACGTCGAACGCGCTGCGTATGCAGAGTTCCGCCGCCAGCGCGAGCGCCACGACGAGCCCGTCGACAAGCTCGAGTGGGGCATGAACCCGCAGACCGTCAATGCCTACTACAACGCGCTAAACAACCAGATCGTCTTCCCGGCCGCGATTCTGCAACCGCCATTTTTCAACATGGCGGCGGACGACGCCGTCAACTATGGCGCCATCGGTGCCGTCATCGGCCACGAAATCGGCCACGGCTTCGACGACAGCGGCAGCACCTTCGATGGCGACGGCGTGTTGCGCAACTGGTGGACCGATGAAGATCGCGCGGCGTTCGAGGAACGGACGGGCGCGCTCGTCGCGCAGTACGATGCGTTCATGCCCTTCGACGACCTGAGCGTCAATGGTGAGTTCACGCAGGGCGAGAACATCGGCGATCTCGGCGGCATCACGATCGGCCTGCTGGCCTACCAGATGTCACTGGAAGGCAAGGAGCCGCCGGTCATCGATGGTTTTACGGGCGTGCAGCGCGTATTCCTCGGTTTCGGCCAGGTCTGGCGCGGCATCATCCGCGACGAAGAGCTGCGCCTCCGCATTGCTACCGACCCACACTCGCCGGCCGTGTACCGCACCAACGGCCCGGTTCGCAACGTACCGGAGTGGTACGAAGCGTTCGGGGTTGAGGAGACGGATGCGCTGTACCTGCCACCGGAAGCGCGGGTGAAGATCTGGTAGGAGCCCCGAATCAATCGGCCTGCGGCTTCTTGCCGTAGGCCGAACTGATCTCCTGCATCGTTCCCTCGATCCATGCCTGCACCTCGAGATTCGTGTCGCGGGGCGCGCGCCCTGCGGCGCTGATCGGCGGGCCGATGACGAAGCGCACGGTTCCGGGCCGCTTCGCAAACTCCCTGCGCCGCCAGAAGTCTCCGGCATTGTGTGCCACCGGCACGATCGGGACACCAGCCTGCTGCGCCAGCGCGGCCCCCGAGACGCCGTAGCGTCGCGTTTCCCCGGGCGGTACGCGCGTGCCCTCGGGAAAGATCGTCACCCACGTGCCTTCGGCCAGGCGCTCCTTGCCTTGCCGGATGACCTGTTTCACCGCCGCTCGGCGGGCGCCGCGGTGAATCGCTATCGGCTCGAGCGCGAGCGCGAGCGCCCACCCGAATATCGGCATCCAGGTAATCTCGCGCTTGATGACCCACGACGTGCGCGGAAACATGGGTACATGCCCGTAGGTCTCGAGTGTCGTGGTGTGCTTGATCATAACCACCGACGGTTCGTCGGGCAGGTTTTCCTGCCCCTCGACGACGACCTTCATGCCGCAAAAGAACTCGCCGGCCCACAACGCCAGCCGACAGTAGGCGCGGCAGACCTTCCAGCGCACCGGGTACGGCGCCCAGAACAGCAGCACGAGCGCAACAGCAAAGAAGACGATCGAGCCGAAGCCGACCACATAGAAAAACAGGGCGCGCAACGGGCCTAGCAAGGCCTGACCCGCATCCTAGCCAATCGCAAGCTGTGAAATGTCGGCAACATCGAGGAAAAGCGCCCGAAGTTCGCCCAAAAGCGCCAAACGATTGCCCCGGACGGCCTCGTCGTCCACCATGACCATGACGTCGTCGAAGAAGCGGTCGACCGGGTCCCTGAGATCGGCGAGCTCGTTGAGCACCTGGGCATACTGCCGGTCCTCGAGCAGCGGGGCGACCTTGCCGCGCGCGTTCTTCAACGCGTTGTGCAGGGCCTTCTCCGCATCCTCAACGAGGCCCTTCTCCCTGACCTCGAGGCCCGCGGGGTCGCCCGCCTGGCGCAGGATGTTGGCAATCCGCTTGTTGGCGGCAGCCAGGCTCTCGGCCTGTTCGAGCCGCGCAAACGTCTGCACGGCCGCAAGGCGCCGGTCGAAGTCGACCAGCGATGCCGGCCGCCGCGCCATGACGGCAGCAAACGTCTCGGTGCGCAAGTTGCTGTCGCGATCGAGGAAGTACCGACGGAGCCGGTCCGTTATAAAACCATACAGGTCGTCGGCCAGTTCCCCGGCATCGGTTTTGCCCTGCGGCTGTTCGTCGACAGCCCTGGCAATCAGTTCCTTGAGGTCGATGTCGAGCCCGCACTCGATCAGGATGCGCACAATACCGAGCGCGGCGCGCCGCAGGCCGAAGGGGTCACGATTACCGCTCGGCTTCTTGCCGATGGAGAAGATCCCGGCCAGCGTGTCAAGCCTCTCGGCGACGGCCAGGACCTGGCCCGCCTCGGAGGCGGGCAGTTCATCACCGGCGAAGCGCGGCTGATAGTGTTCGGCAATGGCGTCGGCCACCGGCGCGGGCTCACCATCGGACAGGGCATAGTAGCGGCCCATGGTGCCCTGCAGGTCGGGGAACTCGCCGACCATGCCGGTCAGCAGGTCACACTTGGCCAGCGACGCAGCCCGCTCGACCACGGCGACGTCAGCGCCGAGCGTATCGGCAAGCCATGCGGCGATGCGCGCGATGCGCTGGCTGCGGTCGAACAAGCTGCCGAGGCCGCCCTGGTACACGACGTCACGCAGAGACTCTTCGCGCGCAGCGAGCGTGCGTTTGCGGTCGGACTCCCAGAAGAAGGCAGCATCCGCAAGGCGTGGTCGAATAACGCGTTCGTTGCCCTCGATGACCTGTTCGGGGTCCTTGCTTTCAAGGTTCGCGACCGTGACAAAATGCGGCAGCAGCTTGCCGCCGCTGTCCGCCACCGGAAAGTAGCGCTGGTGTCCCGCAAGTGTCGAGACGACAACCTCGCGCGGCAGCTCGAGATAAACTTCGTCGAACGCACCGACAATCGGTACGGGCCACTCGACCAGCGCGGCCACCTCGTCATACAGCGATGCACCATTGACGACGTTGCCACCCACTTGTGCGGCGGCCCCTTCGACACCGGTGCGTACCATCTCGCGACGGCGCTCGAAGTCGGCGATTACGTAGCCCGTCTTCTCGAGCGCGTTGAGGTAGTTGCCCGGCTTGTCGATCGTGATGGCTCCGGACGAGTGATAGCGGTGACCGCGTGACTCGCGCCCTGCTTCGATACCCATGATCGAGGCGTCGATGACGTCCTTGCCATGCAGCATCACGATCCAGTGCACGGGCCGCACGAACTCGGCATCGCCGGCACCCCAGCGCATGCGACGCGGTATTGGCAGGGCAGCGAGCGCGCGCTCTACCGCTTCGGGCACGAGTTCGGCGGCACTGCGGCCCCTCTCAAAGGTATTGAAGACGAGCCACTCGCCTTTTTCACTTGCGACGCGCTCGAGGTCATTAACGGCAACCCCGCATTTGTTCGCGAACGCTTCGGCCGCTGGCGTGGGCCTGCCGTCGTCGTCGAACGCGATGCCCACTGGCGGGCCTTTCTGTTCGGCGGCGCGGTCTTCCTGCGCGGCGGCCAGTTTCTCCACGAGCACGGCAAGGCGGCGCGGGCTCGCGTACGTGTGTACGTCACCATGTCCAAGGCGGGCGCTGACGAGGCCGGCGGCCAGGCTCGCTCCGAATGCGTCCATTAACGAGCGCAGGGCCTTGGGCGGCAACTCTTCCGTGCCGATCTCGACAAGAAAATCCTGCGCCTTGCTCACGACGTATCTCCAATGACCGAATCGACCATGGGAAACCCGAGCGCTTCGCGGCTGGCGTAGTACGCTTCACAAATCGAACGCGACATCGTGCGCACGCGCAGGATGAACCGCTGACGTTCGGTCACCGAGATTGCCTGGCGCGCATCGAGGAGGTTGAACGTGTGCGAGGCCGTCAGCATCTGTTCATAGGCCGGTAGCGCCAGGCCGAGTTCAATCAGTCGCTCACATTCATGCTCGGCGTGATCGAAGGCGGTGAACAAGGCCTCGATGTCGGCTTCCTCGAAATTGAACCGGGACTGCTCGTACTCATTCTGGTGATACACGTCACCATAGGTGATGCGACCGAGCGGCCCGTCGGTCCACACGAGATCGAAGATGCTGTGCACGTTTTGCAGATACATCGCGAGGCGCTCGATGCCGTACGTGATCTCACCTGTGACGGGCCTGCACTCGAGTCCGCCGACCTGCTGGAAGTACGTGAATTGCGTTACCTCCATGCCGTTCAGCCAGACCTCCCAGCCGAGACCCCAGGCGCCAAGCGTTGGCGACTCCCAGTTGTCCTCGACGAAGCGGATGTCATGGATCGTCGGGTCGATGCCGATCGCTTCGAGCGAGCCGAGATACATCTCCTGGATGTCGTCGGGCGATGGTTTCAGGACGACCTGGTACTGGTAGTAGTGCTGCAGGCGGAACGGGTTGTCGCCATAACGGCCGTCCGTCGGGCGGCGGCTCGGCTGCACGTACGCGGCCGACCACGGCTCCGGGCCGACCGCGCGCAGAAAGGTCGCCGGGTGAAACGTGCCAGCCCCCATTTCCATGTCGTAGGGCTGCATGACGACGCAGCCGCGCTCGGCCCAGTACTGCTGCAGCCTGAGGATCAGGTCCTGGAAGCTCAGCGCTTCGGCCGGGGATTGGTCGGTCATTGAGTTTATCGAGGGTGGTCTAAAGGCGCGAAGTATAGCGAGTTTCTTGGCTTTTTACGGCCCTCTTCCACGAAATCCGCCGCCCTGGAACAGCGTCTGTGCACACGCTGCGCCGGTTCCCTTTCCGGCGAGCATTCCGACCACGGTGCCGGCTCCGCCATGGATGTGGAGACGCTGTTCCAGGACGGTCAATGTCGCACCAAAATAGTGCGCCGCAAAGCCAAAATGCACTATACTGGTGCACGCCGCGACCGTGCCCAAACAAGAAAACCATAAAAAACAGTTACTTAACGCATGCCCCATTTTGGCACACTTCATGCAGCAGAAGGGGCTTACGGGTCGCCGCTGAGGTGATCGCTTTTTTCATGCACGCAACTGGAGGAAACCCATGTCAGCCGCAGACGTAATGGCCACCCTTAAGGAGGCCGAGGTCAAATTTGTCGATTTCCGGTTCACGGATACGAAAGGCAAAGAACAACATGTAACCGTGCCCGCGCACACGATCGACGATGACGTCTTCGAGGACGGCAAGATGTTTGACGGTTCGTCGATTTCGGGCTGGAAGGGCATCAACGAGTCGGACATGATCCTGATGCCGGACCCCGCAACGGCGGTGCTGGACGTCTTCACGGACGAGCCGACGCTTAACATCCGCTGCGACGTCGTCGAGCCGTCCACGATGCAGGGCTACGATCGCTGCCCGCGTTCGCTGGCGCAGCGCGCCGAGGCCTACCTCGAATCGACAGGTGTTGCTGATGCGGCGTACTTCGGCCCTGAGAACGAGTTCTTCGTGTTCGACAGTGTTTCCTGGGACGACAACATGCAGGGGGCGTTCTACAAGATCGATTCAGACGAGGGGGCGTGGAACACGGACCGCAGCCTCGAAGACGGCAATTCCGGCCATCGGCCGACCGTCAAGGGCGGCTACTTCCCGGTTCCGCCGGTTGACTCGCTGCATGACATTCGCAGCTCGATGTGCCTTGCTCTCGAAGAGATGGGCCTCACGACCGAGGTACATCACCACGAGGTCGCAACTGCCGGTCAATGCGAAATCGGCGTGAAGTTCAATACGCTGGTCGCCAAGGCCGACGAGGTCCAGGTCCTGAAGTACGTGGTCCACAACGTCGCCCATGCCTACGGCAAGACGGCGACGTTTATGCCGAAGCCGCTCGTCAACGACAACGGCAACGGCATGCACGTTCACCAGTCGCTGTTCAAGGATGGCGACAACCTGTTTTCGGGTGACGGCTATGGCGGCCTCAGCGAGACGGCGCTTTTCTACATCGGCGGCATCATCAAGCATGCCAAGGCGCTGAACGCGTTCGCCAACCCGTCGACGAACAGTTACAAGCGTCTCGTGCCCGGCTTCGAGGCACCGACGATCCTGGCCTACTCAGCCCGCAACCGCTCGGCCTCGATCCGCATCCCGTACATCGCGAACCCCAAGGGCCGCCGCATCGAGGTGCGCTTCGGCGATTCGATGGCCAACCCGTACCTGTGCTTCGCGGCGATGATGCTGGCCGGGCTCGACGGCATCCAGAACAAGATCCACCCGGGCGATGCCGCGGACAAGGACCTGTATGACCTGCCGCCCGAGGAAGAGAAAAACCTCGAGCTGGTCGCGTTCTCGCTCGAGGAGGCGCTCAATGCGCTCGACCAGGATCGCGAGTTCCTCAAAGCGGGTGATGTCTTCAGCGACGACCTGATCGACGCGTACATCGATCTCAAGATGGAGAACGTCTCGCGCCTGCGTATGACGACGCATCCGGTCGAATTCGACATGTATTACAGCCTCTAAAGGCCAAAACTGTGAACCGGGCGGCATTTTGCGCCGCCCGGTCACTACCCCGGAGCCACGGTGGCTGCTATGCTAAGTGCATGGAAACACGAACGATTCTTGTCCTGCTGGGCCTTCTTGTTATGCCGCATGCGACGGCTGACGAGGCCTACGTGTGGACGGACGAGGACGGCGTGGTCCACTACTCCGACCGGCCGATACCGGGCGCCAGGCGCATCGAGCTGGCGGACCCGAATACCGGCCAGGCGCTCGCCCCGCGGCGCGCCGACGCGCAGGGCGACGACGCCGACGACGCAGCAGGTCCGGAGGCGCCCTTCGGTTACAACAGCCTCGAGGTCAGTTCGCCAACGGCCGAAGAAACGCTATGGAACATAGAAGGCGTGCTCAATGTGTCGCTGGCGCTGAACCCGCCCCTCAGACCGGGGCACCAGGTTCGCGTGTACTTCGACGGCAGCCCGCGGATCGTGACGGGCACGAGTTTCCAGCTGCAGGAGGTCTGGCGCGGCGTGCACAATCTGCAGGCCGAGGTGCTGGACGAGACCGGCCGGATGCTGATTCGCAGCCAGACCAATCGTTTCTACGTACAGCAGACGGCCGTTCGCTGAAAAGGGGCGGGTCCGGTGACGGGACCCTTCGCGACAACGCGCGCAGCATTCTCGATTCATTAAGCTCGGGCATCATCCTGCTTGACGAGCACCTGTTGATCGTCGACGTAAACCCCGCCGCGGAAAACGTCCTCGGGATCAGCCGCAGCCGGGCGCAGGGCCAGTCCCTGCTACAACTCGTCGACGACGAACCGGAAATGCGGGAAATTCTCGCGCGCGTAGCTGCAACCGGCGACCACTACGCCAACGAAATGCGGCTCGCGCCCACTGAGGTCCATCCGAACGAACGCGTCGTCGACTGCCGCGTTTCACCGATCGACATGCGCGGCGCAACGCTGCTCGTCGAGATGACCGATGTGACGCGCCGCTCACAGATCAGCCGTGAGAATGCGCTGCTCATACAACACGGTGCTGGCCGGCAGATGATTCGCCAGCTCGCGCACGAGATCAAGAATCCTCTGGGCGGCATTCGCGGCGCGGCGCAGCTGCTCGAACGCCAGCTCGGCGACGCCGAATTGCGTGAGTACACCGATGTCGTCATCAGCGAAACGGACCGGCTCGCCGGTCTCGTCGACACCCTGCTCGGGCCGGGCGGCCCGCCCAACAAGCAGCCGGTCAATGTGCATGAACTCCTCGAATACGTCGTGCGCATCATCGAGGCTGAAGACCACCGCCAGCTCAACATCAGGAGAGACTACGACCCCGGGCTGCCCGAGATCGATCTCGATCGCGACCAGATGGTGCAGGCCTTCATTAACCTGGTTCGTAACGCCGCCGCGGCGCTCGATGGCCAGGGCACGATCACGTTGCGCAGCCGCGCGATCACCAATTTCACGATTGGCAACACCCGCCACCGCGTCATTGCGACGATCGAGGTTGAAGACGACGGGCCGGGCATACCGCCCGACCTGCAGGATTCGGTGTTTTACCCGCTCGTGACCAGCAAACCCGACGGGACCGGCCTCGGCCTGCCTGCGGCCCAGGAACTGATCAGCCGACACGGGGGCCTCATCGAATTCGACAGCAGGCCGGGACGCACCGTCTTCTTCGTCAGGATCCCGCTGGAGCAGGGTGCCACCGATGACTAGCCGGCCACTCGAAGTCTGGGTTGTAGATGACGACCAGTCGGTACGCTGGGTGCTCGAGAAGGCACTCAAGCAGGCCGATATGGAAACGCGTAGCTTCGAGCGCGCCGAGCATTTGCTGGAAGCGCTCAGCGGCGGGCCGCCAGACGTGCTGATCACCGACGTGCGCATGCCGGGCATGAGCGGCTTCGCGCTGCTCGAACGCCTGCAGAGCACCTGTCCGGACCTGCCGATCATCGTAATCACGGCCCATTCGGACCTCGAGAACGCAGTCGCGGCGTACAAGGGCGGCGCCTTCGAGTACCTGCCCAAGCCGTTCGATATCGACGAGGCCGTCGAGCTCGTGCGCAAGGCTGCGCGCCTGAACGGCGGGCCAGGGGCGGCAGAGACCCCGGTTAGCAGCATGGCCTCGATGATTGGTCAGGCGCCCGCCATGCAGGAAGTCTTCCGTTCGATCGGACGGCTATCCGGCTCGAGCATGACCGTACTGATCACGGGCGAGTCCGGTACCGGCAAGGAACTGGTCGCGCGGGCGCTGCACGACCACAGTCCGCGCGCAGACAGGCCATTCGTTGCGCTGAATACCTCGGCCATTGCGTCGGAGCTGCTCGAGTCGGAGCTGTTCGGCCACGAGAAAGGCGCGTTTACCGGTGCCGACTCACGGCGCATCGGGCGCTTCGAACAGGCAGACGGCGGCACGCTGTTCCTCGATGAAATTGGCGACATGTCGCCCGCGCTGCAGACGCGTTTGCTGCGCGTTCTCGCCGAGAGCGAGTTCTATCGCGTCGGCGGACAGGTGCCGATCAAGGTCGACGTGCGTGTCATCGCGGCAACCAACCAGGATCTCGCGCGGGCCGTAAAGGAATCCCGCTTTCGCGAGGACCTCTACCACCGCCTCAACGTGATCCGCATCAACACGCCACCCTTGCGGCAACGCCGCGAGGACATCCCCGCGTTGCTGCAGCACTACCTGGCCGACGCCGCCGAAGAGCTCGGTTCTCCAGCAAAGAAGGTCGACGCGGATGCTCTCGAATCGCTGCAGGCTTTCGACTGGCCGGGTAATGTGCGCCAGCTGGTCAATACGGCGCGCCGTCTGACCGTAACCGCGCCTGGCGGGGTGATCACGGCCCAGGACATCCCCGGCGACCTGGGCGGCAGCGACGCACAGGACCGCGGCGGCAAGGAGTGGACGCGCATGCTTGCAAGCTGGGCCGAACGGCAGCTGCAGAGCAAGAAGACGCCGTTGCTCGATGCGGCACTACCCGAATTCGAGAAGACCCTGATCGAGCTGGCGCTCGCGCGCACCAACGGCCATCGACAGGAAGCCGCCAAGCTGCTCGGGTGGGGCAGAAATACGCTTGCAAGGAAGATGAAGGCGTTGCATCTTGATTGAATGATCCTGCAACGAATTGGCAAGGCGCTGCGCACCCGGGACTGGTCCACGGTGCTGCTCGAGCTTGTCATCGTCGTTGTCGGCATCTACCTGGGACTGCAGGTCGACGCGTGGGACACGGCCCGGCAGCAACGTGCCGAAGCAGATTACTACGTGCAACGGATTGCCGTCGAACTGGACGACACCCTGGGGCTGTTACAGGGTAGCCTCGATTCCGCGAATGATCTCGTCGAGCGCTCGCAGCGCGCAATCGGGGCGGTTCGCGGCGAGACGATCAACGACGATACGAGAGCAGCATTCGAGGAAGACTTCATCGCGCTGTTTTCGGTGCCGAATTTCCGCTTTGCCGTCAGCTCCCTGGTGGAGCTCCAAACGACCGGCCGCCTGGCCTCTCTCTCAGACAGCGATTTGCGGCGACGCCTGACGCTCTTTCACGAGGGCAGCGAAATCCGCCGCGGCCAGTCAGATATGCTGACTGACGCGGCCGCCCCGGTGGTCATGGACCTCATCGGCGAGATCGACCTGGACCCGAACTACATGTCCAATGCCAGGATTCTGAGTAGCGATGCGGACCTTAACGGCAACACCCGGCTGCTGCGCATCATGACCAAGATCGAGCTGATGCAAGTGGTGCACCGAAACAACCTCGAGGGAATCATCGGCGACGTGCAGGAATTGCGGGAAGCGCTCGCCGGCCTGTAGGAGCCCGCCGAGCGGGCGCAACAGCTTGATGCCGACAGTCAGGTGGAAAACCAGGGGTGCGCGCCAAACAGGTTCCGCGGCACCGCTTCACCCTTCTCGATGAACCATTTGTAGCCGTTCACGACGCTATCAAGATAGAAGCGCAGCCTGGGCCGAACGACGAACAGGTGCGGCAGCCAACGCACAAACGCTGGAAAGCGCAGCAAGCGGACCGGGTAGACCGAGATCGTCAGCATCGAGCGACCGTCGCCGAGCTCCCTTATCCGCCAGATGGCCCACGCCAGTTCATTACCCTTGTGGAACAGCTCGATATCGAAACCGGCTCCATCGTGCCATCCGCGGAAGTGCCGTTCGTAGGCAACGCCATTGAGATAGCGCACTTCGTCAACAGAGCCGCTGCCCGGCCATCGTGAGACCGGGTTGTCGCTGCAGAACGGATGGCAGTCGGCAAGGCTGCCGGCCGCGCTGATCGTCGACCACACCTGTTCGCGGCTCGCATCGATGGGGGCGCTCGCAGAGATCGGCCACCGAAATCGCTTTCTCGCTGTTTCGCTGCGCAAATCCATCTAGTCGACGGCGGGCACCTGGATCGTGACCTCTTCGCCCTTCGGCACCAGGTAGATTACGACAATATGCGCCCCCTCGGGCCCGATCGTCGGCGAGTGCACCACGCCGGTCGGTATCACCACGCGCTTGCCGGCCACCAGGTGGCGATCCGGCTTGCCCTGCTCGCTGTGCAGCGCCGAGCCCTCGAGCAACAGCACGATCTCCTCGCCCGGGTGGTAGTGCGGCGGAATGGTCGTGTTCGGCGGGATACGCGCTTCGGAGATGATCACCTCGAGGTCTTCGCCCGCGGCTTTGTCGACACGAAATTCCTCGATCAGTTTTCGATCGGTTTCGTTCCCGCAGGCGGATAACAGCAGGCCGGCAAGCAGCAGACAGGAAGCACGGACGGTCATTCCGCGAGCCGCGCTTCGCGCAACAATTCCTGGAACCTCGGATCATCGCGAATGAAGTCATACGCCGGGTTGATACCCATGCTGAAGACGCTGCGCGAGCCGGAGTGTTCGGGCAGCGCCTCCTGCAATGCCGCGATCGTGCCTTCGGCATCGCCGATGAAGGCCAGCACCTGCGCGAGGTCCTCGGAGCCCAGCCGGGCGCGGTCGATCAGGTCCTGCGTCAGGCTACCCACGACCCCCTCGTCCTGGAAGGCAATGAACATGGCACCGATCTTGCGGGCTGCGTCGGGATCGCCGCCCGCCCGGCTCACGAATTCCACATAGGTTTTTGCGGCGTCGCTCGCGCGACCGGCGCGCAGTTCATGCAGGAACATATTGCGGCTCTGCACGAAGAATTCGGGATGGTCCGTACGAATCCGGCGGGAGACGTCGAGCGCCTCATCGAACTGGCCGGCGTCCGTCAGGATGTAAGCGAGATTGGTTTGCATCATGCGCGAGTCCGGCTCGACGGTCAGCGCGTGCCGGGCGTGGCGTATGGCCTCGTCGAAATACCCCCGCCAGGCCAGCGCATGGGACAGCCAGTGCAGGACGTTCACGTTGTCCGGATAGACCTCGAGCGCCTCGCGGAAGATCGCCTCCGACTCTTCCCAGCGATAGAAGCGCAGTTCGTAATAGGCCTGCGACGCCTTGATCTCCGGCAGATCCGGGTCGAGG
>JBFFOM010000045.1:0-24752 GCA_041574455.1 Woeseiaceae bacterium | reverse complement strand
CTGTACTTCGAGTCGCTGACTTTCGAAGACGTCATGGAGATCATCGACAAGGAGAAGCCGAAGGGCGTCATCGTACAGTACGGTGGCCAGACGCCGCTCAAACTCGCGCGGGACCTCGAAGAGGCCGGGGCGCCGATCATCGGTACATCGCCAGACTCGATCGATCTCGCCGAGGATCGGGAGCGCTTCCAGCAACTGGTCGAGGACCTGCAGCTCAAACAGCCACCCAATAGGACGGCCTCGAGCAAGGAAGACGCATTGAGGCTGGCGGTTGAGGTCGGCTACCCGCTGGTGGTGCGTCCGTCCTACGTCCTCGGCGGTCGCGCCATGGAAATAGTGCATAGCGATGAAGACCTGGCGGCTTACATGGATGCCGCGATCAACGTGTCGAACGACAGCCCGGTGCTGCTGGACCGTTTCCTGGATCTTGCGACGGAGGTCGATGTCGACTGCATCAGCGACGGTGAACGCGTTCTGATTGGCGGTGTGATGGAGCACATCGAGCAGGCCGGCGTGCACTCGGGCGACTCGGGTTGCTCGCTGCCGCCATTCAGCCTCGACGCGGAGGTTCAGGCCGTACTCGAGGAGCAGGTTGTCAAGCTGGCCCGGGCCCTCAAGGTCGTCGGCCTGATGAATACGCAGTTCGCGATCCAGGGTGACGTGGTTTACCTGCTCGAAGTCAACCCACGCGCCTCGCGCACGGCACCTTTCGTGTCCAAGGCAACCGGTATTCCGTTGGCCAAGATCGCGGCCAAGGTGATGGTCGGCGAGACACTGGCCAGGCAGGGCTACGTGAACCAGCGCGTGCCCGAATATTACTCGGTGAAAGAAGCCGTCTTCCCGTTCATCAAGTTCCCCGGCGCTGACCCGATTCTCGGCCCTGAGATGAAATCGACGGGTGAAGTAATGGGCGTCGGCCGCTCGTTCGGCGAGGCTTATGCCAAGGCCCAGCTGGCATCGGGCGTAACGCTGCCACGCCATGGCGCGGCCCTGATCAGCGTGCGCGAGCGCGACAAAGAGGGCGCAATCGAACTCGGGCGAATCCTGATTGGCATGGGGTTCGACCTCGTCGCGACGCATGGCACGGCGAAGGCGCTGGCCGGGGCTGGTGTAACATGCAGTCGCGCGAACAAGGTTCGTGAAGGTCGTCCGCACATCGTGGACATGATCAAGAACGGTGAGATTGACCTGATCGTCAACACCACCGAGGGCAAGCAGGCGATTCACGAGTCGGAGTCTATTCGTGCAGAAGCCGTGCGCAACGGCGTCACGTATTACACGACGCTAGGTGCGGCCATTGCGACCTGCCGCGCGATCGAGAATCTCGACAAGCACGACGTCAACCGCCTGCAGGATCTGCATAACGAGGTAGTGGCATGAGCAAGGTGCCGATGACCGTGCGCGGCCACGAGCTGCTGGAAGAAGAACTCAGGAAGCTGAAGAGCGTCGACCGGCCGAACGTCGTCAAGGCAATTGCCGAGGCGCGCGCGCACGGCGACCTCAGGGAAAACGCCGAGTATCACGCGGCCAAGGAACAGCAGGGCTTTATCGAGGCGCGTATCAAGGACATCGAGGGCAAGCTCTCACACAAGCAGGTGATCGACGTGTCGGCCGTCGATGCGCGTGGCAAGGTTGTTTTCGGTTCGACCGTCGTGATCCTCGACGAGGGAGCCGACAAGGAGATCACCTACAAGATCGTCGGCGAGGATGAAGCGGACATCAAGCACGGGATGATCTCGTACACGTCACCGATCGCACGTGCATTGATCGGTAAGGATGAGGGCGACGCCATCGAGTTCCAGGCGCCGGATGGAATGAAGACCTACGACATTCTCGAGGTGCGCTACCAGTAACGCGAGGAGCGTTATTTCGACGGGATCCTGATGCGCTTTTCGGGTTTCTTTTTCAGGTTGGGACGATACAGCAGTGCAACATTGCCGATGCGCTGAATGAGCGCGGCCGAGCTGTCCTTACAGAGTTTCCCGATAAGGGCGTCACGAGCCTCGCGGTCACCGACGCGCACCCGCACCTTGATGAGCTCATGGTGATTGAGCGTCGTTTCGAATTCAGCCAGTAATGACTCGCTGAGGCCGGCGTCGCCGACCATAATCAGGGGTTTGAGCTGGTGACCGAGGCCACGCAGGTATTTCTTCTGGTGTTCGCTGAGATTCATGGGCGCGGAGTTTAACAGGATGAGAGCGTCGCGATGAGTAATCCCCGCAGTTCGAGCCGCAGCTGGCGCGACCGCCAGGAGCGCGACCCTTACGTGCAGCGAGCCCGCAAGGAGGGCTGGCGTTCCCGCGCCGTATTCAAGCTCGAACAGATCGACCAGAAGGAGCGTCTTCTCAAGCGCGACATGGTCTGTGTCGACCTCGGTTCCGCGCCCGGCGGTTGGAGCCAGTACGTGACGGCGAAGCTCGACGGCAGGGCGCGCGTCGTTGCCGTGGACCTGTTACCGATGGATGCCTTGCCCGAGGTCGAATTTATCCAGGGAGATTTTCGCGAAACCGACGTCTTCGAGGCGTTGCTGGCCGCGGTCGGTGAGAACGGTGCCGACCTTGTAATGAGCGATATGGCCCCCAATATCACCGGGACGAAGGTTGTCGACCAGCCGCGCTCGATGTACCTGGCGGAACTGGCGCTGGATCTGGCTCGCCGGGTGCTCAACCCGCGCGGCAGTTTGGTTTGCAAGGTGTTCCAGGGCGAGGGTTGCGACGCATTCGTCCGCGATGCAAGGAACTCTTTCGAGCGTGTGCGGGTCATCAAACCCAGGGCCTCGCGCCCGGGTAGCCGTGAGGTCTACTTGGTAGCGAGAAACTTCTCTTTGTAGTAGCGTCTGACAAGTGAATGATCTAACTAAAAACGTACTGGTCTTTATCGTCATCATCGTCGTCCTCCTGTCGGTGGTGCAGGGCCTGTCGGGCGTTAATCCGACAAATCCGCAGGAGCAGCCGTACTCGGCATTCATGGATGCCGTGGACTCGGGACAGGTCCGGGTCGTCGATATCGACAAGGAAAACGACATCATTCGGTACGGCGGGACGCGTGAGACGCTGACGAGTTTCACGCGCGTGCCCGAGAGCGATTACTCGATCCTCGTTGGCGAGCTCAAGGAGGCGGGCGTCGTGATCTGGGGGATCGAGAAACCCAGGCAGAGTTTCTTCACGCAACTGCTGATCAGTTCGTTCCCGATCCTGTTGTTAATCGGTGTGTGGATCTACTTCATGCGCCAGATGCAAGGTGGCGGCGGTGGCCGTGGCGCCATGTCATTCGGCAAGAGTAAGGCGCGGCTGCTGGGTGAGGACCAGGTCGGCATTACGTTTGCCGATGTTGCCGGTGTCGACGAGGCCAAGGCCGAAGTCGCCGAGATCGTCGAATTCCTCAAGGACCCGAGCAAATTCCAGCGCCTCGGCGGCAAGATCCCGAAGGGCGTTCTCATGGTCGGGCCTCCGGGCACCGGTAAGACGCTGCTGGCCAAAGCAATTGCCGGTGAGGCGAAGGTCCCGTTTTTCACCATATCCGGTTCCGACTTTGTCGAGATGTTCGTCGGTGTCGGCGCCTCGCGCGTTCGCGATATGTTCGATCAGGCCAAGAAGCAAGCCCCTTGTATCATCTTCATCGATGAGCTCGATGCTGTCGGTCGCCATCGTGGCGCCGGACTTGGCGGCGGTCATGACGAGCGCGAGCAGACCCTCAACCAGATGCTGGTGGAGATGGACGGCTTCGAAGGCTCAGAGGGCATTATTGTCATCGCCGCGACGAACCGTCCCGACGTTCTCGACCCGGCCCTCCTGAGGCCTGGCCGCTTCGATCGCCAGGTTGTCGTCCCGCTGCCCGACGTACGCGGTCGTGAACTCATTCTCAAGGTGCATATGCGCAAGGTGCCGCTCGGTGAAGACGTGCGTCCGAACGTGATTGCACGCGGCACGCCCGGCTTCTCGGGCGCGGATCTCGCCAACCTCGTCAACGAGGCGGCGTTGTTCGCGGCGCGCGCCAACAAGCGCGTGGTCAGCATGGACGAGTTCGAGAAGGCCAAGGACAAGATCATGATGGGCGCCGAGCGGCGCTCCATGGTCATGAGCGAGAAAGAGAAGCTCAACACGGCCTACCATGAGGCCGGTCACGCCATTGTCGGCTACCTGGTGCCGGAACACGATCCCGTCTACAAGGTCACGATCATCCCGCGCGGTCGGGCGCTCGGCGTCACGATGTACCTGCCTGAAGAGGACCGCTACAGCATGTCGCGCCAGCGGCTTGAGAGCAGCATCTCCAGCCTGTTCGGCGGACGCATCGCGGAAGAGATGATCAATGGTGTGGGTGGCGTTACGACAGGCGCCTCCAACGACATCGAACGTGCCACGGAAATCGCACGAAACATGGTGACCAAGTGGGGCCTCTCGGAGCGCCTCGGGCCACTGACCTACAGCGAGGACGACGGCGAGGTGTTCCTTGGCCGGTCCGTCACCCAGCACAAACAGGTTTCGGATGACACGGCGCATGCGATCGATGAGGAAGTCCGACGCATTATTGACTCCAATTACGAGCGTGCGAAGCGACTGCTCGACGAGAACGTCGACAAGTTGCACGCGATGGCGAAGGC
The DNA here is from genome assembly GCA_041574455.1 of Woeseiaceae bacterium. GTDB lineage: Bacteria > Pseudomonadota > Gammaproteobacteria > Steroidobacterales > Woeseiaceae > UBA1847. The sequence goes on along the minus strand of JBFFOM010000045.1, from coordinate 20,152 downwards.
GCTCGTCAAGTACGAAACGATCGGCGACGAGCAGATCGCAGACATCATGGAAGGCCGTGAGTGCCGTCCGCCGCAGGACTGGGACGATTCGGTCGACTCCGGCAAGCCTGATGATGGATCCGCGACTGCCGAGGCCGATGCGACCGGCCAGATCGGCGGGCCGGCGAGCGAGCACTAGATACTCTTAATTGCCATGCTGAACCTGGGCTCCATGAGTTTCCCGGTGCCCGCTGTCATGGGCATCCTCAATGTAACGCCTGATTCGTTTTCCGATGGCGGCCGCTTCGCTCAGCTCGACAGCGCATTGCGCCAGGCAGAGTTGATGGTCGAACAGGGCGCGGCAATCATCGATGTCGGCGGTGAGTCGACCCGTCCCGGGGCGCACGGAGCCAGCGAGCAGCAAGAAATCGAGCGCGTGATCCCGGTCATCGAGGCCGTGCGCGCCGCGACCGACATCCCGATTTCGATTGACACGAGCAAGGCGCTGGTCATGCGTGAGGCCGTCGCGGCCGGTGCGGGCCTGATCAATGATGTGCGAGCGCTGCGCGAGGATGGCGCCCTGGCTGCCGCTGCAGAGCTCCAGGTGCCCGTGTGCCTCATGCACATGCTCGGCGAACCCCGCACGATGCAACGGGACCCGGTTTACAACGACGTCGTCGCCGAGGTCGCGGCATTCCTGGAAGAACGCGTGTCGGCCTGCGTCGCCGCCGGGATTGCCGAAAATATGCTCGTCGTGGATCCCGGCATCGGGTTCGGCAAGTCGCCCGATCATAATGTCGAGTTGCTCGCAAATTTGCGACAATTGCGGGTGCGCAACCTGCCATTACTGGCTGGCGTGTCACGCAAATCGATCCTGGGCGTCCTCACCGGGCGAGAGATCGATGAGCGCATGCCGGCGAGTTTGGCGGCGGCGGTCATCGCCGTGACCAACGGTGCTGATATCGTGCGCGTACATGATGTGCGCGAAACCGTGGATGCGCTGCGCGTGGCACAAGCAGTGATGGAAGCTGGCAATGAGTAGAGACTATTTTGGCACCGATGGCGTACGCGGAACGGTCGGCACTGATCCGATGACCGCGGATTTCGCGATGCGCCTGGCCAGTGCGGCAGCACAGGTACTCGTGCCGAGGGGCGGCACGGTGGTCATTGGCAAGGACACGCGGCTGTCGGGCTACATGTTCGAGTCGGCTCTCGAGGCAGGCTTCGTTGCAGCAGGCGCCGATGTGCTGCTGCTGGGCCCGTTGCCGACGCCCGGCATCGCCCGGCTGACCCAGGAATTCCAGGCCGACCTCGGCGTGGTGATCAGTGCGTCGCACAACCGGTTTTTTGACAACGGCATCAAGTTCTTCGATGGCAGTGGTTCGAAGCTCTCCGACGAGGTCGAGCACGAGATCGAGCAGCGCCTCAAAGAGCCTGCCATTACCCTCGAGTCTCAATCGCTCGGCAGCGCCAAGCGCATCGACACGGCACGAATCCGTTACCAGGAGTTTTGCGCTGCGAGCATGCCCGAGGGCGTCGATCTTGCGGGTCTCAAGATCGTATTCGATGGCGCCAACGGCGCCGGTTACAAGGTAGGCCCGCGCACGCTGTCGAACCTCGGTGCCGAAGTCATTCCCATTGGCTGTTCGCCTAATGGCCGGAACATCAACGACGGTTGCGGTTCGACCCATCCCGAGCTGTTGCAGCTGACGGTGCCTGCCGTAAAGGCAGACGTCGGCATTGCGCTCGACGGCGATGGCGACCGGGTTGTCATGGCCGATGAGAACGGGGCACTCGCGGATGGGGATCAGCTGCTGTTCGTGCTCGCGAAAGCGCGCAAGGAGCAGGGCGCATTACATGGCCCTGTCGTCGGTACGGTGATGAGCAATCTTGGTCTCGAGCATGCCCTGCGGAAGCATGACATCGAGTTCCGGCGTGCGGCGGTCGGCGACCGTTATGTACTGGAGTTGCTGCGCACCAGCGGTGGCACGCTGGGCGGGGAAACCTCGGGCCATATGCTGGTGCTCGACAAGACCACTACCGGGGACGGGCTGATCAGCGCCCTGCAGGTGCTGGCCGTCATGCAGGCGACCGGCAAGCGTCTGTCGGAACTGGTGGCCGGCATGCCCAGGTACCCGCAGAAGATAGTTAATGTCCGTATGGAGCAGCGCCTCGACCCGGGGGAATCTGCGCAAATCCAGGACGCCGTAGCCATCGCCGAAGGCGAGCTGGCCGACACCGGGCGCGTCGTCTTGCGGGCCTCCGGGACCGAACCTGTCATTCGCGTTATGGTCGAAGGCGAGGACAAGGAACAGGTTGATTCGCTGGCTGCACGGCTGGCGTCGGTCGTGGCCGAAGCGGCCGACTGAGAATCCTGCTCATCGCGTTGATTTGCCGGGCTTTGCCCGGTATCCTTGCGCGCCCTTCAGACCTCTGGGAACACGAGACATGCGGGACTTCCTGGTCGCCGGAAACTGGAAAATGAACGGCAGCTCTGCGGCCAACGCGGAACTGCTCGACAGTATCGTCGCCGGCATACCGGACGGCAGCGGGTTCAGCCTGCTCGTATGTCCTCCGTTCCCATATGTGGCTGCCGTGGCTTCGCAGCTCCGGGGTTCGCCGGTCAAGGTCGGCGCGCAAAACGTCTCGGAGCATGAGAAAGGCGCTTTCACTGGCGAAGTGGCCCCGGCAATGCTGCGTGACAGCGGTTGCGAGTATGTCATCGTGGGGCACTCCGAGCGCCGTGCGCTGTATGGCGAGAGCAGCGCCCAGGTAGCGGCGAAGTTCGTGGCTGCACAGGCAGCCGGCCTGATCCCGATCCTGTGTGTCGGCGAGACGCTCGAGGAGCGTGAAGCCGGCTCGACCGAGGCGGTCGTGGATGAGCAGCTCGATGCGGTGCTGGATGCCGCCGGCATCGACGCATTTGGCGCCGCCGTCATCGCGTATGAGCCGGTCTGGGCGATCGGCACGGGCATGACGGCCACGCCCGAGCAGGCCCAGGACGTGCACCGGCATATTCGCGAACGGCTGGCGGCCCAGCATGCCGATATCGCTGCAGGCGTGCAGATACTGTACGGCGGCAGCATGAAAGGGGACAATGCGGCGGGCCTGCTGGGTCAGCCGGATATCGACGGCGGCCTGATTGGCGGCGCGTCGCTCAAAGCAGGCGACTTCCTGGCGATTGCCGAGGCAGCTGCCAGCATCAAAACTTAAGAGTTTGCAAATGGATACGATTCAAAAAGCCGCCCTGATAGCGCACACGTTGATCGCTTTGCTGATCATCGTGCTCGTGCTGCTGCAGCGCGGTAAAGGTGCGGATGCCGGTGCGGCATTCGGCGCAGGCGCGTCCGGCACGGTGTTCGGTGCGCGCGGTTCGAGCAACTTCTTTTCGCGAGCCACGGCTGTTTGCGCGACGCTGTTCTTCGTCAGCAGCCTCGGGCTCGCCTACCTGAGCAGCCAGGCGTCGCAGGCGCCGACCAGCCTTCTGGAGGACGCCCCGATCGTTGAGCAGGCGCCGGAAGAAGCGCCGGAACTCAGCGAAGAGATGCCCGTTTCGGACATGCCGGAACTCGAGGCGACCGAGGACGAGTCGCTCGATATTCCGGAGCTGGAAGAGGAAGACCCTGCCGACGATCAGGGGTAAACTGTCGCCCCCACGCTCTGGTGGTGGAATTGGTAGACACGCTGTCTTGAGGGGGCAGTGGCGCGAGCCGTGCGAGTTCGAGTCTCGCCCAGAGCACCATATACCCAACCGGTCTGCTCAGCTTGGCGCTGCAGGCCGGTTTTCATATACAATTCCGCGCTAATCCGGGGGCGCGATTGTCATAGAGCCGGGCGTCAGGCAAACAGGCAAAAATGCTACAAGAATACATTCCTATCCTGGTCTTTCTCGGCGTCGCTGCCGGCCTGGGGCTGCTGTTGCTGGGACTCGGATTCGCGATCGGTCGCGGTACCAAGGATGAGGAGAAGCTGTCTCCCTACGAATGCGGTTTCGAAGCGTTCGACGACTCCCGCATGAAATTCGACGTGCGCTACTACCTCGTCGCCATCCTGTTCATCATTTTCGATCTCGAGATCGCCTTCCTGTTCCCGTGGGCGGTGTCACTCGATGCAGTCGGCAAATTCGGCCTGTTGTCGATGGCTTTGTTCCTCGCGATTCTCGTGGTGGGCTTCATTTACGAATGGAAGAAAGGGGCGCTCGAGTGGGATTAGCCGAGCAACAGTCTGACCCGGGGGAGAGCCTGCAGAAGAAGGGCTTCGTCGTCACGAGCGTCGACTCGGTCATGAACTGGGCGCGCACTGGTTCGCTGTGGCCCATGACCTTCGGGTTGGCATGCTGCGCCGTGGAGATGATGCAAGCTGGTGCAGCGCGCTACGATCTTGATCGTTTTGGCATCATCTTCCGCCCGAGCCCACGCCAGTCCGATTGCATGATCGTGGCGGGTACGCTAACCAACAAGATGGCGGCTCCGCTCAGAAAAGTTTACGACCAGATGCCGGAGCCACGCTGGGTGGTATCGATGGGCTCCTGTGCCAATGGCGGCGGCTACTACCACTATTCCTATTCGGTCGTCCGCGGTTGCGATCGTATCGTCCCGGTCGACGTGTATGTCCCTGGTTGTCCGCCGACCGCAGAAGCCCTGATCTATGGGCTGATCCAGTTGCAGAACAAGATCAAACGAACGAGCACCATAGCCCGATAAGCACATCACCATGAGTGAACGTCACGAGACATTGGCCGCTCGCATCAACGAGCGCTTCGGCGAGCAAATGAGTCGCGTCGCGTCGACCTGCGGCGAGCTGACGTACGAAGTCGACAGGGCCGACCTGATCGAAGTCGCCACGGCGCTGCGCAACGAGGGCGACTTCGGTTTCGAGATGCTCATGGATGTCTGCGGCGTCGACTACCTGAACTACGGTGTCGACGAGTGGACGACAAATGAAGCGACGGACACGGGCTTCAGCCGCGGTGTCGAGCGCGAGTCCGTGATTCTCGATGAGGCCGACGAGTTCGATGCACGGCGTTTCGCCGTGGTCTATCACCTGCTGTCTCTGCAGTACAACGTCCGTCTCCGATTGCGCGCCTTCACCGGTACCGAGAATCCGCCGATGATCAAGTCGGTGGTGGACATCTGGAACGGTGCCAACTGGTTCGAGCGCGAGGCGTTCGACCTGTACGGCATCCTGTTCGAGGGACACCCGGATTTGCGCCGCATCCTGACCGATTACGGGTTCATCGGCCACCCGTTCCGCAAGGATTTTCCGTTGTCGGGCAACGTGGAAGTGCACTACGACGAGGACGAGGGTCGTGTTGTCTACCGTCCGGTGAATATCGAACCGCGCACGGGCGTACCACGTGTTCTCCGCGACGATAATCGTTACACCGCCGAGCTCAAGGATGCCGCGGATGGCTGAGATCCAGAGTTATACGATGAACTTCGGACCGCAGCACCCGGCGGCACACGGTGTGTTGCGCCTTGTCCTCGAGATCGAAGGCGAGGTCATCCAGAAAGCCGATCCCCATGTAGGCCTGCTGCACCGTGCGACCGAAAAACTGGCGGAGACCAAACCGTTCAACCAGAGCATCGGCTACATGGACCGCCTCGACTACGTGTCGATGATGTGCAACGAGCACGCCTACGTTATGGCCATCGAGAAGCTGCTCGGCGTGGGAGTTCCCGAACGCGCCCAGTACATCCGCGTCATGTTCGACGAGATCACGCGCATTCTGAATCACCTGATGTGGCTCGGCGCACATGGCCTCGATATCGGCGCCATGACAATGTTCCTGTACTGTTTCCGCGAGCGTGAAGACCTGATGGACTGCTACGAGGCGGTCTCGGGCACGCGTATGCATGCTACCTATTACCGTCCGGGCGGCGTCTACCGCGATCTGCCGGAGTCGATGCCGAAATACCAGGAATCGAAGTTCCGTAGCAGGAAGGAGCTCGATCGTATGAACGCAAATCGGGAGGGTTCACTACTCGATTTCATCGAGTCGTTCACAGAGCGCTTCCCGGGTTGTGTCGACGAGTACGAGACACTGCTCACCGATAACCGCATCTGGAAGCAGCGCACCGTGAACATCGGGGTGGTGTCGCCCGATCGTGCCACGCAGCTCGGTTTCTCGGGGCCCATGCTCCGGGGCTCTGGCGTTGAGTGGGATCTCAGGAAGAAACAGCCGTACGAAGTGTACGATCGCATGGACTTCGATATCCCGGTCGGCGTCAACGGCGACTGCTACGACCGTTATCTCGTTCGTGTCGAGGAACTGCGCCAGTCTAATCGCATCATCAGGCAGTGTGTGGACTGGCTGCGCGAGAACCCCGGTCCGGTCATCACCGCAGACCACAAGATCACACCGCCCAGTCGCGTCGAAATGAAAGACGACATGGAGTCGCTGATTCATCACTTCAAGCTGTTCACGGAAGGCTACTGTGTGCCCGAAGGGGAGGCGTACGCTGCCGTCGAACACCCGAAGGGTGAGTTCGGCATCTACCTCGTCTCGGACGGCGCCAACAAGCCGTATCGACTGAAGATCCGTGCGCCGGGCTTCGCGCACCTGTCCGCCATGTCGGAAATGGTCGAGGGGCACATGCTGGCGGACGTCGTCGCCGTCATCGGTACGCAGGACATCGTCTTTGGCGAGGTCGACCGATGAGCTACGAACTCTCCAGTCACGTCAGGGAAAGAATCGACGCCTGGAAAACTCGTTTCCCGGAAGACCGCCAGCGCTCGGCCGTGATCCGTGCGCTGCACCTCGTGCAGCATGAGAACGAGGGCTGGGTTACGGCCGAGCAGATGAATGCCGTAGCCGACTATCTCGATCTGCCGCCGATCCAGGTCTACGAGGTAGCCACGTTCTACTCGATGTTCCAGACGAAGCCGTGTGGGCGCAACGAGGTGTCAATCTGCACCAATGTGTCGTGCATGCTGCGCGGTGCGGACGACATCGTGGGCCACGTGGAAAAGAAGCTCGGCATCAAGCTGGGTGAGAGCACTGACGATGGCCGCATCTTTCTGAAACAGGAAGAGGAGTGCATCGCGGCTTGCTGTGGCGCCCCGGCGATGCAGGTCAACCATAGGTATTTTGAAAACCTGACGACCGATATGGTCGATGAGGTTCTGGACGGGCTCGAGTAATGGCAATCCAGGAGAACCTCGTCTGCTTCAACACCTTCGGCTCGGACGAGTCGTGGACGCTCGCGACCTACGAAGAGCATGACGGCTACCAGGCCTGGCGCAAGATTCTCAAGGGCAAGATGAAGCCCGCAGAGGTCATCGAGGAAGTGAGAGCATCGGGCCTGCGAGGTCGCGGTGGCGCCGGCTTCCCGACCGGTCTCAAGTGGAGCTTCATGCCGAAGAACTACGACGGCCAGAAGTACCTCGTGGTCAATTCGGACGAGTCCGAGCCCGGCACCTGTCACGATCGCGAGATCCTGCGCTACAACCCGCATTCCCTGGTCGAGGGGATGGCTATTGCCGCGTACGCGATGGGCGCCACAGTCGCCTACAACTACATGCGTGGCGAGTTCCTGGATGAACCGTTCCCGCGTTTCGAGGCGGCGGTCAAGGAAGCTTACGACGCCGGTCTGCTCGGCAAGGACGTGCAGGGCAGTGGCATCGACATCGATATTCACGGGTTCATCGGTGCAGGCGCGTACATTTGCGGCGAGGAAACGGCGTTGCTGGAGTCGCTCGAAGGCAAGCAGGGCCGGCCGCGCTTCAAGCCGCCGTTCCCGGCCAACTACGGCCTGTACGGCAAGCCGACCACGATCAACAACACCCAGAGTATTGCGAGCGTGCCCTCGATCATCCGCAACGGCGCGGCGTGGTTCGCAGGCCTCGGGCCAGAAGGCTCCGGTGGTACTGCGCAGTTCTCGGTGTCAGGACATGTCGAGAAGCCCGGCAACTACGAACTGCCGATGGGCATCCCGTTCAAGACGCTGCTCGAGGACTACGCAGGCGGCGTGTGGAAAGGGCGCAAGCTGAAAGCCGTGATCCCGGGAGGTTCGTCGTGCAAGGTCCTGCCGGCTGACGTCATCATGGAATGCACGATGGACTACAACTCGCTGCAGCACGCGGGCTCGTCATTCGGCACCGGTGCCGTCATGGTCATGGATGAAACGACCTGCATGGTGCGCGTCCTGCGCCGTATCGCGCGCTTCTACATGGCGGAGTCGTGCGGGCAGTGCACGCCCTGCCGCGAAGGCACGGGCTGGCTGTATCGCATGCTGACGCGCATCGTCGAAGGCCACGGCGAAGAGGCCGACCTCGAGAAGCTCGTGGACGTGGCCAACAAGATCGAGGGCCACACGATCTGCGCACTCGGTGATGCCGCGGCCTGGCCGGTACAGAGTTTCCTCAAGCACTACCACGACGAATTCGAGTACATGGTCCGCAATCACGGACGCAGCATCGTCGACGATGCTCCGGGGGCAGCGGCGTAACGGCTATGCGTGACGACATCGTAAACATAGAAGTCGACGGCAAGCCGGTGGAAGCGCGCCCGGGCCAGATGCTCATCGAAGTAACGGATGAGGTCGGTGCCTACGTGCCGCGCTTTTGTTATCACGAGAAGCTCAGCATCGCGGCGAATTGCCGCATGTGCCTCGTCGATATCGAGGGCGCCCCCAAGCCGATCCCGGCCTGCGCGCAGCCCGTCTCGGAAGGCATGAAGGTCTTCACCAAGTCGCCGCGCGCGATCGCTGCGCAGAAAGCAACGATGGAGTTCCTGCTCATCAACCATCCGCTCGATTGCCCGATCTGCGACCAGGGTGGCGAGTGCGAGCTGCAGGACCTCGCCATGGGCTACGGCCGTGACGTGTCGCGCTACAACGACGGCAAGCGCGTGGTGAAGGACAAGAATGTCGGGCCCCTGATCTCGACGGACATGACGCGCTGCATTCACTGTACCCGCTGTGTGCGGTTCGGTGAAGAGATCCAGGGAAATCCGCAGCTCGGCACGACGTTGCGCGGCGAGAACGTCGTGATCTCGACCTACATCGAGCAGAGCATCGATCACGAGCTGTCTGCGAACATCATCGACCTGTGCCCGGTCGGCGCACTCAACAACAAGCCGTATCGCTACAGCGCCCGTGCCTGGGAGATGGTCCAGCATGCCGCGGTCGCACCGCATGACTGCGTGGGCTCGAACACCTATGCCCACGTGCTGCGAGGCACGGTGAAGCGCATCGTGCCCCGCAGCAACGAGGCGATCAACGAGAGCTGGATCTCGGATCGCGACCGCTTCTCGTATGAGGCGATCTACTCACCCGACCGCCTCTCGAGGCCACGGGTGAAGGAAAGCGGCGAGTGGCGTCAACTCGACTGGGAACAGGCGCTGGAGACCTGTGCCGGCGCACTCAGGGACGCCGACAACATCGGCATGCTGTCCTCGCCCAGCGCCACGGTCGAGGAGGGGTTTCTGCTGAGGCGTCTTGCAGACCATCTCGGCACGAAAAACATCGATCACCGCATCGAGCGGCGTGATTTCTCGGACCAGGACCGGGACGCGGCCTTCCCGTGGCTCGGTTGCAGCATTGCCGACCTCGAGCACCAGGACGCGATCTTCGTCATCGGTTCGAACATTCGCCAGGAAGCGCCGATTCTCGCGCATCGCATTCGCAAGGCGGCACTCAGGGGTGCTGCAGTGAGCTTTGCAACTGCCTTCGAGCACGAATACTTCTTTGACACGGCTCATTACCTGTCGGGCGCGGGTCTTGTAAACCTGTTGTCGGGTGCTGGCGTCAAGCCGATCGTCGACAGCCTCAGGAGAGCGGATAACGCGCTCGTTCTGCTCGGCAATATCGCCGGACGGCACGAAGCCGCGAGCGACGTACGCGCACTGGCTGCCGCGATTGCGCAAAAGACAGGTGCGAAACTCGGCACGCTGTCCCCGGGGGCGAACAGTGCCGGTCTCAGCCTCGCCGGCGTCTTGCCGGGTGAGGGCGTCCATGCCGGCGCCATGCTCGATCAGGATCTTGATGCCGTCGTGCTGCTCAACATTGAACCCGAGGCTGATCTCCATGCCTGCGAGGACGCGGTGGGTAAGCTGTCGAAGCAGGAGTTCGTCGTCGCATTGACGCCATTCGTAACAGATGCGTTGCTCGAGGTGGCGGACCTGTTGCTCCCGATCGGCACGTTTGCAGAAACGTCCGGTACGTTTGTCAATATCGAAGGCACCTGGCAGAGCTTCAAGGGCGTTGCGAATCCGATTGGTCAATCGCGGCCTGCGTGGAAGGTCCTCCGGGTGCTCGGCAACCTCATTGACGCCGAGCGCTTCGACTACGTAACGAGTGAAGAGATCCTCGCCGAGTGCAAGGCTGCTGTCGGCGACGTGGAACCGGCTACATTTACTGCAGGCAAGGGTGGTCAAGCCAACGGGGCCGATGATCCATCACGGGAAATCGACATTCCGCTGTACTCGGTGGACGCGCTCGTGCGCCGTGCCCGGGCACTACAGCTCACACCTGCTGCGACACGGGCGGCCGGTGAGGGAGAGGGCTGATGCTCGAGTTCATCGGAGGCCTTATCCCGCAGTTCCTCGTGGACTTCTGGAACACCTGGACACCGCTTGCACAATACCTGGCTACGACGCTGTTCAAGATCCTGATCGTGACCGTCGCGGTGATTCTCTGTGTGGCGTTCTCGACATACTTCGAGCGCAAGGTGATCGGCAGCATGCAGGCGCGCGTGGGCCCGAACCGCGTGGGCCCAAAAGGGCTGCTGCAACCTTTTGCCGACGTATTCAAGCTCCTGTTCAAGGAAGTCATCATCCCGTCGCAGTCGAACAAGTTCCTGTTCGTGATTGCGCCGTTGCTGTCATTGACGCCCGCACTCGCAACCTGGGCCGTCATCCCGATGAACAACTGGTTCGTCATAGCCGACATCAATGCGGGCCTGCTGTATGTCCTCGCCCTGACGTCGGTCGGCGTGTACGGTGTCATCCTCGCTGGCTGGGCGACCAACTCGAAGTATGCACTGCTTGGGGCCATGCGCTCGGCTGCGCAGATTGTCGCTTACGAAATCGCGATGGGCTTCGCGCTGGTCGGCATCCTGATGGCGAGCGGCAGCCTGAACATCGGTGACATCGTGCGGGCGCAGGAGGGCGGTTTCAGCAACTGGTTCCTGCTGCCGCTATTCCCGTTGTTCCTCGTTTACTGGATCGCGGGCGTGGCGGAGACGAATCGCGCGCCGTTTGACGTCGCGGAAGGCGAATCGGAGATTGTGGCAGGCTTCCACGTCGAGTACTCGGGCGTCGCGTTTGCGCTGTTCTTCCTGGCAGAGTACGCCAACATGATCCTGATCTCGACGCTGACCGCCGTGTTCTTTCTTGGCGGCTGGGCGTCGCCGTTCGAAGGCTGGACGTTCCTCAACGGCATAACGTGGCTCGCCTGGCTGACCGCCGGCGGTCTGCACTGGCTGTTCATCAAGATGTGTTTCTTCATGTACACCTTCTTCTGGCTGCGCGCGACGTTTCCACGTTATCGCTACGACCAGATCATGCGGCTCGGCTGGAAAGTGTTCATTCCCGTAACGATTGTCTGGATCGGTGTCGAAGGCGCGATGGCGTGGTTCCAGGTCGGTCCGTGGGCAGGGCTGGGGGCGTAGGCGATGAACCAGATCATCAGTTACATCAAGACCTTCACCCTCTGGGAGTTGCTCAAGGGACTGAAAGTCACGCAGACCAATTGGTTCCGCAAAAGCGTCACGCTCGAGTACCCGGAAGAGAAGACCCCACAGTCGCATCGTTTTCGCGGATTGCATGCCCTGCGTCGCTACCCGAACGGGGAAGAGCGCTGCATCGCCTGCAAACTCTGCGAGGCGGTATGCCCGGCGCTGGCGATCACGATCGAGTCAGGCGTCGGTGATGATGGCACGCGCCGCACGACGCGCTATGACATCGATCTTTTCAAGTGCATTTACTGTGGATTCTGTGAAGAAGCATGCCCGGTCGACGCGATCGTCGAGACGCGCATCCACGAGTACCACATGGAATCACCGGGCGAAAACATTATGACCAAGGACAAGCTGATGGCCGTCGGCGACAAGTATGACGCCATGATCTCGGCCGACAAGGCAGCCGACGCGAAGTACAAGTAGAGCGAAATGATGCTGCACACGATTCTGTTCTACGTATTCGCCGCGATCATGTTTGGTGCGGCGCTCGGTGTCGTGTTCTCGCGCAATCCGATCCACGCCGTCATGTTCCTGGTCTTCACGTTCTTCAATGCGGCCATCCTCTGGCTGATGGCAGAAGCGGAATTCCTCGCAATCGTACTGGTGCTCGTCTACGTCGGCGCAGTCATGGTGCTGTTCCTGTTCGTCGTGATGATGCTCGAAGTCGACGTTGAGGCAGCCAAGCGCGGACTGACACGATATGCGCCGCTCGGACTCGGCCTTGCGCTGGTCATGGCCGTTGAGTTGATCAGCGTGATCTGGCAGCGCTCGGCGATCCAGGCAGGCGGAAGTTTTGTACCGACGCCCGAGGGGTACAGCAATACCAAGGCGCTCGGCGCCGTGCTCTATACCGAGCACGTGTACGCGTTCGAAATTGCAGCCGTCATCCTGCTGGTGGCGATCATCGCGGCGATTACGCTGACGATGCGCAAGCGGCCGGGCCTCAAGGTCCAGGACATATCGAAACAGGTGGCCGTGCGCGCGAAAGACCGGATTCGGTTGGTCAAGATGGACGCGGAGAAGAAGCAATGATCGGTTTGCAACACTACCTGACGATCTCCGCGATGCTGTTCGTGCTGTCGATTGCCGGCATCGTCATCAACCGCAGGAACCTGCTCCTGCTGCTCATGTGCATCGAGCTCATGTTGCTCGCCGTGAACACGAACTTCATCGCGTTCTCGCGCTACCTGGGGGACGAGACAGGCCAGGTGTTCGTGTTCTTCATTCTCACGGTCGCGGCGGCGGAAGCCGCGATCGGCCTCGCCATCCTCGTGGTGCTGTTCCGCAATCGCAAGTCCATTGCGGTGCAGGAACTCAATACGTTGAAAGGTTGAGATGAAAGAGTATTACCTTGCCATCGTATTGATACCGCTGATCGCCTCGATCATCGCGGGACTCGCCGGCCACAAGATCGGCCGGGCCGGGGCGCACTGGGTGACGATCCTCGGCGTTGGCGCGTCGTTCGTGCTTTCGTGCATCGTTCTGAGGAACATGTTCTGGGGTGGCATGGAGCCCGAGAACGTCAGCGTCTACACCTGGGCCGTTACCGATGGCCTGCGCATGGAGGTCGGCTTCCTCGTCGATCGCCTGACAGCCCTGATGATGTGCGTCGTAACCTTTGTGTCGTTCATGGTGCATATCTACACGATCGGCTACATGCACGACGATCCGGGCTACCAGCGCTTCTTTAGCTACATCTCGTTGTTTACGTTCTCGATGCTGATGCTCGTGATGTCGAACAACTTCCTGCAGCTGTTCTTCGGCTGGGAGGCGGTCGGTCTCGTTTCCTACCTGCTGATCGGCTTCTGGTACCAGCGCGAGTCGGCCATTTTCGCCAACCTCAAGGCGTTCATTGTCAACCGCGTAGGCGACTTCGGTTTCATTCTCGGTATCTCAGGCGTCGTGCTGGCGACGGGCTCGCTCGATTACGCGACCGTGTTCGGCCAGGCTGATGCGATTGCCGGCCAGACCATCGAGGTCATGCCGGGGACACCCTGGAACGCGATGAGTGTCATCTGCATCCTGTTGTTCATCGGCGCGATGGGCAAGTCGGCGCAGGCGCCGCTGCACGTGTGGCTCCCGGATTCAATGGAAGGCCCGACGCCGATCTCGGCACTGATCCATGCGGCCACGATGGTCACGGCCGGTATCTTCATGGTGGCGCGGATGTCGCCGCTGTTCGAGCTGTCGGTCACGGCGCTCGGCTTCGTCATCATCATCGGCGCGGTCACGGCCTTTTTCATGGGCCTGCTCGGTATCGTGCAGAATGACATCAAGCGCGTCGTTGCTTATTCGACGCTGTCCCAGCTCGGCTACATGACCGTAGCGCTTGGCGCATCGGCCTATAGCGCGGCGATCTTCCACCTGATGACGCACGCGTTCTTCAAGGCGCTGCTATTCCTCGCGGCCGGCTCGGTGATCATCGCGATGCATCACGAGCAGGACATTCGCAAGATGGGCGGTATTCGCAAGTACATGCCGATCACCTACTGGACGGCGCTGATTGGCTCGCTTGCACTGATCGGGTTCCCGGGAACATCGGGCTTCTTCTCGAAAGACCTCCTGATCGAAGCCGTCAAGGAATCGCACTGGCATAGCGGGACGTCCCTGGGCGACCAGATCACATACTGGCTTGCGTATCTAAGCGTGTTGCTGGGCGTGTTCGTGACGGCCCTGTACTCGTTCCGCATGTTTTTCCTCGTGTTCCACGGTGAAGAACGCATGAGTGAGGAGGAGAAGTCGCACCTGCACGAAACACCGGCCGTCGTCACCGTACCGCTCATCCTGCTGGCTATTCCGTCGGCAATTATCGGCTGGCTGACGGTAGACACGATCCTGTTCGAGAACTACTTCGGCGATGCGATTCAAGTGACCGCATCACACGATGTCCTGGCGCAAATGAAGGAGACGTTCTGGCACGGTCCTGCCGCGCTGGTAACGCACATCTACGTTGCCCCGGCATTCTACCTGGCGGCGCTCGGTGCGCTGACAGCCTGGTTCCTGTACCTGAAGCGCCCGGACATCCCGGCGACGATTCAGCAGAAGGTGCAGCCGCTCTACAACCTGCTCGATCGCAAATACTACTTCGACGACCTGTACATCAAGGGCTTCGCGGCCGCCGGTCGCAGTGTCGGCAGATTCCTGTGGCGCAAGGGCGACGAGCTCGTTATTGACGGCATTCTCGTCAACGGGACGGCGAAAGCCGTCGGCTGGCTGGCCGGCTACCTGCGCCACATTCAGACCGGCTACCTCTACACCTATGCGTTCGCGATGATTATCGGCCTGACGATGCTCCTCGGCTGGCTTATCTGGGTGGGATAGCGCAGTGCTCTCGAACTACTTACTGAGTTTCCTCATCTGGTTACCTGTCGCAGGCGGTGTCGTGCTGCTGCTGATCGGCGATGGCAATGACGTGAAGTCGGCACAGGCCCGCCTCATGCGTATGACGGCGCTGGGGTTTTCGGTGCTGACGTTTTTCGCGAGCGTTGCGCTGTATCTCGGCTTCGATAACGCGGAGCCCGGCATGCAGTTCGTCGAGCGCATGCCCTGGATCGAGACGTTCAACGTCTGGTATTACCTGGGTGTCGACGGTATTTCGACGCCGTTGATCCTGCTGACGACATTCATCACGCCGCTGGTCGTGATTGCTGGCTGGGATACCATCAGGACGCGCGCGGCCCAGTACTTTGCGGCGTTCCTGATCCTCGAAGGACTGATGATCGGCGTGTTCAGCGCGCTCGATGGTCTGCTGTTTTACGTCTTCTGGGAGGCCATGCTGATCCCGATGTTCCTGATCATCGGTGTCTGGGGTGGCGAGCGGCGCATCTACGCGACGCTCAAGTTCTTCCTGTATACGTTCCTCGGCTCGGTCCTGATGCTGGTTGCGTTCATCTGGCTGTACTTGCAGGCGAACAGCTTCAACCTGCTGGGTTTCATGAACCTGCCGATCGACCTGTATGCGCAGAAGCTGATCTTCCTCGCGTTCCTGATCGCCTTTGCGGTCAAAGTGCCGATGTGGCCGGTACACACCTGGCTACCGGATGCGCACGTCGAGGCGCCGACCGGCGGCTCCGTGATCCTGGCAGCGATCATGCTGAAGATGGGTGGCTACGGCTTTGTCCGCCTGTCGCTGCCGATCGTGCCCGACGGTAGTGCGTACTTCTCGGGCCTGATGATTGCACTGTCGCTGATTGCGGTCGTCTACATCGGCTTCGTCGCGCTGATGCAGAAGGACATGAAAAAGCTGATCGCGTATTCGTCGATCGCTCACATGGGTTTTGCGACGCTCGGCATGTTCCTGCTGTGGTGGATCACGGCCGAGACCGGGGCAGGCCTGGGCATGACGGGCGCCATGGTGCAGATGATCTCGCACGGTCTTATTTCGGGCGCGATGTTCCTTTGCGTCGGTGTGCTTTATGAGCGCGCGCACAGTCGGCAGATTGCCGATTACGGCGGCGTCGCCAACACGATGCCCGTGTTTGCGGCATTCATGGTGCTGTTCGCGATGGCCAATGCAGGCCTGCCGGGTACGTCCGGTTTTGTTGGCGAGTTTATGGTGATCATCGCGAGCTTCAAGGCAAACTTCTGGTTCGCGTTCCTGGCGGCAACGACACTGGTTCTGGGCGCGGCTTACACCCTCTGGATGATCAAGCGTGTTGTCTACGGCGAAGTGGCTAACGACAACGTCGCCAAACTCGAGGACCTGAATTCGCGCGAATTCATCGTGCTAGCCATTCTTGCGATCAGCGTGCTGCTGCTCGGACTCTGGCCGGCGCCACTCGTTGACATGATGAACACCTCGATCGAACAGCTCATTCAGCAGATCTCGCAGTCGAAGGTTTGACGGGTCTAATATGAACATGACGGATTACATAGCTGCGGCACCGGAAATGACCCTCCTCGGTCTGATCTGCGTCGTCATGATTGCGGACCTGTTCATCGAGGATGAGAACCGTATTACAACGTTCTGGCTGAGCATGGTGTCGCTCGCCATCACGGCCGTGGTTCTTTACGTTACCGCTCCGTATGACGGGAGCGTCGTGGCTTTCTACGGGGCCTACGTCAGTGACCCATTCTCCCAGATCCTGAAGCTCGGTACCGTCCTGTTTGTGGCTGTGGCATTTCTCTATGCGCGCGACTACCTGCGCGCCAACGACCTCAACAAGGGCGAGTACTACCTGCTCGGCCTGTTTGGCCTGCTTGGCATGATGATCATGATCTCGGCCAACAGCTTGTTGACGATGTACCTCGGGCTCGAGACCCTGGCGCTGTCGATGTACGCGCTCGTCGCAATCGACCGGAAGAATGTCACGGCCGCCGAGTCGGCCATGAAGTACTTTGTACTTGGTGCCATTGCGTCCGGTGCGTTGTTGTACGGCATCTCCTGGGTGTATGGCGTCACGGGCTCGCTGCAGTTCGATGCGATCGCCCACACGCTGGCCGCCGATGCCAGCCTGAACAGCCTGCCACTGTGGTTCGGCGTGGCGTTCCTGATCGTCGGTATCGCGTTCAAGTTCGGTGCGGTTCCGTTCCACATGTGGCTGCCGGACGTCTACCAGGGCGCTCGTACCCCGGTGACCCTGTATCTCGCCTCCGCACCGAAGCTCGCGGCGCTTGCGCTGATTGTCCGCATTCTTGTTGACTCACTTGGTAGCCTGCACGAGACATGGAGCACGATGATCATGTTTATTGCGGTGTTGTCGTTACTCGTCGGCAACTTCATCGCAATCGCGCAAACCAACATCAAACGCATGCTCGGCTACTCGACGATCGGTCACGTCGGTTTCATCCTGCTGGCGATCTACACCGGGACGGACGCAGGATATGCAGCGGCGCTCTTCTACGTCCTGACGTATGTCGTAGCGGCTGCCGGGGCGTTCGGCATCATTATTATCATGAGTCGCCGGGGCTATGATGCCGAGCTGCTGACAGACTTCAAGGGCCTCAACGCCAGAAGCCCGTGGTTCGCTCTCATGATGCTGTTCCTGATGTTCTCGATGGCGGGAGTGCCACCGTTCGTCGGCTTCCTGTCGAAGCTATATGTCATCAGCGCGGTGCTCGACATAGGCGGTACCTGGCTGGCGGTTCTCATGGTCCTCGCCTCGGTGATCGGCGCGTATTACTACCTCAGGGTGATCTGGTACATGTACTTCGAGGACGCAGAGGACCAGGCCGTGCTGCAGGCCAGCACGGACACGCGCCTCGTCCTGAGTCTCAATTCCTTGGCCGTACTGGCCCTCGGTATCATGCCGGGCTGGCTGCTGGCGCTATGCGTCAGCGTGCTCGGGTAAATCGTCACCGATAAATTCGGCCCAGTCCTCCTTTGCAGGTTTCGGCGTTAGCAGGCTGACCGCGACCAGCGTCGTCACCGAGACGATAACCGCTGGAATCGCGATGTAATCGGTGTCCATCGGGAAGGAGATGCCCAGTATCTGCGTACCGGATTCCTTGAAGATCGAGTTGAGCACCGCGATCGTGACGACGGTCAGCATGCCTGAGGCAATCGACAAGACGCCGGCAATCCGGGTGACACGCTTCCAGAAGAACGCGGCCAGTAACGGTGGCGCCAGCGATGCACCAATCATGGTATACGAGATGAGCGCCATCTCGAGGATGGTCTCGAACTGGCTCATCATCAAGTAGGCCAGCACGCCGATACCGACGATGCAGCCGCGCTGCAGCCAGACGACCTGCGTCGCCGTGGCGTTCTTGTAGAAAAACGCCTGGAAGATATCTCGAGTGACGTTGGTCGAGGTAACCATGAGGAACGTGTTGCCCGTCGAGATCACAATGGCGGCACCCGCGGCGAGAAGGAGGGATCCGACTATCACGGGCAACTGTTCGAAGCCGATGCGAAGAATGATCTCCTCGGCCATGGCGCGATTGACGCTGCCATCGGCCATGAAGAAACGCGGGTCATCCGCATAGATCGCGAATCCGACCAAAGCGATCAGCATCATCAGGGTCTCGACGATAACCACACCAATGAACATACCCATGACAGCACGCCGGGCGCTCTGCGGGTTATCCGCGGCGGAAAACTTCTGGTACATGCTCGATTCGCTCATGAGCAGCAGGAAGGTCGGTAATGCGATGCCGGCGACCCAGAGGAAGTCATGTCCGCCCATGATCGACAGATGTGTGGGCTCGGTTTGTTGAATGGTGGTGATGACGGCTTCCACACCTCCATGGCCCATCACCGCGAAGGGCAGGGTGACGGCCATCGCGAGCAGCATGATGCTGCCATTGAAGATGTCAATCGAGACGATAGAGACCATGCCGGCCAGCATCGTGAACCCGATGATCAGCGCGGCGGCAATCATCATCCCGGTTCCTGGGGAAATTGCTCCTTCAGACAAGATGGAAATGAAGCGACCACCACCTTTGAACTGGTAGCCCGCAATAACCATGTAGGCGACGATAATTGCGATCGTGCCGAGCACCTTGGCCACCTGGCTGTACCTTTTCTCGAGCAGATCCGTGAGCGTGTACTGCGCGATTCGCCGGACCCGGGCAGCTATCAGGTAAACAATCAGGATCCCGACCCATGCGCCGGAGGAGAACCACAGCTCGGAGATGCCGGTGCGAAAGGTCAGTCCGGCGGTCCCAAACAGGCTCCCGGAGCCGATCCAGGTGCAGACAAGCGTGGCGACCAGCATGTAAACAGGTACGCCGCGGCCCGCAACCATAAAGTCTTCTTCGGTCTTGACGGTGCGGCTCTTATAGACGCTGATGCCAAGCAGCATCAGAACATAGAGGGATACGACAGCTATGTAGATCACCGGGCGCCTCTTGTTATTGCTTCTATATTTGGGGCAGGCTGCAAGGTAGCACAACACGGCCAGTCTACGGACTTTACAAGCCCGTAAAGGGGCATTACTATCCCCCACCTGCCGATGCGGGGTGGAGCAGTCTGGCAGCTCGTCGGGCTCATAACCCGAAGGTCGCAGGTTCAAATCCTGCCCCCGCTACCAAAAAAAATGCGCAGGCCCCCTCCGTGGGGCCTGCGTTTTTTTTCGCTTGCGCGAGGGCAGGCTCTGGTTCTGCGTGGAAAGCAGGTTCAGCCGAGGCCGCCCGACGCGTAGCGTCGGTTAACAGCGGCCGAGACCAACTGAGCCCCGAAGGGGCGAAGGCAAATCCTGCGATGGCCGAAGGCCATCCTGCCCCCGCTACCAGGAAACCGAAAGCCCGGCCTTGTGCCGGGCTTTTTTGTGCCTTCCAGCTGCACATTGAGTGTCTGCTTTACCGCCGAAAGCGGACTTTGAGCTAATATTGCTCTGAAGGGCTGCTACTGACCCAAAGCGGCCGCTTGCCGCGGATTAAGAAGAACAACACGTAGTCCCACGCAACTTAGAATCAATGAGCGATAACTCGCGACTGGCTCCAATTGATCCTGGACAGCGCCTGCGTCACGTAGACATGGTGCGTGGCTTCGCCCTGTTTGGCGTCTTGCTCGTGAACATGTTCAATTTTGGCGCCACGTTCATCATCT
>JBFFOM010000044.1:0-25872 GCA_041574455.1 Woeseiaceae bacterium | reverse complement strand
GTCGAAGCCGATCGGGCCATTCATGAGCGAGCAGGAGGCTCGTCAGCACGAACAGGCAGACGGTTGGGTGGTAGGTGAAGACGCTGGTCGCGGCTGGCGCCGCCTCGCGCCCTCTCCCGAGCCCCTCGAGATTCTCGAACTCGAAGCCATCCGCACGCTGCTCGACCACGGTGAACTCGTCATCGCGGCCGGCGGTGGCGGCATCCCGGTCATATTCCGGGAGGACGGCGAGCTGCGCCCGCGTCCGGGGGTCATCGATAAGGACATTGCCTCATGCCTGCTGGCCTGTGAGCTGGGGGCATCTCACTTCATCATTTCGACGGATGTCGACAAGGTTGCACTCAACTTCGGTACCGACAATGAGGTCGAGATCGATCGCATGAATGTCTCTGAATGCCGCGAGTACCTTGCCGCCGGGCACTTTGCCAGGGGAAGCATGCGCCCGAAAATCGAGAGCGCGATCCGCTTTCTCGAGCAGGGGGGCCACGAGGTCATCATCACGCAGCCGCAGAACCTGCGTGCCGACCTGGGCAAAATCTACGGCACGCATATCGTGCCCTGACGGGGTATCAGTATGAATGGTTATCGTTGTGTCGCTTGCTCGAAAATCCAGGCTCCCGGGTTCGACGGCTATGTCTGCCCTGCCTGCGGCAGTAACCTCGATATCACCTACGACTACGCAAAAGTGATCGACAGCATCGAGCACTCCGAACCGGACCGCGCACGCTACCTGTTCACGTACGCGCCGTTCCTGCCGGTGCGCGCACCGCGCCACCGTTTCCCGCTGCGTATCGGCGCCACACCACTGTACCCGGCGAAGCGCCTCGGCGAGTCGTATGGCCTGCGCAACCTCTTTCTCAAGGACGACACGCTGAATCCCAGCGGGTCCAGCAAGGACCGGGCCAGCGCCATCGTGGCGCGCCGTGCCATCGACAGCGGAGCCGACGTGATCTCTGTGGCCAGTACCGGCAACGCGGGCTCGTCAATGGCCTGTGTTGCGGCTGCGACTGGCCTCAAGTCGATCATCTTCGTGCCCGAGAGTGCGCCGCCGGCGAAACTCGCGCAAGCGCTGTCGTTCGGCGCGACAGTTCTCGCCGTGCGAGGCAACTACGACGACGCGTTCGATCTTTGCCTTGCGGCATCGCAGGAATTCGGCTGGTTGAACCGCAGCACTGGTTACAATCCGTTCACTCGCGAAGGCAAGAAAGTGTGCGCCTACGAGATCTGGGAAGCGCTCGACGGGCGTGTGCCGGACCGCATCGTCGTCCCGACCGGCGACGGCAACCTGCTGAGCGGAATGTGGAAAGGCTGGTGTGATCTCAAGGCACTCGGGCTCATCGAGCGCATGCCAAGGATCGACGCGGCACAGTCCGAAAACAGCGACGCCATAAGTCGCACGGTCCGGGCACTGCGCCAGTCCGAGGAAGACCTGCCCGCCTGGTCTGAAGTCGTCATCGAGCCTGTCGCTGCAACCACGATTGCAGATTCGATCTCGGTCAATGCGCCCCGCGACGGCCTCGCCGCCGTGCGCGCGATTATCGAGTCCGGTGGCGACGCCATCACGGTCAGCGATGAGGAGATTCTCGCCGCCATCCCGGAGATGTCGGAGTTGTCTGGTGTCTTTCCCGAGCCGGCTGCCGCGGCGTCCTGGGCTGCCGTCAAACGGCTGGTAGACAGAAACGCGGTCGCCGCCGATGAGTTTGTTGTCTGCCTGGTATCGGGCAGTGGCCTCAAGGACATCGACAGCGTGCGTGCCGCTGCGCCAACGCCGTTCGTTATCGATGCCACGATCGACGCGGTGAGAGAATCGCTCGCTTAAGCCGGCAATCCGGTCTTCAATACAGAAGCTCGACCCACCGGCCTGCATCCTTGAGTTCGGCCTTCTTCTGCGCCCATGCATCGGGAGATCCGAGCATGTTGGCAAAGACCCTGTCGAGTGAATCCCGGATCGGCACCAGGCCGGCAACGTAAACATAGGTATGTTCTTCGTCGAGCATGCCCAGAATCTCTTTGCTGCGTTCCTCGATCGCGTGATCCCACGCGATCGGATCGGCCCAGTTCGGTCGTGGGCTCAACGCCTGAAATGCCTCGAACGTGTCCTCGTCGTAGTAGCGCGCGAAATCATCACGCTTGTCATTCATGTAGAGCAACTCGAGGCCGGACCGCGCGCCATACAGCAGGCGCACTTTCCCTTGCCAGTCACCGATGTCCTGGTAGATGTGCTTGACGAAGGCACGAAACGGCGCAATGCCGGTACCTAGTCCAATCATCAGCAGGTTTGCTGATTTGTCCTCGGGCACCGTAAACGGCAGGCCGAAGGGGCCGGTGATAGACAATTCATCACCAGGCTTGCGGTCGCAGATGTAATTGGAGTTGACGCCCGCGTATAGCTCGCCGCTATAGTCGTCGATGTAATCGCAGCGCCTCACGACAAGGCGGATCTGCGGCTTTGCATCACCGCTGGCGCTCGGTGTATCCGCAACCGTGTAAAGGCGCTGGCGCAGCGCACCCCCGAATTCCTTCGGGCCTTCGACGAGTATGCCGACGCTCTGTCCGATTTCACAGTTGAACTCGTGCCTGTCCACCTCGAGCACCAGTTCACGGACTTCGGCATCTGCGCCTTCGTCGGTAATACGTTCTGTGCTCAATACGGTCGCGTTAAAGCGAGGTTCTGTCGGATAGTCTTCAAGACGCATGAGGAGTACTCCTTGTCGCTCTATTCCCGTCGGAGGCGGGTTCGGTAGCAGTATTGGATTTGTTGGAGGCGCAGCCGCCGAAGCACGGCGCCGCATCGCAAGCGCCATCCGTACGACTGGCCTTGAGCCGCTCTTGCAACGCGCTTTCATATGCAATGATCCGTAGCGCAATCATGGCAGAGATTGCGACGGTCGCAATAATTAGGCCGACCATGGTATTCATCTGCCCAACCCCGCGAAACCCATGAAACCCATGGACAATATACCGGCTACAACCAGCGCCGCCGCGGTTCCCTTTACGAGTTGGGGCACGTCCGCCAAGTCCAGTTTCTCGCGTACGCCCGCCATCAGCACGAGCGCCAGTGCGAACCCGGCGCCAGCCCCCAGTGCATAAACGATGGCCTGCGTGAATCCGTAGCCCTTGTTGGTCTGGAACAGTGCCAGGCCCAGGATGGCGCAGTTCGTCGTTATCAGTGGCAGAAAGATGCCCAGCGCACGAAACGTGGGCGGGCTCAGTTTACGCATCAACATCTCGACGAGCTGAACGGTCGACGAGATCACCAGAATGTACGAGATAATTCTTAAGTAAGGCGCGTTTATCGCCTCGAGTACCAGGTTGATGCCGAAGGCGCACGCCGAGGCGACGAGCATGACGAAACTGACCGCACCGCTCATTCGAACCGCTGTTTCCAGCCTGGCCGAAACGCCGAAGAACGGACAGATGCCGAGAAAATAAGCGAGCACGAAGTTGTTGATCAGCGCTGCATTCAGGAATATCGACCAGTAACCGGGGTCTTTCATGACGCCGCCTCCCCGGCCCGGCTTTCGGCCTGCTTCTCGGCGTCCGCCTCGCGCTGGCGGATCCAGTTCACAACCAGTAGCCAGATCGCCATGGCGAAGAAGCCGCCGCTCGGCAACACCATCACGGTCCAGGTCTGGAAACCGTCGGGGAACAGGCCTAAGCCGAACAAGGTGCCGCTGCCGAGGACCTCGCGCATCGCGCCGATGAAGAACAACGCCCCGGTGAAACCGACGCCCATGCCCAGCGCATCCAGCAGCGCGCGACCCGGGTTGTGCTTCGACGCGAACGCCTCGGAGCGACCCAGGATGAGGCAATTGACGACGATCAGCGCAATGAAGGCGCCCAGCGCGCGATGCAGTTCGATGCTGATCGCCATGATCGCGTAATCGACGCAGGTCACGAAGGTCGCGATGATGCAGATGTAGCTGACGATGCGTGCCTCGCGGGGGATGAAATTCCTGAGCAACGACACGGACAGGCCGGCCATCAGCAGCACGAAGGTTGTCGCGGCGCCCATGGCGAGTGCATTGATCGCGGTGTTGGACACGGCCAGCGCCGGACACAGGCCGAGCATCTGGATGAACACCGGGTTGTCGCGCCACAGTCCCTTGATGAACTCGTCTGTCGGGCTGATTGGTTTTAGCGCCACGTTCTACTCCTCGCTCGACTGCGGTGGTTGAAATTCGCGCGCATCTCGCTCGAGCGCAGGCAGCCAGTAACCCGAGCCCTGATTCAGGATCACGCCGATTGCCTCCGAGGTAATCGTAGCGCCCGTGATACCGTCGACTTGCCAGGGTTCGGTCTTCTCGCCTTGTTTGACCGTGACGATCGCGTTTGCCAGCGCTGTGCCATCCTCGTTAAGGCGTGCATCAAGCGCCTCGAAATTGGCCAGGAAGTGCGGCTCGGTTTCGACCTTGTCACCGAGGCCGGGCGTCTCCTTGGTCTCCAGCACCATGAAGCCAACGATTGCCTTGAGATCAAAGGAATAGGAATACAGCACGGTGACGTTATCCGCGTAGCCCATGGCCTGCGCCGTGATGACCGCGCCGACGAGCTCGCCGTCTTCGCCATAGCCGAGGAACGCAGGCAGGTTGGCGGGCTCGGCAGCCGCGACCAGGGCACCGTTCGCATCCAGGCTGACTTCAACGGTTGATCGCACCGCTGGCAGCACCCCTGCAATCGCATTGTTGAGAAACCGCGCCTTGTTGTCGGCGATGCGCGCTGCAGTCCCCTGGTATACCGATACGATCAGCAGCGCGCAGAACGCGCCGATGCCCACGATCGAACGGTACATCTCCCAGGCCGAGGTCTTTTTCTGCTGGAGGGGGTCCGGCGCGTTCATCCTGTCCCCCTGCCCGTACCAAACACCCTGGGTTGGATCAGGTTGTCGATATGAGGCGACACCGCGTTCGCCAGCAGAATGGCGTACATCACGCCCTCGGGCATGCCGCCCC
This sequence comes from Woeseiaceae bacterium, assembly GCA_041574455.1. Lineage (GTDB taxonomy): Bacteria > Pseudomonadota > Gammaproteobacteria > Steroidobacterales > Woeseiaceae > UBA1847. Next base: position 20,920 of record JBFFOM010000044.1, on the reverse strand, counting down.
AGAAGCGGATCACGACCACGAGCACGCCAATCAGCACACCGTAGAGCCAGCAGCCTGCGTTGGTGATCGGCGAGGCCACCATGTCAGTGGCCATGAAAACGGCGCCGAGCATCAGGCCGCCCGAGAACAGCATGAACACCGGCCCGGGATAGGTCGCCGGGTCGTAGGACTGAAAAATCCAGGTTATCGCGGCCACGGTCACGAAGATCGATGCCGGGATGCGCCAGTTCATCATGTTGCGCACCACGAGATAGATGCCACCCAGCAGGATCAGCGCGCCACAGGTTTCCCCGACCGAGCCCGACGTCAGGCCGGCCATCAGTTCGCGGCCGCCGGCGAACTCAGACTCGAACTTCATCAAAGCCAGCGGCGTCGCCGTGGTCACCGCATCGTAAGTCGGCTCCCAGAACGGCATCGCGAGGACCGATGAGGGAATGTGCTCGAAACGCCCGTCATTGAAGGGCAATGCCCAGTGCGTCATGGCCTGCGGAAACGCAGCCTGCAGGAATGCACGGCCGACCAGCGCCGGGTTGAAGGCGTTCATGCCCAGCCCGCCGAACATGAACTTGCCAATGGCCACGCCGAACACACCACCCACGAACACCATCCATAACGGCAAATCCGGTGGCAGCGTCAGGCCGTACAGCAGGCCGGTGATGGCAATGGACCAGTCGCCAACTGTGGACGGCTTGCCGGTCCAGCGGCACAGCCAGTGTTCCGTCAGGACGCAGCTTGCCGTCGCCACGGTGATGACCAGGGCGGCGCCCGTACCAAACGCGTAAACCGCGAAGACGGTCACGGGCAGCAGCGCGAAAAACACGTTGCGCATGATGACGTCGGTGCTGGCGCCATCCGTGACATGGGGTGACGAGCCGATCTCGAGATGTTTGCTTAAGCGGGCCATCAGGCAGCGCTCAGTTTACGGACCATCTTCTTGGCCATGCGAAAATACTGGACCAGCGGGATATGCGACGGGCATACATAGGTGCAGGCGCCGCATTCGAAGCAGTCCATCAGGTGCCAGGACTCGGCCATCTGCTCGTATTCCTCGTTCTTGGCTAGAATGCCGAGCTGCGATGGATTCAGGAACAGCGGACAAGCCTCGACGCAGCGCGCGCAACTGATACAGGGGTAGACCTTCTTGTGGCCCGTTGATCCGCCTGTCTCAGCGGTCGTAAACGCCGTGATGCCGGAGGTCCCCTTGGTGATCGGGATGTCCAGGTTGGATACCGTCGGGCCCATCATCGGGCCGCCCATGAACACGCGCGAGATATCGTCGACCGGGTCGCACTGCTCCAGCGCAAAACGCACCGGCGTGCCGATCGGGATTCGAAAATTGCCTTTCTTGCGCACGCCCGGGCCGCCAATCGTGATCACACGTTCCTGGATGCCGCGGCCACGCGGCAGAAGCCGCCCGATCTCGGCGGTCGTGGCAACGTTACAGCAGATTACGCCGATGTCTGCGGGCAGGCCGCCGGACGGGACCTCACGGTCGATGAGCGCACTGAAGATCATCTTCTCGGCGCCCTGCGGGTACTTCACCGGCGACACCCGTACGGTCACGGGAAGATCATCGGGACACAGGGACCTTAAGCGCTCCGCCGCGTCCAGCTTGTTCGCCTCGATCGCGATGATCGCCTCGGTGGTCCCGGTGGCGCGCAGCAGGTAGCGGATACCCGTGAACACGTCCTCGGTCTGCTCCAGCATCACGCGGTAGTCCGTGGTCAGGTACGGCTCGCACTCCACGCCGTTGATGAACAGCGTATCGAGCTGTTTGCCTTCCGGCGGCTTCAGCTTGACGTGGGTCGGAAAAGCCGCACCGCCGAGCCCAACGATGCCAGCGTTCTGGATCGCCGTGATGATTTCGTCGGGCGCGGCGGCGAGGCTACAGGGCTCGCCGTCATCTACCTCCTGGGTGGAGGCCGGATACGGCTCGATGTAAATACTTTCAACCTTGGTGCCCATGATGTTCGGTGCCAGCGTAATGCGCCGCACCATGCCTGAGGCCGGCGCATGCATGGCCACCGACATGAAGCCGTCCGGCTCGGCGATCGTCTGCCCGCGGACAACCTCCTGGCCCTCGCGCACCACAGGCTTCGCCGGCTTCCCCAAGTGCTGGCTGAGCGGCACGATCAGCACGGGCGCGAACGGGAACTGGCGGATCGCGAGTGGCGCCGTGTCGTCCTTCATCTCGGGCGGGTGTACACCGTGCCTGAACGTATCTTTCCGGAGCAGGTCCAGCATCTTAAAGGGCCATCATCCTGTGCTCACCTAGTTGAACTTCTCGCCACGCTTGATCCACTTGTCGATATCCTTGGCGCTGCGGTCGCGCGGCAGACCCGGATGGATGACTTCGGCCGTGCATTTCTCGGCCGCCTTGACGAGGTCGCGGTAGGGCCCGCCGTCCGGATTCTTGATAATCGCCTTCTTGTCAGCGTTGTACTCGAAAATGTTCGAGTTGATCAGGATGCACTCGTCGCACTCGGTGCATTCCTCGGTATCGATCCACGGCGCCATGTACTCGCCGGCGGCGGCCGGCGGTGCTGATTCCACAGCCCTGAGCTGCGGCTGCGGCGCGGGCTCCGACGCCCCGACGCCGAGCATCGCGCTCATGTCCAGCGCCTGGCTGCCACTGACCAGCCCCATGAGACCGGAAGCCAGCTGCTGCACGACTTCCTGGCGTATGCGCGACTCGATCTGGATCGCGTCCACATCAGCCGTTTCCTCGGCACCGCCGAGATCACGCAGCATGATCCAGAACGCGCGCCGCTCTTCGGCCGATTCGATCATCGGCTCCCCGACGAGCAGCCGACTGAGCTGCTGCTTGGCGTCCAGCGCCCAGACAAACGGTACCTTGTCCTCGCGATCTTCTTTGTCAAGTTTCAGGTACTCGCCTACCTGCACCTGATCCTCATTCCATGCGTCGCGCGGGATCTTGCGGAAGTGCTTGCGAAAGCGCGTCTCGGTGACGGCAAAGTCAACAAAGGTTGTTGGCAATTCCATCGTTTGTTCGCAACCGTGCTCATCGACAAAGTCGATCTTTGCAACCGGCCAGTCGAGATCCGGGTTAGGGTTACCATCCAGGTCGAGGCATTCGCCGACCGTGAGCCCGCCGTCCGGGTCGTAGCGGAACAGCGGGTAGGCGCGTGATTCGACCGCCAGCTTGGCCTGGTGGTGCGACATATCGTCGCCAATGCCGTGTTCGGGTTGGCACGACGAATACAGGTTGAACAGCGCCGGTCGCCTGGACATCAGGCCCTGCACGAAGCCCTCGATCATGTGGTTGGCATGCGCGATGGTCGACTGCAGGAAGTAGGTCGTGCGATGCGCGATCGTGATCAGGCCCATCTCCTTGCGGGATTCTTCCTTGCCCTTGATCGCCTTGCCGAACTGCGCCATATCCGACACCTGGCCGAAGAAGCCCGAGGTACAGGCCTGCCCGCCAGTGTTGGAATACACCTGGGTGTCGACAACCAGCACCTTGATCGGCTTGCCCGACATCAGGGCGCGCGACAGGTTCTGGAAGCCAATGTCGTACATGGCGCCATCGCCACCGACCGCAACCACAGGCGGACACAGGTGGTATTCCTCGTCCGTGAATTCCTGCCAGCCGAAGTAACGGAATCGTTCCGCCTGCTCTTCAGGGTTATTCTCGCCTTTGAGCACCTCCTCGGCCATGCGCACGGCCTTGAAGCCCTCGGCCATCTTCACCATGTGGCCTTCGAACACGCCCATCGCCATGGATGCCGGATCCTGGAACAGGTGGTTGGCCCACGGGAACGGGTACGGGTTGAACGGGTAGGTGCTGCCCCAGACCGAGGTGCAGCCCGTTGCGTTCAGGAAGCCCATGCTAGAGCGGCCCTTGCCCGTGGTGCCCTTTTCGTAGCGCCAGCGGAGTTGCTGCAACCGGGCGACCAGGTCGGTGACATGCTTGAGCCATTCGCGGTCGACAGGTTCGGCTTCGTGGGTCTTTTCTACGGCGTCCGCAATCTTTGCCAGGGTCAGGTCTCCTTCACCCGCGTCGCTCAGAACGGCGGCCATCTCCTCGATGTCCCCGGGGTCGATCGCGCCAGCCAGCTCGAGCCTGATGTGCTCCTTGAGCTTCGCGATCAGGTCGTCGAGCTTGGCCACATGCGCTTTGACGCGCGGCTGCATCAGCGATTCGACGGTGGCGACGAACAGGTGGACCACGGTCTTTTCGGAGCAACCCAGGCAGGAGCCATCGCCGCTGGCAAACGGCAGGTATGCATCCTTGTTGAGTAATATGGTCTCCAGTGCGCCGATCCCTTCTTCCAGGTTGTCGACGCGGATGAACTTCTCGGGTGTATTCGGCAGGTCCAGCCAGAAATCCCAGTTCTTGCGCAGGTCGGCAACCGAATCGCGCGTTTGTGTGACCGGCACCAGCGCCTCGTCTTTGCAGACCTCGACGCATTCCATGCAGCCTTTACAGGTATACGGATCGATCGTGACGCTGAACAGCCCGCCGCTTCCGGCTTGCTTCTTCTCCGGGGTGGTGAAGTAAGGCCGTGTCAGCGAGAACTGGAAAGTGCCGAGTTCCTCGCGGAAACTGGCAAACTCGTCGGTGAGCTGCTGGCGTTCGTCGGGGCCTTCGGTCGCTTCAATCGTAGCCTTGATCGCCTCCTGCAGAAGATCGGATACAGATGCGGTTTCACCTGCCTCCACGAAGAGCTTGCGCAGCGTCGATTCCATCTTGCGCACGGCACGCGGCAACTGTTCGGTCGGCTTGCCGTTCTTCTTGAGCCGCTTGACCACGGTGTCCAGCACCTGGCCGATGTCGTTGACCAGTCCCGGTATCGCCGTGTCCGGGCAAACCGTGTAGCAATCGCCGCAGGCGGTGCATTTCTCGGGAATGAACTCGGGATGCTCGAAACGGATCCCGGTCATGTCGCGGAAGTGCGAGGACACGGCCGGCATCAGGCTCATGCTCATGAACGGATCGGCGGGTACCTGCTCACCCTGTCCCGAGGCATACATGCTGCCGGTCTGGGCCCAGAAACGGTGGATGTCGGACGACGGCGATTCCGATTCCGGCTGGCGCTTGACCATCACCGGCACGGGAAGCGTGTTGCCGCCGGCTTGTCGTCCGGGGCGTTCCTCGAGGTTCCTGTCCGCAACCTCGGTGACCTCCTCGAAGCCGCGACGCACGACGCGCATGTTGTCTTCGACCACGCGCGCACCCTTGGAGCCGAACTTGTGCTGCAGCTGGTCGCGGATCGCGTCCAGAAGTTTCTCTTGGCTCAGGCCGTGCTTCTCGAGCAGCGGCGATGTCGCAAAGAATGCGCCCTGGAAAGCGATGCCCTGCATGCGCAGCTGCAGTTCGGGGTCCGTCGCTTCGTCTTTCGCAATCCTGAAAGCATCGAGATAGAACACACGAATATCGTTCTCGACAATCTGCTTGCGATAGCGCATCGGAATCGCCTGCCAGAACTCTTCGGGAGACGCGGCGTCGCTCTGCATGACCAGCACACCGCCCTTTTTGAGGCCGGCCAGTGCATTGGTATGCCCGAATACGTTTGGGTCGGGCGACAGCACGACGTCGACGTAGAAATACTCGCAGTTGATGCGGATGGGCTCGGGCGCCGCGGACAAATAGTAAGACGTTGGCTGACCCTTCTTCTCCGATCCGTATTTCGGGTTTGCCTTGATGTGGTAGCCGAGCAGTTCGTAGAGCGTCATCGCGAGATTCTTGCCTGTCGTGATCGCGCCCCATCCGCCGACAGAGTGCATGCGCACCGTGATCGAGTCTTTCGGCATCAGGTTGGGGTTCTCGCTGCCGTGCAGCGCCAGGTCCGCGACATGCGGATAGGCATCCAGCACCTGCTGGTTGTAGACCTCCTGCATCGGCGTCATCATCGAATTGCGTACAAAGTCGATCGACAGATAGAACAGGCGTTTCTGCTTGCCGTCCGGCAGCATGTTCTCGATCGCCGCGACCACGCCCTCGGGCTGCAGGTCGCGGCTGCCCATGCCGAAGGAACCGGAAAACAGCTCCGGCATGTCCTGTATGGCCTTGTAGCTGTCGAGATCGGGGTACGGCAGTCCGTTCTTGCTACGACCGTTCTCGAGAGACTTGCTCAGGGTAGCGCGAATCTCGCGCATCAGCGGCAGGTCTGCCGCCAGCGGCTGGTCGGTGCGCTCGAGCACCGCGACGCCCTTGCGGCCTTTCAGCACCTTGCTGAGCAGGTCGCCCGGGAAGGGCCGGAACATCACGAGATTGACGACACCGACCTTGATGCCGCGCTCTTCGCGCATCCAGTCCGCGACCGCCTCGGCCGTCGGGATCAGGCTTCCCTGGCCAAGGATCAGGTACTCGGCGTCATCGGTGCGGTAGGTCATGACCCGGTCGTAACGTCGCCCGGTCAGTTCTTCGAACTTGTCGAAGGCTGCTTCCGTGATGTCCCGCACATGGTCGAAGAAATACGGCCGCTGCGCCGCAACGCTCTGCATGTAGGAATCCTGGTTCTGCACCGGGCCCGAGAGAACGGGATCATCTACGTCCCATAATTCCGGGATACGACGGCGCTTTTCACCGTAGATGATCTTCTGCGCCGGCGTCGGCGTAGCGATGATGTCTTCGGGCCGGCCGAGGTACTCGGCGATCAGCTCGCGCTCCGGGATCATCAGGGATTCGATCAGGTGCGTCGTCAGGAAGCCGTCCTGGCCGACGATGCCGGGCGTCAATGCCTGTTCGGCAATGTAGTGCGCCATGATATTGAGGTCGGCCACGGCCTGGGCATTTTTGGCCATGACCTGGAAGAAGCCGGTGTCATCGACGCAGTGGTAGTCGTCGTGACCCGCATGGACGTTCAGGGAAGCCTTGGTGATGGCACGGCAGCCGATGTTCAGCACGTAGGTCAGGCGCTTGCCGACGGCCGCATACAGGTTCTCATGCATGTAGGCGATGCCCTGGCCGGACGAGAAGTTGGTCGCCCGCAACCCGGTCATCGACATGCCTGCAGTCACCGACGCAGCCGCGTGCTCACCTTCGGGCTCAATGAATATCAGCGGCCGGCCGGAAATATTGATGTGCCCCGCGGCGGCCGCCTCGGCCCAGAATTCGCCCATCTGGGTGGAGGGCGTAATCGGATAGGCGCCGGCGCCATCGGAGGACTCCCGCTCGCACATGATGGCAGCAGAATTGCCGTCCATCGCGGCTCGAGTACCGGGATACTTGGGTGTCGATTGCTTCTGTTTCATGCGAGGGGTCCTGTGGCTTAGGTCGCAGTTGCCTGTCGCGCGCTCCGGCGAATGACTTTCTTCGCCGCGCGGCCGGCGACAGGTCCTTTGGTCGGGTCATACCAGACGATCGCGCCGGTCGGGCAGCGATCGATCGAATGCTTTGCGTCATGATTGCGGTTGTAGTCGATGACCGGCAGGTTGTCGATCATCGAAATAAGCCCGTCCGGTGCATCGACTGCGCACCTGCCGCAGGCGTCACAGCCTACGTCGCAATCATCGAGCACGACGTCGCCTTGCTCCAGGTTCTTGCAAGCGACCCAGAGCCGGTGACTGACGGGGTGCAGGGAGAACAAATCCTTGGGGCAGGCGTCGACGCAGTCGCCGCAGGCCGTGCAGCGGTCCTCGATGACGACCGGCAGCTCGTGTTCGTTCATGACGATCGCGTCGAGGTCGCAAACGACCTCGCAGTCGCCGAGACCGAGACAACCCCAGAAACAGGCTTTGCCACCGCCGGCGATCAGTGCGGCACCTCGACAGGAATCGATACCTTCGTAATGGGCGCGATTGCGCGCAACATTGATGCCGCCGGCGCAGGCCAGTCGCGCGACGACTTTCTCTTCCGCCCCGGCGTCCACGCCCAGGAAGCTGGCGAGCAATTCGCGTTCTTCTTCGCTCATGACCGTACATTTGCCGGGCAGTGCGGAGCCGTCGACGATGGCCTCGGCCAGGCCGAGGCAGCCCGGGAAGCCGCAGGCGCCGCAGTTGGTGCCGGGCAGCATCAGGTTGGCCGCCTCGATGCGGGGATCTTCGTCGACATGCAGCACCCTGTGAGCCACCACCAGCAGCGTGGCAAACACAAAGCTCAGCACGGCGAGCGCAAGTACGCCTGTCAACATGCGAAAATCCAGAACCTGACAACGACTTGAATTTTATAGGCGGGTCGTTGCCACCGCATTGTGGAAAGCGCGTAGAAAGTTGCGCGGCTTACGGCAAAGCGTAACAACCGAAACTATTAGGCCATTGCACGAAAATTCAGTCGCCAGAACACTGAAACCTTCCGACGTCATCCCGCATCTAATAATCGTGTACTCTTTAACGCACTGCAACGCACGCCGGGTGCGGAGTCGGGAATGTCATTTGTAACGGAACTTCGACGACGAAACGTCTTTCGAGTCGCTGCCGCCTACCTCGTAGTCGGCTGGCTGTTCACTGAGGTTTTGACGACGATCCTGCCGGAGCTCGGAGCGCCGGGATGGGCTTCACGCGCCGTGATCCTGATCTTTGCCCTGGGCTTCTTCCCGGCGGTCATACTGTCGTGGTTCTACGAGATCACCCCGGAGGGCATCCAGCGCGACCACGAGGTAGATCCCGACGATCCGGGTACACGTCGCATAGCGAGAAAATTCGAGCAGGCAACCATTGCGACGGTCGTCGCGCTGATCATCCTGGTCGGCCTGTTCGGTGCCCGCTACACGGTGGACGACTTGACGGAAATCGACAATGCCATTGTCGATACCTCGGTTGCCGTCCTGCCGTTCGTCAACATGTCGGACGATGCCGACAACGAGTACTTCTCGGACGGCCTGACCGAAACACTGCTGCACATGCTGGCGCAGATTCCCGACCTCAAGGTTGCGGCGCGCACCTCCAGTTTCGCGTTCAAGGGAGAAAACAGGAACATCCAGGAGATTGCACGTGCGCTCGAGGTTGCCCACGTTCTCGAAGGCAGCGTGCAGCGCGCGGGTGACCGCGTACGCGTCACGGCACAGCTCATTCGCGCGAGCGACGGATTCCATGTCTGGTCGGAGGTCTACGACCGCACACTCGACGACATCTTCGGCATCCAGGATGAAATCGCCGGCAAAGTGGGCAGCGCCCTGTCCGCATCGCTGCTGGGTGACGATGCCGAGACGCAACTCGCGGGCGTCACGACGTTTGACACCGATGCCTATGACCTCTACCTGCAGGCGCGCAAGGCACACGCCCAGTTTTCGTACGGCGGCCTGCTCGAGGCCGAAGACCTGCTCAAAGGCGCCCTCCTGATCGACCCGGATTTCACCGATGCCAAGATCGAGCTCGCCACGAGCTACGTGCACCAGTGGGAAACCGGACTCATGGACCAGCGCACCGCGATCGCCGAGATTATTGCCATGTCGGACCAGGCCCTCGAGGAGCGGCCCGACGATCCGATCGCGCGGGCAACCTCGATCTATGCGAAGGCAATTTCGCTGGCCACGCAAGGTGACCAGGAGGCCTTGACTGATCTCGTCAACGAGCTGGAGACGATCGTCGCACGCGCGCCGACGGCCCACGAGGCCCGCCTGCTGCTGGTGCGGGCCTACAGGAACGTGCAGCGACTTGAAGATGTCCCTCCCGTGCTCGAAGGCGCCCTGTCGCTGGACCCGTTCAACGCGGCACTGCACTTCGAGCTCGGTATTGCGCACCTCGGGCTCGGCCGTTTCGAAGAAGCGCGAACGGCACTGGAGCGATCGCTTGAACTCGAGCCGGCACAACCGGGCGCCTACACTTACCTCGGTATGCTGAGCCTGCAGGAAGGCGACGGTGTCGGTTACGTTGGCCAGTTCCTCAAAGCACTTGCCGTCGATCCGAGAGACCACGAGCTTCCAGGCATCCTGGCGTTGTTCCTGTATCGCCTTGGAATAATCGAGGTGGCGGACGAATTCCGCGAGCGCGTCCTGACGCTGAGTCCGACGAGCACTGTGGCCTATCAGCTCGACGTCGTGCGCGCCCGGGCGATGGGCGATCCCGAAGCCGGTATCGCCGCCGCGCGGCGTGCCGTGGCAGATGATATCGAAGATCGGCGCCATGCATTTGGCGGCGCGATCCAGTTCCTGATCCGCACGGCGGTCAAAGAAGGGCGTACTGACGAGGAACTCGCGTGGATCGAATCACAGCATCCCGGGATCTTCGACGTCGATGCGCCGCGAGTGAATGCCAAGTTTCGCGGCGCGCAGGAAACCGCGATCGACGGCTGGATAGCGGCCCTGCCCCGCGACGAGGTCATGCGCCGCCTCGAAATCATGATGGCCGACGCGGAATCGCTCGGTATCGACCCGACCGCTGATCCGCACACGCATATCGCCATCCTGGTCCTGCGTGGACAAGTGGATGAAGCGATCGAGGTCGCCCTGAATGAGGTCTTCACAAACTCAGTCGCTGTGAATCTCGACTGGCGTGACACCATGCTCCAGCCGCACTACGCAGAAGTGGTCGCCGATTCCCGTGTCCAGGACGCCATGCAGCGCTGGGAAGACGAAGAACAGGTCCTGCGCGGCAGCGTCGAGGCTTATTTCGCGGACATGCACGCCTCGCGGTAGCGATCCCGCTCCAGGACTGCCGCGACCGCCTCGGACAGCGCCCCGTCTTCGGGTTTCAGGCTGTAGCCAATGCGCATGTACGGCTGCTCGATGTCGATCAGGCGGGTCAGGTCGATCGGCGTCGCTACCAGCACGAGATCACACTCGACTGCGCTGATGGTCCGCTCGAGATCTCGCACCTGGGTCTCGCCATAGCCCATGGCCGGCAGCAGGTCACCGATGTCCGGATACTGTCTGAATGTGTCCGCGATTTCGCCGACGGCGTAAGGGCGCGGGTCGATCAGTTGGGCCGCGCCGTTGCTCTTCGCCGCCAGCACGCCGGCGCCGAACGGCATACCGCCGTGCGTCGTTGTCGGCCCGTCCTCGATGACGAGTACACGCTTGCCGCGAATTGCTGCGGGGTCCGGAATATCGAGTGGAGACTTGCGACAGATGACTTTCGCTGCCGGATTCAGGCGCGCGGCGTTCGCACGAATCTCCTCGATGCCGGCCGGATCAGCAGAGCCGGCCTTGCCGATCAGGATGATGTCCGCCCGTTCGAAATTGACCGTGCCCGGAAAGAACTCGAGTTCATGGCCCGGCCGATGCGGGTCAGCTACGCAGATCCACAGATCAGGCTTGATGAACGGCGTATCGTTGTTGCCACCGTCCCAGACGATCGCATCAGCTTCTTTTTCGGCCTCCTCCAGGATTGCAGCGTAGTCGGCACCGGCATAGACGATAACGCCATTATTGATATGCGGCTCGTACTCCTCCCGCTCCTCGATCGTGCATGCGTGCCGTTTGAGGTCCTCCATCGAGGCAAATCGCTGTACTTTCTGGCTGGCGAGATCGCCGTAGGGCATCGGGTGACGAATAGCGACCGTGGTCAGGCCCATGTCGCGCAGGATATCGGTGATGCGTCGCGAAACCTGGCTCTTGCCGCATCCCGTGCGCACGGCAGTGATCGCAATAACAGGCTTATTTGACTCGAGCATCGACCCGTCCACGTCAAACGTGCTGAAGCGCTTGCCCTTGCTTTCAACGCGTTGTCTGCGCTCGGCCACGTAGTCGAGACTGACGTCCGAATACGCGAAGACGACTTCGTCGACGTCGCCCTCATCGAGCAGGGATTCCAGCTGTTCCTCGGGATAGATTGGTATTCCCTCGGGGTAACGGGAGCCTGCCAGCTCGGCCGGGTAGTGGCGTTTTTCGATATGCGGAATCTGTGTCGCGGTAAAGGCGACGACTTCGACTCCGGGGTCCTCGCGGTACAGGCAATTGAACACATGAAAGTCCCTGCCCGCGGCGCCCATGATGACGATCTTCCTGCTCATCTGCGGCCTCCGTTTCATCTGCAACTAATCCTAACTTCGCTCGTGACCGGGGCCGATACGCGCTTCTACCTAGCTCGATCGGCTGCGTGAAATCCTTATATAAATGCAAGCCAAAGGGCGTAACGTCCGACCTGCAATACCCCCTCTGGAGAGCATCATGCCGGTCGCAAAGATCAGGGAAGAAACCCTTTCGAATCAAGAGGCTGCGCAAATCAACCGCGGCGTCAAGATCCTCCATGACCCGATCTGCAACAAGGGCACGGCCTTCACCGAAGCAGAACGCGAAGAACTCAAACTGAGGGGCCTGTTGCCGCCTCGTGTGCACACCATGGCCGAGCAGGAATTGCGTGCCCTGGCGAACGTAAGGGAGAAAGCGACAGACCTCGAAAAGTACCTGTACCTGGTCTCCCTGCAGGACCGCAACGAGAACCTGTTTTACCGCGTGGTCATGGACAACATCGAGGAGATGATGCCGCTCATCTACACGCCGACCGTAGGCCAGGCGTGCCAGGAGTTTCAGCATATCTTCCGCAAACCGCGGGGTTTCTACGTGTCCTACCAGGACAAAGGACGTATCAAGGAGATCCTGCAAAACTGGCCGCACAAAGAAACCCGCATCATCGTCGTGACCGACGGTGAGCGCATTCTCGGGCTCGGCGACCTGGGTGCCGATGGCATGGGCATTCCTATCGGCAAACTGGCCCTCTATACGGCCTGTGCCGGGATCCCGCCGACCCAATGCATGCCGGTCATGTTCGACGTTGGCACTAATAACGAAAAGCTGCTCAATGACCCGCTTTATAACGGCATCGAACGCCACCGCGTGCGCGGCACGGAATACGACGAACTGTTCGACGAGTTTATCCAGGCGGCGAAGGAAGTATTCCCGGGCATCCTGATCCAGATAGAAGATTTCGGGAACCAGAATGCGTTCCGCCTGCTGCAAAGATATCGCGACAACACCTGCTTGTTCGACGACGACATCCAGGGCACCGGAGCAGTCGCCGTCGCTGGCCTGATCGCCTCGATGCGTATCACAGGCCAGAAACTCTCCGACCAAAAGATTCTGTTCCTCGGCGCCGGCGAAGCAGGGATAGGCGTTGCCGACGTCTACGTCGCCGCACTGTGCGAAGAAGGAATCCCGGAAGACGAAGCGCGCAAACACTGCTGGTTCGTAGACAGTCGCGGACTCCTGTGTGCCGGACGCGATCACATCGCCGATCACAAGGCACCTTACGCGCACGAACACGAGTACCTCGATAACCTGCTTGACGCGGTCAAGGCGCTGGCGCCAACCGCGCTGCTGGGCCTGTCGGGGCAACCGCAGACGTTCACGAAGGAAGTGGTCGAGGCGATGGCCGAACTCAACGAACGGCCCATCATCTTCGCGCTGTCGAACCCGACCTCACAGGCCGAGTGCACGGCCGAACAGGCGTACGGATGGACCAAAGGACGGGTGGTTTTCGCGAGCGGCAGTCCGTTCGACCCGGTCAAACTCGGCGGACGTACGTTCGTCCCGGGGCAGGGCAACAATGCCTACATTTTCCCTGGCGTCGGGCTCGGTGCGATCGTCTCCCGCTCACGCGTCGTCACCGACGACATGTTCCTGGCAGCGGCCTACTCGCTGGCAAACCAGGTCAGTGAGGCCGATCTCAAGCTCGGCCGCGTCTACCCGAAACTGACACGCATACGTCAAGTTTCGGCGAAGATCGCCGTAGATGTCGCCACGATAGCGTACGATCGGGGCTATACCGACAGGGCGAAACCGGATGACGTGCTCGCTGAGATGCACGCGTACATGTATCGGCCGGTCTACCCGCACTACGTGTAACATCAAGAGGTGCAATCCGGGAATCTCGCTGACGCTCTGAATCGCAGTTGTCACTGCATTAACGTCGACCCGCGTTCACTGCGCGACTCACTCGAGTCACGCTTCGCGGAACCGGGTGCCTATGCGCGGCTCCGCGAGACCCACCCTCACCTGCTTGCCGACTCTCCCGTGTTCATCGGGCGTGACCAGATCGAGGCAATGCAGGAGGTTATCGAGGCGGTCGAACGCGTCGTCCGCTTGCCACTGTATAACGACAGAATCCTCGACCAGGCACCGGCCATTGCCGCCACGACGACGGGCCCGCCTGGTGTGTTCTTCGGTTACGACTTCCACCTGACCGCCGACGGCCCCAGGCTGATCGAGATCAACACCAACGCGGGCGGTGCGCTGTTACTGCTGCACCTGTCGGCTGCGCAGCAGGCATGCTGCGAGGCGGTTAACGAATTCGTCGTCGCACCCAACGTGCTCGAGAATCTGGAAACCCGGTTTGTCGAGATGTTTCGCGGCGAGATGGCATTCATGCAACCAGGCAGGGAATTGCGTCGCGTTGCCATCGTCGACGAGTCGCCCAAGTCACAATATCTCTTCCCCGAGTTCGAGCTCTTCAGAAACCTGTTTGCGACCCACCATATTGATGCAGTCATTGCAGGCCCGGAGGAATTCAGTGTTTCGGGCATGGCGCTTCAGGTGCAGGGTGAGACGGTCGACCTCGTCTACAATCGGCTGACCGATTTTTACCTCGAATCGGACGCCTGCAAGACCCTGAGGCGTGCGCTCGAAACCGGCGCCGCCGTATTTACACCCGGCCCACGTGCGCACGCCCTGTACGCGAACAAACGCAACCTGACGCTGTTGTGCGACCGCCAGGCGATGAGCGAGCTGGGGGCGGACGAGAAGACGCGCGACGTTCTGGCGGAGGCCGTACCACACACCGAGACCGTGACTCGCAGCAAAGCAAATGACCTCTGGGCCAACCGGCGCCGTCTGTACTTCAAGCCAGCTCGCGGGTTTGGCAGTCGGGGAACCTACAAAGGCGCCAAACTGACACGCAAGACCTGGTCGGCGATCCTGGATGGCGACTACATCGCGCAGGAGCTGGTCGAGCCGAGCGAGCGCGTGCTCCTGGGTGATGACGAGACACTGACGCTCAAACTCGACGTCCGCTGTTATGTGTACCGGGGCGCAACCCAGCTGCTCGGCGCGCGGATGTACCGGGGCCAGACCACCAATTTCCGTACAGTAATGGGCGGACTCGCCACAGTTTTCACGACGCCACCTGCCTGAGGCTCCACCATGTGTGGCGATTACTTATGTTTCATAGGTTTGTGGCCGGTTGAGGTTATCGGCTGATCCGCCTAGTATGAAGACGCAGTTGAGAGGAGAACGCCAATGCGACAACAACTCATAGAAGCGCTTCTGTACCCCCGCAAAATGCTTGAAGAGCTGATCGAAGACGGCAACTACAAGCACAAGAACATGTTCGAAGCCACGGGCGAACGCTGTAACCATTGCGAGGGAACAGGGGATTGTGGATGGGAACACTGTGTTGAAGACTTCCAAAAACTCAGTGAAGCACCAGAAGCGGTCCTGAGCACTTCTTTACGTGAAGGAATCCGCTTCGTCGAATCGCTGCACAAGCACCTGCGCCACGACGAAACCACCTGCACGTGTGAGACCTGTAACTGGATCCGGAACGCCGAGCACCTGACGGAGGAGGCAGAGCACCATCTGCCGCATGTCGATCCTCCCGGGGTCGTCCATCCGGACTAAGACCTGACATGACAGAGGGCGTTGCAGCGGCAGCGCCCTTTGCACATCTGCAGCGGTCGCTCGCGACTGCACAAAACCCTTATATTCAGGGCTGGTTTCGTCATGCTAGCGTGCCCCTGCGGGGGAAAGGAGTCAGTCATGGGCGCCGCACGAAACGCCGTTTACATGGTTAGCGTGGCGTTACTGTTCGTCGCGGGCTGCGCGGCTTCACCGCTCGATGAACAACGCCGACTCGAACAGGAGGCCGACATCGCCGAAATCCTGAGCTATCCGCTCGATCCCCTGGAATACGGTGAACCTTCGCGCTGCCTCTACGATGCGGCATACCGGTCGTACCGTGTCCTGGACGGCCAGCACATGCTGTTCAAGGGCATGAAGAATCGGTTATGGGTCAATACCCTGCGTTCCCGCTGCCCTGGCCTGCGGCCGAACGATACGCTCGTCGTGAAGAAGTTCGGCGGCACGAAAGTCTGCGAGTTCGATAAGTTCCGGGTTGCCGAGTGGTTCGGGCACCATCCGCTCGAATCGAGCATGGGCATTGAATGCGTGTTCGGCGATTTTCAGCCCATCAGTGAGCAACAACTGGAGGAAATCGAAGCCGTCTTGAATTCCCGCTGAATAGGTCGGGAAGGAGGTTGGTCATGAAGACGCGGATCGGAATCGCAGTACTGCTGATCGCTGTTGCCGCCCTCGCCGCCTGCGATCGCGAAGCGCGCATGTCACAACTCGGGTTCCGATTGCCTGACGGCGACGCTGATGCAGGGCGCGCTGCGTTCCTGTACATGCAGTGTCACCAGTGCCACACGATCGCGAATGAAGAGTTTCCCGAGATCCCGGGCCACGCAGCACAATACGTCGCGCTGGGAGGGACAGTCTCCAGAGTAAAGACCTACGGCGAACTGGTCACGGCGATCATCAACCCGTCGCACCGGCTGGCGCCCGGGTATGCGAAGGAAGTGATCTCGGATGATGGTGAGTCGAAGATGCCCATCTACAATACGCACATGACGGTGCAGGAACTGATCGACATTGTCATGTACTTGCAGCCGAAGTACGACGTGCAGGTACCTGTGTATCGCTACAGGATCTACCCGACGACTTGACGTCCTATGCTAATCGCCAGACGACACATGGCGCTGTACGCGGCGCTTGCCAATTTTGCGTTCACTGCCTGCGCACATGCTGATGAGCCGGGGCGCGCTCCGCTGTTCTCGGATGACGCGGTGCTCGATGTCACGATCGACGCGCCAATGACGACGCTCATGGAGATGCGCCCGGACGAGGCCTATCTCAAGGGCTCGTTCGGCTTCACGGATGGGGACGGCACTCTGAAACGGGTCTCGCTCAAACTGCGCACACGCGGCAATTATCGCCGCGACCCGGAACATTGCGACTTCGCCCCGATCCGCCTGAATCTTGTGAAAGGCGAGATAAAGAACACCCTGTTCGACGGCCAGGACAAGCTGAAGCTCGTTACACATTGCCGCACCCTGGAGCCCGAGTTTCAGGAGCACGTGTTCAGCGAGTACCTCGCCTACAGGATGTTCCAGGAACTTACCGACATCAGTTATGGCACTCGATTGCTGCGTGTCACCTACTTCGACACGCAGAAAGGCAAAGACAAGACGACGCGTTTCGGTTTCGTGATCGAGGAGGACAAGGACGTAGCCAAGCGAAACGACCTCGAGATCGTGAAGGTCAAGCGCCTCAGCCATGAGTACCACGACCCTCTCCGGCATGCGCTTGTCGACCTGTTCGAATTCATGATCGCTAACACGGAGTACTCACTCGTCAATCCCGAGCCGGGCAAGAATTGCTGCCACAACACCGAGGTACTGTCGGAGACCGGCGGACCGCCGTTTATATCCCTGCCCTTCGATTTCGATTTTTCGGGGCTGGTCGATACGCCGTACGCAGAACCTAATACGCGATACCCGATCCAGACTGTGCGTACACGCTTTTATCGCGGCCAGTGCAGCGCGAACGAAGTCCTGCCCGAGACGATCAAGCTGTTCCAGGACAGGCGCGAGGCGTTGTACCAGGTCATCGAGTCGATTCGCCCGTATTCGGTTTCAGCGGCACGCGCATCCCGGTCCGCAAAAGACTTCATAGATGCGTTCTTCGAGATAGTTGACGACCCGCAAGCGGTCAGAGAACAGCTGATCAATAAGTGCCAGCCCCCTGACGAATAGCAGCCCTAGTCGCGGCTGCGATACACTCCGAAGTAGACGAAGGGGTTCTTGGCCTTTACGCCGGGCGGCACTTCTTCTGGTACCTCGTTGCGGATCGGCGGAATACTGCGGAGATACGCGACGATGGCGTCGACGTCGTCATCAGTGAGTTTGGCATAAGCCTGCCACGGCATTGCCGACAAGCGCCCAGCCCCGTGCCGACGAATTCCTGCACTAACCGCTGCGGCGATCTGCAGATCACTCCACAACCCGATGCCGGTTCCCTCATCGGGTGTGATGTTCGGTGGATAGACGACGCCGGGGTGCTCACCCTCGAGTGGATTGGTGCGTGCGATCCCCGTGTGTGAACCTGCAAGCGCCATGTCCATGTCCGGCGCCCCTTCGAACGCACCGTCCGTGTGACAGGCACCGCAACCCAGTAGATCAACCAGGTATTTGCCGCGTTCGACGGCATCCTTGTCGGCAGGCGCAAAGCGCCCCCCCGCCGGACGAGGCGCATCAACCACGCTGGTGCTGTCCAGTTCTTCGTAGTCCTGTAACGGGTCGTAGGGTGCGTCCGAGGCGCACGACGCAAGAAACCATGCGGTCATTACCAGAATTGTCGTTCCACGCATAGGCTGTACTGCTCCCCCGAAGATTACTCTGGCCACAAAAAAGGGCCGCGTTGCGGCCCTAATATAACGCTGTTTGAGGGTACACGCTTACTTGACGATGATATCGGTCAGAACGTCGTGAATGACC
Source organism: Woeseiaceae bacterium (assembly GCA_041574455.1). Lineage (GTDB taxonomy): Bacteria > Pseudomonadota > Gammaproteobacteria > Steroidobacterales > Woeseiaceae > UBA1847. The sequence continues at coordinate 2,532 of JBFFOM010000044.1, read as the reverse complement.
TGCGTCGCCACCTCGACCAGCAATACCCTGCCGTCGACGATGACGCGTTCGTAGCCACGGGGCACTGCCGGAAGCAGTCGCAACAAGCCATCCGGAAGCTGCTGTTTGGCGATTCCTGGCGGTAGCGGCTTACCTCGTCCGAGGTTCTTCGCAATACCAGGCGGCAATCCCTTTGATTTCTTCCCTCGCCCCTGGTCGTGATGCATCGACCCGGTGCCGTGATCACGGTACCAGGACGCGATGATGCGCACTTCGTCATTCGAGAACACGACCCCGACTTCCGTACCGGCCATGGATGGGCCAGTAACCAGCAGGAGCGCGGCGACCGATGCGGCGGCAATCTTGCAGATTTTCACGGGATTTCTCCCCTGTTGCGATTCCTTCCGCCAATGTAAGGAGCCGAACCCGCCGTGGCTGAGACCCAGGTCACAGTCCTCAGCAAGCCGACTTTATGGCGAAATCGGAAAAATTGGAGCGGGTGAAGGGAATTGAACCCTCATTCTCAGCTTGGGAAGCTGATGTTCTACCATTGAACTACACCCGCTTTTCGGGGAGTTACGTCTCACTTGGGCTTGGCTGAGCATAAAAGTGAGAGTACACGGATTCTAAGCGATTCTGAGGCGATTGGAGAAGAGAGTTGCGTTTTAGGTGCTGGACTACGAGATGTTAGCGTAGCGGCCGTTTTCCGTAATCCCAACGTCGCAATCGCGATGCAATTTCCAATCCTTCGATCCTGGCCGGCGATATACTAGTATGATTGTCTCGTGAATCGTCTATTCGCCGAACTGCAGCGGCGCAATGCCTTTCGTGCCGGCGCTGCTTACCTCGTATTTGCCTGGTTGCTCATCCAGGTAGCGGACATCCTGCTGGAAACTTTCGTTGCGCCGACCTGGGTGATGAAAGCGCTCGTTGTAGCGCTTTTTGTCGGTTTCCCGATCGCGCTCGTGTTGGCTTGGTTCTACGAACTGACGTCGCACGGCATCATAGCCGATGCCAAGACAGACGAACTCATACGACCGATGTTAGCGGGCCGCCAGCTCGATTTCATCATCATTGGAGTGCTAGTCGCCGCGTTGGCGCTGTCCGCGGCAGACCGATTTGGGTGGATTGACGCCAGCGATAGCAAGGGCACGGAACCAGTATCGATCGCCGTCCTGCCATTCGCGTACCTCGGTCCGGAGACCGATAGCGAACACTTTGCCGACGCGATGACCGAGGAATTGATCGGCCGGCTCGGACGGGTAGTTAACGTGCGGGTAAAATCGAGATTATCGGTAGCAAGGTTTAAGGATACCGATCGTGAAGTCCCAGATATTGCTGCAGAACTCGGTGTCGACCTGGTGCTCGAGGGTTCCGTCCGAAAAGCTGGTGCGCGCGTAAGGGTCGCGACGCAATTGACGGATGCGTCATCCGGCTTCGAACAATGGTCAAATGTGTTCGACGGCGAATCCGACGACTGGTTCGAGCTTCACGAGAAACTGGCGGTCAAGATTGCGGGATCGCTGAACCTGCATCTGAGCCCCGATGAAGATATTTCGATCCGGTCACACTTCACGAATAACCGAGTCGCATACGACGAGTTTTGGCGGGGCTGGTTGTTGCTCGAATCTTTCCATGTGGACGACAGTCACCCCAATTACAAGGTCGAAGCAGCCATATCACACCTGGACCGCGCGCTTGAACTGGACCCGGACTATCCGCTCGCGATCGCCGGCCTGTCGCTGGCCAACAGTTATGCCTACGTGTACGGAGTAAATCTCTCGGATGAGCAGCGAGAGCGTGCCATGAGCCTTGCGCGCAAGGCATTGAGCCTGAATCCCGACTTCGCAGAAGGATATGTCGCGCTCGGAATGGCGATCGGTACTTACGGCAACGACGAGGACTCAATTTCCGCGCTCGAGAAGGCGCTCGAGATCGATCCGGACAGCGCTGTTACGTGGTGCCTGCTTGCTGCGGCATGCATCTTCCAGTCACCGCCCGATGCGAAGGCCGGCGAAGTAGCCGCGCGCGCTTCGATTCGCAACGATCCCACATGGACCTACTCCTACATCATGCTTGGACGGTCATTGTCACTGCAGGGTCGCTACGACGAGGCTGTGCAGGCATATAGGGACGGAGCAGCGTTCAACCCGGGTTTCTACAGCCTGCAGTTCGAGCTTGGCGACGTTTTGCTATCGCTTGGGAAATACAACGAAGCGCTCGACGCGCTCAACGCTGCGCGTGGTATCAGGGAGACCCCCGAAGTTCTCGTTAGTACGGCCGGAGCTTATTCGATGCTCGGCGATCTCGAGCAGTCGCTCGCTCACCTGCGGCAAGGTCTTGAAGCCGGCTTCGAGCCGATTGAAGCAATCCTGGGCAGTCCCTATTTCGAGCCAATCAGGTTAGACCCGGGATTCGAACAGCTACTTGCCGGGGTGGCAGAGCAACATTGAGAAGGACGTCAGACGCGCGAAGACAACGGACGAAAAGTGAGGATAGAACTGAGCATACTCAGAAAGCCCGCCGGACTCAGTTGGTTACTAAGGGGTGATC
>JBFFOM010000043.1:0-26310 GCA_041574455.1 Woeseiaceae bacterium | reverse complement strand
TGCGGAACGACTCTGGTTTTGCGCCTGGCTGCCGAATTTACCGCTGGAGGCCGCCAGGAAGGGCGACGGCCCCACTGCGGTCGTCGAGGAGCAGCAGGGCGTACATCGCATTCTGCTGGCTGACACGCAAGCGCTCACAGCCGGTGTCATGCCGGGACAGGCGGCCAATGCAGCGCTGGCCTTGTTGCCGACCCTGCAGCTCGAAGAGCGCAGCCCACTGCGCGAGCAACAGGCGCTCGAGAGCCTGGCGGGCTGGTTCGAGCGTTTCTCCTCGTTTGTCTCGATTGTGGGAGATGATGTCCTGCTGCTCGAGATCGCCGGCAGCCTGCGCCTCTTCGGTGGCTTGCAGGCTTTGCGAAAAAAGATGTCGAGCGGCCTCAGGCAACTCGGTTTCACGGCGGCGCCGGCGATTGCCCCGACACCACTTGCGGCGACCTGGCTGGCGCGCTCCGGGCGACGCGTCTGCATACGTGATGCAGCGAATCTGCCCCGGGCAGTGCGCAGGTTGCCGTTGGCCTGTCTCGACTGGCCGTCCGCCCTGTGCGAGGCCCTGACGGACATGGGGGTGACCACGGTCGGGGACTGCCTGCGCCTGCCGCGTGAAGGATTCACCCGGCGTTTCGGGGCTCATTGCCTGCTCCAGCTCGATCGGGCGTTGGGGCTCTTGCCGGATCCGCGCCAGTCGTGGCGGGCACCTGAACGCTTCCATGCCGACTACGAGATGACCGAGGAGCAGACGGACCGCGAATTACTGCTCAACATCTGTCGCGAATTGCTGGAGGCGCATGAACGCTTTCTGCTGGTGCGACAACTGGGTACGCAACGTCTCAGTTTCAGCTTTTTCCATCTTCGGGGACCCGCCACCGAGTTGCGCCTGGGATGTGCCCTGGCTGAACGTTCGGCCGACCGCTGGTTCGAGTTGCTGGGTATCCGCTTCGAGCGACTGGTCTTGCCGGCACCCGTGATCGCCGTGCGGCTGCAGGGTGGCCTGACACAGCCCCTGCAGGCGGAATCGGGCAGGCTGCAGTTGCGGGGCAAACGGGGTAGTTCGCGACGCCGGTTTTCGATCACACAACTGGCCGAGCGCCTCATCGCGCGTATCGGCGACCAGTCGGTGCAGTCGGCGACGATGGTGGCCGAACACCGGCCACACTATGCCTGGCGTTCGCAGAGCCTGCTGGCAGACTGGTCGAGCTCGACCCGGGACGAGCCGCCGTCGTATTTACGACGCCCGTTGTGGATGTTGCCCGAGCCGGCTCGCCTGTCGGATGACGGCGGGTATCCCGTGCACCAGGGCAGGCGGCTGCAACTCGTTGACGGCCCCGAGCGACTCGAGACCGGCTGGTGGGACGAGGACGGCATCTCCCGGGACTACTACACGGCACAGGAAGCGGACGGCCGGCAGCTGTGGGTGTTTCGTAATCGCAGCCGGGAGCCCGCCTGGTACCTGCATGGCTATTTCGGGTAGCGCCCGTTACGCTGAATTACACGCCCTCAGTAACTTCACGTTCCTGCGCGGCGCCTCGCATCCCGAGGAACTCGTCGAATCTGCGGCAGCGCTCGGTTACGAGGCACTGGCGATTACCGACGAGTGCTCGATGTCGGGTATCGTGCGCGCCCATTCGGCCGCCAGGGGCAGCCGTCTTAAAAAACTCATCATCGGTTCGGAGCTGCGGTTGCCGAGCGGCCGCAAGCTCGTCGTGCTGGCGCAGGATCGTCATGGCTATGCGTCGCTGTGCCGCCTGATCACCGCGGCGCGCAGGGCGGCGGAAAAGGGCCGCTACGAGCTCACGCGGCCTGACTTCGAGGCTGGTCTGCCGGGTTGTCTCGCGCTGTGGGTGCCTGACCAGCGGTTCACGCTCGACGTTGAGGACCACTGGTTGCGAGAGACCTTTCGCGATCGTCTGTGGATCGCGGTCGAGTTACTGGCCGATGGCAGGCAACGCGATCAGCTTGCGCGCCTGCGTGACGAGGGCAGGCGGCTGAAACTGCCGCTTGTCGCGAGTGGTGACGTACACATGCATTGCCGCGCGCGGCGCGTACTGCAGGACGCCGTCACGGCCATCCGCCACGGTACGACGATCGATCGGGCCGGATTCACGTTGTACGCGAACGGCGAACGGCACCTGCGTTCGCTCGAGGTCCTGCAGCGCATCTATCCCCCCGATCTTCTCGAGGAAACCGTGCGCATTGCCGATGCAATCGACTTCTCGCTCGAGGACCTGCGTTACGAGTACCCCGATGAGATTGTGCCCGAGGGCGACACCCCGACGACGTACCTGCGCCGGCTGACCGAGGAGGGTATGCAGAAACGCTGGCCGCGGGGGGTGCCGCAGAAAGTCGTCAGGCTCGTCGAGCATGAACTCGAGCTGATAGGCGACCTCGGTTACGAGTCGTATTTCCTGACTGTCTACGACATCGTGGCATTTGCCCGTGCGCAGGACATCCTGTGCCAGGGGCGCGGGTCCGCCGCAAATTCGGCCGTGTGTTTCTGCCTCGGCATAACTGAAGTCGATCCGGCGCGTATGGAAATGCTCGTCGAGCGCTTCATTTCGAAGGAACGCAACGAGCCACCCGATATCGATGTCGACTTCGAGCACGAGCGTCGCGAGGAGGTGATCCAGTACATCTATGGCAAGTATGGGCGCGAACGTGCGGCGCTGGCCGCCACGATCATCTGTTACCGTCCGCGCAGTGCCTTGCGCGATATCGGCAAGGTGCTGGGCCTTTCCGACCTGCAGGTCGGGCGCCTGTCGCGTTCGATGCAGTGGTGGGACGGTCACAAGATCGATGACAGCCGCATCCTCGAGGCGGGTCTGTCGCCTGACAGTCCGTTGATCAAACGACTGTTGTATCTCGTGCGCGAGCTCATCGGTTTTCCGCGGCACCTGTCACAGCATGTCGGCGGCTTCGTGATTGCCAATGCACCCCTGTACGAACTTGTCCCGATCGAGAACGCAGCCATGCCGGAGCGCACGGTGATCCAGTGGGAAAAAGACGACCTGGAGGAACTGGGCCTGCTCAAGGTCGACGTTCTGGGCCTCGGTATGCTGACGGCGATCCGCCGGGCCTTCGACCTCATCCACGGGTTCGACGGCCGCCGCTATACGCTGGCGACGGTGCCGGCCGAGGACCCGCTCGTGTACGACATGATCTGCGACGGCGATACGATCGGTGTCTTCCAGATCGAGTCGCGCGCGCAGATGGCCATGCTGCCGCGCCTCAGGCCGCGTTGTTACTACGATCTCGTTATCGAGGTCGCGATCATCCGGCCCGGCCCGATCCAGGGTGACATGGTTCATCCCTACCTCAGGCGGCGCAATGGCGAGGAGGCTGTCGACTATCCGAGCGAGGAGGTGAAAGGTGTGCTGCAGCGTACGCTCGGCGTGCCGATCTTCCAGGAACAGGTCATGCAGCTCGCCGTCGTCGCGGCGGGCTTCACGCCCGGCGAAGCTGACAGCCTGCGACGGGCAATGGCTGCCTGGAAGCGACGCGGGGGGCTCGGGTCATTCGAAGAAAAACTTGTGAGCGGCATGCGTGAACGCGGGTACGACGAGGAATTTGCACGGCAGATATTCCAGCAGATTCTCGGCTTTGGTGAGTATGGGTTTCCCGAGTCGCATTCGGCGAGTTTTGCCTTGCTCGTGTATGTTTCGTCGTGGCTCAAGTGTCACGAGCCGGCCGCATTCACCTGCGCCTTGCTCAACAGTCAGCCGATGGGGTTCTACTCGGCTTCGCAGCTCGTCCAGGACGTGCAACGGCACGGGGTCAGTGTGCGCGGCGTCGACATCAATCGCAGCGCCTGGGACTGTTCGCTCGAAGCCAACGAGTCCGGTACGGCCGTGTTGCGCCTCGGCCTGCGCATGGTGAAGGGACTGTCCGAAGAAGCCGGGCAACGCATTGTGGAGCGTCGCCCGGCCTGCGGTTTCGCGCAGGTGCAGCAGCTCTGCGAGCGTGTCGATCTTGACCGGCGCGAACTGGGTGCACTCGCATCGGCCGGCGTCCTGAAATCCATCGCGGGCGACCGGCACCGCGCGCGCTGGGCGGTCGCCGGTGCTGAGAAACCCCTGCCCCTGTTTCCGAGTATGGCTCGCTATGAAGCAACACCCCTGCTCAAGGCACCGACCGAGGGGCAGAACATTGTCGCCGATTATCGCAGCACCGGCCTGACGCTAGAGCGGCACCCGGTGTGCCTGCTGCGACGTCACCTCGACCGTTACGACTACGTACGGGCCGAGCAGCTTGCAAAGATCGGTGATAGGCGACAGGTGAATGTCGCGGGACTCGTGATCACGAAGCAGCGCCCGGGTACGGCCAGTGGTGTCATTTTCGTGACACTCGAGGACGAAACGGGGCAGGTCAACCTCGTCCTCTGGAAACAGGTTGCCGAACAGTATCGTGCTGCCTTGCTGAATGCGCGTCTGCTTGGCGTTGCCGGCGAGTTACAGATCGAGGGGCAGGTGATTCATGTGGTCGCGCACCAGTTATTCGATCATTCCGATTTACTCGGTGATCTTTCGGTGGTGTCGCGAGACTTCCGCTAGGGAATCAAGGGTCGTCGAGATCGAAATTAAAGGTGTCGTCGAGACTCTGATTACGCCGCTCTGCGATCTCTTCGAGTCGGCGCCGGACTTCGCGCCTGTGAGCAATCTCGGCAGGATCTACCTTCGCAACCGTCTCGGCCAGATCGTCTGCTATTTCCCCTGACAGGTCGATGATGGTTTCGCCGCCAATATCGGGCATGGCGTCCTCGTCAAGCACTTCTTCTTCCGACGTGTCCTCTTCGGACTCATCGAAATCTGTTTCGTCATTTTCCCGATTACTACCGATCATTGCAGAGCCTCACAACAAACCGATAAGCACGACAGCTACTGGATGAGACTATTCATTTCGAAGATCGGAAGCAAGATTGCCAGCACGATTGTCAGGACGATGGCGCCCATGAGGATAATCAGCACGGGCTGCAGGATGCCGAGCAATGCTGCGATCAATCCGTCGACTTCACGTTCCTGGCCGGATGCAGCACGTCGGAGCATCTCCTCCAGGCGGCCGCCGGTCTCACCGCTCGATACGAGGTGGATCATCATCGGCGGAAACAGTTTGCTCGCGGCGAGGGACTTGCTGATCGAAGCGCCTTCTCGAACTCTCACGGTCGCCTCCAGGACCGCCTCGCGCATCGGTACGTTCTCGACGACTTCGGCTGAAATCTTCAGAGATTCGAGAATTGGCACACCACTGCCGGCCAGGATGCTGAGGGTTTGCGTGAACCGCGCCGTATTCACACCGCGCGTAAGCTTGGCGACAATGGGGAGTCGCAGTAACAGACGGTGGTAGCGGCGTCGCGGTCCTTCCTGCCGCAGCAGCCACCAGATAAACCACAGGAACGCCACGACCGCGACGATCAGCGGTGCCCAGTAGTTGCGCAGGAAGTCGCTCGTGGCGATTAATGCGGTTGTCAGCCAGGGCAAATCGGCGCGCGTACTCTCGAACACGGTGACGATCTTCGGGACGACTGTCATCAGCATCCCGCCAATGATCAGCACCGAAAATATGACCAGCGCGATCGGGTAGATGAGAGCGCTCGTTACGCGTTGCCGAAGTTCCTGCCGCGCTTCAGTGTAGTCCGCGAGGCGTTCCAGGACGACGTCAAGGTGGCCCGATTGCTCTCCGGCCGCAACCGTAGCCCGGTAGAGCTCCGGGAATACCTGCGGGAACTCACTGAGTCCGTCGGCCAGCGCATGGCCTTCCATGACTTTGGCGCGGACACCGAGCAGGATGCTCTTTGTCCGCGTTTGGTCGTTCTGCTGGGCGACCGCGAGCAGTGCTTCCTCGAGAGGGAGACCCGACTGAGAGAGCGACGCAAGCTGCCGGGTTATCAATGCCAGCTCGCCTGGCGACATACCACGCCGGAGCGTAATGCCGCGCTGGCGACGGGCCTCCTTCTGCGCGACCTCGGTAACACTGACCGGCAACAGGTTGCGGTCCCGCAGAATCTGCCGAACATGCTTCGGGGTGTCGCCCTCCAGCAGTCCTTTAGACCGCTTGCCGGACTGGTCCACCGCGACATATTCGAACGCTCCCATGCGGCAGGCTCCGGCTAGTCTTCGCGTGTGACGCGCAGGACTTCTTCGAGTGTCGTGTTGCCCGACAGCACCTGACGACGACCGTCCGTACGAATGCTTGGCGTCGATTTGCGTGCATGTCGTTCGAGTTCCTGCTCGCTGACGCCGCTGTGAATCATCTCGCGCATCTCGTCGTCGACGGTGATCAGTTCATAGATGCCGGTGCGTCCCTGGAAGCCGCCGCCCGGCACATTTCCTGCGTGATAAAGCGTCGGTGGGTTGGTCGTGTCGATACCAAGCAGGCTGCACTCATAGTCGCCAGCCGTGTACGGCTCCTTGGTGTCATCATCGAGCACGCGCACGAGCCGCTGGGCGAGCACGCCGAGCAGGCTCGACGAGAGCAGGAAGGGTTCGACGCCCATGTCCCGCAGGCGCGTCACCGCGCCGGCGGCCGTATTTGTGTGCAACGTTGACAGCACCAGGTGTCCCGTCAGGCTCGCCTGCACCGCGATCTCGGCGGTCTCGAGGTCGCGAATCTCGCCGACCATGACGACGTCGGGATCCTGCCGCAGGATGGCACGCAAGCCGCGGGCGAAGGTCATTTCGACCTTGGTATTGACTTGCGATTGCCCGATACCGTCGATGAAATACTCGATCGGGTCCTCGACCGTCATGATATTGCGGCTGTTGTCGTTGATCCGCTCGAGCGCCGCATACAGCGTCGTTGTCTTGCCTGAGCCCGTGGGGCCTGTGACGAGGATAATGCCGTGCGGCTTGTGAATCAGTTCATCGACCTTGCTCTTGGTGACGGAGTCCATGCCGAGCGACATGAGATCCAGTCGCCCCGCCTGTTTGTCGAGCAGGCGCAGTACGACTCGCTCACCGTGCCCTGATGGCATCGTCGAGACGCGCACGTCGACAGCGCGACCCGCAATACGCAGGGAAATGCGGCCGTCCTGAGGCAAGCGCTTCTCGGCGATATCCAGCTTCGACATGACCTTGACGCGGGAAACGACAAGTGGCGCCAATGCGCGTCGCGTTTCCAGGACTTCGCGGAGCACGCCATCGATTCGAAACCGAACGCCGAGCCGGTTTTCGTACGGCTCGATGTGAATGTCCGACGCGTTTTCCTTGATCGCCTCGGTCAGCACCGCATTGATAAAGCGAATGATCGGTGCGTCGTCGTCGCTCTCGAGAAGGTCCGAAGGCTCCTGCAGTTCCTGGGCCACCTGGGTCAGGTCGAACTCGTCATCCAGCCCTTCGACCATGGACGCTGCGTTGGTCGTGTCTCCTTCGTAGGATTCCTGCAGCAGCGTGTCGAATACTTCGGGCGACACGCGCGACATCTTGAGCGGCACGCCGGCAAAACGGCGCACCTCAGCGAGACTGGTGGGCGATGCGCCCGTGCGGAAAATGAGCCTGCCGCCGGATTCTCCCAATTCCTGGATCAGGACGCCGTGCCGCTTGGCGAACGAAAACGGCAGTGCGTGCCGGACGTTTGCGGCAACGACCGGTTCGCTCTGAAGGACGATATCGGTTTCGATTTCCATCGTGCTTACTGCGTATCACCTTCGGTGCCGGCGTCGACCCCCTCGCGCAGTTCCTCCAACGGGGGCAATACGGGTCTCTGCTCACCCGGCATCAGCTGCACGTCATCACCCTGTTGTCCCTGCTGCACCTCGCGAATCAGGTTGTACTTCTGGTTCGTGAGCGTTGCCGTCGTTGCGGCATCACGCAGGATGGTCGGGCGGATGAAGATCATCAGGTTGGTCTTGATCTTCTCGGTCTTGCGCGCCCGGAACAGGTGGCCCAGCAACGGGATGCTGCCCAGTACCGGCACACGCTGGTCGCTCTCGCGCAAGACGTCTTCGAGCAAGCCGCCGAGCACGAGGATTTCGCCGTCATCGACGATGACGGTAGTCTCGACGATACGCTGGTTCGTGATCAGGTCGACCGCGCCGGCCGCCGACTGCGCGATGCTCGAGATTTCCTGGGAAATGTCGAGCACCATCGAATTGCCTTCGTTGATCTGCGGCGTAATGGCGAGCTTCACGCCGATTTGCTGGCGCTGGATCGTCTGGAAGGGGTTGACTGAGGCTACGTTACTGCCCGTGTTGGAGTACGAGCCCGTGACGAACGGCACTTCCTGGCCGACGTTGAGCGTCGCTTCTTCATTGTCGGTGGTGACGACCGACGGCGTCGAAATGATGTTGGTGTCGGCATCGCCTTCGACCGCCGCGAGGATAGCCGCAAAGCTCACGCCGTCGTCGGTGATACGGCCGACGCCGATCGTGCCGCCTTCGCCGAAAAGGCCCGACGGGTCCGTAACGCCGCCACCGGCGGCGCCTCCGAGCTGCACGACCCCGCTCAGAAAGTCGGGAAAGTTGGTGGCGGCGACCGGCGAATTCTGGCCTTGTGTGTCGCCGACCGCGACGGTGACGCCAAGCTCGTTCTGGCGATCTATTATAACTTCGACGATGATCGCCTCTACGAGGACCTGTGCACGACGGATGTCGAGCTGGTCGACGATCTGCATGAGCTCGCGCATCAGCTTCGGTGGCGCGCTGCAGATAATCGCGTTGGTCTGGGTGTCGGCCCAGACGCTGACTTCACTTGGGCCCGCGGCGCCAGCCGCGGCCTGTCCGCCAGCGGTTGCCTGCAGCTGGTTGGAAAAGTGCTGCTGGAGCTTGCTCGCCAGCTCCTCGGCGTTGGCATAACGCAGGTAACGTACCTGTGTGTCGCCGCCGAATTCGAGCGGCGTGTCGAGGTGCGCAATCAGGGTTCTGAGACGCAGGCGATCGGCCCTGTCACCACCAATCAGGACACTGTTGGTCCTGGCATCGGCGACGAGGCTGGTCGTAACGGGCGCGGCATCGGCGCGTTGTGTCTGCGTCAGTGCCGTCAGGATGCGTACTATCTCGGTCGCCGATGCGTGCTGCAGGGGCACGACCTCGACGTCCTCGTCGCCGGCCTGGTCAATGCGCCGGATAATGCTCATCATGCGATTCACATTGGCTGCGCGGTCCGAGATGATCAGTATGTTGCTGGCGGAGTGGGCGACGAGGTGTCCGTACTGCGGCACCAAAGGACGCAGCAGGGCAACCAGCTGGGTCGCGCCGACATTTTCCAGCTGCACGACCTGGGTGGTCATGTCGTCAGGTCCGGCCGCATCTGACGTCCCCATATGCGTCGGGAACTGGCGCGCAGTGGCGTCCGGGATGATCTTGATCAGGTCACCGCTTTCGACCGCCACGTAGCCGTGCACCTGCAGGATCGACAGGAACGCTTCGTACAGCGCGTCCGGTCCCAGGGGTGTCGGTGACAACAGGGTCACGCGACCAGTTACTCGCGGATCGAGAATGAAGTTCTTGCCGGTCACTGCAGATACGGCTTCCACGACCTGGCGGATGTCGGCATCCTTCCAGTTCAGGGTTGCCGCGGGCTGCTGTGCCCAGACAATCGCCGCCATCGAGAGGATAGCGCTCGCAATCAGAAGTCGAGTGGTTTTTGGTTTTTTGCGCATCATTGGTTCTGCTCACCAGACAGATCGAGCTGGCTGGTATTTAGAGTAATTGTCTGGTCCTGGCCGTCACGTTCGACGGTCACCGTCACTTCGGAAGCCGTACCGAGTGACTCGAAGATCTGCATGGCCTGGGTCGGGTCGGTCAGGGACTGCCCGTTTATGTCCTTGATCAGGTCCTGCGGGCGCAGGCCGAGCGAGGCAAACTGGCGTTTGTCACGTCCAGGGTAAACGCGGAACCCGACTGGTTGGCCGTCCTGATTGTATGGCACGAAGCGCACGACCTCATTGAGTCGCGTCAGGTTTTCCGTCACGACATTGCGCAGGTTTTGCTCGGGTCGTACCGACGGTGACTGGCGTGTCGTGGTCGTACGACGGAGCTGTGCCGCGGAAGTTGTCGGGAATTCGGATGGCAGGCGCAGGTTTGTCAGCGCGCCATTTTCATTCAGAACAACGCGATCGGAGTACACCGCATGCAGTGTTGTGCCCGAGCCGAGCAGATCGCCGATCGCGTAGACTTTTTGTTCGGCGTTGCCGTCTGCGATGACTGCAACCGAGAATTCCGGGATGACGGACGCGATCGTCCCCTTGAGAACGAGATTTGTCAGGCGAGTATCGGCAAGGTTGTCGTCGAACTCCATCGGCACGGGGATCGCATCGGGCACCGCGTCCGCCACACCGAACAGGTGATTCGCCGCGATCGCGTCGACATCGGTCGAGGTGCCGCCACGGGTCTGCGATGTCGCCGGCAGGTTGGCAGGGACCGCAACGGGATCGCCGGCGGACGAGCCCGGCACGAACGTCCAGATGATGCCAGCGAGCTGCCAGCCGATGAAAATAACGAGCAGCAGGCTGACCCACGGGGGCACGAGCCTGTTTACCGTGGTCAGGGTGTCGCCGCCATCCATTTTGGCGAAACTGGTCCAGTTTACTTTTTCAATCATGATCCGCCGGGTTGCGTGGCACGTCGCTGATTCTTATTAACGCAACGACCCGATGATACGGGTTCAGCCATGAGGCTAACAACCCGCGAAACCCTGTTATTCCTATATTTGGCAATAGTATAACGGCCGGCCGGGCGAGCCATATATAATGGTTTGCCGACGCTTCGGCGGCGAAACCCGGCTATTGACATAACGGTAAAGCGACCGCATATCCCGAATTCGATCATGAGTGACCATCGATTTGAAGACCACGACCATGCTGGCCATGACCTGGCCGTCGACGAGGCGCGCCCGAAAGTCAAGCAGCCGCCGCTGTATCGCGTCGTGCTGATCAACGACGACTACACGCCGATGGAGTTCGTGGTGGACATCCTTGAGTCGGTTTTCAGGATGGAGCGCACGCGCGCGACACAGGTGATGCTGGAGGTGCACACCAAGGGCAAGGGGGTATGCGGCGTGTACAACTTCGAAATCGCCGAGACCAAGGTGGCGCAGGTCATGAGTATTGCAAAGCAGCACCAGCACCCGCTGTTGTGCACGATGGAAGAATCCTGAGAGGAGAAGCATGCTAAGCAGCGAGCTCGAATTCTGTCTGAACGAGGCCTTCCAGCGGGCCCGCGAACGCCGTCACGAATTCATGACGGTCGAACACCTGTTGCTGGCCTTGCTGGACATTCCACGCGTTCACGAAATACTGAAAGCCTGCGATTCGAACGTGACCGAATTGCGGCGCCAGCTCGTGGAGTGCATCGATGAGCAAACGCCGTTGTTGACAGACGACGAGGCGGACGTACAACCAACACTGGGTTTTCAGCGGGTCCTGCAGCGCGCCGTCTTTCACGTGCAGTCGAGCGGCAAGAAAGAAGTGACGGGCAGCAATGTGCTGGTTGCCATCTTCAGCGAGAAACAGTCTCAGGCCGTCTATTTCCTGAGCCTGCAGGACATTACGCGACTCGATATCGTCAATTTCATCTCCCATGGCATGCCCCAGGCCCCGAGTGAGCAGGGCGAGAACGGTGGACCCGAGCTCGACGCCGAAGGCGAGTCCGAAGCGTCGCCGCTGGAGCAATATGCCACCAACCTCAACCAGCGGGCGGTCGACGGCAAGATCGATCCGCTGATCGGGCGCGAAATCGAGATTGAGCGAACCGTGCAGATCCTGTGCCGCCGCCGCAAGAACAACCCGCTGTATGTGGGCGAGGCAGGCGTTGGCAAGACGGCATTGGCCGAAGGACTGGCCCGGATGATCGTCGAGGAACGCGTTCCCGAGGTTTTGCGCGACAGTACGATCTACGCGCTCGATCTCGGCACGCTGATCGCGGGCACCAAGTATCGCGGCGATTTCGAGAAGCGCCTCAAGGGTGTGATTGCCGAAATTCGTGAAGACCCGGGCGCCATCCTGTTCATCGATGAGATTCACACCGTTATCGGCGCCGGCGCGGCGTCGGGCGGGGTCATGGACGCGAGCAACCTGATAAAGCCCGTGCTGGCCAATGGCGAAGTTCGGTGTATCGGTTCGACGACGTATTCGGAATACCGAGGTATTTTCGAGAAAGATCATGCACTTGCAAGACGTTTCCAGAAAATAGATGTACCGGAGCCGACGGTCCCGGAAACCATTGCGATCCTGCACGGGCTGAAGTCGCGCTTCGAAGAGCACCACGGCATTCGCTACGAACCGGCAGCCCTGGAAGCCGCTGTCGAACTGTCGGCGCGCCATATCAACGATCGACACCTGCCGGACAAGGCGATCGACGTCATGGATGAGGCGGGCGCCAACCTGCGCCTGATCCCGGTCGCCGAGCGCGGTGACATAGTGACAGTCGAAATGGTCGAGAATATCGTCGCCAAGATGGCGCGTATCCCGGCCAAGAGTGTGTCCGCGTCTGACAGGGATGTGCTGCGCACGCTCGAGCGCGATCTCAAGCTGACGATCTTCGGCCAGGACCGGGCGATCGAGGCACTGTCAGGCGCGATCAAGATGTCCCGCTCCGGCCTGCGTGAAGATGAAAAGCCGATCGGCGCCTTCCTGTTTGCCGGACCGACGGGCGTCGGCAAGACCGAGGTAACCCGCCAACTCGCACTGATTATGGGTGTGGAGCTGCTCCGTTTCGACATGTCCGAGTACATGGAAAGGCACACAGTCTCACGGCTGATTGGCGCGCCTCCCGGCTACGTCGGTTTCGACCAGGGCGGCTTGCTCACCGAGGCGGTCACCAAGAATCCGCATGCGGTTGTGCTGCTCGACGAGATCGAGAAAGCACATCCCGAAGTCTTCAACCTGCTGCTGCAGGTCATGGACCACGGCACGTTAACCGACAATAACGGCCGCAAGGCCGATTTCCGCAACGTCATTCTCGTCATGACGACCAATGCCGGTGCGCAGGAAATGAGTCGTGCGTCGATCGGCTTCACGCAGCAGGATCATTCCGCCGACGGCATGGCGATCATCAAGAAATCGTTCACACCTGAATTTCGCAATCGGCTGGACGCGATCATCCAGTTTGCGGCGCTCGAAATCGATTCAATCATGCGCGTCGTCGACAAGCTCGTCGTCGAGCTGGAAGCCAAGCTCGGTAACAATGCCGTGACGCTCGAACTGGATGACGAAGCGCGCGAGTGGATTGCGGAACGAGGTTACGACGCCAAAATGGGCGCACGCCCGATGGCACGCATCATCCAGGAGCACATCAAGCGACCGCTGGCCGAAGAACTCTTATTCGGTAGCCTCGAGGATGGCGGGCACGTCCGGATATCCGTCGATGACGCCGGTGAGTTGGTACTGGTGTCGGAGCCGGTACTCAAGGAACTCGAGCACCTCGCGGAATAACCGTCGGTCTAGCGCCCGCGGTAGACGATACGACCCTTGGAAAGATCGTAAGGGGTGAGTTCCACGGTGACCTTGTCGCCGGTCAGGATGCGAATGTAGTTCTTGCGCATCTTTCCCGAAATATGGGCCGTGACGACATGACCGTTCTCAAGTTCGACTCGGAACGTCGTGTTGGGCAGCGTCTCGGTAACGACGCCCTCCATCTGAATGGCTTCTTCTTTCGCCAAGGGAAAAATAGTCCTCTGCTGTTAAAAGGCCCGCGAATTGTGCAAAAACGGCCCGGGTATTGCAATGCGGGCTTGTTCAGTCGGCCGGGTCCACCAATAAGCCGGAGACGGGCGTCGGGGTGTCGGGCCATGCCGAGAAACGCACAGCCGGGTCGCAGAGTTCCCGCAACAGGGCGACGAATTCGGATCTCGGCATCGAGGTTGACCCCAGGTTGACCAGGTGGCTGGAATGAACCTGGCAATCAATAATCCCGATGCGACCGTCATCGAGCAGGCGATCGAGAAAGAGCAGGGCCATCTTCGATGCGTTGCTTTTCCTGCTGAACATTGATTCCCCGAAGAACGCCCGCCCGATGGCCAGCCCGTAGAGTCCGCCAACGAGGTCTTCGTCTTCCCAGACCTCGACGGAATGCGCCCAGCCTTCACCGTGCAATCGCTCGTAGGCTTCACGCATATCCGGCGTAATCCACGTGCCGGGCTGGTACCGTCGCGGGCCGGCACACGCGGCAATCACGTCGTTGAATGCGGTGTTGATTCGCACTTGCTGCGTGGAGTTGCGGATCTCCTTACGCAGCCGGCGTGAAATGTGCAGGCCGTTGCGGCGGAATACACAGCGTGGATCGGGTGACCACCATAGCAATGGCTGTCCCTCGTCGTACCAGGGGAAGATCCCTTGCCGGTAGGCGGCCAGCAGGCGTGCCGTAGCCAGGTCGCCACCCGCGGCGAGCAGGCCATCGGGTTGACGCATCGCATTGTCGACTGCCGGGAACGCGTCGGGTGCGTCGCCGGGATCCAGCCAGGCTACGCGGCCGCTACTCATGATTCGTCGTCGCCAGTTCGATACGGTGTACGTGCGTCGACGTCGTCGATGTAACGATCGATGTGTCGGCCTTCCACATCGAGGTAGCGTTCGATGGCGCCCGCGAACTCGGGATGTGCAAGCCAGTGCGCCGACCACACATTTACCGGAATGAATCCTCGGGCGACCTTGTGTTCCCCCTGGGTGCCGGGCTCGAAGCATTGTTTACCGGTCTCAATGCAGTGCTCGATGCCCTGGTAATAGCAGGTCTCGAAGTGCAACGCATCGTAATGACCCTCGCTTCCCCAGTAGCGGCCGTAGAGTGACGTCTCGCTTTCGTAGCACACCGCGGCTGCTATCGGGCGCGCGTCGAGTTCGGCCAGGATGACAAGAATGTTATCCGGCAGCTGGGTGCTCAGTCCTTCGAAAAAGGCCTGGTTGAAGTAGGGGAGGGAACCGCGCAGCAGGAACGTGCGCGCAATAAGCGCATAAACGACAGTCCATGTAGCGCTGTCGAGCTCGGCGCCGGGCACCCGCCTGAAGCGTATGCCTTGCTCAGCGACACGTCGCCGGTCACGTTTTGCCTTCTTGCGCTTGGTCGACGTAAAGGTCCCGAGAAAGTCATCGAAGGTCTTGTAGCCACGATTGTGCCAGTGGAACTGGCAGTCTTTGCGCAACAACAGGCCATTTCTTTCGAGCGCGGGCAGGTCACGCTCGGCCGGAAACAGGATGTGCAGTGACGAGCAGTTCGTGTCGGCGGCCAGCTTGGTAGCAGCGGCGATCAGTATGTCAGCGGCGTCGTCGTCGTTCTCGTCCGCGCAGAGGAGGCGCGTACTCGGCGCCGGGGTGAAGGGCACAGCCGATACCAACTTGGGGTAGTACTCGAAACCTGCCTGCTCGTAAGCATTGGCCCAGGCCCAGTCGAAGACGAACTCGCCCCATGAATGGGTCTTCTCGTACAGGGGCATGGCGGCGCGCAGCTGGCCGTCCTGTTCGAGGACCAGGTGGCGCGGCGTCCAGCCCGCGTCTGTTGACACGCTGCCAGTGCGTTCCGCGAGTTCGAGAAACGCGTGTCGCAGAAACGGGTACTCGTTACCGGCAAGCCTGTCCCAGGCTGCGCCGGGTATCGCGGCAATACTGTCGTGAACGGTGACCTTCAAGCGGGCATTCTATCGTATCGATCGCCCGCATGGCGGGCTCCCACAAGGCTGGTTGTTACGCCGCGGCGGTGTCGCCAGTTCCTGTCCGCGACTCTGCCTCGAGGGCGTCGATGAACTTCTCTGCATCGAGCGCCGCCATGCAGCCGGCACCTGCCGAGGTGATCGCCTGGCGATAGACCTGATCGGCCACGTCGCCTGCCGCGAACACGCCGGGTACGCTCGATTCGGTCGCATTGCCCTCGATGCCGGAGCGTACGATGATGTAGCCGTTCTTCATGTCGAGCTGACCGTCGAACAGCCCCGTGTTCGGTTTGTGACCGATCGCAATGAAGATCCCGTCGAGATCGATATCGGTTGTCTCCGAGTTGTCCTTCGTGCTGCGGATCCGCATGCCCGTGACACCGCCGTCGTCGCCGAGCACTTCGTCGAGCACGTGGTCCCATAGGATCTCGACCTTGCCGTCCTGTTCCTTCTCGAACAGGTGCTTCTGCATGATCTTTTCGGCACGCAGCTCGTCGCGGCGGTGCACGAGCGTGACTTTCGACGCGATATTCGACAGGTACAGCGCTTCCTCGACCGCCGTGTTGCCGCCGCCGATGACGGCGACGGGTTTGCCGCGGTAGAAAAAGCCATCGCAGGTTGCGCACGCGGACACACCGCGGCCCTTGAACGCTTCTTCGGATTCGAGTCCGAGGTACATAGCGGTCGCGCCCGTGGCAATGATCAGAGCATCACAGGTGTAGGTGCCGTAGTCGCCTTCCAGCCGAAACGGTCGTTGCGTGACATCGGCGGTGTGAATATGGTCGTTGACGATCTCGGTGTCGAAGCGCTGCGCGTGTCGTAACATGCGATCCATGAGCGCGGGTCCCTGCAGTCCTTCGACGTCTCCAGGCCAGTTGTCGACATCGGTCGTCGTCATCAACTGGCCGCCCTGTTCGATGCCCGTAACCAGCACAGGATCGAGGTTGGCGCGTGCTGCATACACCGCAGCCGCATAGCCGGCCGGTCCGGAGCCGAGGATCAGAACCCGGCAATGTTTGGTATCAGTCATGTATAATTTGTCCGTAACAACATGGCTTGCTAAAGCGCCCGCAGAAGGCCCTGAAATGCGACCCCGGAAGCGAATTTCAAGGTCTGAGATGCGGGCGAACTGTATGCGAGTCGGAATGACGCTGAGCAGAGTGTAGGGAAAACAGTTTCTTTATGGCAAGAGCGGCCAAAGCAAGGCAGCCGGAATCGCGTTTGTCGTCGCATGTGCATCGTTCACTGCGCGAAGGTGCGCTGTATGTGTTCGGCGCCATCGCGCTGATCCTCTGGTATGCGCTGTTTACCTATGACCCCAGAGACCCCGGTCCGTTCTCGAGTTCGGATGTTGCGAGTATCAGCAACGGAATCGGGCGAGTCGGTGCCTGGGTAGCCGACCTGCTGTTTTCGACCTTTGGACGGCCGGCCTATCTCTTTGCCGTGATGGTGTTCTTTCTCGGCTGGATGCTGTATCGCGAGCAAAAAACGCAAATCGAACTGACCGGGCTTGACTTCGGATTGCGTGTTGGCGGATTCATCGCAACGCTGATTTCGAGCTGTGCACTCTCCACGCTGCATTTCTCGCCAGCCGGATTCAACGAAACGGCCGGCGGAATTGTGGGGCAACTCGCCGGTGGCTGGTTGCAGGAAGTGATGAAGCTGCTGGGTGCCAGCGTGCTGTTGTTCGTCGTGTGGGTTGCGTCATTGTCGCTGTTCCTCGGCTTCTCCTGGATCAGCGTCATGGACCGCGTTGGTCACTGGTGTCTCGTCGGCTACGAAAAGGCCGTTATCAAATTTGGCGAGTTGCGCGACAAGGCCGAGGGACGGCGCAAGGCCGCGGCACGGCAGGACGTCGTCAAGGTGCAGAAAAAACTGTCGGCCCAGCGGCCGAAACCGCGGATCGAGCCGACGATGCAACCGCTGGAACCCAGTGTTCGAGCCGAGAAAGAACGCCAGGTGCCGTTGTTCGAGCCGGCCGAGGCAGGCGAGCTGCCGCCGCTGTCGCTCCTCGACGATCCGCCCGAGCAGAAGCAGGGGTATTCCAAGGACTCGCTCGAGGCAATGTCGCGACTCGTCGAGCTCAAGCTGCGCGACTTCGGCATCGAGGTCGAGGTCAAGTCGGTATCGCCGGGACCCGTCATTACGCGCTTCGAGCTTGATCCGGCACCGGGCGTAAAAGTCAGCCAGATCGCGAATCTCTCCAAGGATCTCGCACGCTCGCTGTCGGTCGTCAGCGTCCGCATCGTCGAGGTGATTCCCGGCAAGTCCTTCGTTGGCCTCGAGATCCCGAATGAAACCCGGCAGCTCGTGACGCTTGGTGAGATTCTGAAGTCACGCGCCTATGACGACATGGCATCGCCACTGACACTCGCGCTCGGCAAGGACATCGGCGGTAATTCGGTTTGCGCGGACCTGGCGCGGATGCCGCATCTCCTGATTGCAGGTACAACGGGCTCGGGTAAGTCCGTCGCGATCAACGCGATGGTGCTCAGCATCCTGTACAAGACCGACCCCGAGCACGTGCGGATGATCATGGTCGATCCGAAGATGCTCGAGCTGTCGGTCTACGAGGGCATTCCACACCTGCTGGCACCCGTCGTAACGGACATGAAAGAGGCATCCAATGCCTTGCGCTGGTGCGTGGCGGAGATGGATCGGCGCTATGCGCTCATGGCTTCGCTCGGCGTACGTAACATCGGCGGCTACAACCGCAAGGTCAAGGAGGCGATCGCCAAGGGCGACCCGATCAAGGACCCGACGTTCCGGCCACCCGAATTATTCGATGAAGAGAAACCGATCGCACACCCGACGCTCACGCCGTTGCCGTACATTGTGGTCATAATCGACGAACTTGCGGACATGATGATGATCGTCGGCAAGAAGGTCGAAGAGCTGATCGCGCGCCTGGCGCAGAAAGCGCGCGCCTCCGGCATTCATATGCTTCTCGCCACGCAGCGCCCCTCGGTCGATGTCATCACCGGCCTGATCAAGGCGAACGTGCCGACGCGTATCGCATTCCAGGTGTCGGCGAAAGTCGACTCGCGCACGATCCTCGACCAGCAGGGCGCCGAGAACCTGCTGGGTCACGGCGATATGCTGTATCTGCCGCCCGGCACATCGCTGCCGGTCCGCGTGCACGGTGCTTTTGTCGCAGACAACGAGGTGCACTCGGTAGTGCGGCACCTCAAGAGAAGTGCACAGCCTCGTTATATTGATGAAATTCTCGAGGGTCCTTCGAGTCCAACTCCAGGACTGGCCGGCATCGACAAGCCGTCGACAGACAGTGCGGACGCGGAGCAGGACCCGCTGTACGACCAGGCGGTGCAGGTTGTCATGGAGACCCGCAAGGCGTCGATTTCGGGCGTGCAGCGGCGCCTCAAGATCGGCTACAACCGCGCAGCTCGCATGGTCGAGTCGATGGAAGAGGCCGGACTGGTCGGCCCGTTGCAGCCCAATGGCACGAGAGAGATTCTTGTGCCGACCCCGTCCGCGGAAGACTGAACGAAACTGAAGGACCAGCGTGTGAGCCGACGAATTCTGTTGCTGATAGCGGGTTTGTTCCTGGCGGGGCAGGCTGCCCTCGGCCAAAACGACATGGATGATGCGGGCCAGCGTCTCGTAGACAATTTCCTGATCAATATCGTCACGCTGCAGGGACGCTTCGAGCAGGCCCAGATCAATGCCGAAGGTGAAGTGGTCGAGCGCCTGAGTGGTACGCTCGAGCTCGAACGGCCGGGCAAGTTCCGCTGGTCCTATGCCGAGCCCTATGAGCAGCAGCTCGTGGCAGACGGCCTGAATATCTGGAGCTATGATGTCGATCTCGCCCAGGTAACCGTGAAACCGCAGGCCGAAGCCCTTGCCAACACGCCGGCATTGCTGCTCGGTGGCGATGCGAGCGCGCTCGACCAGTTCCGGTTTGACGGCGTGACGGTCGAGACCGAGACGACCTGGGTGCGCATGATCCCGGTAGACACGAGCAGCGGCTTCGAACGCATGGAGCTCGGATTTCTCGGTGGTCAGCTCATGCGCATGGTGTTCTTCGACAATCTCGAGCAACGCACGCTGGTCTCCCTGTACGACGTCGTTACCAACGAGCCAATTGCTGCAGAGCGGTTTGCCTTTGAGCTTCCCGACGATGCGGACCTCGTCGGCGTGCCTGCTGTCGCCGACGAATCCTGATGCTGCCGCTGCAGCATGTCCGGCTGTGGCGCAGGCTCAGCGTCATCCTCCTGGTAATCGTCCTGATCGCGGCGCTGTCCCCGGCATTCTGGTTTGATACGAAGATCGAAGCCCTGAGCTGGTTCCAGCACACGGACAAGTGGCTGCACGGCCTCACGTTTGCGACGCTGGCCGTGTGGTTCGCCGGACTCTTCGACAGGACGGTCTACTGGCGCGTCGCGGCAGGACTCATGGCGTTCGGACTTGCTATCGAGGGCTGCCAGTTGCTCGTCGGTTACCGCATGGCGGACTCGATCGACGTGGTCGCGAACATGATCGGTATAATTGCGGGACTCACGCTCGCCATCGCCGGGCTCGGTGGATGGGGGTTGCGAGTCGAAGCCTGGTACGCGGGACGCACACGGGCCTGATATTGACCGACCTCTTTGCCAGTCATGTGCAGAATAGCGGTGATCGACCGCTGGCGGACCGCATGCGTCCCGCAAACCTGGCCGAGTTCTCGGGACAGGGTCATCTGCTCGGTGACGGCAAGCCCCTGGTGCGTGCCATCGAGCAGGGGCGGGTGCACTCGCTGATCTTCTGGGGCCCGCCCGGCACGGGCAAGACGACGCTGGCGCGCATGATTGCCGCCACGACCGATTCGCATTTCATTGCACTGTCCGCCGTCATGGCGGGCGTCAAGGACATTCGCGCGGCCGTTGCCGAGGCTGAGCAACACCGGCAGATGAGCAATCGTGGGACCGTGCTGTTCCTCGATGAGGTGCATCGTTTCAACAAGTCCCAGCAGGACGCGTTCCTGCCCTTCGTCGAGGACGGTACGCTGACGTTCATTGGCGCGACGACGGAAAACCCGTCATTCGAACTGAATAACGCGCTGCTCTCGCGCGCACGGGTCTATGTGCTCAAAGCCCTGACCGCGGACGACCTCGTCGTGATCCTGCGCCGCGCGCTGGCCGACGAGGAGCGGGGCCTCGGAGGGCGCTGTACGATCGGCGATGAGCTGCTGCAGCACATTGCACTCGCGGCCGATGGTGATGCGCGGCGGGCATTGAACCTGCTCGAGCTCGCGGCCGACCTGGCCGAAGACGGCGTCATCAGCGAGCAAATCGTCGCTGACGTCGCGTCCGGGGGTCGGCGACGCTTCGACAAGCAGGGGGAATACTTCTATGACCAGGTCTCGGCCCTGCACAAGTCGATTCGGGGGACCGACCCGGATGCGTCGCTTTACTGGCTGGCGCGCATGCTGGACGGTGGCTGCGACCCGCTCTATGTTGCGCGGCGCCTGATTCGGGTGGCGTCCGAGGACATCGGCAATGCCGATCCACGCGCGCTGCAGCTGACGCTGAACGCCTGGGAGGTTTATGAGCGCCTGGGAAGCCCCGAGGGCGAACTCGCCATCGCGCATGCCGTTGTGTACCTGGCCTGTGCGCCGAAAAGCAATGCTGTGTACACGGCCTACGGTGCTGCGACCCGCGATGCGCGGGACAAGGGCTCGCTCGAGGTGCCCCTGCATCTGCGCAACGCGCCCACGGGCCTTATGAAGGACCTCGGTTACGGCGATGGCTATCGCTATGCGCACGACGAGGACGATGCTGTCGCTCTCGGCGAGAACTACTTTCCCGAGGACATGCAGCCGGTGAAGTATTATCATCCCGTGCCGCGTGGACTCGAGATTCGTATCAGGGAAAAGCTCGACGCTATCGAGCGCCGCGCGAGCGAACGGAAAATACAGGCAAGCCAATGATCGATCCCAAATTACTGCGCCATTCGGCAGCCGACGTCGCCGCCAATCTCGCCCGGCGCGGCGTCGCGTTCGACGCCGATGCGTACCTTGCGCTCGAGGAACGCCGCAAAACGCTGCAGGTGGAGACGGAACAGTTGCAGAGCGAGCGCAACGCGAGCGCCAAGAGCATCGGCAAGGCCAAGGCGCAGGGCGAGGACATCGAGCCGTTGCTGGCGGCTGTCGAGGATCTCGGGGACCGACTTGAGGCAAGCGAAAACGCGCTGCAGGACGTCCAGGCCGAGCTGCGGGACATCGAGCTGGGCCTGCCCAACCTGCTTGCGGACGATGTGCCCTCCGGCGACTCGGAAGATGACAATACCGAGGTCAGGCGCTGGGGCGAGCCGCGGGAACTCGGCTTTGCCGCCCGCGATCATATCGAACTCGGCGAGGGCCTCGGCCAACTCGACTTCGACGCTGCCAGCAAGATCTCCGGGGCGCGCTTCGTCGTCATGACCGGTCCGCTGGCCCGTCTGCAGCGTGCGCTCATCCAGTTCATGCTCGACACGCACACCAGCGAACATGGTTACAGCGAGGCTTACGTGCCGTACCTCGTCAAGGCACAGGCGCTGATCGGTACCGGCCAGTTGCCGAAATTCGAGGAAGACCAGTTCAAGACGATCGACGAGTCGCCGTTCTACCTGATCCCGACGGCCGAGGTACCCGTCACGAACCTCGCGTCCGACGTGATCTTCGATGCGGGCGCGCTGCCCGTTCGCTACGTCGCGCACACGCCGTGTTTCCGCTCCGAGGCCGGTTCCCACGGGCAGGATACGCGCGGCATGATTCGCCAGCACCAGTTCGAGAAGGTCGAGCTCGTGCAGTTCGTCGCGCCGGACGCCTCGATGGCGGCGCTCGAAGAGCTGACGGGACATGCCGAGGTCATCCTGCAGAGACTCGAACTGCCCTATCGCACCGTGATCCTGTGCTCGGGCGACATCGGCTTCGGTTCGACCAAGACCTACGACATCGAGGTGTGGCTGCCGGGGCAGGGCCGCTACCGCGAAATCTCCTCGTGCAGCAACTACAACGATTTCCAGGCGCGCCGCATGAAGGCGCGCCGCCGCAACCCGGAGACGGGCAAGCCCGAGCTCATTCACACGCTCAACGGCTCGGGCGTTGCCGCTGGCAGGGCCCTGATCGCCGTCATGGAAAACTACCAGCAGGAAGACGGCAGCATCCGCGTGCCGGAGGTGCTGAAGCCCTACATGGGCGGAATCGAGGTCATCGCCCCGGCCTAGTAGAGTCCGACCTTGTCGCCGAAGTGAACCGAAAACACGATGAACACGGCGGCGAGCGCAAGGATCTTGAGCATCAGCGGTCCTACGAAACGGAACCACACCGTGTAAGGTACTTTGCCGAGCGCCAGCGCCCCCATGACGAGTGCGTTCGTCGGCACGATCATGTTGGTGAACCCGTCGCCGAACTGGAATGCAAGGACGGCCGTCTGCTGCGGCACGCCGGTCAGCGTGGCCAGCGGCGACATGATCGGCATCGTCACGAACGCCTGTCCCGAACCTGACGGGATGAAGAAGTTGCAGAACGACTGCACGAGCAACATGCCGATTGCCGAGACATCCGCCGGTAAGCCATCGAGGAGACCGGCAATCGAGTGCACGATCGAGTCGATGATCTGGCCGTCTTCGAGAACGATGGCGATGGTGCGCGCAAAGCCCACGATCAGTGCCGGCGCCGCCATCTTGGCCGCACCTTCCAGGAATGTCTGACTGGTCTCCCCAGCCGGTAAGCGTGCGATCAGCGCGGCAACCAGCCCGATACCGAAGAAGATGGCATTCAGTTCGCTGATGTACCAGTGGTGATTGGCGGCGCCCCAGACGAATGTTGCGAGTCCGCCGAAGAATACGACCAGGATCGCGATGCGTGTGCTCGTCAGGCGGATATCGTGAGGGGGCTCGAAGCCTTTGCTGTAGTCGACGTCGGCGACGAGGCTCTGCGACGGATCGGCCTGCACCTTCTTCGCGTAGCGGTACAGGTGGTGAAACCCGAGGGCGAGGAAGACGGTCATCATGACCAGCCGGAATTCCCAGCCGGACGTCAGTGGCACGCCGGCGATGTTCTGGGCGATCAATACGCCGAACGGGTTGATGCCCGCGCAGCCCCAGCCGATGCCGTAGGGAATCCAGACCATGCCCATGGCGACCACGCCATCCATACGCATGGCCAGGCACATCGTCACGATGATCGGGATCAGCGGCACGTATTCCTCGCCCAAGCCGATCGTGAACGAACCAAGTCCGAACATTGCGAAACATCCAAGGATCAGGATCCAGGGACTGTGCCCGAGCCGGGCCACCGAGTCGTGCAGGGCCGCGTCGATTGCGCCGGTGCGACGCAACACCTCGATGACGCCACCGACGATGAAGATCAGGAAGATGATGTCCTGGGCATCGGCAAGACCTTTGGTGATTCCAATCAGGAAGTGCCAGGCGGGCAAGGTCACTTCGTCGTCCGCGGTGACCTCCTCGAAGGTGCCCGCGACAACCATCATGCGGTCGGGGTTATCGGGGAATGGCACCCGGTCGAACGTGCCCTGTGCGACGACGTATGAGAGCAATTGCGCGACGACGATGAATGAGAAAATCAGGACCAGCGAGTCGATCTTGATGCTGCGGCTTTGCATGGTGGCGCCTTGTTGTTCTTGTGCTTACCGAGAGACTACAAAAAAAAGGGCCCTGAGCGGGCCCTTTTTTGTTGCTATTGTCCTGGCCGTATTACTCGCGGCTCATGAACAGGCGCAGGATGTACCAGAACATCATCGCGATCGACGCGAACAGCGCCATCGACGCAGCGACGTACTTGTCGGTCGGGTAGTGATGCATGATGTTCGACGTGTCATAGAGCACGGCGATACCCGCAAAGCCGATCATGGCCACCGAGAACCACGTGCCGAGATGGGCGCCGAAGATTAACGAGAAGACGATCGCGCCAAGGGCCAGCATGCCGCCCCAGACGAGCAGGCCGCGCATGAAGGAGAAATCCTTGCGCGTGATCATCGCGGTCGCGACGAGGCCCGCACAGCCAACAATCGTGACGACAGCCGCACTCTCGAGCATCGCCGGGTTCATCGAAATCGCCAGCAGGATCATCGGCGCGAATATCAATGCTTCTGCAAACACGAAAACCGCAAACGCCGCGTATTGCGCCGCTGTGGATTCGAGCCGGTGGGCAACGTGAGTTGCGCCCCAGCTCACTAGAATGAAGGCGCCGAGCACGATCAACCAGTTGCCCATCATCACTTCAAACATGGATGCTGCGATACCCGATGTGATCAGGTAGGACTCGATGGCGGCGAACGCGAGGATCGCACCGGCCACGTGTGCATAGCACTTCCAAATGAACAGCGAGCGGACTTCAACCGGCGCCGCAGCGACTGACATCTGGTTCAGATTGTCTTGCATTCGATAAACTCCTGTAGGAACGAATAGACGGATTCTACCACGGTAATTCGTAGCCCTCGGCATGCCAGAAAGTTCCTGAACTTCCGAGACTGAGCTCATCGATCCTGGCAATCAGGCCGCGCGCGGACTTGGCTGCCGGAATACCGTGATTTCCGGTCATATCTGTGGCCACAAGTCCAGGATGCAAGAGGGCGATGGCAATTCCGCGCGGCCGCATTTCGTGCATGAGGTTGATCCCGATCATGTTGACGGCGGCTTTCGAGGCCCGGTAGCCCCAGTTGCCACCCGAGCCGTTGTCCTCGATGGAGCCCACACGGCTCGTGACAATAGCGACTTTGGATCCTTCCCGCAGGTTGCCCGCAAGCGCCTCGGTGACACGCAGGGGGCTCAGTGTGTTGACGGCGTACTGTTCCAGCATCTCGTCGTAGTCGAGGTCGCCGAACCGGTCGCGCCGCAGGATCCCGGCGTTGTTGATCAGGACATCGATGGGCTCGTCGCCGATGGCGTCGTGCAACTTCGCCACGTCGCCAGCCACCGAGACGTCGATGCCGTCGATGATGCGTATGCCGAGTTCGGGGAGATCCTGGCTCGCCTTGCGACAGACGCCGATGACCGTATCGCCACGCTCATCTAGCTGGCGGGCGAGTTCGAGACCAATGCCGCGATTGCAGCCGGTAATGAGAGTGGTGGGCATTGGAACGTCCTTGAGAGAGGGGACCAGAGCCTCAGGCTCTGACCGCTTATCTTACTGGCGGAGAGGGTGGGATTCGAACCCACGAAGGGCTACTAACCCTTGCTGGTTTTCAAGACCAGTGCATTCAACCGCTCTGCCACCTCTCCCGATGATTGCGCTTCGCGCCTCGCCCTGCGAGCGAGCTTATGCGACGGCGCATTGTGCTTGCCCAAACCGGATGATTCAACTCTCGCATACCTTTGAACCTGGGGTGGCCGAACCCGGCGCGAGAATCGTGGTCTGATTTATTTAGACGGTCGTGGTTCAGACATCATAATGTTTCGAGAAAAATTCTATAAAATACTGTTTATTAGTGCTTTTATAATGATCTCGGCGATGGTTGCCGCGATGCCGGAGGATGCGACCGGCTGGTTTCAACAGGCACAGGCCGCACGGCAGGAGGGCAACCTGACGGAAGCGCTGGAGGCGCTCGGCAAAGCCGAAGCGCTGGGACTTACGCCGTTGCGCGTCAGATTCGAGCGAGCCCGTATCCACACGCTGGCAGAGGACGCTGACAAGGCTGTCGCGGAGCTGCAGACCATTGTCGACACAGGCTTCACGGCCGTCGGGTTCATCGTCAATGACGACACCCTGAAATCCCTGGCGGGCAACAGCGCGTTTGACGCCATCGTT
>JBFFOM010000042.1:0-26636 GCA_041574455.1 Woeseiaceae bacterium | reverse complement strand
GATATCTACTTCCAGGACCCGGCGGAACCGCTGGCGCCGGGTGGCCACGTCGCGCGACTTTCATTCGGTGACGTCGCGGACTTTTCCGAGTTTGCCGGAGGCGAGTACACGGCAACCGTGACCGCGGCGGGTGATATCGATACCGTGCATTTCGTATCCCGGCCGCTCACTTACATTGCGCGGACCTCCAACACGGTGTCGCTGTTTGACGGTGACGAGAACGAAACCGGGCCATTCGTAATGAGCCTGACGTCAGCATTGGGCCAGTCATTGCGCATTACGGATCCGGCGTACCCGACAACGGTGCGCTTCGTCAACGGGTCGGTCACGCTCGGGACGGTCGACGTCTACAGCGACGAGACGCTGACCGAACTGGTCGTCGCCGGCGTCGAACTGGGCGTGCCGACGGCCGAACTGGCCACCGAGCTTGCGGAGAGGAGCTATTACTTCACACCCGCGGGCAGCGTAGCGACGACGCTGTTCTCGACGACGGTCCCGGAGCCGCCCCCGAGCGCGCCGACCGATTTCTTTCTCGTCGGCGACACCGATAACTGGGGCGGCATAAACGTCGCTCTCGATCGAGCCTCGACGACGACTGCTGCCAAGGTAACGTTCTTCAACGCGGCGGCGAATAACCAGTCATTCGAGGTTTTCATTCTCGAGCGTGATGCGGAACTGACCGAAGACGTGTTCCCGACACTGGCGGTCCCGGGCTTAGGCATACCGTCCGCCGCAGCAGGGCTGGCTGCCGGAAGCTACGATGTCTACATCACGAGCGTCGGTACGCGCGACATCATCGGCGGACCATACGAACTGGACGTGGCACTGGGCGACGTTGTCTACCTGCTGGCTACCGACGACCCGCTCGACACGGCCGTGGTGGTACTCGAGGACGTTTCGCCCTAGGCACACGCTTCGTGAATTCGGGTGAGCGCGTCGCTGCGCTCAGTGGCGTCCATTTGCGCCAGCGGCAGGGCGATCATCGCCTCGATGCGCCGGCGTAAGCGCATGTAGGCCGCGTCGAAATCGCCATCGGCGGCCGGATCCGGAATGCCCCAGTGCGCGGTCACGGGCGCGCCGTTCCACAACGGGCAGGCCTCGCCTGCCGCGTTGTCACACACGGTAATGACGACGTCGATCCCGGGCGCCCCGGGGCCGCTGAACTCGTCCCAGGACTTGGACGCGAGCCCGTCGGTCGCGTGCCCTTCGCTTCGCAACTTCTCGAGTGCACCAGGGTTCACCTGGCCAACCGGGTGACTGCCCGCACTGAAGGCGCGAAACGCATCGCCACCGAGCTCATTGACCAGCACCTCACCAAGAATGCTGCGCGCGGAATTGCCGGTGCACAGCACCAGTATGCTGATTGCCATGCTCGCAATGATACTGGGGAAACGAGGGGAATGTGCTACGACGCCGTGGCCGCGTCGATGTAAGCGGCACGATCGTTTGCAGCCTCTTCGTCGGAGATCGACTTGGTTGCATACATGGCCTTGTCCGCGACGCCTAACAGATGCCAGAGTTCTTCGCCGTGCTTCGGCATCAGGGCGATGCCGACGCTGGCACTGCAGGAGATCTCCTCGCCCTGGATGATGTATGCCTCGGAAGCGGTCTGGATCACGCGTTGGGCGATATGCTTGACGTCGTCTACAGCGACACCCGGCAGGACAATCGCGAACTCGTCGCCACCGAGACGCCCGAGGATATCGTCCGGGCGCAGGCAAAACTCCAGACGGTGCCCGAACGCCTTGAGCAGCGCATCGCCGGCCTGGTGGCCATAGAGGTCATTGATTCTCTTGAAGTGGTTCAGATCGAGATACAGCACTGCACCGATACTACTGCGGCGGATCGTGGCCGCGGCCTGCTGCTCGAACCCGCGGCGGTTCAAAACGCCGGTCAGCGGGTCACGCAACGCGTCGGCCAGCATCTTGTCCTCGGTGCGCTTGCGCTGGGTGATATCGATGACGGTGACCGAGAAGTCGTTGCCAACGGGCTCTGCCACGACGCGCAACCACATCTCGGCATCTGCTGCATCATTGCGCACTTCATAACTGATCTGTGACGTTGCCGCCTCCTGACCCTGGAAATGCTCCTGCAGTCGTTGCGGGTTGATGTGGGCGAGCTCTTCGAGCGATGCGCCGACGAGCGACGCATTGCGTACATGCAGAAACTGCTCAGCCGCACGATTCGCGAACACGCAGCGATACCCCTGCTGCGGATCGTCCATGTCAAGCGAGAATCGCAGGATGCCGTTCGACGAGGTCTCGATCAGCGTGCGCACCAGGTGCTCACTGTCAGCCAGCTGGCTCAGGGCCATGCGACGCTCGGTGACGTCGCGACAAACGACGACCATGCCGAGGTTCTGGCCGTGGGTGCCGGTCAACGGCCCGACCGACACTTCGTAGATAGAGTTCGTATCCATACGCAGTGTCTGCGTGAGGTCCAGTTCCCTCGCCTGCTCGAGAATCAAGCGAGCGGCCGGGTAGTCTTCCCACAGACGCTTGCCAATCAGGTTTTGCTCGACTTCGCCAAGCAGCTCCTGTCCGGCCTTATTCGCGCAGATGATGCACTGCTCGCTGTCAATAACGAAAATCGGATCGCGTACATGATCGAACAGGGTCTTGTAGGCAAGCGGACTGAAATCGTGCACGCGCAGTTTGAGGCTCGCCCAGGCAAAGAACGGCCACATCAATGCGATCGTGCTGGCGGTGAAAGGGAACTCCGGCGGCCCCATGCCGAGGAATGTATTGCCGATACTGACGCTGGACGGAAGCAATGCGCAGGCAAGCAGTATGCCGATGGTCCTGCGATGCGCCGGTGCGATCGTCGGTAGCCGCACGAGCAGTCCAAATGCCGAGTAGGCGATCAGTCCATACGTAAATGGTGCGTAGATCTTGTTGTACCAGTAGTGGTCCGTCATTTCGGAGAAGACCAGACCCGCCCCGGTCTCGGTCGCCGTCCAGATCATCTCGTGCAACGGATTTGTCAGCGCGAGGCCGGTGGTCGCCATCGGCACGATCGCGAGCATCAGTATGACCAGCCAGCCGGCGCGACCCACGGTGTATTCGCGGTAAATCATGAAGAACACGATCGCCGCGAAACCTGCCGAGAAAAAGCTCAGGACCCGACCGATCCCGTACAGGTTGGCGTCGGTCGCACCGTAGGAGAATGAGGCGCCTGCGACCAGGCCGGCCATCAGGAACAGGAAGATGTTGATCGGGTTATTCGGGTTGTGCGGGGTCGAGCGCGCGACACGCACGGCGAGAATCGCGTACGCGATCGCAGCAGCCGCCAGGAACGGCGGTACGATGTCGGTGAGCGGCAACATGAGAGCCATGCTAACGGGGTGGCAGACTACATAATGCGACCTGTGCCGCATTCCGATGCACGGGTGGGGAACCAGGTCACATTTTGCCGACGGTTTGGTCTGAAAACCGCGTCGTTACAGGCCTTCGGCGGTATCCGCTATCAGCGTATCGACGACTGATTTGAGCGCTTCCTCGGTGCTGGCACCGGACGCTCGTTCGAGCTCGTAGTCCCTGCGCTGGCGATGCGCGCTCGTGCCGCGCGTCAGGATATCGTGCACGCCCTTGATCTCCTCTTCGCAACCTAGCACCTTGGCATCTTCGGAGGTTAGCGAACACAGCTCGTCCATGAGATCGCTGAAAGGCACGACGTAGCCCTTGGCGAGATCGATCAGGCCCTCGTCGAAGCTGTAGCGCATCGCGCGCCAGCGGTTCTCGCGAATCAGCATGGGCGTATACAGGCGCCAGCGCTGGTTGCGCATTCTCAGGCGCCACAGCATGCGCATGATGCAGGACGTCAGCGCCGCCAGTGCGACCGTATCGTCGAGTCGCGTGCACACGTCCATGATGCGTGTCTCCAGCGTCGGGAAGCGGCCGCTCGGGCGCAGGTCCCACCAGATGCGCGTCGAGTCCTCGATGAGCCCCGCATCCTGCAGGATACCAACATGGCGCTCGTATTCGGCCCAGCTGGCAAATCGCTCCGGCACACCGGTTCTCGGCAGCGCATCGAAGATCGTCAGCCGGTAACTCTTGAGCCCGGTGTCCCGTCCCATCCAGAACGGCGACGAACATGACAGCGCCAGCAGGTGCGGCAGGAAGTAGGACATCTGGTTCATCAGGTCGATGCGCAACTCATCGTCATCGATGCCGACATGCACATGCATGCCACAGATGAGCAGGCGCCGCGCCGCGCCCTGCATTTCATGAGTCAGCTGGTCGTAGCGGTCCTTTTCCGTGTGCTTCTGGTCGGACCAGGCCGAGAACGGGTGCGTCGAGGCTGCGATCGGCGCGATGCCGTGGTTTTCAGCGACCTCGATGATGCTCCGGCGCAGGCGCGCCAGGTCCTCGCGAGCTTCCTTGATGTTGCGGCAGACCTTGGTGCCGATCTCGATCTGTGACTTGAGAAGTTCGGACGTAACCTGGGTGCCGCACTTCTCCTCGGCCTCGGCCATCAGGGATACCGGCGGTTCGATCACGAGACTGCGCGTCTCCTTGTCAACCAGCAGGTATTCTTCTTCGATGCCGAGCGTGAATGACGGCTCTTTAATGCTCATCCCTGCCCCTTTTGTCAGGCCCGGTCAGGCCCGGATGCACTCGTTATTCATGCCGAGCTTGTCGGGTATCGATGCGATGACGTCGTGCATCACCCGGGCAATTTCCGCTACCCCTTCCTCATCGTCAATAAGGTCTTGCCGTATCTCGATACCGACGTGCGGCAAGCCGATCTCCTCGGCGTGGTGATCGATTGTGAAGTCCTGCGGGGCTTTTCCGGAGTAGGGCTCGTTGTCGCCGACCTGATACCCGGCGCCGCGCAGGCCTGCAAGGAATACCTTGCGCGTTTCAATGTCCTTGTCCCACAGGATGCCCATCTGCCACTCGCGAGACTCGCCGTTCAGTACCGGCGTAAAGCTGTGAATGGAGATAAACGCGGGTGACGGGCCCAACTTCTGCAGACGTTCGACCTGGTCGGAAATCGCCACATGATAGGGCCAGTACAGGGCACTCGCGCGCAGGTCCTTGTCAGCCTGGTGCAGGTTGCGGTTACCCGGCACGAGAATGCCGTCGCCGTATTCGAGAAACGCGCTCGGGTCCATGAGCTGGCGGTTGCAGTCGACCACGAGGCGTGAATAGTTGTGCACAACGGCCGTGACGCCGAGGCTTTCGGCCAGTCTTTCCGTCAACGGACCGGCGCCGATATCGATCGCGAGGTGGCAGCGCCGCGCAAACGGGTCGAGCCCCATGTCGCCGAGCGATTCGGGGAAGCGGCAGCTGGCATGGTCGCAGACGAGGATGATCGGCTTGCTGGCCAGCGGATTCAGGACACGGTAAGGACCCGGCTCATGGGGAGCCAGCAACGAATGAACGATGCCTGGGTGATTCTCTCGTGTCATGGTAAACGTGCCTGAATTCCGGCCAGTTTACCGTACCCGAACCGTCACGCCACCCGTGGATTGTGCGGACCGACCTCGTCAGCCCAGGG
Organism: Woeseiaceae bacterium; assembly: GCA_041574455.1. Classification (GTDB taxonomy): domain Bacteria; phylum Pseudomonadota; class Gammaproteobacteria; order Steroidobacterales; family Woeseiaceae; genus UBA1847. Next base: position 21,134 of record JBFFOM010000042.1, on the reverse strand, counting down.
TTCGAAGGAGTCGACCGAGGTCGGGCGCGCGATGTAGTAACCCTGGGCATACTCGACGCCCAGTGCACTGAGTTTATCGAGGACCTGGCGCGTCTCGACACGTTCGGCAATGGTTTCGATACCCATCGCATTACCCACTTCGTGAATCGCCTTGACCATCTTCTCGTCGACGTTGTCCTCGGCGACGTTGCTGATGAACTGGCCGTCGATCTTGAGGTAGTCCACCGGCAGGTTCTTGAGATAGGTAAATGACGACAGGCCGCTGCCGAAGTCATCGAGCGAGAATTTGCAGCCAAGCTTCTTCAACGTCTGCATGAAATGCACAACGCGCGCGAGGTTCGAGATTGCTGCCGTCTCGGTAATCTCGAAGCAGATGGCCCCGGCCGGCAGCTTCTGCCTGCCCAGTTCGTCGATGACGTAGTCGAGGAAGCGGTCTTCGCTGAGTGACGTGCCGGACAGGTTGATGGCAATCGTGTAGCGAGCCTCGCCTTCCTCGCGGCGATCGGCAAGTTCGGTCAGTGCCTGGTGAATGACCCAGCGGTCGAGCGTTGACATCAGGTTGTAGCGTTCGGCTGCCGGGATGAACTGGTTCGGACCGACGAGCTCGCCGTTTTCGTCGCGCATCCGCAGTAGCAACTCGTAATGGCGGCGACGTTCGCTGTGTTGCTCGCCGATGCCGATGATGGGCTGATAGAAAAGCTCGAGGCGGTCGTCCTCGACCGCGCTCGTGATGCGCGAGACCCACTTCATCTCCTCATGGCGCAGCGACGCGTCGCTGTCACGATAGAAGTGGACCTGGTTACGGCCCATGTCTTTTGCCGAGTAACAGGCGACGTCTGCCGAACTCATGAGCCCCGCAACGTCACCTTCATTTTCGTTCGTGACGAGCACGACGCCGATCGAACAACGCACGGTGGTAAACGAGTCCTGCCACTCGAAACGGTAGCCCTCGATCTCGCCGCGGATGCCCTCCGCAACCTCTACCGCCCGCTCCTGGCTGCAACGCTCGAGCAGGATGCCGTACTCGTCTCCACCAAGGCGCGCGAGCACGTCGGTCGAGCGAATCTGGGTCTGGATGATGTTGGAGACCTGCTTGAGAAGCGCATCGCCCGCCGCATGGCCGAACGTATCGTTGACGACCTTGAACTGGTCGAGATCGACGTACAACAGCGCGTGCGTCTCCTCGGAATTGTTCTTGATGACGTCCAGCGCGGACACCAGCCGGTTCTCGAACTCACGTCGGTTCAGCAATCCCGTCAGTGTGTCATGCGAGGCCTGGTAGCTCAGCTGGCGGAACAGGCGCGACTCGCGCGAGACGTCGTGGAAGACCATGACAGAGCCGATGATGTTGCCGATGCGGTCGCGGATCGGCGCCGCTGAATCCTGGATCGGTACTTCTTCACCGTTGCGCGTAATCAGTACCGAGTTCTCGGGCAACGTGATGATGCGGCCCTCTTTCAGGCAACGCACAACCGGATTATCGCAGGTGGCCCTGGTGTGCTCGTTGACGATGGTCATGATGTCACTGACCGGCCTGCCGCGCGCGCCACGCATATCCCAGCCGGTCAGATCCTGCGCGACCGGATTGATGTAGTCGATATTGCCATCCGCGTCGGTCGTGATGACGCCATCACCGATGGACTGCAGGGTAACCTCGGCCCGTTCCTTCTCCTCGAAAACCCGCGTTTCGGCGCGCTTGCGGTCGGTGATATCCGTGATCGTGCCTTCGTGCGCGATGACATTGCCGTCGTCATCGACGATGGCACGCGAATTTTCGAGTACGACGATCTGTTGGCCGTCCTTGCGGCGCAGTCGGTACTCGAAGTTGCGCACGTAGCCCTGCGCTTCGAGCCGTGCGAACACGCGCTCGCGGTCGATCGGGTTGACGTACAACACGGTCGTGCGACCGGCTGCCTTGAGGTCCTCGACACTGTTGTAGCCAAGCATCTCGACGAGCGCCGGGTTTGCCGCAATGATGTCGCCTTCGCGCGAGGCGATGTAGACACCATCGACCGTGTTTTCGAACAGCCCGCGGTAGCGAGCTTCGCTGTCGCGTAGCCGCTGCTCATCGAGCTCGCGCTTGATGGCGATACCGGCCAGGCGAGCCAGGCGCGCGATCTTGTCGAGTTCGTCCGTCGTCGGCGCTCGCGCTTCATCGGCATAGACATCCAGCGTGCCGATGACGCGTCCCGCGGCGCCATAGACGAGGAACGACCAGGCCGCTTTTACTCCCTGCTGGTGCGCGACCCGGAGCAAGCCTTTCCAGCCCGGCTCCTTCGACAGGTCCGGGGTGATGCGATCCTGCGCATCATGGACAGCCCGGCCGCAGGTCAGGCTGTCCGGACCGGCGGCCACGAAATCGAGGTTGAGTCGGAATTCGGCGTTGAGACTCGGGGCCTGCTCAATCGACAGGCACTGGTTCGTGCGGTCGAACTGCATGATCGCGACCTTGAAGCCCGGGCTGATTTTTTCCACGAACCGGCAGATGGCGCGCAGAGTGCGATCGTAGGGCGTACTCGCGGCGATCATCTCGAGGATCTTGTTCTGGGCATTGCTGAGAGCCTCGTTGCGCTTGCGCTCCTCGATGTCGGTAATGGCAGCGCGGATCAGGCGCCGGTCGTCAGACGGCAGGCGGCTGAAACGAACCTCGCAGGGAATCTGGCGACCCGTCGAGTCCTGGTGCATCCACTCGAAGGTCGGGTGCTCACCGTTCATGACACGGTCAATGAAGCCGCGGCGCACACCGAACGACGGCGTGCCGTCGGGCTGTGTCTCCGGGCTGATCGCTTCGGGGCCAATCGACAACAGGCGCGCACGTGACAGGTTGAACAGCTTGCAGGCGTTGTCGTTGGCATCGATAAAGCGGTTGTCGTCGGCATCGAAGACGATGATTGCCTCGGGTGCATTCTCGACCAGTGCGCGATAACGTTCCTCATTCTCGCGCAAGGCAATCTCGGCCTTCTTGCGATCGGAAATATCGCACAGACAGACGACAAAGACGTCGCCACCGACGGTTTCGATGGAACTGACATTGATGCGCGCGTCGAAGGTGCTGTCGTCGGCACGACGAGCCACGACCTCGCCGCCAATTGCGTCGAAGCTGCTCTCGTCGAGGTGCGTGATGAACGGTTCCAGGTACTCGGTTACCGGTGTGTCGCCGAGTTCAGGCAGGAATTCGCCAATGTGGGTACCGATGAGGTCCTTGCGCTCCGGGCCGAAGTAGCGCGCACAGACCTTGTTGCAGTTGCGAATCACGCCGTCGCCGTCGACGGACAGACAGGCATCGGTAATGCTGTCGAAAATGGCCTCGATGGGAGTCTGGGTCTGCGCCTGGAGCGACTGCGTAATCGTCGCTTCCATCTTGTCATAGTGCTGATCAATCAGCTTCAGCAACGCGACGAAGTCAGGCTTCGTAACACCCGAGTCCTCAGTAGCAGCCCTGATTTTTTCCCTTAAATCGCGTTGCATCGGCCAGTTCGTCCCTCAGCCTGACCAACAACTTTAAGGGCTCGGATACCGTGTAACTGTGATATGAATCCAATTCTGGAAAAAATATTGGGAAAATTTTCCCGTTTTTGCGCAGGGACCCGCCTGGATCAGTCCGAGGTCAAAACCCTCGTCGTCTCGCCTTCCTCATTGGTCTCCAGCTCGCCGTGCTCGACGAGCCCCGTATCCACGCTGCCGACGTGAATCGGGATCGAGATCACGGTCGTGTGCGAGCCGTCCCCGCCCGCGCGCGTCGCCCGCACGTTCATGAACAGCCGCCCCTCGCGCAGCGGCACGACCGTGACGCGTTCGCGAATGAAGCGCTCGCCGGCCTGCGGCGCACGGGTCAGCACCCGCGGCTGGGTCTCTTCCATCATCAGGGCAGACGGGTCGGGAATCTGGTAGCCAACCTCGATGGCCTCATCGCCAAGCGGCGAATCGATCCTGAGATCGATCGACAACGGGCTGCCGATGATCGGCGTGCCGACGATGTCGTAATCCACGGTGAAGGTGACGCCGGGGCTGCCTGGCGTAAACATGCCCTGCTCCGCGTCGGCCTGTTTCTCGGCCGCAACGGTGTCTGCCGAGGTCCCGGCATCGCCGCCACAGGCGCTCAGCCCGAGCGCAACGGTTGCCAGCATTGAAAAACGAATACGTCGTGTCATGTCACTCAGCCTAGTTCAGTGTGAAGTCGAAGCAAACCCGATCCGGGTAATCCGAGGCCCGCGCAGGCGGGTCTTCGGGTGCATCATCGTCGAGGTAACGCCAGTCATGGAACTCGATCGTGTAAGTCGCTGCCTGCAGCGAGCCCATGTTGAACACTTCCCGATCGTCCTCACCCGAGCGCCCGGCATCGATCAGGCTGCCGTTGCGCCACAGCCAGACATCCGGGTCTGACCGGTCGCGAGCCTCGGGGTCCGGATCCGTCGTTGGCGGCGGTACCGGGTTCGCCTGGACTGTCAGCGTCAGGTTTTGCGGGCTATCGATCGTGAACCTCAGGTAACGCCACAAACCCGGACTGTTGTGCGAGTCGTTGACGCGCTCGTCGATGTTAACGCACAGGTTTTCGGTCGCGCCGCCCGGCGTCAGTTCGGTGTAAAGCGGCATCAGGTCACGCACCGGGTTGCCGCGGTGCCAGGTCGCCGGAACCCTGACCTGGTTGGAGGCCCAGATATCGAGTCCGATGGTGTCGACATTCTCGCGGTCCAGCTGCGCCTCGACGAAAGCGATATCCCCGGGATCGACGTTCTGCATTAGCCCGGTCCCGAACGAGAAGAGTGTCGTATAGGCTTCCGTGTTGCGCTGCAATCCCGTCATCGTCTCGTAGATCGGGCCGAAGCCGATTGATCCCGTGTCGCCGGTTTCGACACCCGTATCCCAGAGGTCGTAGAGGAACGTGGCCACGGACATCTCGTTGAAGAAGCCCTGTTCATCGGCGAACGAGTTGTAAGTCTCCATGTTCAGGGAGCTTCCGGCGGTGGCGGGTTGCGTGGTGTCGCAGCCCAGACGATCGTTCTGGGCGATCGCGCCAATGGCATTACCCCAGCCTTCACCGAACGCCACGCGTGCATCGACAGTGCCGGGAATTTCGTGATAGCCGCCACGGCTGTCACTTCGCGCCAGCTCGTCCTCGAAGTAATGGCCCCACTCGTGCAGGATCACGTAGGAATCGAATTCGTCCGTGTTGATCGCCGATTCGGGGAAGCGGCCGATTGCGTCGCCGCGCAGGAACAGTGACGGGTTGCGATTGAAGCCGTCCGGGTAGCCGGTGTAGAAAGCGGTGACCAGTTGCCCATTGTCGATGTCGTCCCAGCGTTCCGACTGGCTGTACGTGTTGTCGATACTCCAGAAGGCGTCGAGCCGGCCCACGTCGACGTTGGTATCGACCGACAGAACCAGCTGAATACCATTCATGATCGAATCGAGAATCGCCAGTGGAGCCGCCGCACGCGTACCCGTGTAGCTGCCACCCGACCATCCTGTGCGCGCGCTGAAATCGGCGTCACTGATGTTGCTGCCACCCGTATTGAACAACGACCACTGCACTTCGTAAATCGGTCGGTTTTCGAGGCCGACGACGGTATTGGACGTGTTGTCGCGGACGTAGACCTCCCACTGCTGCAAACCCGTGTCCTGGATCGACTGGGCACGCACCCGGACGCGTACGTCGGTATTGGCTGCGACGTCGACGAAAGAGTAGTCGCCGTTGAGGTCGGTCCGCGTCGTGTCGATCACGGCGCCGGCGTCGTCGAGCAGCAATACCGTCGCGTGGCGAATCGGCATCAATGAGACATTGTTGAAGTTATAGCCATTGCAGTTATTGTTCGTCGCCGGGCGCTCGTAGGTCAGGCGTCCGGCAACCGTAACGAGGGGCAAGGTCTCCCAGACATCGATCGACACGGCCGCGGTATCGGTATCGGTGCCGTCGTCAACGGTCAGCTCGAAGGCAAACGTCTGCGCTGCGCCCGCCGCAACGTCCGGCGTGAAGAAACTGGCCACGGCCTGGTTGGCATTGAGTATCGCGACCGGTAGCCCTCCCGTCTGCGCCCACGTATAGGTCAGCACAGTGCCATCCGGGTCGAACGACGCGGAACCGTCGAGATCCACACTCTGGAGTTCGAGGACGGCAGCATCACCGCCGGCATCGGCCACCGGCGGGCTGTTTGCGCCGAGCCCGACATCGTTGACCGTCACCCGGACCGAATCGTCCCGCGAGGTCGTGCCATCCGAGACCGAGAGCTCGAACGTGAGCACGACGGGCGTATTGGTCGCCAGCACGTCCGGCGCATCGAAGCTGGCGGTGGCCGTGCTCGCATTGTTGATCGTGACGCCCGTACCGCCCGTCTGTGTCCAGGTATAGGTCAGGGTATCGCCGTCGCTGTCGGTTGCCGAACCGCTCAACGACACAGCGTCAAACTCACTGACAGTCAGATCTGCGCCGGCATTGACGACGGGCGCGCTGTTGCGACCCGTATCGTTGCCCGACCCACCGCCACCACCACAGGCCGCAAGACCTGCGACACCAACACAGAGGATGACGGCTTGCAGTGCAGAAGTCTGATCCATAGTCAATTCAATCCCGAACGAACTGTCTCAATACTAGCGCCTGAAACCTGAACCCACCATAAGCGCAAACGTGTGAATTCGGCGACATATCAATTCGTTACATCTCGCGTTACAGTGCGACTCACGTCCCTATTTATGTTCATCAGTATTGATAAACTTTGTCCTCTGAACGATTGCCGGGTTCACATTTCCGGCGCAATATTCGGAAACCGCAATAAAAAATTATGAAAAACAGGAAGATACTGGTAACAGGCGGCGCGGGCTACATCGGCAGTCACGTGGTACGCCAGCTCGGCACGGCAGGCGAGGACGTCGTCACGCTCGACAACCTGTGCACGGGTTTCGAAGCGGCCGTCACGTCCGGCGAACTGATCGTCGGCGACACCGGCGATGCCGTGCTGCTCGAACGCATCTTCTCGGAGCACGACATCGACACCGTCATGCATTTCGCGGCGCACACGATCGTGCCCGAATCGGTGGCAGATCCGCTCAAGTACTACCGTAACAACACGGCCTCGAGTCGCACGCTGCTCGAGGCTGCTGCCATTCACAAGGTGCAGCATTTCGTGTTCAGTTCGACGGCCGCCGTATACGGTATCCCCGAGGGCGGCCGGGCCTCGGAACACACGCCCACGATGCCGATCAACCCGTACGGCACCTCCAAGCTCATGACGGAGTGGATGCTGCGCGACCTCGCGATTGCCGGCGGTCCCCGCTACGTGGCGCTGCGCTATTTCAACGTCGCGGGCTGCGAACCAAGCGGCACCATCGGACAGTCGACACCAAAGGCGACCCTGCTGGTCAAGGTTGCCTGTGAAGCCGCCACGGGTCGCCGCCCGGGCGTCGCGATCTACGGGACCGATTACCCGACACCGGACGGCACAGGCCTGCGCGATTACATCCACGTCGAGGATCTCGCGACGGCGCACCTCGACGCCCTCACCTACCTGCGCAACGGCGGCGATTCGACCACCCTGAACTGCGGCTATGGTCATGGTTACAGCGTCCGCGACGTCCTTGCCGCCGTCGAACGCGCCAACGGCAGGCCTCTGAACATCAGCGAGGAACCCCGGCGCGCCGGTGACCCGCCCGAACTCGTCGCTGTTGCCGAACAGGTGCGCGAAGTGCTTGGCTGGACGCCACAGTTCGATAATCTCGATACCATCGTAGAGACAGCGCTCGCCTGGGAACGCAAGATTTCAACCGGCGATCCCACCGCCTACTGGGCCGCCTGAAGCTACAATGAAACTGCGCCGCCCACGCTCACTCAACGAACTGATCCTGATCGGGTTCGGTCTCGTGGCAGCGCCGTTGCTGCTTGCCGTGATCTGGGCACTCATCAATCTCGATCGTGTGGCCGAGCAAAGTGAGCGCCTCGTGTTCACCGGCGTAACCGCGGCCGAGAACAACCGACGACTCCAGGAAAACCTGGGCACGCTCGAGCGCGTCGCCCTGCAGTACCAGGTACTGCGTAACCCGGAGAGCCTGCAAATCATGCGCGACGACCTCGCGACACTGCAGGCGCAGCTCGCCGCGATGTCCCCACTCGTTGCGGAGGCCGGCGCCTCGGACCTGTCGAGTTCAGTCGAGCGCGGTACACGAGCGGTCGTAGCGGCACTATCGGTGCCCGCAGCCACCGACGAGGAACTGGCGGCGGCAATACAACGCTTTGCCGTCCTCGAGCGACAGGTCGACCAGTTGACGAATATCCTGTCGTCCTATGTCGATACCGAGTTATCGATCCTGCAGGCGACGGCGCGCGACGCGCAGCGCGTATCCGCCTGGCAGGTCGCCGCGCTCGTGCCGGGCACGATTATCCTCGTGCTGATCTTCACATTCCTCGTGGCCCGCCCGATTCGGCAGATTGACGGTGCCATCAGCCAGCTGGGCAGGAGTGGCTTCTCGAAGCCGATCGTGGTCAAAGGCCCGACCGACCTCGAGCGTCTCGGCCGACAGCTCGACTGGTTGCGTGTGCGTCTGCTGGAACTGGCGCAGGAAAAGAACAAGTTCCTGCGGCACATGTCGCACGAACTCAAGACGCCGCTGGCCAATATCCGCGAAGGCACCGAGCTGCTGCTCGACGGCTCGGTCGGCGACCTCGTAGGCCCGCAGCGCGAAGTAACGGACATCCTCCGGATCAACGGCCTCAAGTTGCAGCAGCTGATCGAGAACTTACTGTCGTTCAGCGCCTGGCAGACGAAGAGCGAGGTCCTGACATTGACCGACTTCCCGTTACGTGCCCAGGTGACCTCGGTCGCCAAGACGCAGCGGCTGGCGCTCAAGGCCGCACACATTCAACTTAAGCTGGAAGTCGACGACATTATTGTTAACGCGGATCAGGACAAAATCCGCACAGTCATCGATAATCTCCTGTCGAATGCGATCAAGTTCACACCGAAAGGGGGCCTGATCACGATCCGTGCGCACCGCACCCCGGCGAGTTTCGTCATTGAGTTCGGCGACACGGGACCCGGGATACCGGCGGACGAAGGCCCGCGTATCTTTGACGCGTTCTTCCAGGGGCGACGCCAGCAGAGTGGCCAGGTCGGCGGAACGGGCATTGGCCTGTCGGTCGTACTGGAGTGCATCCAGGCGCACGACGGCTCGGTGGAACTGTTGGACTCGGACGAATTCACCGGAGCGCATTTCCGGATCCATATTCCGCAAGACCGGGATGTGGCACAGCGGAAGTTGGCAGCAAATGCTTAGAGATCGGACGACAACGCAGGTTGTGATGGTCGCCTTCGCGATGGCCGTGCTGCTGTCCGGCTGCGGCACGACCGAGAAGGTCACCGGTTGGCTGCGCGGAGACGACAAGTCAGCCGGCGGTGATGCAGCTATCATCGGGGCACCCGACGTCGAGACCTACGTCAACGAACTCTATGAACTGTCGACCGGTGATGCGCGCAAGCAATCGAACATCTATGCAGATGCGAGCGACGCGGCGCGACTGACACCGGGCCCGAGCAGTACTTTGCGCCTCGGACTCGTGCTGGCGACCCCGGGGCACCCCCGGAGCGATCCCGCCACGGCCGCACAACTCCTGCGCCAGGTGCTGGCCCAGGAGCCGCTGCTGACGACAGCTGAACTGGCCCTCGCCACGATCTATCTCGAGAGCGCGGAACTGCTTGCCGCGACGACCTCGGAAGCGGCCCGCCTGCGCGATGCGAGCGCACGCGTTGCGCGCGCTTCGGAGACGGAAGCCTCCCGCCGCATTGCGGCTGTCGAAGCCGAGAACCAGCGCCTGCGCAAGGAGCTCGCCGACGCGGAACAGAAGCTCGAGGCAATCACGACGATCGAGCGCTCGATCCGCGAGTAATCGTCCGCTCCAACACCAATTTTTGATACCCTCCCCGCATGGTTGCGAAACAGCCAATTCACGAAGGCAAGATCCTTCTGGTAGACGATGATCCGGGGCTCCTGAGGCTCCTGAGCATCCGGCTGCGTGCGGAAGGCTACGAAGTCGAGGCCGTGGAATCGGCCCATAAGGCACTGGGCGTCCTGCATCGTTTCGGCCCGGACCTCGTCATCACCGACCTCCGCATGGACAAGATGGACGGCATCGGGCTGCTCAGGGAGTTGCAGACGAAGTCGCCCGGACTGCGGGTCGTCATCATTACGGCGCACGGCACGATTCCCGACGCCGTAACAGCCACTCAGCATGGTGCGTTCGGTTTCCTGACCAAGCCGATCGACAAGGACGAACTCATGACGATGGTCGAGCGCGCGTTACGCGTTTCGGGCTCAGTCGATATCGAGGAAGGCTGGGCATCGGCCATCATCACGCGCAATGCCGCGTTGAAGGAAATCCTGCAACAAGCCAAGATGGTCGCAGCCACGGATGCGCGCGTACTGATCACTGGCGAGAGCGGCACGGGCAAGGAGCTGCTGGCCCAGGCAATTCATGATGCAAGTGACCGCCGCAACAAACCGTTCACCGCGATCAACTGCTCGGCCATGGCCGAGAACCTGCTCGAGTCCGAACTGTTCGGCCATGAAAAAGGCGCGTTCACGGGCGCAACGCGCGCGCACCAGGGCCTGTTCCAGGCGGCCGAAGGCGGCACGCTGCTCCTCGATGAGATCGGCGACATGCCGATGCGCCTGCAGGTCAAGCTCCTGCGCGTGCTGCAGGAAAGCCAGGTGCGCCCGGTCGGCAGCACCGAGGCCCGCCAGATCGACGTGCGCGTGATCTCGGCGACGCACCGCGACCTGCAGGAACTCATGAACGAGGGGCGCTTTCGCGAGGACCTCTACTACCGCCTGAATGTCGTCACCATCAAGCTGCCGGCCCTCGACGAGCGCCGCGAGGACATCCCGCTGCTGGTCGCGCATTTCCTGCAGCAGATCTCCAAAGAGGCCAACCAGGAACGCAAGGTCTATGCCCCCGAGGCGGTCGAGATGCTGGTCACGGCCGAGTGGCCGGGCAATATCCGCCAGCTCTACAACGTCGTGCGCCAGAACGTGGCGCTGTCGCGCTCGCCGGTCATCAGCGGCGAACTGGTGCAGCAGTCACTGGGTGAGCACGCGGGCAAGTTGATGTCGTTCTCGGACGCACGCGACGAGTTCACGCGGAACTACCTGTCGCAGATCCTGCAAATCACGATGGGAAATGTGAGCCAGGCGGCGCGCCTGGCGAAACGCAACCGAACAGACTTCTACAAGCTGCTTGCCCGGCACGACCTGAACCCGGACGCGTTCAAGTCTCGGTAGGAGCGGCTTTGGACCGCGTGGGCACCTGGGCCGCGATCAACCCCCCGGCAGCAATGACGCACTGAGCGTCCTGGCTTCCTCTTCCGCACTCCTGAGGACATCTTCAGGGTTCGTGCCCACGCTGCTGACGGTCTGCCCGAAACGATCACGGCCTTTCACTTGCCAGTAACCGGTCGGCAGTTCCTCGACACGGTAGAACCAGCCCTTTACTTCTCCACGCACGGGAAAAGACTGGCGTATGTCGCGGTCAGGGTGCCTCACTCTGAAATCCTGCATCGCGCGCTCCTCTCGCCCAGCTTGTTCTTTTGACGAAAGTATTGGCAGAAAATTCGTTCATTGTTACGACATGCAGCGATTTCATGTGCCTGAACTTCAGGTGACTTCTAAAGTTCAGGCTGCAGCCTGCTGATAAACGATAAATCAATGAAAATTGACCGCTCGCCGAGTTTTTTCCCGGTTCGGCCAAAAATTGCGCGAATCGCGCTTAAGACGCGCTTCTACGAGGCCGCTTTCTTGGAGTAGCTGTCGGCGCTGAGCCCGTACTTGTTCAGCAGGTCGTAGAGTGTCGGGCGTGTAATGCCGAGGAGTTCGGAGGCCTTCGAGATGTTGCCGTAACTCCTGGTCAGAGCGACGCGGATGGCTTTCGACTCGGCAATCTGACGCACTTCGCGCAGGTTCAGCGACTCCCCTTCTTCGCCGTCACCCTGCAGGCCGAGATCCATGGCCGTAACCATCTTGCCGTCGGCCATGATGACCGCGCCCTTGATCTTGTTCTCGAGTTCGCGGACGTTGCCGGGCCAGGTATAGGCCTCGATGGCAGCAACGGCATCGTCCGAGAACCCATTAATCGGACGTTTTTGCAATTTGGCGTATTTCTGCAGCAGCGTGCGCGCGAGAATGAGGCGCCCCTCCTCGCGGTCACGATACGGTGGGATGTTGATCGTGATCTCGCTGACACGATAGAACAGGTCCTCGCGGAAGCGGCCTTCCTTGATCAGTCCTTCGGGATTCTGGTTGGTCGCGCAGACGACGCGCACGTCGACCGGAATCTCCTTGCGTCCACCCACGCGTTCGATCACGCGCTCCTGCAGGAAGCGCAGCATCTTCGCCTGCAGCGCCAGTGGCATGTCCCCGATCTCGTCGAGGAACAGCGTGCCGCCGTTGGCAACCTCGATCTTGCCGACCGTCTGTTTGTGAGCACCCGTAAAAGCGCCCTTCTCGTGACCGAACAGCTCGGATTCGAGCAGGTTTTCGGGGATCGCCGCGCAGTTGATCGCCACGAAGTTGCCTTCGGCGCGCGGACTCAGGCGATGCAGGGCGCGTGCCAGCAGCTCCTTGCCGGTGCCGCTTTCACCGAGGAGCAGGGTTGTCACATCGGTCGGCGCAATCTTCTCGATCATGCGGCAGACGGCGAGCATGCTCTCGCTGGCCGCGACAATGCCATCGAGCGGCGACTCGGCCACCTGGCTCTGCAGACGACGGTTCTCGGCTTCGAGTTCGGCGATGTTGAAGGCGCGATCGACGAGCAGTTTCAGCGTGTCGGTATCGACCGGTTTCTCGTAGAAATCGTAGGCACCCCGGGCGACAGCCGTCAGTGCGTTCTCCTGGTCACCATTGCCGGTGACGACGATCACCTTGGTATGGGGCGCGAGTTTGAGCGTCTCGGTCAGGGTCGCGAGGCCTTCCTCGACGCCTTCGGGCCTGGGTGGCAAGCCCAGGTCCTGGAGGATGACGGCCGGCTCGTGGCGGCGCAGTTCCGCAATCGCGTCCTCGCGATTCTCCGCCGTGTACACGTCGTAACCCTCGAAGCACCACTTGAGCTGCTTCAGAAGACCCGGGTCGTCCTCGACAATCAATAACTTACGCGCTTGTTCTATCACTGTATCTTAAGTAGGAACCCGCCCTGCGGGCGACAGCCGTAGATGGTGCCATGAACCGCGGGTTTATGGCAGTAGGTGGTTCACACCGCCCGGTGTGACTTCAGGTTCTGCCGTTGCCGTTGCGGCGCCGCGCCAGGACCAGGCCCGAGATACTGAGCACGATCAGCCCCAGGGCGATGACGTCGAGCAGCAGGCGGCCGCCCAGCGAGAGAATCCGGCCGCTGTGCAGGTCGAGCAGTACCCGCTCGATGGTCAGCCCATGGCCGCGCCAGGCCGTGTCAATGGACTCGAGACCCGGGGCATCCGGCTGCACTTCCGGCGACCACTCAACGTGGCTTGCAGCGCCCGCCGCCCAGGGCTCGAAACTCGTGATTTCCGCGTCGCTGCGAAACAGCGCGCCGTCGCTCTGCAGTACCGCCCGGCCAGCAGCGCGACCCACACGCTCGATCGCGCCCGGCAGCACGGAGCCGAGATCTAGGGACTCGACCAGTTCGCCGCTTGCGAGCAGCACGTGCGCGCGTTCGCCGTCACCGACGACCAGGAGTTCACCGATCGATGCCTTACCCGCATACGGCTCGGGCGCCCCCATGCCGTAGGCCTCGAGCAGCCACGACCAGCTGATGGTCTTGCGGTCGAGGCCGAGGTCACCCGAGTGGTTCAGCGCGATGCCCGTGATCGCGAGGAACAGCACGAACGCGACCAGCGTCGCGCCCGCCCAGCGGTGATTGCGACGAAAACGGCCGTTGCCGTTGAGGCCGTTCAGCCGGCCGTTGCCGTTAGTCCGTGACGTGTTCATGCATCAACAGCGCAACACGCGCTATGCGGGTGACGGCGCCGACCGAGAGGGTCGCGCCCGTGATGTTATCGATATGCGTATCGAGGTTTTCCGCGTCGACGAGTCGAGCGTCAGCGAACTGGTCGGTGAAGAACGGGTACCTCACTTCCCAGCCGCGTGTCTCGCGGAATTCGAGGACGCGCACATTGGCGATCGCGCCGGCCTCAACGGTAACGCCGATCGTGATCGGTAATTCCTTGCCGATCTCGTCGAGCACCCAGGCGCTTCTGGCACCGTCCTGCCAGTAGCGCACGCGCAGCACTTTGAACGGGTGGCCGAGTGCGTGCTCGACCGATTCTCGTAATGCACCCGTGACCCACAGCGTTCTGGCTGCGGGAACCGCGGCAGGAAACGCACCGCGCAGGTACTCGTCGGTCTCGATGTAGCGCCCTGCTTCGCCACCGGGCCCGGCAAAAGCCGGGCCCAGGGCGAGAACTACCAGGAGTACAGAGCGCGGTAGTACCAAGGGAAGCCTCAGAAGTTATAACCGAAGCCGAGATCAATGGCGTCGAAGTCGGAATCGCCAAGTGCCGGGAGGTCAAACTCGCGGCTGCGAAAATCCATCTTCAGAACGACACTGTCGGTCGGCCAGAAATTGAAGCCGACTTCGGTCTGGGTGAACTGATCCTGCTGCCTCGCGGCATCGAGGTCCTCATAGCGGGCGTAGACACCCCACTTCTTGTTGATGCGGAAGTTCGGTTCGATGTACCAGCCCGACTGCTTGTCGGCGTCCGCGGCTTCAACCGCCGCGCCGTCGAAATTCCACTGGCCGTAGAGCGCCCGCAGGCCGAAACGCTCGCGCTGGTAAATCGCATGCGCTGTGAACAGGTGGCCGGAATCCAGGCCATCGCCGGCGACCTGGCTCGGGTCCGACTGGTACTGGTAGCTCGCGGACAGATCAAGGCCGGCGATGCCCGTGTACCGCAGCCGCACGGTTGCCGCCATGTCGCTCGCGATCGCTTCGGCCACTTTCTGGCGGCCACTGCGCACGCGGAACGCGCTGCCACCCTCGGTCGGCATGGCGAGACCGGAATGCACCGCGGCATCCCAGCTCAGACCATTGCCGAAGTTGCCGCGGACGCCTGCGCCCGCTTCCCACCAGGTCGACGGGATGATGATGCTCTCGACGTCGTTGCGCTCGACGCCATAGAACGTGGGTGGCTCATGAGTCTCGTTGAGGATGCCGACGGGCACGAGGAACAGGCCCGTGCGGGCATACGTATCGTCGCTGAGCGCGTACTCCACGTACGCCTGTTCGAGTTCGACCTCGCCCGGCTTGCCGTCGCCCGCGAGCGAATGTTCGAGCTCGAATTCCGAGAAGAAACGGAACTTGTCGTTGAACTCATGCCCGAAGAACAGCACGAAACGGTGGAAGTCGATTTCCTCGGTGTCCCCGGAGTCCGCACTGACATTGTTGTAGTGCAGCTCGCCGTAGGCGCCGATCGAGGTCTTGCTCGCGCCGGTATCGGCATACGCCAGCGACTCGACGACATCACCCGCCGCCTCGATGCGGGCCTCCGATTCGGCGACTTTCTCGTTGGTTTCCGCGACGCCCTCGCGCGTCTCGGCAAGTTCCGCCTGCAGAGCCTCGATCTGGGCCTGCTGCTGCTGGATGACGGCCCACATTTCCTCGAGTGTCGGCTGGGCGTCCTGTGCGTTCGAATAAGAGGCGAGAAGTAGCAACGCCCCGGCGACCGGGGCGGTCCTGCGAATGTCCATGATCGTGCAGATTCCGTAGTGGTTGATGAGAAGGTTACGAAATCCTACTGCAAATGACAATCATTCTCATTCGTATTTGTACGTAATGCGGATGTGGGAGCCCGCCATGCGGGCGAAGCAAAGTGGGCAACCTCACGGTTGCCCACTGTCGCCGCGGCCGGCACAGCCGCAAAGAGGTCGCGCGCAGGACGCGCCCTACTCCATCTCCAGTTCCAGCTCTTCAGCCAGCAGGGTCGTGTCGCCGGTCTCGGTGCCCTTGGCATCGACCAGGCTGCCCGCGCCCACTGCGGCCCAGAAGTCGTCGGCCAGCATGGGTTGCTCGTTGGCATCCTGGTACTGGGTGAAATCGTCGGTCGCGACGGTGACGCCGAGGATCGTCAGGTTCGGGCGATTGACGCCGCCAGCCTCGACGAAGCCGCGCAGCTCGGTCTCTTCGCGCGGGTCGTCACGCTCGAGCAGCACGGCGGCGAGTTCGCCACTGCCAGCCGGGAATTCCTGACCACGCACCTCGATGTAGTCATTGGCATTGAGATCACCCACGGTCAGGGGCTCGACGCGCGGATCTTGCTTGTCCTCGAAGCGCGTCGTCAACGCATCGGTCGTGATGGGAATGTTGAGGACCAGAACGGTCGAGCCGCTGACCGAGTCGATCCGGCCGACAACCCGCACGTTGGTCGCCTGCTTGATTTCGACCTTCGTTGCGAGAAGCACGCCGTTTGCATTGAAGTTGCCCTCTACCTCGACCTTGAGGTTCAGCCCGAGTTCGCCTGCAACACCGCCTTCATAGATCGTCGAGCCGTTGGTCGTCACCGGGATGCCGCTGACATCAAAGTCCGTCACCAAGTCGAAGCGCGTGATGAACCCTTCAATCTCGGCATGATCGCCCTCGTTATCTGCATATTCGCCGCCCTTGTACTCGACGCGCGTCGCGAGCAGTTCGTCGGCATCGCCCAGTCCGTTGCCTTTGGCTTCGACCGGATCGCCGTTGTTGATGACGCCGGCCGTCGGGAAATCGGCAATCTCGATGGCCTCGCTGTAGTCGACGACGAGCGCATTGATCTGGAACGTCATCGCGCCCGCGTTGTGGTTGCTGACGACTCCCGTGACTTCCAGCTCGCCCGCGATCGCCTTGCATTCGATGCGCGTGGCGACGATCGTGCCGTCTGCCCGGACCGGGCCCGAGACCTCGACCGCCGGAACCCCGGTCAATTCGTTCAGTGTCGCCGGGCAACTGTCGTCGATCGATGTGCCGCCATCAATGACGACCGTCTGGCCCAGCACGATGATGGTGCCCGTGGCGCTGTCGACGCTGGACACCGGCCCTTCGACGTTGTCGCCGAAGGTGACGTTGGTCGCCGTGCCGGTCGCGCCGTCGTCGGAGATCGTGCCCGTGACCACCACGTACTGGCCGAGTTCGAGGTCGTCCTGGGTGCCGTCGACGCCGTCGATGTCGAACGAAGCCGACGAGGTGTCGTAGGTCACGCCGTTGACGATCACGCTGCCAAAGCCCGTGAGCGGACCGATCGCGAAGGCGATGCCGGTACCCGTGATGCCGCCGGTGTTGCCACCCGGATCAGGATTGCCGGCAGTATTGTCGCCACTACCGCCGCCGCAGGCGGCAACGAAAGCGGCAGCTGCGAACAGCGCGGAGATGAGTCGTAGTTTTGTGATGGTCATTGGTCTGTCCTCTTGTGTTTCGTGCGATCAGGCATCGGTCCTGATCAGGTATGCGCCTGCACCGACTCGTACGGTGGTCGCACCCTCTTCGTTCGTGGTCTTCTCCGCCAGCCAGGCGTCGACGTCTTCGAGAAAAGCCATGCCGCGGTCCGCCACGTACGACTCGAATGCATCGACGCTCGTCGCGGGGATCGCGGCGTTCTCGGCAAGGCGCTCGAAACGCGGCTTGCCATTGCGCTGCTGGTTGAGGTTGTGCTCGATCGTCGCGGCATGGTCGTGCAACGCGACGCCCATCTGGCGAACGATCTCGGGATCCAGGCTCGAATAAACGAAGTCACGTTTAAGTACACGCACCCGGCCGTCGGAAAGTTCCTCGATCAGCCCGTGTTTGAGCATTTCCTTGCGCACCGCGGTGTGCGGCAGATCGCCCGCGTAGCAGCTCAGCAGGATCCCGAAGGTCGTGGGCGTCAGGTCCTGCGGGGTACCGTTGGTGGTCGTGAACTCGGGGTCCGTGTACCACCCTGCGAGGATGCGGGCCATGCGGTTGCCCTGCCTTTCATCCTCCTGGGGAACCAGGTCGAGCAGCACGTCGCGCACCCGTGCGACTTCCCGGCGGCTCAGCCCCGTCAGCATTGCAACCCGCGAGTTGTTCGTCGGGCGCCCGTCGATGCCGTAATCGGCCCTTGCAATCTCCACGTAGGTCTCCTTCGCCAGCTCCGCGAACTCGCTCCACAGCACGCCCTGGCGAAGCAGGAAGCGCACTACAGGCCGCAGTAAATGGCGGCAGCTTTGGATTACGAGTTCGTGCATGGACATTTCATCTCGATACCTTGTATGTGTGTAATTTACGCACATATATACTTCCTGGCAAGCGGAATTTGCCATAATCCGGCTTTTAGCCAGAAAAGCGCACGGTTCGTGTGTGGTCTAGCGGGAGAGGAAGCGGCTCGGGTGGACGTCGAGCGGGTTGTCCTCGAAGCCTTTGATCGCGGGGCTTACAAGGTGCTTGGAGACGTAGAAATACAGTGGAATCACGGCGTAGTCAGCGAGCAGCCGTGCCTCGGCTGCGGCGTACTCGCCGGCAGCCAGCAGTCGGTCGTATTCTGCGCTCGCATAGCCCGGCAGGTTCATCGGGCCTCCCGCCACGAACAGGTCCAGGAACGTGCCCGGGTGGGCGTAGTCGCCCGTCCAGGCGAAGCGCATGGCATCCCAGTCTTCGCGCAGGTCACGGCTCTCTAGGAAGTACTGCCACTCGCGCTTTTCCAGGGTGACCTCGATGCCGAGCGCATCCTGCCACATCGAGGCGACGGCGAGCGCGATTTTCTCGTGCACGTCGCCCGTGTCATAGAGCAAGGTGATGCCGGGCACGCTGCCCGGCGCTGATGTGCCCTCCCCCTGCCAGTCATAGCGCGCGGGCGTGTAACCCTCGAGACCATCCGGCACGAAACCGTACGCAGGCTGTTCGCCCCTTCCGAGCAACTCGACCAGCGCCTCACGATCGATCGCCCGCGACAGGCGTTCGCGCACCAGCGGATCGTCGAGCGGCGGTTCGGTCAGATCGAGCGCCAGGTAGTAGACCGCCAGGCGGGGCGCGATGCGCAGCTCCGCCGCATGCTCTGCGCGCAGGCGCGGCAGGCTGGCAGTCGGCACGGTCATCGTGATGTCGAGTTCGCCGGCCCGGTAGCGCGTCAGTTCGTTCGCCGGATCATTGATCGGGTAGTACTCGACCGCATCGAAAGCGACGTCGGATGCGGCGTAGTAGTAAGGGTTGCGCACGACGCGCAGCAGTTCGCCGGGGCGCCATGCATCGAGCATGAAGGCGCCGTTGGAGATCTCGCCGACGTTGCCGTCTTCTCGCACGGGCAGCGCGATGGCCAGCACCAGGACGGACAGGAAATGCGGCGTCGGCGCGCCCAGTTCGATGCGCAGCGTTTGCTGGTCCACTGCCTCCGCGGCGGCAATCGGGTCGAGCAGGAACCCGAGGGGCGCCGCGGTCTCGGGCGAGCGAGCGCGCGCCAGCGAGCGCACAAAGTCGTCTGCCGTTACCGGCTCACCATCTGACCAACGCGCATCCTCGCGCAGGGTAAAGGTGTAACTCAGGCCGTCCGTCGAGACATCCCAGTGCTTGGCGACACCGGGACGCAGGGCGCCATCGGGCCCGTACGCGACGAGCCCTTCGTAGAGGTCGGCCAGGACGTTGAAGGCATACTCGTCCTGGGCCAGCGCCGGATCGAGGGTACCCGGGTCGCCACCGGCGCCACGGCGGAGGGTGTTCGCGTTGTCCGCTGGTTGTGAGCAGCCAGAGAGCAGCAGTGCGGCAAGCAGCAGCACCAGGGCGAATGTACCGGTCGCCCGCCACGTGCCCTCGGGGTGCATGGCAGGCTCCTACAACGCAGCCAATGTTGCGGCGTTGATGGCGGGTACGTATTCGGGCTTGGGATCCAGTGAGCGGCTGGCCTTCTTGATCATGCCCTCGAGGTTCGGGCGCTTCTCGGTCGGCTCGCCGGGGCCGATGCCACCACCGAACTCGTAGATCCTGGCGATGCCCTCCCCGAGCGCAGCCTGCAGGTTCGCATCCCACATGACCGGGAACTTGAGCTGCAGGTAGAGACGTTCCCTGATGCTGTCGACGTCGGCATCATGGAAGCCGCCCGTGTAGTTCGACAGCACCCTGATCTCGGGCGCCTGCATCTCGGCATCCGCGAGTGCCTCCCTGAAGAGGTCGGCAGCCTTGTCCATGTAGAACGTGTGGAACGCGCCCTCGGTCTTGAGGCGAATGGCCTTCTTGCGCGGGAACTCTTCGGCGACTTTCGCCTCGAGCGCCGCGAGGTCGGAGGACGAGCCGCCGACCACGGTCTGGGTCGGCTGGTTGCAGGCCGAGATCGCGCAGTTGAATTCTTCGGCAAGCGGCTTGATCTCGTCGACGCCCATCATGAACGCCGTCATCTCGCCCTCGCCGTGCTCGCCCATGAGCGCGCCGCGCGTCTGCACGAGCTTCAATGCCGTCTCGAACGTCATCGCGCTGGCCGCGACCAGGGCCGAGTACTCGCCCAGGCTGTGCCCGGCCGCCAGCGTCGGCTGAACGCTGCCACCGGTCTTCTCTTTGAAAACCTCGAGGCAGGCGATGTGATGCGTCAGCAGCGCCGGCTGCGTGTTGCGCGTGAGATTCAACTGGTCGCCGGGGTTGTTGAAGGACATATCCTTGATGTCGTAGCCGAGGACCTCGTTGGCGCGGTCGTAGATGTCGTTCGCGACGGCATGCGCCTCGCAGATGTCCCGGCCCATGCCCTCGTACTGCGAGCCCTGGCCCGGGAAGACGTACAGGATGTTCATGCAAGCTCCTCGATCACCTCGGGCGGCGCCTGGACGAGCTCGATCAGCACGCCCTCGCCCCCGATGGGGAATTCTTCGTTACCTTTCGGGTGCACGAAACAGATGTCGTACCCCGAGGCACCCTTGCGGATGCCGCCCGGCGCAAAGCGCATGCCCTTTGCGTTAAGCCACTCGACCGCGGCCGGCAGGTCGTCGACCCACAGCCCCACGTGGTTGAGCGGCGGCGAGTGTACCCGCGGTGCTTTCCCGGGATCAATGGGCTGCATGAGATCCACCTCGACGCGGTGCGCGCCCTCGCCGAGGAACGCGATGTCCTCGTCGACGTTTTCCTTCTCGCTCGTGTAGTTGCCGTCGAGCGCGAGGCCCAGCGTGTCGACCCACAGGGTCCGGAGTTTCGCCTTGTCCAGGCCGCCGACGGCGATCTGCTG
>JBFFOM010000041.1:0-27590 GCA_041574455.1 Woeseiaceae bacterium | reverse complement strand
TACTCGGTTCGGGTTAACGGCAAGTCGTTCACGGTCGAAGTTGCGGACAGTGGCCAGGTGTCTGTCGGGGCGCCGGCAGGCGCGAATGCAGCCGCACCCACACGCGCCGGCAATGGAGAACCCGTCAATGCGTCGCTTGCCGGCAACATCTTCAAGGTGCACGTCGCCCCGGGGGCGACCGTCACTGAGGGCGACCCGTTGCTGATTGTCGAGGCGATGAAGATGGAGACTGTCGTACCGTCGCCCAGGTCAGGCACGGTCACCGACGTCTACGTTGCCGAAGGCGACAAGGTTGCGGTCGGCGACCCGCTGGTGGCGATAGGTTAGTCGCTTAATGGAGCTGATCGAACAAATCTGGACGGGCTCGGGGCTTTACCAGATCACCGCCGGCCAGGCGATCATGTTGCTGGTCTGCCTGGCGCTGCTGTATCTCGGCATCGTCAAGAAGTTCGAACCGTTGCTGCTCGTGACCATCGGTTTCGGCGGGCTGCTCAGCAATATTCCCGGCGCCGGTATCGCTGATCCCGGCGGGCTCCTGTATCTCGCGTACGAGGTAGGCATCAAGTCCGGCGCGTTCCCGCTCATTATCTTCATGGGCGTTGGCGCCCTCACGGACTTCGGGCCCTTACTCGCCAACCCGCGCACGCTGTTCCTCGGTGCGGCGGCGCAGTTCGGCATCTTCGCGACGTTGCTCGGGGCCCTCGGCATGACCGAACTCGGCTGGATGGACTTTTCCCTGCGGGAAGCCGCGGCAATCGGGATCATCGGCGGTGCTGACGGGCCCACGGCAATCTACGTCGCAGGCCAGCTGGCGCCGAACCTGCTCGGCGCGATCGCAGTGGCGGCTTATTCTTACATGGCACTGGTGCCGCTGATTCAGCCGCCGATCATGCGTGCTCTGACGAGTGAGAACGAGCGCCGCATCGAGATGGTGCAGCTGCGCGAAGTCTCCAAGACCGAGCGCATCATGTTCCCCCTGCTGTTGCTGCTGCTGGTCGGCCTGCTGTTGCCTACCGCGGCACCACTGCTGGGCATGCTGGCATTCGGCAACCTGATGCGAGAATGCGGCGTCGTCGAGCGCCTCTCGAACACGACACAGAACTCGCTCATCAATATCGTGACCATCTTCCTCGGGCTGGCCGTCGGCTCCAAGCTCGGTGCAGAAGACTTCCTCGTCGTCGATACGCTCGGCATCCTGGTCCTTGGCATGGTTGCCTTTGCGATCGGCACGGCGAGCGGTGTGATCATGGGCAAGCTGCTGAACAAGCTGTCAAAGACCCCGATCAATCCGCTGATCGGCGCGGCCGGCGTGTCGGCTGTACCGATGGCGGCGCGCGTCGCTAACAAGGTCGGCCTGGAAGCAAATCCACACAACATCCTGCTGATGCACGCGATGGGCCCGAATGTGGCCGGCGTCATAGGATCCGCCGTCGCAGCCGGTATTATGATCATGTTTACCTCATAGCAGGACAGGCTCTTGAAATCACTGTCGATCGTCATTCCCGCCAAGAACGAAGCCGCCGCGATAGGTGACGCCGTCGGCGGTGCCCGGCAACAGTACCCGGAAGCCGAAATTATCGTTGTAGACGACGGTTCGACGGACGAAACCGCGAGCGTAGCCGAAGGTGCGGGCGCGAAAGTCGTCCGGCACCCCGAGAGCCTGGGCAACGGGGCCGCGATCAAGTCGGGTGCCCGCGCGGCGAGCGGCGAGATCATTGCCTTCATGGACGGGGACGGACAGCACGACGCCGCCGAGTTCGAGCCACTGCTCGCCAGGATCGAGGACGGCTTCGAAATGGCCATCGGGGCCCGCGACTCGGGATCGCATGCCAACGTGGGTCGCCTGTACGCGAACGGCATCTACAATGTCGTGGCATCCTGGCTGACAGGACGGCGCATCCCCGATCTGACCTCGGGATTCAGGGTCGCGCGTGCCGCGTTGTTCAAGCAGTTCCTCTACCTGCTGCCCAACGGGTTTTCTTACCCGACGACGATCACGATGGCGTTCCTGCGTTCCGGGTACCCGATCTGCTTCGAACCGATCCCGGTCGGCAAACGCATCGGCAAGAGCCACATTCGTCCCATTCGCGACGGGGTGCGCTTCATGGTGATCATCTTCAAGATTGCGACACTGTACGCGCCGCTGAAGATCTTCCTGCCGATCAGCGCACTGTTCTTTACGACCGGCGCCGGTTGGTACGCCTATTCGTTTGCGACGATGGGCCGTTTTACCAACATGAGTATGCTGCTGTTCAGCGCGTCGGTGATCGTCTTCCTGATCGGCCTCATCTCCGAGCAGATTACAGCCCTGACGTTCAGCAAGTCCTGACATGCGGCACGCCATCATCGTCGTTGGCAGCGAGGAGCAGCGCGGCCATTCAGCGCCGAAGCTCGCGATGCTGGACGATGAGTCGACGCGTACGACGACCTGGTATGCCTGCACCAACCAGGACAAGCCGGAGCGACTTCTGGACGATGTGGGAAACGTGATCTTGCGCATGTTTCTCGCGCCAGTGCTCGCCTATCGTATCTACCTGCTGGTCCAGAACACCAAGCTCTGGAGCGGCAAACGCCCGTTGCTACTCTTGCGGGGCCGCGGCCTCTCTAGCCGCATTGCGGCTTACGCCGGCACCTGGGGCGGGGGAGACGTCGTTAAGGTTGATCGCAATGGCGAACCCCCGCTGGGCCCGACGCGCTTCCTGCTTGACGACGACGGCAACCTCAAGATACGCGGCGGCTAGGTGACGGCAGCCGAATCACTCGTGGTAGTGTGACCAGCATGGGAGTGAAAATCCTGGATATCCTCAAGAAGACGCCATTGCATCCCCAATGGTTCGCGTTTTGTCGCGAAGAGAGGAATCTGCGCCAAACGTGTGAACGACTGAATGGTGTCGTCCTCGACATCGGTTGCGCCGACGGCAAGCCACGTAGTCATCTCCCAGAAGGCACCGAGTACATCGGGCTCGACTATTTCGATACCGCGACCAGGCTTTACCATACTCGTCCAAATGTTTTCGGTGACGCCCAGAAGTTGCCGCTGGCCGATAGTGCTGTCGATCATGTCCTGCTTCTGGACGTGCTCGAGCACATACCCAACCCGGATCAGTGCCTGGCTGAGATCCGCCGTGTCCTGAAACCCGATGGCACGCTGACGATCCAGGTACCGTTTTTATACCCGATCCACGATGCGCCACTCGACTTTCATCGCTGGACTCGCTTCGGCCTCGAGCGCGCCGCGCGACTGGCTGGATTGACTGTCAGTGAAGTGCTCGCAATTGGCCACCCGCTCGAGACGGCAGCGCTTGGAGCCAACATTGCTGCGAGTAAGACCGTTCTCAACTGGCTGGCGGACCGCAATCCGTTGCTTATACTGGGCGTCCTTCTGCCGCCAGCTGTGTTTCTGGCAAACTCGCTGTCTTGGTTGCTTGCGCGATTCAGCCGCAGCGAATCGATGATGCCATATGCCTACCGGATGGTCTGGACCAAAGCCTGAGTGATGCATGTCTTGCTTGTAACCACGTCCTATCCCGATACCCTATCAGGAAGTGAGGCGGCGGGCAGTTTTGTCGCGGACTTTGCGGAACAACTTGCGCGGCATGTACGGGTGACGGTCGTTGCAGTTACCCGAGGCGACTCGTCACAGCGCACCGAAGGCCGGGTCGAAGTGTATCGATTTAAAGTGCGTCGCTGGCCATTGTCCCAGCTCAAACCCTACAACCCACTGGACTGGTGGCCGATAGTTGCGACGCTGCGCGACGGACTCCGGACGGTACGCAGGGTTTTCGATACCGACCGGCCAGACTATGTCCTGGCACTGTGGGCATTGCCATCAGGATACTGGGCCAGGCGTATGCTCACCGAGTTTGGCGTCCCCTACGGCACATGGTCTTTGGGCAGCGACATCTGGAGCCTGGGCCGCGTCCCGGTCGTACGGAGCTACCTGGGGCGTGTCCTGGCATCAGCGGAGCGGCGCTACGCTGACGGTCTTCGACTCGGGCACGAGGTTGAGCGTCTGAGCGGTAAACCGTGTGACTTCCTGCCCAGTTCCCGCAGCCTGGCCGTTCAAGAGACGACGGACCCTGCCGGGTCGGCGCCGTATCGCCTGGCATACCTCGGTCGCTGGCATCCGAATAAGGGGGTCGACCTGTTCCTGCAGGCCCTGCAATCGCTGTCTGCCGAGGACTGGTCGCGCATTGCGGAAGTTCGGGTTCATGGTGGCGGGCCCCTTGAATTCGAAGTCTGTCGACTGGTTGATGAATTGCGGGAGCAGGGTCGTCCCATCAGCGCTGGCGGTTACCTGGATACCGAAGCAGCAGCGGATTTCATTGCATGGTCCGACTACCTCGTACTTCCCTCGCGCATCGAGAGTATTCCCGTCATATTCTCCGATGCAGCCCAAGTGCGGAGACCACTCGTTGCGACCCCGGTCGGCGACTTACCAGGCTTGTTCGAGGAACACGAGTTCGGAATCCTCGCGGCCGATGCGTCGGCGACTGCGCTCGCGGACGCTTTGCGCAAAGCGCTGCGCACACCGGCGAATCAATTCAGGCCACAACTCGATGTGCTGGCCGCCAAGTTCGATGTTGCCGTAGCGGCAAGGCGACTCGCAGAACGCCTTTCCGGGAACGCGTCATGAGCGGCTGGCAGGTTTCGCAGTCCATGCCGCCCGGGATGACCGCTGTAAGCGAGGCGCAAAAAGGACTATTTCAATCAGATTCCTGGATGTCGATCCTGGATCGCGGGCTGGGCTGCAGTTCCGTATTCGTCAGCAATGACGAACAGGAAATCGGCGCTGGTATTTCCCGGTTCAGGGCAGGGCCATTCTTCATTGGTTATCTCGGCTTTCCTGTCGGTGGCATCGTTGGCGCGAAGTCGACGCCGAACGCAATAATACGTGAAATGCGCGACGCGCTCGCATCGGCTGGGCTGGTTGCATTGCGTATCCCGGTCAGTCCATTTACTAATGCCGAGATTCTCGACCTCCCGTTTGAAACGACGCCGGAAACCGCAATCGTCGATCTGCAATCGTGGTCGCTCGCCGGTATCGCAAAGAATCGTCGTCGGGACGTCAACAAGTCACTGCGGGCCCCGCTCGAACTTGTCGATTCGACTGATCCACGAGACGGCGATACCCTGTTTGCGCTGTACGAGCGGACACTGGAAAGGAAACGCGGCGCCCTGCGTTACACAGCCAGGTACTTTAACGAACTGATCGCACTGTCACAGGAGAACTCGAATCTTCGCGTCCTTCTCGCAAAACTCGACGGCGCCATCGCCGCCTACACCGTCGTCGTCCGTCACGGGTCGACCGCATACTACCTGCACGGGGCGTTCGACTGGGCCATGCGAGAGCACATTCCTTCGGCAATGCTGTTGAATGCTGCCATCGAATGGGCGAAGGGCGAGGGCTGCAAAATATTCAACCTGATGTCCTCACCGCCCGGTCAGGATTCCCTGGTTCGCTACAAGGAGCACTGGGGTGCCGAAACACGCGAACACAGAACCTATACGCTGCCCGTCAGATCGACGTACCCTTTGTTCCGGGTCATCGAGAGGCTGCACCGGATGATCCGATGAACAGTACGTCCCAGCGACGTTTCGGGGTCTGGAAATGGGTCTCGCGACTTATACTCGTTATGGGTGTCGCGTGGGTCATCGTCTTACTTGCTCGGGACTTTGGCGCGGTTCGGACCGACTTCCAGATAGCAAGCTACGCGTGGCTGCTGGCCACCGTGCTCATTGGCGTCGTCGCGCTACTGTTGCTGGTGCCGGTTTTCCAGTCACTCCTCGTCGTACACAGCGACCAGCGTATAAGGTATGTGCAAGCGGCCCGTATGCTTTTTGTTGCACAGATCTTGCGGCATCTACCTGGTCGCATCTGGGGCATCGTTTACTTGGTCGCGGAGACTCGTAGGGAGATTCCATCAGCTGCAATGGTTCGAGCCAATCTCGACACCATGTTCTACGCAGTCTTCTTCATTCTCCTTGTTGCTGCCAGTCTTTTGATCGGTGTGTACTCAGGAGTGCCTCTGGCAGTGGCATGTTACGCAGTGGGCAGTGTGTTGCTCGGAGTCTCGATTCGGTTCGATATTCTCGGCCATTGTATCGCCACGTTGACGCGCCTGATTCCGCGACTCGCGGAAAAGCTGGAACAGCAGCTGCCGGCGCAACGCAAGATACCGTGGTCAGTTGCCGTCAGGATCGTCGCATGTACGGGTTTGTCGTGGGTTTGTTATCTCAGCGTATGGGCAGTGTTCCCATGGATCTTCCCGATACTTCAGGACGTGAATATCTGGTTGCTGTGTGCATCGTACTCGGCGGCCTGGTTCATTGGTTACGTGTCAATGATCACGCCATCTGGCCTGGGAGTTCGGGAAGCTAGTTTCTTCGCATTTGCCAGTGCGTTGACAACGATGCCCAACCTTGCTTTTCTTGCCGTGTTCGTGCGTGTTTGGCAACTTGCCGCGGAAGTTATTGTATTCCTGATGTTTGCGTTCTTCGGCACTCGACCGAGTCCGAAAGACGAGTGAGAATTGAGTGACTATGAGTGCTGACGCAGAGAATCGGCTGCAAGCGCCGTCTTTATTCCTTCGTGTAACCGATGTTATTCGCGAATTGCTGCCTGCGAGGCTCGCGGTGTTATCAGCGGCGGGTCTCTCCTGCGAACCCGGTGTCATTATCAAAACACCATCGCGATTCGAGGTCGGCAGCAATGTTGTACTTCAGCGCCGAGCGCTATTGCATTGTGGTGGCAAAGCCTGGTGCGGATATGGGGGAGGCATCATTCTCGGGGACAATGTTGTTGTCGGCCCGAATTGCACGCTATACGGAGCAGGTCTGATCACAGTCGGCGAATACACTCACTTTGGCCCGGGCTCAATGGTCATGGCGCAAGCGGGCGATGCAGACGCCGCGAACCGTCAGTCGACTGAACCTGGCCGATTCAACGACCCGGTAGTAATCGGCAAGGGGGTTTGGGTGGGTGCCGGTGCCGTGATTCTCGGTAACACGGTGCTTGGAGATAACTGCGTCATCGGACCGAATAGCGTCGTCTCCGGGGAGTACGAGGCAGGAACTACTCTGATCGGAAACCCGGCGCGCGCCGTTCGTAGACGCCCGCTTGAGGATGCCGAGCAATGAGTTTCAATTCACAGTCGATCAGTGATCTT
Organism: Woeseiaceae bacterium; assembly: GCA_041574455.1. Classification (GTDB taxonomy): domain Bacteria; phylum Pseudomonadota; class Gammaproteobacteria; order Steroidobacterales; family Woeseiaceae; genus UBA1847. The sequence goes on along the minus strand of JBFFOM010000041.1, from coordinate 20,421 downwards.
ACGGCCAGCATCTTGAGCAGGAATCCGCTGCAATCTGACTTTCTTGACGAATCGATGCGGGAAGTGAGCCAGCCTGAAATGAAGGATCTCGACGCTTACCTCGAGTACGGTATGGCAGCCGGGCTTGATATTGCGTACCTCGCCGAATGCTATGACCTGATCGTCAAGGACACGCTGCGGGAACAGATGTACTTCATGCGGCACGGACGATATCGCTACTCGAGTTTCGAACAAGTGGCCAACTCGGTTTACTTCGACGACGTGTACATGCGCAAGTACATGCACGGCCTGGCTCTGACGTCGTATCTATGGCCGAATCACCGCGCGCTACATCGTTACTTCATCGAGCAACTCCCGACCGAGCAGCAGGGCAAATACCTCGAGATCGGTCCCGGCCATGGCATGTATATGGTAAGTGCCATGCGAAAAACAGCTTATGGGCAGTTTGATGGAATCGACGTCAGCCCGACGAGCGTCGAGATGACAAACGACGTCCTGGGCAGTGGACACTTTGGCGAGTTTGATAACTACCGGATCTTCGAGCAGGACTTTCTCGATGGTGATATCGAGTCGGGCAGCTACAGCGCTGTCGTCATGGGTGAAGTTCTCGAGCATGTCGAGGAGCCGGGCTTATTCCTGGAAACAATCGCAAGGATTGCGACAGATGATGCGTTCATCTTTATTACGACGCCGATCAACGCGCCGGCAATTGATCATATCTACCTGTTCGAGTCCTGGGACGACATTGAAACCCTGGTCAGGGGAGCCGGACTCAATGTCGTAGACAAGTTACTGGTGCCATACCCGGGACTCTCGGTCGAGGAATCGGTAGAGCAACGACTTCCGGTCAACGTGGCAACGGTCCTGGCTACATGAACCTGGACAGTTTCGGACTCCGGTTTCACCACTTTGGACTGGCCGTGCGCGATGTGCCGGCAGCCCTGAATGTCCTGCGTGGCTTGGGCTACAGGTGTCAGGACGAGATCCATGACCCGCTGCAGGAAGTGCGACTGGTCTGGTGTGACCACCCGGCCATGCCGGCTGTGGAGCTGGTGGCGCCGTCGGACAAACCGGGGCCTGTCGACAACATCCTGGAACACTCGACGGAGTCCATTTACCACCTTTGCTACGAGGCGAGCGACATCGACGAGTCTGTCGAAGCGATCAAGGCCAGCGGAATTCGAGTGCTACCCGTGGCACCGCCCAAGCCTGCCGTGCTGTTCGGTGGGCGCCGCGTGGGTTTCTATCAACTCCGTGGATTCGGACTGATCGAGATTCTCGAGGACAGCTGATTGGCCGAGCGAAACAGAAACCGGTTGTCGGAAGATCTGTTCGGCAATCTCGGCTCGTTGCTCGACGCGATCGCGACGGCCGAATCCGAAACCACCGAGTGGGCCGCAGATGCCCGTGTGCACTTTCTGCGCAATTACACAACAGAGTTCACGGACCCTTACATTAAGTACCACCTGATTCGAGACGGTATTCGCGTCGAGATCGGTCATGGTGGCTACGATACGGTAGCGCAGGAACTGCTCGATCCGCAGTCAGGCCTGCTCACGCAAGCTCCCGATGTCATCGTATTGTCCCTGCTGATCGAGTATCTTGATCCGGAGGTTGCCGAAACCAGCTGGACTGCCGACAAGACTATTGCGCGCGTCGACGAGTACGTGGGCTACGTCATGGACCGGACCCAGTCGCTCCTTGTCGTCAATACCCTGTTACCGCCGATTGATAGCTTGATATCCGGTGAGGCAATGGTCGGCGCAGAAGCCGAGATCGAGCGGTTGAATGCACATTTGAGGGAGCTGGAGTCGGCGGCGGCCGGTCGAATATTTGTTTCCGAATTCGATGAACACTTCCGGGAGAGCGGTGGTCCTGCCGCACTGGATCGCCGTCTCTGGGTATCTTCCCAGGCACCCTTCAGGTACACGTTCCTTAACCGGTACGCGAGAGACATCGCCTATTCCGTCCGTTTGCTGAAAGGGCGGGCCAGGAAATGCCTGGTCCTGGATTGCGACAACACGATTTGGGGTGGCGTTATTGGGGAAGACGGCATCGGCGGGATTGTCCTGGACGATCAGGATCCTCCCGGGTCACATTTTTTCGAGTTCCAGCAAGCTGCTGTAGCGCTTGGAGAGCAGGGCGTCATGCTGGCCCTGTGCAGCAAGAACAACGAGGATGATGTCTGGCGTGTCCTCGAGGAACATCCGCACTGTCCTTTGGACCGTTCACACCTCGTCGGTTGGCGCATCAACTGGCAGAATAAAGCAGCAAACCTGGCGTCCCTTGCAAGCGAGCTCAATATCGGCCTGGAGAGTTTCGTGTTTGTCGACGACAGCCCGCAAGAGCGTGCACTGATCGGTGAAATGCTACCTGAGGTGCTCGTACTTGGCGTGCCGGACGACCTTTCTGCATACCCGGCAATTCTGACAAAAGACAAGCTCTTCGATACGACGGCGCGTAGCAAAGAAGACCGCCAGCGAACGACCATGTACCAGGACGAGGCGCGTCGCAAGCAGGATCAGTTCAGATTTGCCGACCTGACCGAGTACCTGAGCTCGCTGGCGACTGTCATGCGTGTATTCGAGGTCGACGATGCGAGCAAGAGCCGCGTAGCGCAACTGACGCAGAAGACCAATCAGTTCAATTTGACAACGCGGCGCTATTCGCTGGCAGATGTCGAGGAGTACGCGGCCGGACCCGACTCGGCTGTATTTGCCATGTCAGTCTGTGACCGATACGGCGACATGGGGCTGACGGGTGTCCTGATCGCATGTCGTGACGGCGACACGGCGAGAGTCGACACATTGCTGCTGAGCTGTCGCGTACTCGGCAGGCAGCTCGAGTTTGCTTTTGTCGATCAGTGCTTGCGTGTGCTCAACCAGCGCTGGGGAGATCCAACCTGGAAGGCGGATTATTTGCCGACCAGGAAGAACATGCAGGTCGAGGATTTTTGGGATCGGGTCGGCTTTTCTGTTGTGGCTAGTACCGGTGACGGCAAACAGTACACACTCGAATCAGCACTGAGCATTACAGACTACTCACGTATAATCACGGCCGAATTGGTAACGGATTAGGTCTATGTCAGAAACCATCAAGCTCGTCATGTCCCAGGTATTTCAGATCGATCCTGCCGCGATTACGGCGGAGAGTTCGCCGGAATCGATCGAGCGCTGGGACTCGCTGAAGCACATGCAATTGATCATGGCGCTCGAGGACGAGCTGGGCGTTCAGTTCCCGGATGATGCAATTCCGGAGCTTGTTTCCTATGGCGCGATCGAACAGATGGTTCAGGAACTGACGGCACCCTGACCGTGGGGTTTCGTTAATACGAAAACAAACCCAGGGCTCAAGAAGCCCAGCACCCTCAATACACGTTCCGGTATCGGACGAAAGATCCGCCAGATACCTCTGCCTGACATTGCGCGATGCTTGATCAATTGCGGTACAGCATCCACCACGTCGAATTCAGATAGCCAGCGTCTCAAGGTCCAGTACGTCTTTGAGTAGGCGTCGAGGAGTCTCTCTTTTTCCGGCGAGAATGTTCTCAACAACGCCAGTGCCCAACGCCGTGGTATCCAGTGCACGAACGGCCAGAACACATGTGGTTCGATCGGATAAAGCAGATTGGGGCCGGCAAAGTAGCAAATGCCGCCCGGCTTCAGGACGCGATGAATCTGTGCGATGAGTTCCTGCGGCGACGGCACGTGCTCATACACCTGATTGCAGATGACGACATCGACCGCTTCATCGTCAATGCCCAGCGATTCGATCGATGCTTCATGGAAACTCAGGTTTGGCTGTGCGGCCGTGAACTCGCTCCACCGGTCCCAGGGTTCGGGGTCGATGCCGCAGACGGAATCGAATGCGGGCGCGAGGTGAAAACTGATGCCGCCGCTGCCGCAGCCGATGTCCAGGCAGGTGAGGCGCGACAGGTCCCGGTCGGTCAGCAGGTCGAGACACTCAACGATATTGCGCGCCTTTTGTTCCCGGTTTTCGGCCCCCCAGCGCGGATCCTCGTGCGTCACCGCGACAGTCCCGCCGTGACCGCGTCGACGACGCGTTCGACGTCCCTATCCTGCAGCCCCGGGCCGAGCGGCAGGCTGATCGTCCGGTCGCCGAACGCCGTGGACACCGGGTACTCGTCGGGGTTCCAGCCATACGCCTCCTGGTAGAAGGGCTGCTGGGCCAGGCTGCGATAGTGCACCCCGGTTCCGATTCCGACATCGTTGAGTTTCTGGAGCATTGCGTCACGTGACATGCCGCAGGTGGCCTCGTCGATCTCGAGCGTGTAGAGATGGTAGGCGTGGCGCGTATCGGCTGCGGGGTCCTGCGGCCGCCCGACGGGTAAGTCTGCGAAAGCCTGCTGGTACTGGTCCCAGATCGCCTGCCGGCGCAGCCAGTTCTTTTCAACGCTGCGCAGCTGGTGAATCCCGAGTGCTGCCTGCAGGTCCATCATGTTGTACTTGAAGCCGGCACTGACGACCTCGTAGTGCTTGTAGCCTTCGTCGCCGAAACGCTTCCACGCGTCCTTGGTCATGCCGTGCAGGGCGAGGATCTTGATCCTGTCGATCTGCTCGGCTGACCGGCTGATCACCATGCCACCTTCGCCCGTGATGACGTTCTTGGTGACATAGAAGCTGAAACAGCCGAAATCGCCGAAGGTGCCTGCCGGCTTGCCGCGCCACTCGGTTTCGATCGCGTGGGCGCAGTCCTCGACCAGGACGAGGTCATGCTGGTCGACGAGGGCGCTAATGCGATCCATGTCGCAGGGCCTGCCCGCGAAATGCACCGGTAGAATGGCACGGGTTCTCGCCGTGATGCGCTGCTCGAGCTGGTCGATGTCGATGTTGTATGTAGCGGGATCGATGTCGACGATGACGGGTGTGGCGCCTGCGTGAATGATTGCATTGACCGTCGCGCAGAAAGTCATTGCCGTCGTGATGACCTCGTCACCGGGTGAGAGTTCGGCGGCAACCATGCTGACGTGCAATGCGGCTGTGCAGGAGTTGACTGCCGCAACCTGGCTGGCCAATACGGACTTGTACGCCGCGAATTCCTGTTCGAATTGTGCGACACGTGGACCGGTTCCGATCCAGCCTGACTCGAGCGTGGCGACAACCTCATCGATCTCGGCGGAACCGATGTCGGGGGCGCCAAATACGATGAATGGCGAATCCTGGTCGTTGCTCATGTGCTCAGTGTTCCCGTAAGAGGTCGAGAAGGTAGTCGCCGTAGCTGCTCTTGGCGAGCGGCCTCGCCAGTGCTTCCAGTTGTTCCGCTGTGATAAAGCCCTGGTGGAATGCGATTTCTTCGGGGCAGCAGATCTTGAATCCCTGTCGTTCCTCGATCGTTTCGACGAAGTTCGAGGCGGCCAGCAGCGACGATTGCGTCCCCGTGTCGAGCCATGCCATGCCGCGACCGAGCGCCTCGACGTGCAGTTCGCCCCGGTCGAGGTAGATCTGGTTCAGATCCGTAATCTCCAGTTCGCCCCGGGTGGACGGCTGGACCGTTTTCGCCAGTTCACAGACTTGCGAGTCATAGAAGTAGAGTCCGGTGACGGCAAACCTGGATTTCGGCTTGTCGGGCTTTTCCTGGAGGCTGACGGCACGCTCGTCTGCGTCGAGTTCGACGACGCCGTAGCGCCGCGGGTCTTTTACCGGATACGCGAAGATCGTCGCGCCCGACTCGCGCGCGGCCGCGCGCTCGAGCTTCGGTTGCAGGTCGGTGCCATAGAAGATGTTGTCGCCGAGGATCATGGCGCAGGCATCGCCGGCGATGAAGTCCTCACCCAGGATGAAAGCCTGCGCGAGGCCGTCAGGTGACTCCTGTACCGTGTACTGGATCGTAAGACCGAGGTGCGCGCCGTCACCGAGGAGTTCCTGGAAGCGCGGCGTATCCAGCGGCGTCGAGATCACCAGGATGTCGCGGATACCGGCGAGCATCAGGATCGACAAAGGGTAGTACACCATGGGTTTGTCGTAGACCGGCAATAGTTGCTTCGACAGCACCTGGGTCATGGGGTACATGCGCATCCCGGAACCGCCCGCCAGAATAATTCCTTTCATAGTGTTCAGGCTCGCTCAGCGTAGTTCAGGTCGATCCACTGACGGTACTGGCCGCTCATGACTTCGTCCAGCCATTCCTGGTGTTCGAGATACCACTCGATGGTCTTGCGCATGCCCGTCGCGAAGGTCTCCCGCGGTTGCCAGCCGAGTTCCGCTTCGATCTTTCGCGTCGACAGGGCGTACCGCCGGTCATGCCCTGGCCTGTCCGGCACGAATTCGATCAAATCGCGACGCGGTTTCTCGCCATCGTCGGGAATCAGGCGGTCGAGTTCCGTGCAAATCGCCTCTACCACATCGAGGTTCGTGATCTCGCAATTGCCGGCGATATTGTATACCTCGCCGGGCCGGCCTTTTGCGAGTACCTCGCGCAGCGCCGCGCAATGATCGTTGACATACAACCAGTCGCGGATATTCTTGCCGTCGCCGTAGATCGGCAATGGTTTGCCGGCAACAGCGTTGGCGGTCATCAGCGGGATCAGCTTCTCCGGGAACTGGAACGGGCCGTAATTATTGGTGCAGTTGGTCGTAATCACGGGCAGGCCGTAGGTGTGGAAATAGGAGCGCACGAGATGATCGGCCGCGGCTTTCGAGGCCGAGTAGGGGCTGTTCGGCGCATAGCGCGTGTCCTCATCACAAGGCGGCACGTCATCGGGAAGCGAGCCGAATACCTCGTCGGTCGAGACGTTGATGAAGCGAAACCCGTCCTGGTCCTCTGCGGACAGGGACTGCCAGTGCTCGAGCGATGCCGCCAGCAGCGTATGCGTACCGACGATGTTCGTCTGGATGAAGTCGCCCGGCCCGTGAATCGAGCGATCGACGTGCGTCTCTGCCGCGATATTGATTAACGCGCGCGGCCGATGTTCGGCCAGCAACGACTCGACCAGCGCCGCGTCGGCGATGTCGCCGTGCACGAACGTGTGCTGCGGGTTATCGGCAATCGCGCGCAGATTGCCGAGATTACCGGCGTAGGTGAGCTTGTCGAGATTGACGACGGGCTCGTCGCAGGCTGCGATCCACTCGAGAATGAAATTCGTACCGATGAAGCCGGCACCGCCGGTGACCAGGACCGTCAAGTCATTCGCCTCCGCCGTTGCGGTTGAAATGGTCCTCGATGACCTGCGCTACGCAACTGGTTACCCGTTTGCCGGTTTCGATGTGCAGGAACTCGTTGGGCCCGTGCGCATTCGACTTCGGCCCGAGCAGGCCCGTGATCAGGAACTGCGCCTCGGGGAAGCGTTCGCCCAGCATGCCCATGAAGGGAATCGTGCCGCCCGTGCCCATGTACATCGAAGGTTTGCTGAAGAAGGCGTCGGAGGCTTTGTGCATCGATGCCTCGAGCCAGGGCGCGATCTCCGGTGCGTTCCAGCCAGCCATGCTCGAGTCCACGTCGAATTCGACCTTGACGAGCGGCGGTGTGTCGGCTTCCAGCGTCTCTTTCACGGCGACGGCTGCGTCATCCGCGTCGACCGTCGGCGGCAGGCGGAACGACAGCTTGAGCACCGTGTAGGGCAACAGCACGTTGCCCGCATTGACGAGGTCCGGCATGCCTTCCTGCCCGGTAACGGCCAGCGTCGGGCGCCACGTGTTATTCAGCGTAAGTTCGGTATGGGACTCGTTGGGCTGAGGCGCGTCAACGGCCCACGGGAACTTCCTGTAGACCATGTCCTGCAGCGTATCGGCCGCCAGGCCAGCCTGTTCGAGTCGCTGGGCAGGGATCTCGGCGTGCAGTTCGTCGAGCTTGATCTGTCCGGAATCCTCGTCTTCGATCCGGCTGATCAGCTGGCGCGCCGTGCGGAAGCTCGAGGGCACTACGCCGCTCGCCGATCCCGAGTGCACGCCTTCGGTCAGCACGTCGACACGGAGCGTGCCGGTCAGGTTGCCGCGCAGCGAGGTCGTGCACCAGAGCTGCTCGTAGTTGCCGCACTCGGCATCGAGGCAGACCACGAGGTCGGGCGAGCCGATCCGGTCCTCGAGCAGGTCGATGTAGTAGGGCAGGTCGAAGCTGCCGCTTTCCTCGCAACCTTCGACGATGACGACACAGTGCGCATGGGGGATACGCTGTTCCTGCAGCGCGCGAATAGCGGTGAGTGAGCCGAATGTCGCGTAGCCGTCGTCGGCGCCGCCGCGGCCGTACAGCTTGCCGTCCTTGATGACGGGCTTCCACGGGCCAAGGTCCTCATCCCAGCCGCTGAACTCGGGCTGCTTGTCGTAGTGGCCATACAGCAGGATGACTTCGTCAGAGTCGCCGGGAATATCGATGAACAGCACCGGCGTGCGTCCCTCGATGCGCACGATCTCGACCGTCATATCCCTGATCGGCTGAGTCTTGCACCAGGCCTCGAGCATCTGCACGGCCGTTTCCATGTGACCGTTCTTCTCCCAGTCCGGGTCGAAGTGCGGAGACTTGTTGGGGATCCTGATGTACTCGGAAATCTCCGGGATGATCGACTCGTCCCACATCTTGCCGACGAACTCGGCCGTCTTGTTGTTATCCATGGTTTGGTGTCAGTTTCCTTGCAGCGAGCGGATGAATGTTTGTGTCATGCGTTCCGTGGTAATGAAGAACCAGCTGTAGGTTTCGCCGTAATCGGCCAGCGGGTTCGCCTCGAGAATCTGCTTTGCGCCCATCCCTTTGTCTATAAGAGCTTTCACCCGCGCTGCGGCGTCTTGCAGCATGGCGAGGTCCTGCTCGAGGCCGGCGCGCGTAGCCACAGGACCGTGTCCCGTCAGGTACTTCGTGTCTGCATTGCCCATGTCGATGAGTCGCTGCATCCCGGCCATGAAGCCGTCTACGGTGCCGCCGCTGTCGAGATCGATGAACGGGAAGATGCCGCGAAAACTCAGGTCGCCTGCAGCGATGACATTCGCGTTGACGAAGTGAATAATCGCGTCGCTGTCGGTGTGGGCCCTGGGCACGTGAATTGCAATCGCCTCTTCGCCGTTGACGTGAAATGTCATGCGGTCGGAGAACGTGATGACGGGCAGGGCGCCGGGCCCGGTATTCAGTTGCTCGTTGCCGGCCATGCGCGAGCGTAGCTGGTCGTGCGAGACCACGATCGCACCTTTCTCGCTGACGTACACGTTGCCGCCGACGTGGTCGCCATGCGCGTGCGTGTTGATGACGAAGTCGATCTTGCGACCAGCGATTTCTTCCGCCTTGGCAACCAGTGCGGGCGCCGTCGGCTCCATCACGTCATCGATCATGACGATGTATTCGTCGCCCACCAGCAGTCCGACGCCGCCGCCGACGAAATCGGACGGTTCGTTGAGGGCAAAGCCCTCGTTGGTGTTGCCGATCTGGTAGATGCCAGGTGCGACTTCGACGGCCGCGAACGGATTGGCGGCCTCTTCAGCCTGAGCAAAGAGCGCCGGGGCGAGCAACAGGAGCGCTGTCATTCTCATCGTTATCTCCGGGTGGGCTGGAGGCCGATTGTACCTGCGCGAACCCGGAATAACGATGGTTCAGGAGGCTGCCTCCCAGACCAGGTCGAGCCACGCCTGCGTTCTTTCACTGATTGCTACGCTTTTCTCGAACAACGCCTGGCTGCCGGTCATCGCGGCAAAATCCTCGAACATCTGTGTCGCCGCAGCCCCGGTTGCCGGCACCGTGATGTCTTCCTTGTTGCCCTTACCCGGCGTGCCCGCGGTATAGACTGCGGAGCCATCGGGTTCATGACCGGGGAAATCGTCCACGGTCAGCTCGCCACCCGGCCCTGCTATCCGCATGTCCGCGTTGAACGCGTTGCAGTCGAAGCCACAGGCGAATGTCGACGCCGTACCGTCGGAGAAAACGACCAGGCCTGCCGCGAAGACCACGGCCCCGGTTTCCGCATGGCGGCGCGCGTGCACGGCGACCGACGTCACACTGGCGTCGGGCGACACGTACTCGGCCAGGGCGCGCATGTTGTACCAGCCCACATCGCCGATGGCACCGAGCGGCTCGAGGTCGGGATCAAGCCGGATGTTCTTGGTGTCGCTGAGGGGGAACTGGAACGCCGATTCGATCAGTGAAGCTTGCTGGAGCCGATCCCGGATTTCCGCTCGAATTGCCTCGGTTCGCGGATGGTGGCTGAAGTGTGTCGCGTCCATGAAACCGACCCCGTGTTCTCGACACGCTGCGACGATGCGTTGCAGGGAAGCCAGTGATGCGAAAGGTTTTTCGCCGAGCACATGCTTGCCATGCTCTGCAGCGGCCACACCGATCTCCTCCCTGACGCTCGTCGGAGTGGCGATGTAGATGGCGTCGACCTCCTCAGAGCGGAGCATCTCCTGCCATGAGCCGAACGCAACTGGGACGGTGTACCTGTCGGCAAAAGCCTGTGCCCTCTCGACCGATCTGCTCGACACGGCCTGCAGTTCGGCGTTGGCGGCCTCCGCGATCCGGGGCGCCATCGAGTTCGCAATATAGCCCGTGCCGACGATGCCCCAGCGAATCGTGGTGCTTTTGGCGGCTGCGGCAGTGCCGCCCAGTGATGCGGCGAGCGCCGCCGTGCCCGTCGCTTTCAAAACGTCACGCCTCGACCAGCCGCCTCGATTTCGCTTCGCCATCGCATCGTTCCTGTGCCTACTGTCGTCCCGGGAATGAGTATTGTGCTTTCTCACGCACGCCGCCCGACGGCCAGCGCTGGGTGATCGTCTTGCGGCGCGTGTAGAAGCGTACGCTGTCCGGGCCGTAGGCGTACAGGTCGCCGAACAGGGAGCGCTTCCAGCCGCCAAAACTGTGGTAGGCCACAGGTACCGGTAACGGTACATTGATGCCGACCATGCCCACCTTGATGCGGTCGGCGAAGTAGCGCGCCGCCTCGCCGTCACGCGTGAAAATGCAGGTGCCATTGCCGTACTCGTGAGCATCGATCATCTGCATGGCCTGTTCTTCGGATTCCGCGCGGACCACGCACAGGACCGGCCCGAAGATTTCTTCCTGGTAGATGCGCATCTCGGTGCTTACCTTGTCGAACAGGCAGGGCCCGAGGAAGAAGCCGTTCGCAAAGCCGTCCACGACCAGGTCCCGGCCATCGCAGACGAGCTCGGCGCCTTCCTCGACACCGAGGTCGACGTAGCCGCGTACCTTGTCATGGTGTGCTTTCGTGATCAGTGGACCCATGTGGTTCGACACATCGGTGCCGGCGCCGACCTTGAGTTGCGAGATCTCGGCAGCCAGTTTGCCAACTACCTCGTCGGCCGTTTCGTCACCGACGCAGACCGCGACCGAGATTGCCATGCAGCGTTCGCCGCAGGATCCGAAGGCGGCGCCCATGAGGGCGCTGACCGCGTTGTCGATATCGGCATCGGGCATGACGATGGCGTGGTTCTTGGCGCCGCCGAGTGCCTGCACCCGTTTGCCATTGGCCGTGCCGGTCGCATAAATGTACGCGGCGATCGGGGTCGAGCCCACGAAGCTCACGGCCTGGACGCGCTCATCGTGCAGCAGCGTGTCGACAGCTTCCTTGTCGCCGTTCACGATGTTGTAGACCCCGTCGGGGAGTCCTGCCTCCTTGAGCAGACGGGCGACGATCAGCGGCGGTGTCGGATCCTTCTCCGAAGGCTTGAGCACAAATGTATTGCCGCAGGCAATGGCCATCGGGAACATCCACATCGGCACCATTGCCGGGAAGTTGAACGGGGTGATACCTGCAACCACGCCGAGCGGCTGGAAGTCGGACCAGCTGTCGATCCCCGGGCCCACATTTCTCGAGTATTCACCCTTGAGCAATTCGGGGATACCGCAGGCATAGTCGACGACCTCGACACCGCGGCCGAATTCGCCCATGGCGTCGTCGAAGACCTTGCCGTGCTCCGCCGTGATCGCGGCCGAGATCTCCTCGGCGTGCTCATCGAGGAGCTGTTTGAAGCGGAACATGATGCGCGCGCGTTTCGCCGGTGGCGTGTCCCGCCAATCGGGAAACGCGGCTTGCGCAGCGGCGATCGCTTCCTCGACGGTAGCCTTCGAGGCCATCGCGACTGCATGTGTCTGCTCACCCGTAGCCGGGTTGTAAACCGGTTGGGGACGATTGTCGTCGGCAACGTCGGCGCCGTTGATGAAGTGTCCGGTAATCTTGTTCATGCGACCGTATCCAGCGCGCGCCGTACGGCGGCGAACGACTGCTCCATTTCGTCGGGGTCGGAATTGAGGAAAGGCGAGAACTGCAACAGGTCCATGCCGTTGCGCACGACGATGTCTTCCTCCCAGAAGCAGTGCTTGTGGACATCGAAGCCGCGTTGGCCGGGAGCGCCCTTACGCGGCGCCATTTCGATGCAGCCCATGAGTCCGTAGTTCCTGACGTCGATGACCTTCTCGTGGTCGGCAAACGAGTGCAGGATGTCCTCAAAGTGCTGTTCGAGATCGCGCGCCTGCTGAAAGATACCTTCCTCTTCGTAAACGTCCATCACGGCGAGCCCGGCCGCGGCAGCGACCGGGTGGCCGGAGTAGGTATAACCGTGGAATAACTCGATCATATGCTCGGGTCCGTTCATGAATGCGTCGTGGACTTTCTCGCGCACCAGGACCGCGCCCATCGGGATTACGCCATTGGTCAGGCCCTTGGCCGTGGTGATGATGTCGGGCGTGACGCCAAAGCGTGTTGCGCCGAACGGCGCACCGAGCCGACCGAACGCAGCAATGACTTCGTCGAAGATCAGCAGGATGCCATGCGCGTCACAGATCTCGCGCAGGCGCTCCAGGTAGCCGGGCGGCGGTGGAATGATGCCTGCCGAGCCCGGTACTGGTTCGACGATGACAGCCGCAATATTGCTGCCGTCGTGCAGCAGGCAAAGGCGCTCCAGGTCCTCGGCGAGTTCGATGCCGTGCGGTGGCAAACCGCGTGAGAATGCATTCCGCTCGATGTCGAGCGTGTGACGCAGATGATCGACACCCGGTAGCAGGGTAGTGCTGAATACCTTGCGGTTAGGCACCATGCCGCCGACGGACATGCCACCGAAGTTGACGCCGTGATAGCCCTTCTCGCGACCGATCAGGCGCGACCGATTCCCTTCGCCGCGCGCCCGGTGATAGCCGAGAGCTATCTTGAGGGCCGTGTCGACTGACTCGGATCCGGAGTTGGTGAAGAAGCAGTGCGTGAAGCCCTCGGGGGCCATACCGACGACACGTTCGGCCAGCGCGAGTGCCTTGTCGTTCGTCAGCTGGAACGTAATGCAGTAGTCGAGCAGTGCGACCTGCTTCTGCACCGCCTCGACGATCTTCGGGTGGCAGTGGCCGACCCCCGAGGTCCACAGGCCGGAAAACGTGTCGTACATCCGGGTGCCATCTGTCCTGGTGTACCAGTGGCCTTCCGCACCCGTCAGGATACGGGGCTTTTTGTTGAAGTCTCGATTGGCCGTGAACGGCATCCAGTAGGCGTTATCAGCTGCGGCATTCATGGTGTCATCCGATGTGAAAGCTTGCTCAGGCGATCGAGTGTACGCCCGATGTCCGATGTTAAACAACGCGTTTGATGAGTTTTGCCAACTTGTTGTTTTATTTGAGATGATCGTCCAGAATGTTCAGTTTAATAAACAAAAAAGGGGCAAATCGTGAACCAGGACATCGGTCGGCGCCTGCGGGCGGTGCGCGAGGCACGTGGCCTCTCCCAACGGCAGCTGGCGAAGCTTTCCGGGGTTGCCAACGCCACCGTTTCCCAGGTCGAGGCCGGCAAGCTCAACCCTACGGTCGGCATGCTCAAGAAGATTCTCGACGGAGTGCCCCTGCCCTTGTCCGAGTTTTTCGCCGACCCGCTGGGATCAGCGAACCGGATCTTCTTCCGGTCGGACGAGCTGACCGAGATTGCCGACGGCGGCGTGTCCTATCGGCAGGTCGGCGCCCCGCTCGCCGGCAAAGCAATTCAGCTGCTCAAGGAGTGTTACCAGCCTGGCGCCGGCACGGGCCGGCATGCGCTGACGCACGAAGGCGAGGAGTGCGGCATCGTCCTGAGCGGGCGGCTCGAGGTGACTGTCGGTGACCAGAAGACGGTGCTGCACCCCGGCGACGCCTACTATTTCAGGAGCAACCAGCCGCATCGCTTTCGCAATGACGGCAGCGACCCCTGCGAACTGATCACGGCCTGCACACCACCAAGTTTCTGAGCATGCATGATGTGAATAGCTGCGAATCGGTATATCTACGGCTGGTCAAGGTACCTCTAATGGTGGCACAGTAACGACCCTCAGAGTTCCCTGGATCTATCCGATAATGAAAGCCTTTGGCACCGAGTTCTGCGATCACATCGCGATCGCGCGATATGCTGCCGGCGAATGGAGCGCCGCCTCGATCGAGCCGCTGGCGCCCCTGCCGCTGCACCCGGCCGCGCATGTCTTCCACTATGCGAGCAGCTGCTTCGAGGGTTTCAAGGCCTATCGCTGGGCCGACGGCAAGGGACACATCTTCCGACTCTACGATCATGCGGCGCGCATGCAGAAGAGCGCCACGTCAATGTGCCTGCCGGTGCCCGCTGTGGACCTGCTGGCCAACATGGTCATCGATCTCGTGCACCATAATCTCCAGGACATTCCCGCACCACCAGCCTCCCTGTACTTGCGCCCGACGCTGATCGGCACGCTCGAGAACATTGGCGCTGCTGCGGCTCCATCGGACGAGGCGATCCTGTTCGTACTGGCGTCGCCCGTCGGTGATTACTTCGCAGGTGGTGCGGCGGCACTCAAATTGTTGATCGAGGATCAGCGTGCCCGCACGACCGAGCAACTCGGCAGCACCAAGACGGGTGGTAACTACGCTTCTGCCCTGGGCCCGACGCTCGCCGCCAAGGCCGAGTACGGCGTCGACCAGGTATTGTTCTGCCCGGACGGTGACGTACAGGAAACCGGCGCCGCCAACTTCATGCTGATCAGCGACGACGAGATCATCACCAAGGCGCTTGACTCGAGCTTCCTGCATGGCATGACCCGCGACTCGGTCCTGAAGCTTGGTGCGGAACTCGGCTACACGATCAGCGAGCGGCCGTTCACTGTCGACGAATTACTCGACAAGATCTCGACGTACGAAGCCTGCCTGTCCGGCACCGCAGCCGCGCTGTCCCCCGTCGGTTCCGTTGTCTACAAGGGCAAGGAAATCCCGGTCCGGGATGGCCAGCCGGGCCCGAATCGCAAGAAGCTGCAGACGGCGTTGCAGAACATCCAGTATGGAATCGAACCCGATACCCACGGCTGGCTGACTGAAGTCGGCTGATACTGTCCCCACCTGAACGGCGCGGAACACATAGCCGAACACGCTTCGCTATGGATTCGGCTACGTATTCCGCGCCGTCCTGATCACCACCGCGTCCGCCGAGGCTTGCTGACGTGGTGTCGCAGGCGTCGGGAATCACATACTCGCATCCATAGCCGAGCACGCAGGGATTGAGTTACGTGCCGCGAGGCGTGTGCGGGTGTGTGATTCCGGGCGCCTGAAATGTCGAGTCAGATAGCCTTGGAGAACCGGGAGTCGTTCTCTGCGAGGTTGATGTAGCGATCGAATGTCATCGCGATATTACGCAGCAGCAGGCGTCCGGCCGGCGTAATCGTGATCCCGGCATCCGATAATTCGATCAGCCCATCTTTCTCGAGCACATCGAGTTGTTGCACTTCTTCGGCGAAGTAGTCGCGGAAGTCGATGCCGTGGCGCGCCCCGAAGTCGTCGAAACTCAGGCTGTCGTAGCACATCAGGTCCTGGATGACGGCGGCACGAACGAGGTCGTCGTCGTCAACGAGAAGGCCTTTTACAATCGGCAATTCGCCGCGCTCGATGATTTCCTCGTACTCGATCGTCGAGACCGAATTCTGCGCAAACATGTTGCCGATACCGCCGATGCCGCTAACGCCGAGGGCGACCAGGTCGCACTGCCGGTGCGTCGAATAACCCTGGAAATTGCGCTGCAATGTGCCGTTCTGGCGCGCCTGAACGAGTTCGTCCCCGGGCAACGCGAAATGATCCATGCCGATGTACATGTAGCCTTCGCCGGTCAACTTGTCGATTGTGTGGTGCAACAGGTCGAGCTTGGTTTCGGGCACCGGGATGTCCTCGGCATTGATCATGCGCTGGCCCTTGAAACGCTGCGGCAGGTGGGCGTAGTTGTATACCGCGAGCCGGTCGGGCTTCATCGCGATGACATCGTCGAGCGTCGTATCGAAGCTCTCGACGGTCTGGTGGGGCAGCCCGTAGATCAGGTCGAATGAAATTGAACCGAATCCTGCGTTGCGCGCCGCAGCCATGAGTGCCTGGACATCTTCGAGCGACTGCATGCGATTGACGGCTTTCTGCACATCTTCATTGAAGTCCTGGATACCGAGGCTCAGGCGATTGAAGCCGAGGTCCCACAGTTCCTGGATGCGTTCGGCGTCGACCGTGCGCGGATCGACTTCGATGGAGAATTCGCGTGCGTCGCTCTCGTCGAAATTGAACGAAGCGCGCAGGTGCGCCATCAGCGCGCCGAGCTGTTCCTTGTCGAGGTAGGTCGGCGTACCGCCACCAAAATGCAGCTGCTCCACCTTGCGCGACTTGTCGAACAACTCCGACTGCATCGCGATTTCCTTGTAGAGCATCTCCATGTACCGCGCCACCCGTTGCTCGTTGCGCGTGACAATCTTGTTGCACCCGCAGTAGTAGCACAACGAATGGCAGAACGGGATGTGGACATAGAGCGAGAGCGGTACGTCGCTGGCGTTACTCTCTCTCGCTTTCGCGCGGTAGTCGTCGGCCGTCAGCTGCTCGTGGAACTGCAGTGCGGTGGGGTAAGACGTGTAGCGGGGTCCGCGACCTCCGTAACGAACAATGAGGTCCTGATCGAAGCAGACTTGCATCATACTCTCCTGAGCGCGTGAACGAGGTACAAGGCAACGGTAAACAGCAGCATGGCAACACCCTGATGCGCCGCGCCGAGAACGACGGGCACCGCGAGCAACAGCGTTGCGATGCCGAGAGCCACCTGCAGCACAGCAGTGTGCAACAGGGCATTGACAGCCGGTCGGGCGCGGGCAGGCAATTGCGCCCTGCGCGCCGCAAACCAGTAGGCCACCACGAGAACAAATGTCGTGATAGCCAGCAGGCGATGATCGAACTGGACCGTCGTCATGTTATCGAAGAAGTTCCTCCAGAACGGTTCCAGTGCCAGCAGGCCTGGTGGGAACCAGTGGTCGCCCATCATGGGAAATGTATTGTAGATCTTGCCTGCCTTGAGCCCGGCGACGAAACCACCCGAGATCACGGTGACCGACACGAGGACAAACAGGGCGAGCGTCTTGCCGTACCATTCGTGCTTGCGCGGTAGGTTATTCGGGAACAGTAGCGACATCGCTACCCAGAACATGTAGGCATAGATCACGAATGCCGCAAACAGGTGCGCGGTCAGGCGGTACTGGCTGACGTGCGGTACGTCGACGAGGCCGCTCTTGACCATGTACCACCCGAGCAGGCCCTGCATGCCGCCCAGCACGAACATCAGCAGGTACTTGGGCCACTCGCGCATGCGAATGTAGCCTCTCGTCAGAAAGAAGATCAGCGGGAGGATGAAGATGACACCGATCGTCCTGCCGAGCAGGCGATGCAGGTATTCGAGCCAGAAAATACCCTTGAATTCCTCGACGCCGAATGCTGAATTCACTTTCTGGAATTCGGGCGTCTGCTGGTACATCTCGAAGACGCGCTGCCATTCGGCGTCGGTCAGCGGTGGCAGGATGCCCATCAGTGGCCGCCAGTCGACCATTGACAGGCCGGACCCCGTCAGGCGCGTAAAGCCGCCGAGCACGACCATTGCGAATACGAGGCCGCAACACACCAGGAGCCAGGTTGCAACCGCCCTGTCTTTTCGTTCAGTGGCAAACATCGGACCGGATCATACGGCATAATTCTGCGTATGGGGATCAGGAACTGCCACAACATCATGGACTTTCGGCGCATCGCCAAGGCGAAGCTGCCGGCACCGGTATTTCACTACATAGACGGCGGCGCGGACGACGAATGGTCCTTGCGACGCAACACCGACGCTTTTGACCGTTACGAGCTGTTGCCGACGCACTTGTCCGACGTCAGCAGCATTGACACGCAGACGATCCTGTTTGGGGAGACCGTCGACTGGCCCGTCATGATCGCCCCGACGGGTGCTTCAAAGCTGTTTCATGCCGACGGTGAGCCGGCTGTCGCTCGGGCGGCGGCGAAGATGAACATGCCTTACAGCCTGTCAACCGTGGGGACGACGACGATCGAGGACATCGCGGCTATCGGGGATCACCCCAGGGTCTTCCAGATCTACGTATTCCGCGACCGGGGACTGACGCGGCGCTTGGTCGAGCGCTGCAGGAATGCCGGCTATACGGCGCTGTGTCTGACGGTGGATACACCGGTCGCCGGGAATCGCGAGCGTGACAATTACTACGGCATGATGGCGACGGCGAAGCCGGCGCTGCGGAGTGTGCCAAGTATGCTCCGGCACCCCGGATGGCTGTATCGCGCGGTCGTTCGCAAGGACATGGAACTGGTCAACATCACCCAGGATCTAGATGCACAGAGTTTTACCGACATGAGCGTCAAGGACTTCATCGACAGCCAGTTCGACCGCTCCCTGACCTGGAAGGACGTGGAATGGCTGGCCAGCGACTGGAACGGGCCGCTCATCATCAAGGGCGTGCAGACCGTCGATGATTGCCGCAAGGCGGCGGACTCGGGCGCGACGGCCGTCATGCTTTCGAACCATGGCGGACGACAGCTGGAAGGCGCACCGGCGCCAGTCGATTGCATCGCCGACGTCGCCGATGCTTTGCGCGACCGCCTCGAGATCATCTGCGATGGCGGCGTCCGTCGTGGCACGCACATTGTCAAGGCACTGGCCCTGGGTGCCAATGCCGTATCGATCGGGCGCGCGTACCTGTATCCGCTTGCGGCTGGCGGACAGGCCGGCGTGGAGCGCGGGTTGTTCCTGCTGCAGGATGAGTTGCGGCGTTCCATGGCACTGCTGGGCTGCGATTCGCTCTCCAAACTGGATCGCCGATACGTGCGCGAGGTTGCCTGAGCAGACCCAAACTGCGCAATCGGCAACGAATTTGGGTCGATGATCCCTTGTACAGTCGATTTCCCGGTTGCGAAGCCGTGACGCGAAAGCCCTTGTTTCACGGTCAAGTCGGCGTTTGTGCAACAACAAAACACGATCTGGCGAGTAATTTCTCAAGACCTTGCAGTGTTTTTGCGAGTACCATCTTGGCAGCGTCGGCCCGAAGGGGCGCGCAAGAGCCGTCTGTGGGCGGTATGTTTGTGAACGAGGTAGTTATGTCAGGCGAAAGAGTGGAAGGGACCGTTAAGTGGTTCAATGACGACAAGGGATTTGGCTTCATCGAGCGCGAGGGCGGTCAGGATGTGTTCGTGCACCATACGGCCGTCCAGATGGAAGGATTCAAGACCCTGAAGGAAGGTCAGAAGGTCACGATGGAAGTGAACCAGGGTCAGAAAGGTCCCCAGGCGGAAAACGTCATTCCGGAATAAGGCTGGTTTGGCAGGAGTCCGTGCTGCCTAGAGTGCACGGAGTCCATCGCTGATCAGCTTCAGCGATAGCGCAAACAGGAACAGGCAGGCGATGCGAAAGAATTGCCTGTCCGGGACCCTCTTGTGCAACCAGATGCCGAGCGCGATGCCGACAGGCGCAAGTGGCGCCAGCACCAGCGATGTTTTTAGGTTATTGGCAGCAAGCTGGCCCAGCCAGGCATAAGGCACCAGTTTTACGTAGTTGACGATCGTGAAAAAGGCAACGGTTGTAGCGATAAAGGTCGTCTTGTCGAGAGACCGGCGCAACAGGTACATGTGTAGCGGCGGCCCGCCGGCGTGAGCGACAAAACTCGTGAATCCCGAGGCTGCGGCGCTGACAACCCCGAACGCACGGGATACGTCAGGCGGACGCCCGCGACCCGGTGACTGCATCTGTCTCCAGTAGTGAACGGCAAACACCAGGGCCATGCTTCCCAGCACGAGGCGCAACACGGCGACGTTCACCACCCCGAACAGCAGGGTCCCTACAGCAATGCCGAGCAACGCGGCGGGCAGGAGCAGACGCAGTTCTCCAAGTGCCCATTTACCCCGGTAAGCCCACAATCCCATCAGGTCCATCAGGCACAGAATAGGAAGAAGGATGGCAGCTGCCTGCACCGGCGATATGACGAGCGCCATGATCGGCACGGACACGACGCCAAGCGCGCCACCAAAACCACTCTTGGATATGCCAGTAATCAGAACCGCCGGAATCGCGACGGCATAGAACCAGGGGTCGGAGAGCAATGCGGTCTCGGTTATGATTCAATCAGGCGCCAATAATAGTGAATAAACATCCGTGAAACTGAGAATCCGTGACAATTCGATCAGGCTGCGCCTGATGCGCGGCGAGGT
>JBFFOM010000040.1:0-28552 GCA_041574455.1 Woeseiaceae bacterium | reverse complement strand
TCCGACGGTACGATAACGTTTGGCTACAACGGCATTACCGGTGATCTCGGCACCGATACCGACCAGGGCATTGTCGTCGGCGTGTCGAATGGGCTGGATGCGACGCCGCCTGGCAGCTCCGACCTGAGCGATGGCGTCAATGCCGATGTCTCGGCGCCGACCAACTACGAGATCTGGTGCTATACCGAGAACATGGTGGTCGGAGGTGACTGCTTCATCAGTGATGGCACACGACCCGATAACTATGCGTTCGACCTCGACCAGACGAACGTGGTCTTCACACCAAATGCGACGGGCGGCTGGGACATCTCGAACGAAGAAGCGCCGCCGCCGCCACCACCACCGCTGGTGGCAGGTGATGTCCAGGGCGAGTACGGCGGCTGCACGGTCGGCGCGTCTGACGGGCGCTTCGACCCGACCCTGCCGTTGCTCGTGCTGATCAGCATCGTGGCTCTCGCGACGCGTCGCATGCGCGGGTTCTGAACCTGCAGGACAAGACGGTCAGGATAGACTGGCTTCTGGGGGCAGCATTTCTTGCTGCCCCTTTTTGCTGGTGGCTGTTGTCAGTGATCGGCGTACCTGCATCCCGACCCGAGCCTGCGGACCTTCTGTCGCAGCGCTTCATTGTCGTCGCGCTCGTCTATCCCGTACTCGAAGAGATCGTGTTTCGCGGGGTACTGCAAGGCTGGCTGCTGCAACAGGGCTGGGCTCAGCGCAAACGGGCGGGGTTGTCCGGCGCCAACCTGGTCACGAGTCTTGTCTTCATGGCGCTCCACGTCATCCGGCGGCCCGGGGTTCTTGCCGTCGGCGTCTTCATACCCAGCCTCGTGTTCGGCTTTTTCCGGGAACGCTACGGCAACCTCTACGCACCGATTGCGCTGCACATTTTCTACAACGCAGGGTTCGTGCTCTATTTCCCGTAGCGTTTCGCGACCTTGCGGTAGGCCTCGCGGAACGGCAAGCCTTTCTCTGTCACGAGGCGGTAGGCTTCTTCCGTTGCGAAGATACCCTCGTCCAGCCGGATATTGTCGGGCAGGAACTCCAGCCCCTCGAGCAGGTAGGCCATGATGTCCACGCTCTCGATCGCGAGATCGATCGAGCGGAACAGGGGTGCCTTCAGGCGCTGCAGGTCGCGGTGATAGCCCGACGGCAGTTTCGCCGTGATCATCATGGCTTCATCTAGACACGCCTGGGCAGTGGCTGACGAGGCCCTTAGCAGCTCGAGGACGTCGGGATTGCGCTTCTGCGGCATGATCGACGACCCCGTCGTGACCTCGGCCGCCAGAGAGACATAAGCGAACTCCTGCGTGTAGAAGAGCAGCAGGTCGCTGGCCATGCGCGACAGGTCCTGCATCAGGAGCGCGATCTCGAACAGCAGCGCACTCTCGGCCTTGCCGCGCGACAGCTGGACCGCCGTGACGGGTGACTGGGTTTCATAGAAGCCGAGCCGCTTGGTCGTGAACTCGCGATCGAGTGGCAGCCCCGGGGTGCCGTAGCCGGCGGCGCTACCGAGCGGGTTCTTGTTGATGCGCCGATGCGCGGCCCGCAGGCCCTCCACAGCATCGCCGAAGCCCTCGTCGAACCCGCCACACCAGAGCGCAACCGAGGACGGCATCGCGTGTTGCATGTGCGTGTATCCAGGGAGTTCGACCTCGCCCTGGCGGTCGGCCAGGTGTGTGATCGACACTCGCAGGTGCTCGACGCGTCCGGCAAGATCGAGCGCCGCGTCATGCAGGTACAGGCGCAGCGCGGTGAGTACCTGGTCGTTGCGCGAACGGCCGAGGTGCAGCCGACCGCCCGCCGGGCCGATGTTCTCGGTCAGGCGCGACTCGAGCGCCGTGTGGACATCTTCGTCTTCGAGCGTGATCTCCCATTCGCCCTCGTTGAAGCTCGCCTCGAGTGCGCGCAGACCGTCGCAGATGGCGTGGCAGTCGTCGTGGGAAATCAGCTCCTGGGCCGCCAGCATTTCCGCGTGCGCGATCGAGCCGCGCACGTCGTAGGGTACGAGCCGCGCATCGAGTACATGGTCTTCGCCCGCCGTGTAGCGCAGGACACGCTCATCGAGCGGCAGCCCCTTGTCCCACAGGCGGCTCATGAGTCTGCCGCCTGCTCTTCGGGCGTCAGCGCATTGATGTCATCGACAACGAGGGTGCCCGTACCCTCGTTCGTGAACACCTCGAGCAGGATGCTATCCGGCAGCTTGTGCGAGATCACGTGCACCCGCGAGACGCCGTTTTCGATCGCAGCGTCGATGGCTGCCGCTTTCGGCAACATGCCGTCGGCGAGAACGCCTTTGTCCTTGAGTTCTTTCAGGTGCTTGCGATCGATGTAGCTGATCAGGGAGCCCGGGTCGTTGATATCCTCGAGGATACCCGTCGCACCCGTGACGAGAATCAGCTTTTCGGCGCCAAGCTCGGCCGAGATGGCGGCTGCCACCGTATCGGCATTGATATTGAGCAAGGTGCCGGACTCGTCACAAGACAGCGGGCTGACTACCGGCATCAGGCCGTTGTCGAGTTGCTTCTGCAGGATGTCGGCTTCGACCGAGTCGATATCACCGACAAAACCATAGTCAACGGACTCACCGTCCTTGCCTTCCACGGGTGGGCGCTTGTGGGCCCGGATCAGGCCGGCGTCAACACCGCTGATGCCGACCGCGGGAATCTGCAGGTCACGACAAGCAGCGAGAATGCGCGTGTTGATCTGGCCGTTGAGGATCATGGCCGCAACATTGCGCGACTCGCTATCCGTGACCCGGCGGCCTTCCACGAACTGCGTTTTGAGCCCGAGGTCGGTTGCGAGCTTGGTCGACTGCGGTCCGCCGCCGTGAATCAGCACCGTGCGGATGCCTACCTGGTGCAAAATGCCGACCTGCTCGACGAGTGCACTCGTGAGTTCGGCGTCGGCAAACACCTCGCCGCCGGCCTTGATGACGAACACCTTGCCCTTGAACAGCCGGATATACGGCGCCGCGTGTTTCAGCGCCGATACGACGATGGCTCGTTCACTTTTCGAGGTCACTTGTGTCCTCCGAGCATCTGGTGAAGCACGGCCATCTGGGCCAGCATTCGATTGCGAGCCTCGGGAATAACGATGCTGCGTGGGCCATCGAGAATCTCGTCGGCAACAACGACTCCACGGCGCACGGGCAGACAGTGCATGAAGCGCGCATCCTGCCGGGCCTTTTCGAACCAGGTCTCGTCGACGCACCAGTCCAGCAGGCCCTCACGCAGCTTCTGATCGGCCAGCTTGTCGCCATAGTGCTTCGTCGATGACCAGGACTTGGCGTAAATCACATGTGCTCCTTCCACCGCCGCATTACGGTCGGTCGTCTCGGTGACCGAGCCGCCTGATTCCTCGGCCGCGAAGATGGCCTTCTGCATCACGGGTGCCGGGAGCTCGAAGCCTTCGGGGCGCAGTACGGTCACGTCCATGCCGCGTTTTGCGGCCATTTGCAGCGTTGCGGCAGGCACGGCCAGCGGCAGTGCGCGCGGGTGATAGGCCCAGCTCAGTACGAACTTGCCGCCATTGGACGGCACGTCGAAATCATCGAGCGTCTTCCAGTCCGCAAGGCTCTGGCACGGGTGGTTCATCGCCGATTCCATGTTGATGTATGGTTTGTCGACCAGGTCGATGAGCGAGTTGAATCGCTTTTCCGCCAAATCGTCCTCGATCTTTTTACGATCCGCGAAGGCGCGAATGCCAATGGCGTCACCGTAGGACGCGATCACGGGCACGGCCTCGCGGATATGCTCGGCCGCAACACCGTCCATGACGATGCCGTCGCGAACCTCGAGGCCATGAATCGACATGTCGGGCGAGATGACGAACGAGCCGCCACCCAGGCGCACCATCGCGGCCTGGAAGGATGCGAGTGTGCGCAGCGACGGGCTCAGGAACAGCAGCGACAGAACCTTGCCCTTGAGCGCCTCGGGCTCCGGGTGCCGGTCGAGTCGGCCGGCGAGCTCGATGAGTGCCTTGATTTCTTCCGTGGAAAAGTCAGTGAGATCGTTAAACGCTTTCATTCTTTGTTCCTTCTAATTCGGTACCGGACACCCTATTTCCAAATAGGGTGTCCGGTACCCTATTAATCGGTTGCGGGCACGATTGCAGCGAGTGCCTGTGCCAGTTGGTCGACTTGCTTGTCCTGCAGGACGAGCGGCGCGAGGATGCGCAGCACTTCGGGGTCGCCGCTCGTACCGGTAAGAATATCGTGATCGAGCAGGGCATCGCGTACCTCGGTCGCGGGCCGGTCGCAGACGAGGCCGAGGAGCAGGCCCATACCCTGGATGCGGCGCACGGGTCCGACGATGCAACGCTCACGGATCTGGGCCTCGCGTGCCCGGACATTGGCAAGCAGGTGCTCGGCCCGGATGCTCTGGATCGTGGCAGTGATAGCGGCAGCCGCGATCGGTCCGCCGCCGAACGTCGACCCGAGATCACCCGAGCCGAAGCGCGCCGCAATGCCCTCGGTGCACAGCACCGCACCACACGGAATGCCGCCGCCGAGCGCCTTGGCGCTGGTGAGGATGTCAGGAGTGACCTGATGCGACTGCACGGCGAAAAAGTGGCCGCATCGACCCATGCCCGACTGCACTTCGTCGGCAACCAGGAGCGCTCCGTGTCTGGTCGTTTCGCCGCGCAGCGTCTCGATGAACTCGTTCGACAGGTCATAAGCGCCGGCAACACCCTGCACGGGCTCGAAGATCACGGCCGCGACGCTGTCGTTGATCATGTTTCTTGCCGCGTCGACATCGTCTCGCGGTATGAAGTCCACGTCGAAGGGCTTCTGCGTGAAGCCGTACCACCGATCCGAGTTCCAGGTCACGGCTGCCGCCGCGGCGGTACGGCCATGGAAGCTGTGGGTGATCGCCAGGACCTTCTTGCGACCCGTTGCCATGAGCGCCATGCGCAACGCGTTCTCGTTCGCCTCGGCGCCCGAGTTGACGAAAAAGACACGGTCGAGTCCTGCGGGCGTAATGCGTGTCAGCTGCTCGGCTGCATCGGCGCGGACGTCGAGCGCCACGGCATTGCTCTGGAACAGCAGCTTGCTGCTCTGTTCCTGGATCGCCGCGACCAGGCGCGGGTGTCCGTATCCGAGCGCCGCCACGGCGTGGCCGCCATACAGGTCGAGAATCCGCCGACCGTCACGCGTGAAGATATCGCAACCGCTCGCGCGTTCCGGCACGAACGGGAGCTGGCCGTATACGGGAATCATCAGCCCGGCTTCGCGAACGCGTGGGTCGTGAAGGTGCTCTTCTGCCGATGCCATCAGGTCCATCCGGGTGCTGGCATGTCGAGTCCGGCCGTTTCCGGCAGACCCCACAGGCGGTTCATCCATTGCACGGCGCCACCCGCCGCCCCTTTGACGAGGTTGTCGATGACGGCCATGACAACCACGGTGGCGCCGTCCGTCGCGACACCTATGTGACACTGGTTGCTGGCCACGACGTTCTTGATGCGCGGCGTGCCGTTGACGACGTGCACGAACGGCGCATTGGCGTAGGCGTCCTCAAAGACCTTCTTCAACTCCTCCGCGCTGATGTCCTGGTTTGCCCTGGCCTGCACCGTCACGTGAATACCGCGCGCAAACGGTCCTGAGTGCGGCACGAAGTGCACCCTGGTGTCGCGCCCGCTGGCCCGTTTCGCGAGCGCCGCTACCTCGGGTGCGTGGCGGTGCGCGAGCGGTTTGTAGGCGTACAGGTTGCTGTTGCGCTCCGGGTGATGAGTGCCCGCGACCGGCTGCTTGCCCGACCCGGTGCTGCCCGTAATTCCGGAGATGAATACGTCGGCCTCGGTCAGCCCCGAACAGATCAACGGAACCGTTGCCAGTAACGAGGCAGTTGCAAAGCAACCGGGGTGCCCGACATGCGGCACGTCGATGTCGTCGACCTGCTCTGGCAAAGCGCAGACAAAACGGTCGAGAAGTCCGGGTGCGCCATGGTCGAGCCCATAAACGGCCTCCCAGTCGGACTGTTTGGCGAAGCGGAAATCGGCGGACGAGTCGACGACGTGCACGTTGATGCCCTTGTCTTCACACGCATCGATTGCGTTCGCCAGCATCGCCGCCGACGCGCCGTGCGGCGCGGCCGAGAACAGGGCCAGGTCGGAATCAGCATCGACGTGATCCAGCCACTGCGAGAGCGCGACGAACTCGTGGCCAGTCAGTGTCGTGGCGAGATGCGCGAACAGGTCGCCGATCGGCTTGCCCGCGGCACTGTCGGCAACCGCGGCCCTGAGCTCGAACTGCGGGTGGCCCGCGAGCAGCCGCAACAGCTCGCCACCGACGTAGCCGCTGGCGCCGATGACGACAGCCGGGATACTCATGCCGATTCCTTTTGCAAAAGATCTGCGACTTTATCACCGAGAGCGACCGGATTGACCAGTGCGTTGATGGCCGGCAGCGACGTGCGTTCATCGATCTGCTGAACGCCAACCTCGTTGTCCGTTGCCGGGCCCGTGACGAGCGCGGGTTCGATCCCGAATTCCTTGCGTAACAGTTCCACGCCTCCCCAGGCCGATACCGGATCGTTCGCGCACAGCAATACGGCCGTCAGCGCGGCGCGAATCTCCTCGTCGTGGAGGATCGCGCCAACGCCATAGGCACCCAGCAGGCCATCGCCGAGCTCGAGGATAATGACGTCGGGCCTCTCCGCGGCGAGTCCCGTCAGCAAGGCGCGCGTCAGCTGGCGCCCGTTCTTCTCGGTCGTCGTCACAATGCCGAAGTCCGAGAAGATCATCGAAGTGCTCGCCCCTGCGTCCTCCATGGCGAGTATGTCACGCCGGAGCGAGACACCCGTGGCCTTGCAGGCCGCCACCTTGAAGCCGAGATGCCGCAGCCGGCTCACGATGGCGCAGGCCGCTGCCGTCTTGCCGGAGTCCATGCAGGTCCCGGCAAGGGCGACGACGGGTACGCCCTTTGTGTCGATCGCGGGTTCTTCCTCGAGTGACCTGGCGCCGGCCCGTGCCGGTACGCCGATGCGTTCGCCGAGATACGGGAAACTCAGGACCGTTCCCAGCACCTCGCAGTTGAAGGGGGTGCCGACGTCGGGATTCGCCGAGTCGCAGATGCCGAGGACGCCGCCGATGTTCAGGATCTGGATCGTGTCGCCGGGCTGCAGTGATTGCGGCAGGTGACCCGAGTAGCCGCGCAGTGCCTTGCGGTGGCCGAGGGCGCCGACAATGACGTCGCCCTGATTGACCGTGGCCATGCGACCCGAGGTCAGTTCGAGCTGGTTGTAGCGTGATTTGCTATTGAGCACCTTGACAGCCACAAGGACACCTTCCTCGCACGGAATGTCCTGCGACAGGCGCAGCTCCGACGCGAGGTTGTTGTGCTGGGCCACCGAGGCGATTTTGTCGACGATAACGCTTTTCATGAGGGCGTACCTGAATTGTTCGAGCCGGCCCTAGTATCCACCGGCCCGGGTTTGCAGCGTGCCGGTGAGCGACAGGATGCGCGCGTAGCCGAGGGCGTCGCTCGGCGTCCATTCGCCAGCGGCCTCGCCGTATACGCCCTTGGTTGCAGCCAGCAACGAGTAGTCGGACTCGACACCATCGATAAACAGGTGTCCGGGCCGCAGCCTGAACTTGACCGTGCCGGTCACGCGGCGCTGTGACGAGGCGAGCAACGCCTCGACGTCCGCACATACCAGGTCGAGCTGCTTGCCTTCGTGCACGAGGTCGCCATAGATGGCCCCGACGATGTCCTTGACACGCATCTGCTGCTGGCTCAGGACCAGCTTTTCGAGTTCGCGGTGTGCCGTGATCAGCGTGATCGCGGCCGGTGCCTCGAACGCAACGCGGCCCTTGGTGCCGAGCACCGTGTCGCCGAGATGAATGCCGCGCCCGATGCCGTAGCTGCCGGCGAGCTTTTCGAGTGCCTCGATCAGTTTCACGGGCGGCAATGCCTTGCCGTCGAGCTTCGCCGGGATGCCTTTGCTGAATTCGAGCGTATGCGTTGACGGTTCCTGCGGGTCCGAGAATGCCTCCGGCGACAGCACCCATGCCTCCTCGGGAATGGAGTTCTCGGAGGTCAGGGTCTCCTGGCCGCCGATCGTTATGCCCCAAAGGCCGCGGTTGATCGAGTAGGTCGCGCCCTGCGCCGGCAATGGCAGGTCGTGGTCCTCGAGGTAGGCAAGTTGTTCTTCGCGTACCCAGCTGTTATCGCGTACCGGCACGAGCACCTCGAGGCCCGGGTTGAGTGTGCGCAGCGCCACTTCGAAACGTACCTGGTCGTTGCCGGCGGCCGTACATCCGTGGGCCACCGTCGTCGCACCGCGTTCGCTGGCAATCTGCGCCAGTTTCGCGGCCTGCAGGCCACGTTCGGCGCCGACGCATAGCGGGTAGGCGTTGCCGCGCAGGACATTGCCTGCGATCAGGTGCCTGATCACGTTCTCGAAGAAGATCTGCTTGGCATCGATGAGCACGTGTTCGACCGCGCCGAGCGCGAGGGCACGTTCTTCGAGTGCCGTGGCGGCTGCGTCGTCGATGCCACCCGTATCGACACAGGCGGTCACGACGTCACGCCCGTAGTTCTCCCTGAGCCATGGCACGCAGAACGAGGTGTCGAGGCCGCCCGAGAAGGCGAGGATGATAGGGGAGTTGTCCTTACTCACTGTTGTCTCCTGTCAGGGCCGAGTCGCATGCTCGATCCGGGTGATCAGATTTTTTTGTGCGTGGGCCGATTCGGTGGCGATGAACACGGTGTCGTCTCCCGCAATGGTGCCTACCATGCCGGGCCAGCCGCTGCGATCGAACGCGAGGCCGACGCGTTGCGCGGCGCCGATGGCCGTCCGGATCACGAGCAGGTTGGCGCCGGCCGGCGTCAGGCTTCGCAGCAGGTCGGCCACAGCCGCAACCTGGTCGTCACCGGCGTCGTTCGCCGCAGGCAGTTCGTAGCCACGTCCGGTCTTGATAGCCCCGATTTCCCTGAGATCGCGGCTGACACTCGACTGGGTCGCCACATAGCCGAGATTCTCCAGCGCAATGACGAGAGAAGCCTGCGTCTCGGCAGGCCCCTTCAAAAGCAGGTCGCGAATCGCGGCTCGCCGCTGGAGTTGATCGGTGCTGGTCGGGGACATGGGCGCTTCTTATGAATAAATATGCACATAGTTAATAATAAATGCGCATAAATTGCAAGCTTCGCACTCACTTTCTTGGGGATCGCCTTTTTCAGTTACACTGCGCGGCTTTCGGCGTATCGGAGCGCAAACATGACTCTACCTGAGTGCGTGGAAGTAACGACGGGCGAGAACCCGGTCGGCAGCGTGATCTGGCTGCACGGGCTCGGCGCCGACGGCCATGATTTCGAGCCGATCGTGCCGGAACTGCAGTTGCCAGCCGACCTGCCATTGCGCTTCGTGTTCCCGCACGCGCCCGTCCGGCCTGTGACGATCAACGGTGGTATGCACATGCGCGCCTGGTACGACATCGTCAGTCTTGACGCCGAGGGCCGTGCTGACGCAAACGGCGTGCGCGAGAGCACGGCGCTGCTGGAGGGGCTCATCGCGCACGAGATAGAACGCGGCATCCCCGAGGCGAAGATCGTCATCGCGGGTTTTTCCATGGGCGGGGCCATCGTGATCAACAAGGCACTGACCACAAGTCGCAAGCTCGCCGGCCTGATGGCGCTGTCGACCTACCTGCCCATCCCCGCGGAAGTCGATTCGTCAAAGAGTCATCGCGATCTGCCCGTCTTTATGGGACACGGCACCTTCGATCCGATGGTCCAGCACCAGTGGGGCAAGACGACCGCGCAACGCCTGACCGAGGCGGGCTTCTCGATCGAATGGCACGACTACCCGATGGCCCACGCGGTATGCCCGGACGAGATCCGCGACATCCGCGCCTGGCTGCTGCGGACTTTCGGGGGCTAGTCCGCGTCCCTCGAACCTACCGGCACCATCAGGTGCTCGTACGGCGTGCCCTTCCACATGACGTAAGGACCGCCATTGTCAGGATCGGTTGGGAACGAATCGAGCATGCCCGGCGGCGCGATGATCATCAGGTGCGCGCCCTCCTCGACCCACTCGTTGTCCTCGGTCGGTCCTTCGGCGTACGGGTCGATGTTGCTGGCGCCCTCATCGCCCGCCAGCATGTAGGAAATGCCGATCGTGCTTGCGGCAAACTCTTTCTTGTTCATCCAGGCGTCGGCCCACTTCATCCACTCGGCGTCCATGCACATCGGTGCCGCGCCCTGGAGCATCGGCGGTGACGGCAGGCAGGTGTAGCCATTCGCGCCTTCCTGGTGGACGTTGCCTTCCCAGTCGACGACGGTGGCGCCTTCTGTCATGCCGGGCCATGCCGCGGCCAGTGCGTCTGCGATGACATCAGACGAGTCCCCTGCGGTACCGGCAGCGGAGTAACCCAGTACGAATGCCGCCGACGCGGCGACCCCCAGTAACAATTTCCCCTGCTTGCTTGCGCTCATTCTTCCGTTCCTTCTTCTTGTGATTCTAAAGTCCTGATCATTCGATCAATCACCGTTCGGAGCAGCATATCAGAACTTCGCGCTCTCAAAGGAGAATCGCGACTCGCCCGTCATCCTGCCGCCGGGATTGAAGCGTCGCTCCGTAAAGCTCCATTCGCCGTCCTTGTTAGCCAGCAACACGGAAGTGCAGCGCGTCCCGTAATTCTCCATGACGATGAACGGTGCCGTAATCCTGTGCGCTGTCTCGAAATCGAGTCGTCCTCTTTCCACTTCCTCGACAGGCCCCTTGCTGCGATCGTCCATGAGCCGGAACAGCGAGGGCTCATTGATTGCGTCGTCTTCTATCAGCACACTGAGTCCCCGCTTGCTTCGTTCGACCTTATCCCAGGGTCCGTCGAGCAGGGCATTGCTGAGGCCGTACGTCCCCTGGCCCAGTGGTCGGCTGCCATCCTCACGATTGGAGAGGTAGGCGACGTCCGTTCCCGCACCAACAATCAGGTTGAACCCCGCATAGTCGTCTTCGCTTATTGTCTCGAGATACGCCCCGGGATCCAGCTCCCCTTCGACGAATCCTGTGACCAGTTCGCCCCGGGACCGGTATTCGGGCGACGTCGGCTTGGCATCCCGGTAGTTCGTGACCGTGGCGAAGCGTCCATCCCGGTGCACTGCGAGCCAGGTGCCGCCCGCCTGCAGGTCACGGCCGCCAAGGATGTCGGGCTTATCGGGCCACCAGTGTGCATCCTGTGTCGGCCGTGCATGGAACTCGTCCCGGTTGGCCGCGAGGATCAGCGGATAATTTGGGTGCTGGCCAATCGACAGGACGACGAGGCACATCGTCAGTCCCCGTTGATGAAATGATCGACCAGCCGGCGTGCAATCGAGATCCTGAATGGCAGCCCGACGGTACCAGAGCGCAATTCGTCACGCGTGAACCAGCGGGCATCCTCCAGTTCACCGTCATTCAGCCGAATCTCGTCGCTCGCTGCTTCGGCAATGAAGCCGAGCATCAGTGCGGCCGGGAAGGGCCAGGGCTGGGAGCTGTGATACCGAACGCCGCCGACACGGATATTCGTCTCCTCGTAGACCTCGCGGCGAATGGCGTCTTCGAGGCTTTCGCCCGGTTCGACAAATCCTGCGATCGTCGAGTACCTGCCTTCCGGCCAGCTTGCCTGGCGCCCGAGAACGCAACGGTCACCGTCGGCGACGAGCACGATGATCGCTGGATCCGTGCGCGGAAAGATCTGCTGGTTGCACTCGGGGTTGCAGCAACGACGCATATTGCCGCCCGCTTCCGGGACGGACGCCGAGCCGCACTTGCCGCAATACAGTGTCGAGTTGTGCCAGAGAACGAGTGCGCGGGCATGCGCCACGAGGTTGGCTTCGTCGGCCGGCAGCATCGTGCCCAGGAACCGCAGGTCGCGGAATTCACCGAGCAGCCCGAACGGCGCCTCGATGTCCCGGCTGATGCCGACGGCAAAGGCGGGATCGTTGCGAAACAGTCCGAGGAAGATGACGTTGTCATCCGTGATGTAGTCGTCGATGGCTTCGCGCTCGAGCAGCACGGCCTGCGGCGGGTCGCCGCCCGCGAGACACTGGTCCCCCCACACGGGCACGAAGCGCGTGTTGCTGTTGTGCAGCGCGTCAGCCAGCCAGTCGGGGTCTTTGCGGAGGTCGCCCGTTCGATCGACGAACGCGCCTGCAAACACGTTGTGGTCTTCCATCAGGTGAGTTTAGCGGATGTCCGGGCAGTCTCGCAGGTGGGGCAGGTCCGGTCGTCGAGCGCGTAGGCGTCCTGGACGTAGCGGGCGCTGCAGTCGCCGCACGCGGCCAGGTACAGCTCGTCGTTGTACGAAATGCTCTGCAACAGGTTCCAGGCCCACTCGAAGCTGAGTCGCGCGTCGTCGTGCAGGACGAGATAGGTCTCGTAGGCACGGCACAGGCGATGCCCGAACTCGACATCAGGCCGGGGCCAGCAGGCATGCACGTTGTCGTCCGTGTCGATGCGAATCAGGAAGTTCGCGCAGAACAGCGCAACCAGCGTCGTGGCCTGCAACTGGTTACCCGGGCTCTTCACAAAGCGTTGCACCTGCCGAGGCGACTTGCCACGGCGTCGCCGGACATCCGACCGGCCGACGAAATAGTTGGCGTAGAGTTTGCGGATGCGGTCGTCGGAAAGCCCGGTGCACTCGCGGATCGTCCGGGTCCGGGCTTCGTGGCGAATCATGCGAAGGGCCAGTTCGAACTGCCTTTTCTCGCCGGCATAGCGATCGTCAGTGAGTCTCATATCTTGTTCTTTGTGCTAGAAAACGACCATATGTGGTATTAATATACCGACTATTATCCATACATGTACTAAATAGCCCAAATATAGAATCTGATCAAACGAATAACAAACGGGCGCAAATCGTGGGAGGACGTATGGAATACCAGGGAATCAATACCGATGACCTTGCAAATGTGCGCGCATTGAACCGCAACTGGCTAAGGCTCACTGGCAGGAATGAGCGTCTGGCGGACGCACCATTTCTGCTGTTCTCGTTTCGTGAAAGTGACACGAGGTTGTGGGGGCGACTGCTCGGTGAGTCACACCAGGAAGATCTCTTCGCAACACGGCCGCACATTCCCGAGGGCCAGCGCGATTTGCAGGTAACCGGGCTCGCATTTCTCTGGGAGCTTGTGCGCCGCAACCCGTATGTTGCGAGGATCGTCAGCGACGCACCGCCGGGCTGGTGCGAACGACTCTCGTCCGAGACCGTGGTGCGAGTGCTTGCCTGCGCGCGGCACTACGACCTCGTTGTACGGCGCTTCCCCGCCGACGCACCCGTGTACCTGCGCCGTTCCGCCCACATGGCGACGCTACAGCTGATGCTCACCGGTATCGACATGGCGGCGGCCGGACGACTCCCGGCCGCCGCATGTCGCTCGAGGCTGCCGGCCAGGCGGGTCGCAGACAAGCTATAACCGTGCGTGGCACGCGGTTACAATACGGCGCGCCATGAAAGCCCTGTCGATCAAGAATCTTACGAAGACGTATGCCAACGGTAATGAAGCCCTGAAGGGCATCGACCTCGACGTCGCGCAAGGCGACTTCTTCGCGCTGCTCGGCCCGAACGGTGCCGGCAAGACGACGGCGATCGGGATTATCTCGTCACTCGTCAACAAGAGCGGCGGCGACGTCGAGATCTTCGGCCATGACATCGATACGGAGCTCAATGCCGCAAAGGCGTGCCTTGGTATCGTGCCGCAGGAAATCAATCTGAATCTCTGGGAGACCGTCGGCAACACGATGATCTACCAGGCCGGTTACTACGGGCTGAGCGGCAAGCTCGCGAAGGAACGGGTCGAGAAATACCTGCGCGAACTGCGGCTCTGGGACCGCCGCGACGACAATGCACGCAGCCTGTCGGGTGGCATGAAGCGTCGGCTGATGATCGCGCGCGCCCTTGTGCACGAACCGAAGCTGCTGATTCTCGATGAGCCAACTGCCGGCGTTGACATAGAGATCAGGCGATCGATGTGGGACTTCCTGCGCGAGATCAACGCCGCCGGCACGACGATCATCCTCACGACGCATTATCTCGAAGAAGCCGAGGCGCTGTGCCGTAACATCGCCATCATCGATGAAGGTACGATCATCGAAGACTCGAGCATGAAGGAAATCCTGCGCCGGCTGCATCGCGAGGTATTCGTTCTCAGTGTCGAGGTCGAACTATGCGACTCACCCGAACTGCCGGGTTTCGTGACGCGGCTGCGGGAGGATGGTGAACTCGAAGTCGAGAAGGGCCCGGAGACGGACATGAATGATCTGTTCGTGGCGCTGCAGGACAAGGGGATACGTGTGGCGAGTCTCCGGAACAAGGCGAACCGCCTCGAAGAGATGTTCATGCATCTCGTCGAGAGCAAGGGTGATGGGACATGAACCTTGCGCTGAATCTGGTCGCGGCCAAAACGATTATCCGCAAGGAAATGGTGCGCGTGCTGCGCATCTGGGTGCAGACGATCGTGCCACCCGCCATTACGATGACGCTGTACTTCATCATCTTCGGCAACCTGATTGGTCGCCGCATCGGGGTGATGGACGGCTTTGATTACATGCAGTACATCGCGCCCGGCCTGATCATGATGTCGGTGATCACGAACTCCTACGGCAATGTGGTGTCATCGTTCTTTGGCGCGAAGTTCGGACGCCATGTCGAAGAAATGCTCGTGGCACCGATGTCGTATGCCACGATCATCATCGGTCACGTGGCGGGCGGCGTGCTGCGCGGTCTGCTTGTCGGCATACTCGTCACGGTTATCGCCCTGTTCTTCACGCGGCTGCAGGTGGCACACCCGTTCATCATGATCTCGGTCGTGCTGCTGTCGTCGATCGTCTTTGCGCTCGCCGGTTTCATTAACGCCGTGTTTGCGAGGAAGTTCGACGACATCTCGATCATCCCGACCTTCGTGCTGACGCCGTTGACCTATCTCGGCGGCGTGTTCTATTCGATCTCGCTGTTGCCCGAGTTCTGGCAGACTGCGTCAAAGGGAAATCCGATCCTCTACATGGTCAACGCGTTTCGATACGGAATCCTCGGCACATCGGATATCAGTATTACGCATGCGTACACGATTCTCATCGTGTTCGTCGTGCTGCTCTTCTCGGGCTGCATGTTCCTCATGAAGCGCGGCATCGGGATCAGAGAGTAGGGGACCCGGCATGTGCGGACGCTTCGCTTTCTACTCTCCGGCTGAAGCTGCCGCGGCCCTGTTTGGCGTTGATGCAGTACCTGACCTCGAGCCACGCTACAACATCGCACCGACGCAGGACATTGCTGCAATTCGCAATAGCAAGGAAGGCGGGCGCGAGTTTGTCCTGTTGCGCTGGGGCCTGGTGCCGTTCTGGGCCAAGGACCCCTCCATCGGCAACCGCATGATCAATGCGCGCGCCGAGACCGTTGCCGAAAAGCCATCGTATCGCAATGCCTACAAGCATCGCCGGTGTCTCGTGCTTGCTGACGGGTTTTATGAATGGCAGCGGGGCGGGGACGTCAAGGTGCCCTACTACATCTCCCTGGCAAGCGGCGAATCGTTCGCGCTCGCCGGAATCTGGGAAAACTGGACGAACAAGGAAACGGGCGAATCCCTGCAGACGACCAGCCTGATCACGACAGACGCCAACGATTTCATGGCGCCGCTCCATCACCGCATGCCCGTGATCCTGGAGGCCGGCACGGCGACCGAGTGGCTGGCGGGCTCCAGTGATCTGCTCGACGACGTCGCCTCGATCACGCCGAAGCTCCGGGCATGGCCCGTTGATCGACGCGTCAACAATGCGCGTAACGAGGGCGAGGACCTGGTTCTAGCGGCGGGCGATATCCTCAGCTGACACCCACGGCCGGAAGCAGACCAGGATCGTCCCGGGTCCGGCATGCGCACCGATGCCCGGCCCGAGCCCGGTTATGACGAGCTTCTCGATTTCCGGGACCTGCTGCCGCAGGTGCCGCTCGAGCTCGAGGGCGTCGTCTTCGCAAATGGCGTGGCCGATGCCGATCTCGACCGGGCCTTTCGGCAAGCGCTTCGCAACGTAGTTGGCGAACCGCTCCACACGGTTGCGCCGGCCGAACAGTGCGCCACTCAGCGTCAGCCGTCCGTCCCGTGTAATGCTGATAATCGGGAGGAGGCGCAACGCCTCGGCAATTGCTTTGACCCAGCCCGGCATGCGACCGCCGCGCACGGCATACAGCATGTCATTGACGATGCCATATCCGGATGATCTGGGAATCTGTTCGCGCAGTGCCGCGAGCGTCGTGTCGACATCGATCCCAAGTTCGGCACACTCGGCGGCGAGCACGGCCAGCTGGCCCTGGGCGAGTGAACCGGTGCGGGAGTCGACGACGTGAATCGTCCCCGGCGCGTCAGTCCGTGAGGCCGCCAGGCGGGCTGCCTCATAGGTGCCGCTGACCGTCGCCGTGAGATTGACCGAGATGACGTCGTCGAAGTGGCTGGCCAGGAACTGGAACTGGCGCCGGAAGTCACCGGGGGCCGGCTGCGACGTTGT
The DNA here is from genome assembly GCA_041574455.1 of Woeseiaceae bacterium. Lineage (GTDB taxonomy): Bacteria > Pseudomonadota > Gammaproteobacteria > Steroidobacterales > Woeseiaceae > UBA1847. Next base: position 12,080 of record JBFFOM010000040.1, on the reverse strand, counting down.
CGGGTGCTCGGGATTGTTCGCAAGCTCGTCATAGAATTCGTCGATCGTAATGCTCACTTTGTCGAGGTACCCGTGACCGCCGAACTGGATACGCGCCGGCACCATGTGGATGTCGAGCCGCTCCATGTCCTCGTCACTGATGTCGGCCACGGAGTCGACGATGACGGCGAAACGGCGTTTCCGGTCATGTGTCGCATGCTGCTGCCGATGCATGTCATCAGCTTTCTCCGCACTGAGGTCGCCGAACCTGCGCGCCGTTTCGAAGACCTGTTCCGGTTCGTCGACGTGGATGTGTATCTTCGCCTTGCGCTTGGTCCCCGCCAGGACGAGGGAGTCGCCAAGCTCCGACATGGCCTCGCGAAGCTTGCGTCGGTTAATGTCGTCGCCCGTCACGATGCACTCGGTGCAGTATCGGTAGCGTGACTCGTTATCGCCTTCGACTACATCGACGACGGGTTCGCTCTCGTGGGCTACCGACACATCCGGCATCGGTACCTCGACACCGCCGATCAGAAAGTCCGCCATACCGGCGACGAGTTCGGTAAACCCTTTGGCACCGGCGTCGACGACGCCGGCCTTGCGGAGTACGTCGAGCTGGTTAGGCGTGTTCTCCAGCGCCTCCTCGGTGCGCTGCAATGCTTCGCCAATGACAGCCTGGAACTCACCCTCACGCGCGACGTTCACCTGGTGCTGGATACTCTGAGAGAACGCGGCAATCACCGAGAGGATCGTGCCTTCGCGAGGTTTGGACAGCGCATCGTACGCGTAGTCATTGCCGGCGTTGATCGCCTTGCCGAACGTATACGTCGTAAAGCGGGTGAGTTCCCCTGCCGAGTCGCTCACTCCCTGGAAGAACTGCGCAACAATTGCGCCGGAGTTGCCTCGTGAGCCATCGAGCAAGGCATCGGCGATACCCGCGAGCATCGTGCCAAGGTGCTTTTCACCGGGCTGGTTGAGGATTCTGAGTGCGGCACCGAGCGACAGGGCCAGGTTCGTGCCCGTGTCGCTGTCCGCGACCGGGAAGACGTTGATGCGATTGAGAAGTTCCTGCTGGTCGAGCACCCGGTGAATGCCGGAACGCAATGCTGCGGCGAGCGCGTCGCCGTCCAGATACTTGGCCGCTTCCTCCGTCAAACTTGCTCCCTAGTCCCGTGGCAGCAGGAAGCGCGTGCCATCCATCTCGAGTATCACGCCTTCGGGGACGATCTCTTCAACTACTGGTCCCTCCTTTAGGCGCGAGCCTTCCGTGTGTTTCGCCATGTTGACGAAGACGAACCGGTCGTCGGCAGTTTCGCTGTACACGTGGATGTCAACGTGCAGTGGGGCCGCGTTAATCAAGCCGCGCGCCTGGACCTCCTGGTAGGTCGGCAGCATCAATGCCGTGGCTGGTTCGATCGTGACCCGCGCAACAGGCGCTTTCTCAGCGACTTCATCGACCGCTGACTCCTGTTGTGCCGGCGCATTCTGACGTGCCGCCTCGACGCGATTTGCGAAAGACCCTGTCGTTGCGCTCTCTGTGGGAGCGTCTTCAACGTCTACAGCAGTACCGGACGCCCCTGCAGGCTCTCCCGGGGCCGCGACTTGAGTCGGGCCGGAGGGCCCTCCCACATCCGGCCGCAGCCAGAGGCCAATCAACACGGCCAGGTTGATGATTAGCAACGCACCAATAAGCCACAGCCAGCCCGGTGGGCCTTCCCGACGTCTGCTGCTCGTCGGGATACCGGCGAACTCCGCGGACCCTTGCTGCTGGCGGTCGGTTTCAGATTTCTTCAGGGCGTCGAGAATGAAAGACATCGGCTAGTCCAGTGCCAGCAGAGGCGACGACAACCGCGGCGTGCCCTCCACCGCAAGCAGTGTGTTGATGATGATCTGTGTCTGCTTGCCGGCAACGCCATCGACATCGAGACGATGATCACGCTGGAAGTCCCGCACAATGCTGTCGAGTTCGTTGTCGAACACATCCGACGGTATGTCGCCGCTCGCATAACGTCCGTCGATGGCCGCCAGGCTGTTACGCAACCACGCGACAGCGGGCCCCCGAGAGCCTACCGCAAGATCCAGGGGCGCCCCGGTAGGTGGGCGCCAGAGCAGTAGGAAATCACCAAACCAGGCGGAGGTAATTTCTCCTACCGGGTGCGAAACGTGAACACCACCGAGCGAGAGCTCGGCATTATCGGCCGTGATCGCCCGCAGCACGACTTCGTGGTCCATGCCCGTTTCATCGACCAGCGTCAGTACAGCAGGGCGATCCATTTGCATCAGGGCTGCCCAGGAGGCGCGCTCGAAGAGACAGGCGAGACCCGCTGCGGCAGCCTGCTCGCAGGCGCTGCGCTCACCTCTCAGGTACTCGAGACCCCAGGCCTCGAATAATGCAGCCATCGCGAAATGCTCGGTTGTCAGGTCGCCGGCCAGGGCCAGCTCTTCCTGGAGTGTAGGTTCGGGGTCCGGCTCCGCCACGAGCGGTTCCTCGACAGGTTCGGGTTCGTACTCCTCGACGACAGCAGCTTGTTGTACCTGTGGCTCAGGCGGGGCCTCCTGCTGCGTGACGAACCACGCGCTGGCGACAATGAAGGCTACAGCCGCGAACGCCGCGGCCGCAGCGAATCGTCCGAGCCAGGGTGGGCGCTCGAATTCGCCTTTGACCTCGGCAGCCGCGAGGCGAATGAGCCGTGCGTCTACATGACGGGAGTCGTTGGCGTAAGCGCCAAGCAGCGCGCGATCACAGATGACATTGATGAGGCGCGGCACGCCCTGCGACAGCCGGAACACCTCGTTCTTTGCGCCGCTGTCAAAGACTTCGCCCAGCGCACCGGCAACTTTCAGGCGATGTTCGATATAACTCGCGGCCTCTTCGCGCGATAGTGGTTCGAGGTGATAGCGCGCCGTAATCCGTTGTGCGAGCTGGCGCAGGTCGTTGCGTGCCAGGAGCTCCCGCAGCTCGGGTTGGCCGATGAGGATGATCTGCAAGAGCTTTTGTTTCGCCGTCTCGAGGTTGGTGAGAAGGCGCACCTGCTCGAGCACAGCCGGCGCAAGATTCTGGGCCTCGTCGACAACGAGGATCGTCCGGCGATTGGCAGCATGTGCTTCCAGGAGATGCTGATTCAGGGCGTCGGTCAGCGCCTTGATGCTGCCCTTGTTATGGGTGACCTCGATGTGCAGCTCTTCACAGATCGTTGCGAGGAACTCGATGACCGACAATTGCGGGTTCAGCACGACCGCGACATTGGCGTTTTCGGGCATACGATTCAGCAGCAGTGACCGCACCAGTGTTGTCTTGCCCGTGCCGACTTCGCCGGTGAGCTGAATGAAGCCGCCACTCTCGGTCACGCCATAAACGAGGTGCGCGAGTGCTTCACCGTGGCGCTCGCTCAGGAACAGATAACGCGGATCCGGCGTTATCGAGAACGGTTTTTCGTGCAGTCCGAAAAAGTCTGTATACATGGTTCCTGGCCGCGAGCGAGCGGACCGCTAATTCTACCTGAATTTCGACATTTGGCTGCCGCATTGCGGCTTGTGCGGATTGAGGTCGGATCGAGCTCCAGTCAACCTCTGCACAATATTCAGGAACCTTCGGAGTCAGACCCATGTCCACTCGCCTTGATCTGTCCAAGCTCGACCTGATGGACGCCCTCGATCTCGCCAAGCTCATCGAGATGGAGGCATGCCACCGCTACCAGATGTTCGCGTCACAGTTCGGTCACAGCGGCGGCTCTGACGCCGGCTCCTTCTTTGCCAGCATGGCCGAGAACGAGGCCAAGCACGGCCAGGAACTCGAGGAACGCCGCAACAAACTGTTCGGTGACAAACCGGCACGGCTGACGCTGGACGACCTCTTCGACGTCGAAGCACCCGACATGGGGGACGTGCACCGTGGCATGTCCGTCATGGAAGCCTTTGCCGTCGGGCTCGCGGCCGAGCAAAAGGCTTATGACTTCTATGACCTGGCCCTGCCGGGCATCACTGACCCCGTGATCAGGGACCTGTTCGTCGAGCTGCGCGACGAGGAGGTCGAACACGTCGAGATGCTCAAAGAGGCGATGGCGAAGTTGCCTCAGTCAGCTGAGGAGAGGCCCGAATTCGACGAAGACGAATTGCCGGGTCTTTAACTTCTGATTTCCCGACCGGTCGCTATGTAGCCGAAAACTGCCAGGCCCGAATGCGGTAGGCGCAAGTTATGCTCCCGCTGCCAATTTTGCGCATGCCCGCAAAACACTGATTCAGTTGATATACTTTCTGCATGGGGTGCCTTGTTCGACGGACAATCGTCTTGATTGGGATAGCCGGCCTCATTGTGGGCTGCGCCGGCCAGCCGGCGAGTTCAATCTCGGACGACGAGCTTCACATGCTGCCCGGGCGTTTCGCCGAAGAACCGATCACGCATCCGCTCGTAGCCACCGAGGCTTATATAGGAACTGACGAGTTTTTCGTCGCCTACGAAAGCGAAGATGGCCTCGTCTATTCGGGCGGCACCTGGTCCGATCGAGTTGATCTTAATACCTTCATAGAGGGGCCGGAAGGCGACTACTCCGGACCGTTCATCCTTCCTCTCGAATATCACCAAACCAGGCGCTGGGAAGAACTGCCCGAAGATCCGATCGTGCCGCGGCTGCTGACAAGCAAGCAGTGGAACCGCTTCATGGATCGAGCGTTCGATTCGGTACTGCCTGAGGCCGAAATGACCGGCATCGTTATGCATTTTGGCGAAGAGGACTACTTCCTCTTCAACAACGACATGAATAATTTCGAATCGCGCTTGTTCTTCGACAAACCCGAGAACTATGTTGTCGCCGAGACGTTTGACTTCATGGAGTTCATTGTCAGGACGCGACCGGTATTGGAGGCATTTCTTACCGAGGAGGGGATCGACGACAGACGCATCGTCTTCAGTACCGGTGACGGAGGCGCCTTTTCATTGCCTTTCGTTTACATCGACCGCGAGCATCCGATCGGCATCTTCACAAGGTATGCACCGGCGCCCCCGGAAGGTGGCTCGGCAAGCAGTGGGTTGCAGAAATTCCAGATGCTCGCTCTCACGGGACAAGGGAACCTCGGTAGCCTCATCAACCGGCCGTTAACGTCCCTGCACCGATTGCTGTTCGTCGCCAAAGACGCGGCCGTAGAGGTAGTGCAGCCGAGCTGGCTGGTGACGCTCGAATCCCAGCCGATACCTGAAATAAGCGACGGTCCCGGCATGAACCTCGATGCCTGGGAAGCCGAACTTGATCGCATAACCGGGCGCGCAGCGACCTCGGGAACCATCGAATACCTGGTCGGTGGGAAGGAATTCTTCGTACGGTTTGGCGACACGATTTCGACGGCGTCTGACTCGGTCGATATTCGCACGTTCATTTTCGACAATGATGACTTTGCGGGGTACATGCGCTATTTGCTGCGCAAACGTGCTGATGAAGGAATCAGGATTCGCGTGTTGCTCGACGGCTTTGGCACAACCCTGGCGACCGGCACGCATGACGAGAGCATGCCTGAGGAGCACGTAGCGCCAGCGTCAGTACGGCGATATCTCGAGGAAGGCTCAGATATCGAGGTACGCCAATCCAGGGCCCAGTGGCTGGTATCAGGCGATCACGTCAAAACCACCATCATCGACAATAAGGTGGCGTATGCCGGCGGCATGAACATCGGCCGGGAGTATCGTCACTCGTGGCATGACCTCATGGCGGAACTCCGTGGCCCGGTAGTCGATGTGCTCGCGAACGAGTTCGAAAGCGCGTGGCAACATGCGGGCCCGTTGGGAGATGCGAGCGTCCTGCTTGGTCGGCCCAAGCGCTCGAAGGAAGCTGGTGAGGTGGTTGGGGCGGCCATGCGGGTCCTGCACACGAAGCCGGGGAACGCGGAAATCTTCAATGCGCAACGTGCAGCGATACGCAACGCGAAGAAATACATCTATATAGAGAACGCTTACTTCACCGACGACGCGATGCTGTACGAACTTGCCAAGGCGCGGCGACGGGGCGTTGATGTGCGCGTCATTTTGCCACTGGTCGGGAATCACGGACCGATTAACCAAAGCAATGCGCTGGCGGCAAACGCATTGCTCGAGCACGGCATTCGCGTGTACCTGTATCCCGGAATGTCGCACGTCAAGGCGGCAATCTTCGATGGCTGGGCGTGCATCGGTTCGGCCAACTGGGACAAGCTCAGCTTCCGCACCATGAAGGAACTGAATATCGCCACGTCACACCCGGAATACGCGCAGCAACTGCTCGACCGGATATTCCTGCCGGATTTCGAGAAATCCGTCGAACTCACAGAACCGTTTCCCGAGCGCTGGTCGGATCACCTCATGGAGGTCGTCGCGGATTATCTGTTGTAATCGTTATCTTTCGGCCCGCGAGCAACTCATTGAACGATCGCTTTTCCGCAAAAGCAGGCATTGGGCTAGTATTGCTATGAAGGGCTGCTACTGACCCGAAGCGGTCAGTTGCCCTTTGGCCTGCGTCATTCCAGCAATATCGCGCCACTCCGCTTAAAGGTGCTTTACGTGAACTCACTGAGACATGCATAAATCAATAGAGCAACTCGCATTGCACGGCGAGCGCTGGGCCGGCGACTTTGTAGTAATTGTACTTGGTATCCTCGCCGCTCTGGCAGTCGATAGTTGGTCTGAGGATCGCAACAATCGGCAACTTGAGCGCGAATATCTTGCTCGAATCCAGGATGACTTGCGGTGGGATCTGGAGGAGGTCGAGATTGCAATCAGTGTTTCTCTTGATCAGGCACGTGCGGCGACGTCAATACTGATAGAGCTCAACGATCCTCTCGCCGAGACTATTCCTCCATTCTCAGACACTATCAAGGCAACAGATTTTACGACACCAGTTCACGAGGAAGGGGTTTATTCGAAAGGACATGCTGTTTGGGATGCGGTACGTAGCCGATCGTTTGTTCCCCGACGAGGGACCTACGACGAATTGTTGGCTACTGGTCGCATCATAGTCATTGACGACACAAAGCTCAGGGCCGCAATCATTGATTACTATTCGATGGTTGAAGACAAGGTAACCGGGCTACCCGAGGCGGTGGCCGGAGCTGCTAATGAAGTCGATGAATCAGTGAGGAAAACAGGATTCAATGCATTCGATTTTGATGCCGTCGACGATCCGTATCCACTATTGCGCGGGCTGGGTGAGTTGCCACCGTTGCTTCGCGATCTCCGCAGGATCTCTCTTAGGCAGGTTCGGATCCTGGAAACAGTCGACCAGAGCAGCCGTGAATTGCTCGAAGCGATAGCTTCATATACAGAGCATTGACGGGCTACTTCTGGCCGACAGCAGCCGTCTAGGTGATTTGAGCTAAACTGACTGCTATTGACCCGTTGCGGACACAAAAGAAAGCCCACGATGATCAAACCGTCTGGCTATTCTCCACGAAAGTCACCAACCAAACTGTCGACGTAACTGGTGAAGTCTTGGTGGAATAGGGGATTTGCGGATGTAACCGCAGGTAAGATCACCAGTCGTTGATCATCATACGTTACGGACAGACGAATGTGCTGCGCAAGTTGATCACTTGGTCCCACAGAGAGGAATTCGGCTTCAAGGCTTTTCCATATCAAATATACCCACCTGTTCCATATACCCGCCTCTTCGATACTCAGGTCATATCGTATTCTGAATTCACGCAAGAATTCAGGATTTGCGGATTCTTCGATCTTCGCCGCAATCACTGGTAATTGATCAGACTGTAGAAACATTTGAGCATCCCATTGCGCCATCCGTACCGTGTTTTGTATGCGTTCCTGCCGGTCACTTTCCCTGATCTGAAAAACGAGCAACAAGAGTGTGACGACGACCGCAAGGCTGGCCGTTATTTCGGCGATGTCGACCCATATTCTCAGTTTCATAGATTTGCTCCCATGATTTGACTTGAGCCTATTCTTGTCTAGTTCGTGCATGGCGTAAACTGAATGACTGCTTCTGGCCGTTAGCTGCCGTTGGCCAGATTTGGGCTAGAATGTCCGCTACTGACCCATAGTGGCCGTCGAGAATAGCACTGGCTTAGACAAGCAAATGGTATTGATTAATTGAATACGTCCAGTTGGAAAGATTACGCCGAACTTGTTGCACTCATAGCAGTTGTCGGCGGACTGTTCGCTGTCGTAATTGAATTAAGGCAAACCCAATCTGCTCTTAGAGCGCAGGCTTATCAAACTCGGGCGCTTGACGCCATCAGTGCAACGCGCGAGTGGGCCAAGGATCCCAAGCCTGCGATGCTGTTTGGCGATTATTTGGATGGGGATCTGACGGCTGATACTGCCTCGCCAGAAGAGCTAGCCCAATTGCGAAGTCACTTTTATACGCGACGCACGGATTTGGATAACGAGCATTACCAGTACCAGAATGGCTTCCTTGATCCAGACTTCTACGAGACAACGACCAAGCGAGAAATCAAAGCGTATGCGCCGCATTGGCGCGCTTTTGGCGTAGCGGAGCCTCGCCAGCAATTCACTGAGGAAGTTGACCGGATACTCGCCGACCCGACGGTCAAATCTGCCCTGGAGTAAGCGACCGCTTTTGGCCCAAAGTAACCCCTGGCTGATTCTTGGCTAGAATGATCGCTTAAGTGATATCGACCCGCTGGCGAAGGCGATCACCTGATCGGGAGTAATTGGAATCAGGTGGTATCGGTGTTCCGTAACGCTCTTATCTGGTCAACATCAGGTCACGTCAACAGAAGGCGCTACGCGTACTGAAGGCTCGACATTGAAGAAAGCACTATCCTCGAAGCCGAAGTTGCTGGCGACGAGGTTACTCGGGAACGCTTCCCGCAAGTTGCGGTAGTCTCGAACATTCCCGTTGTAGAACCGTCTCGCTGCCTGGATGCGATCCTCGGTGTTAATCAGTTCCTTCTGCAGTTTAAGGAAATGCTGATCTGCTTTGAGGTCAGGCTAATTCTCGACCAGCGCCAGCAGTTATTGCATAGCACCGACCAAGAATTTTTCCGTGGCTTCCTGGTGACCGACGCTGCCGTTATCAGCGATACATGAATTGCGCAACTCGATGACGCGCTTCAGTGTTTCCTGTTCGTGGGCAGCATAGCCTTTGACGGCGGCTACGAGATTCGGGATCAGTTCGTAGCGACGCGTGAGTTCGGTACCGACGTTGCTCCACGCATCACTAATGTGATTGCGCAATAGCACCAATGCGTTGTAGATCGAGACAATGTAGATGATGAAAACCAGGAAAGTCGCAACAACGATATAGGACGCCACAGGTGTCTCAACCACTTGGGCTTGCGAACAGGTAATTGGGTATCAAGTCACGAATATCGAGCAGCGTTTTGAGGCGGTCTCCGATACGGTTGACGTCGTGCATTTCTTCGAAGCCCATTGCAAGTGACGACTGATCAACCTCGAGGGACACTTTCCCTTTGTCAAGCAAGTATTCAATCATCTTTGAATTGCAGAAATCGTAGGCAAACTTCTTGTCGTTGCTGCGGACATCAAAGCGCTCGGAAAATTCGTAAGACTCAAAATCGATGTCGCCAGCACCAAACGCCTCCGCGATCATCCTGAACAGGCCTCCGCCTTCCGGTCCGATGATCAATTCGGGAAATTTCTGTTCGAGCCGCACAACGACGATCGAGACGTAGTTGGGGATTGCCCAGGACGGAGACCACCACCACTCGCCAGAAGTAGCGTAGTGATAATCGAACAGAACGACCCGACGGCCCGCAATTTTTCCCTCCATGACATTAAAGGCAAAGCGCTTGGATCCCTCGACACGAGCGAGGCTGTCAAGGTGCATCAGCGTGTTGGGCAGACTTGTATCGTGCTTCCCAGAGAAATCGAGGCCAAGGTCATCTGCCTTCGCGGACATGACTTTTCCTTGCCTCTTGCGTCGCGCTTCGCGCGCAGAGACCACAAAAGGCAAAAACAGGAAGCTGATTATCAGGAGGCAGATCCCGACGAGGAAAGACAACAAGTGTCCTAGAAGCTCTCCCACTGGATCCCGCATGCTCAGAACCTCCTTTGCAATTTGCCCGCGGCGCAGAAATGGAATTGTCGCACAATCCATGCGGCTGGCTGCAGAAGTACTTGGCCCGGGTTTGATCCAGAACACCGGCGCACGGAACATCGCAACACAGCTCCGCTTGCTGCGCACCATGCTTTTCTGGGGGGACGACCATTAGCTAATGGGCGACCGCTTTTGGCCGAAACCAGTCGTTCGCCTGGTTTGAGCTAGAATGGCCGCAACCCAAAGCAGATGTTGGCTGGAGAACCAACGTTGTCTAACAATCATTGCCATTCTTGCGCAGTCCAAAATCCAATGGTCAGATGGCAAGAGATCATGGAACCAATCATCGTTTCTGGCCATTTGCGGTCAGAACAGGAGGAGAAATGCGCATTGCAAAAGCTCATATTCTGGCCGTATGGCTGACCATTGCGGTTTTCTGTAATCAGGCGTATTCCGCATCACCAGATGATCAGCAAACCGATAAGGCTTTCGCCGCCGAAACGATTGTTGACAACAACAAGTATCTTCCAAGGCGCTATTGGCAAGAAATGACGACGGAGGAGTTTGCTGCCCTCAACACCGACCAGGTGATTGCGGTACTACCAATTGCATCCATCGAGCAGCACGGGCCTCACCTCCCTGTATGTACCGACGCCTGCGCCAATCAGGCGGTCATCGAAAGCATGCTGGAATTGTTGCCCGAAGACTTGCCAGTAACTGTGCTCCCAATGATGCCAGTAGGAAAAGCGAACGAGCACACCGCTTTTCCCGGCACTCTGAGCCTTAGTGCAGAGACGGTGCAGCGTTTGTGGGCTGAGATCGCAGAGTCCGTCCATCGTGCGGGAATCCGCAAACTTGTCTTCTTCAATAGTCACGGTGGGAATCAACGCATATTGCCGGTTGTGGCTCGTGAGATACGCGAAAAGCTGGACATGCTCGTGATTATCGCGAATCTCAGTTCAGACGTGCCTGGCAACCTGTTTCCCGCGGAGGAAAGAAGATACGGAATTCACGGCGGTAGCGTGGAGACATCGCGCATGCTCTATTTGCGGCCCGATCTCGTCAATATGAGCAAGGCCGAGAATTTTCAGTCCACGATGGCTGGTCTTACTAAAGAGTTCGAACAGCTCCCTGGAACTGCGACGATCGCATGGCAAGCACAGGACTTGAACCCGGCCGGTGTCGTAGGAAACGCTCGCGATGCGGATGCGGAGCGCGGCCGACTACTTGTCGAACACGCCGCAGCTCAGTTGGCGGCCGTATTGGCAGAAGTTGATCGACTGCCGTTAAGCCACCTGCGCACTGGGCCTCTCGAACGCTAGCGCAACGCGTCAGGATAGACACTGCCCTGAGCGGCGGCCCCTGGCCGAAAGCGGCTCTTCGATTTACTCAATATCGAGCGATCTGAACGGCCGCAATTGAGCGAAGCTGACAGTCAATTGCATTTAGTTTGGAGCTGCCAAGAAATATGCTTTTGAGTGGCCGCTGTCCGCCCGAAAGAAGACCTTGTCCACGATGTATACTCAACGGCTGGAAATGACCCAAAGCGGTCATTGCGAAACAGATGTCCTGCCCTGCATCTCAGGTTTGTGTGGATGGAGTGCGAATTGTGGATTCGGCAAAACTGAATGATTGGATACAGGCAGTGGGCCTACTTGCGCTCGTTGCTTCATTGATATTCGTTGGCATCGAGGTAAGGCAAAACTCTATTGCCACCCGTTCGGCGACCAATGCAGCCGTGAAGGAAGCCTTTCGGGAACACAATTCTATGATTGCATCAAGTCCAGAACTTGCACAAGCGATGGTCGCCAATGCAGAAAACCCCAACGATGCACTGCCCAAGGATCGGGTACAGATGCTCGCAATGTGGCGTTCACTTTTTCACATATGGTCGAACGTGCACCGTCAGCATCTCAACGGGACCCTGGACCCGGCTCTTTACGACGCTGTAGTTCAGGAAATATCAATATACGCCGGCAACGCTCTCGGGGCTGAGACTGTCGATGATGCTGAAAGAAGAGCCCGGCACATGCGCTGGGCGTGGGAAAGCGAGCGATTTATTTTCAACCTGGATTTTCAAGAATTTGTCGACGGAATCTTGGG